>NZ_JBDGIR010000008.1:120706-283606 GCF_057657315.1 Lysobacter sp. Soil_C_15
CCGCATGCGGCTTTGGAGAGCTGCGCTCTGGCTGAGAGTTGCGACCCCGGCCCGGCGCAGCGCGCCGGGCGTTCGCCGAAAGCGCGAGCCGGTGGCTCGCAAGCGCTTTCGGCTCACCCCCTAGGATGATGCTTGGCGTGCAGGCGCTTGAGCTGTTCGCGCGCCACCAGGGTGTAGATCTGGGTGGTCGACAGCGAGCTGTGGCCGAGCAGCATCTGCAGCGCGCGCAGGTCGGCGCCGCGGTTGAGCAAGTGAGTGGCGAAGCTGTGGCGCAGGGCGTGCGGGCTGATCCGCATCGGGTCGATGCCGGCGACGGCGGCGTAGCGCTTCACCAGGTGCCAGAACTCCTGCCGGCTCGGCGCTTCGCCGGAGGGGCCGATGAACAACGGCGCCAGGGCGCGCTTGCCGGCCAGTTGCGGGCGGGCCTGGCCGAGGTAGCGCTCCAGCCAGTGCTGGGCTTCCTCGCCCAGCGGCACCAGGCGCTCCTTGCTGCCCTTGCCGGTGACCCGCAACACGCCTTGGCGCAGGTTGACCGCGGTCGCCGGCAGATTCACCAACTCGCTGACGCGCAGCCCGGCGGCGTACATCAGCTCGAGCATGGCGCGGTCGCGCAGGCCCAGCGGCGCGTCCGTGTCGGGCGCCGCCAGCAGGGCGTCGATCTGGCTTTCCGCCAGCGCCTTGGGCAGCGAGCGCGGCAGCTTCGGCGGCTCCAGCAAAGCGGTCGGGTCGTCGCTGCGCAGTCCGCGGCGCAGGCGCCAGGCGTAGAACGCGCGCAGGGCCGACAGCAGGCGCGCGTTGCTGCGCGGCGAATAGCCCTCGCGGGTGCGCCAGGCCAGATACTCGAACAGGGCGGCGCGATCGGCGCCGGCCAGGCCGCGTCCGTCGCGCCAGCGCGCCAGGCCTTCCAGGTCGCGGCGATAGCTGTGCAAGGTCTGCTGCGCCAGGCCGTTCTCGGCCCAGATCGCATCCAGGAACCCGGCGATGTCGGCGGCGTCGGGCTCGTCCAGCGGGGGCAAGGCCATGGCCAGGCTGCGGCGATCGGCGGGAGTGGCGGGCATGGGGGAAGCTTAAGGCGGGGAACGGCTGCAGAGGAACGAGTGGAGAGGAGTGAGGAGTGAGTAAAGGCGGAGCGCGATAGCGGCCCCGCTCACTCCTCACTCCTCTCCACTCGTTCCTCTCCACTCGCTCCTGCCCGTATCCTGCCGGGATGAGCGCAACCGACTCCGCCGCCGCCCCGCCCCGCCCCGCCGCCCTGTTGCATTGGCGGCTGTTCTCGCTGTTCTACGACTTCTGGCCGGTGCTGGCGCTGTGGATGCTGATCGGCCTGGCGGTGGTGCTGGCCTACACCCTGGCCGGCCACAACACCCACGAGAACATCCGGCCGCTGACCGGCTGGTGGTGGCTGGAATGGAGCCTGTGCTGGCTGGCGGCCGGCGGCTACGCGACGCTGAGCTGGCGACGCGGCGGCCAGACCCTGGGCATGCGGCCCTGGCGGTTGCGGGTGATCGGCGCCGACGGCGCGATCCCGGGCTGGAAGGCGCTGTGGATCCGCTATGCGGTCGGCACGCTCTCGCTGCTGGCCGGCGGGCTCGGCTTCTGGTGGGCGCTGTTCGACCGCGAACGCCTGACCTGGCACGACCGCGCGAGCGGGACGCGGGTGCTGCGGATGCCGAAGCGGTAGGTCCACGCGCGCGGCCGCTGCGGCGCAGCGAGTTCGAGCGATGCGAGGGGTTTGAGCGCGATTAACCCCCTCCGTCCCTTGTTCGGGCGGCAGTGCCGCAGGCGGCTTCGGGCGGCCATGCATGGGCTGGAGGTTGCGGCCCCGGCCCGGCCAGACGGCTTCGGGCGGCCATGCGTGGGCTGGAGGTTGCGGCCCCGGCCCGGCCAGACGGCTTCGGGCGGCCATGCGTGGGCTGGAGGTTGCGGCCCCGGCCCGGCCAGACGGCTTCGGGCGGCCATGCGTGGGCTGGAGGTTGCGGCACCGGCCCGGCCAGACGGCTTCGGGCGGCTATGCGTGGGCCGGAGGTTGCGGCACCGGCCCGGCCAGACGTCTTCGGGCGGCTATGCGTGGACTGGAGGTTGCGGCACCGGCCCGGCCAGACGGCTTCGGGCGGCTATGCGTGGGCTGGAGGTTGCGGCACCGGCCCGGCCAGACGGCTTCGGGCGGCTATGCGTGGGCTGGAGGTTGCGGCACCGGCCCGGCGCAGCGCGCCGGGCGTTCGCCGAAAGCGCGAGCCAGTGGCTCGCAAGCGTGCTTTCGGCTCACCCCGACCGACGTTTGAACAGGTAGGCGGAGACCGCCAGCATCACCACCGTCGGCATGGCGTAGGCCAGGCGGAAGTCGAAGTGGAACACCTTGGCCAGCTCGACGAACTGGGTCTGCAACTGCCAGAACACCAGGGCGAACACGATGCCGATGAACAAGCGCTTGCCCAGGCCGCCGCTGCGCAGGCTGCCGAACGCAAACGGCACCGCCGCCAGGCACAGGGTCAGCACGTTGAGCGGGTAGAACCAGCGACCCCAGTAATGGGCCTCGAACTCGGCCGCATCCAGGTCGTTGCGTTCGCGGTCTTCGATCGCCTTGTGCAGGGCCTTGGCGCTGAGGTAGCGCGGGCGGTTGGTGCCGCTCATCAGCGCCGAGCTGTCGAGCTTGGACTCCCAGCGCTCCTGCGCGACCTGAGTCTGCTCGGCCGACTTGGCATGGAAGGTGGTGCGGGTGACGTCGCGCAGCAGCCAGCCGCCGGGACGGTGCTCGGCGATCTTGGCGATCGCGTACGAGGCCAGGCGGCCGTCGGCGCCGAACTGGTACAGGTTGACGTTGCGCAGCTCCAGCCAGCGGTCCTGGCCATTGCTGCGTTCCTGGCCCTGGCTGGCGCTGAGGATCACGTCGCCCTCGCGCGCCCACAGGCCGGAGTACTCGGCCACGACCTGATTGTTCGACTTGGCCGCCGACTTCAGCGCGTCGGCGCGGCGCTGGCCTTCCGGCGCCAGGGTCTCGCCGTTGACCACCATGACCAGGGTCAGCGCCGCCAGCGCGCCGGCCACCGCCAGGCTGAGCCGGCGCCGCGACAGGCCGACCGCGCGCAGCACGGTCAGCTCGGAGGTCGAGGCCAACTGGCCCAGGGCCATCAGCGCGCCGATCACCGCGGCATAGGGGAACAGGCCGTAGGCGCGGCGCGGCACCGTCATCAGCATGTAGGCCAGGGCCTGCATCAGGCCGTAGCGGCCCTTGCCGATGTCGCCGAATTCGCCGACCAGGCTGAGCATGAAGTCCAGACCCAGCAGCACCGCCCAGGTCAGCAGCACGGTGCCGAGCACGGCCCGGCCGACGTAGACGTCGTGGATCTTGGGGAAGGGCCTCATCGCGCCTTGCTCCGCCGCGCGACGCGGCCGTCGCGCAGGTACAACCAGGCCGACACCGCCAGCAAAGGCACGGTCAGCCACCACAGGCCGAGGGCGGCGGGGATCTTGCCGTCTTCGATCCAGCCGGTGCCCATCATCATGAAGTTGTTGCCGATCAGATAGGCCAGAAAACCCATCAGCACGCTGCCGTAGCGGGCCTGGCGCGGGGTGGTGCGGGCCAGCGGCACCGCCAGCAGGGCGAAGGCCAGGGCCAGCAGCGGCGGCGCGATGCGATAGTGCAGCTGCGCCGCGGCCTCGCGCCGCGGATCGGTCAGCAACTGCGGGGTCGACATCATTTCCGGCAGCGAGGGGTCGTAGCGGTCCTCGCTGGCCGGCATCAGCACGTCGTTGCTGGCGTAGCGCATCAGCCGGTAGTCCAGGCCGCCGTCCTTCGGCCCCTCGACCTCGAAGCCGTCGTCCAGGGTCAGGTAGCGGTCGCCGTTGGCGCGCACGGTCAGGTGGCCGCTCTTGGCGGTGGTCACGGTCTGCCGCTCGGGCTTGTTGCGGTAGATGAAGATGCGCTCGAAACGGCTGCCGTCGCCGGACATGGCGCCGACGTAGATCACCCCGTTGTCGTTGGGCAGGCCGGTGAAGGCGCCCGGCTCCAGGCCGGCCACGACCAGGCTGCGGCTGGCCTCGTTGATCATTTCGCGCGACACCCGGTCGGCCCAGGGGCCCAGCCACAGCGAGCAGGCGCCGACCACGGCCACGATCGGGCCGACCACGTACAGCAGCGGGCGCAGCAGGCGCTTGGGGCCGACACCGATCGAGGCGATCACCGGCATTTCCGAGTCCCGATACAGCCGGCCGATGCCCAGCATCAGGCCCAGCATCAGCGCCAGCGGCAGGATCAGCGGCAGCCACTTGATCAGCACCAGGCCCAGCTGCATCAGCATCAGGCCGGCCGGGACCTTGCCCTTGGCGATGTCCTCGAGCACGTCGGTGAAGGCGCCGCCGACGCTCACGATCAGCAGCACCACCAGGGTCGCGAAGACGGCCTGGGCGAATTCGCCGGTCAGGTAACGGTCAAGCTTCTGCATGAGGCGTGGGGGCGCGCTTCGGGTTGGGCTTCGGCATTCGGGCGGGCTTGCTTTAAACTCGGGGGTTCGTTCGACGGCCGGCCGGCCCGATCGCGCCTCGAACCCGGGGCTGCCGATCGACTCTGCGCCAGACGGCGCCGGCTTCGGTCCTGGCCTCAGGCCCTTAGGCAAAGCCGGCCGATTGTACGAGACAACTCCTCTTTTCTGCTGGGAATCTGTTGGATGGCCCTCGAATTCGACCTGAACCGCGACACGCCCGCGGCCGCTCAAACCGATTGCGTCGTGGTAGGCGCCTTCGCCGACAAGACCCTGACCGCAGCGGCGCGAACGCTGGATGAAGTCAGCGGCGGACGCCTGACCGTGCTGCTGGAACGCGGCGACATCAGCGGCAAGACCGGCAAGACCGCCCTGCTCCACGACGTCCCCGGCATGGCCGCGCCGCGCGTGCTGGTGGTCGGCCTCGGCGAGCCGGGCAAGTTCGGCGTCGCCCAGTACCTCAAGGCGGTCGGCGATGCCGCCCGCGCGCTCAAGACCGGCCCGGTCCAGCACGCCCTGCTGACCCTGACCGAAGAGCCGGTGCAGGGCCGCGACGCCGCCTGGGCGATCCGCCAGGCCGCGATCGCCGCCGACCACGCCTGCTACCGCTACACCGCCACCCTGGGCAAGAAGAAAGACGAGCCCGGCCTGCGCCGGCTCTCGCTCAGCGGCACCGACGCCGTCGCGCTGGCGCGCGGCCAGGCCATCGCCGCCGGCGTCGCCTTCGCCCGCGAGCTCGGCAACCTGCCGCCGAACATCTGCAACCCGGCCTACCTGGCGCAGCAGGCGCAGGAATTCGCCGACCGCTTCGACAACGCCTCCTGCGAGGTGCTCGACCGCGAACAGATGCAGGCGCTGGGCATGGGCTCGCTGCTCGCGGTCGCGCGCGGCTCGGCCAACCCGCCCAAGCTGATCGTGCTCAAGTACGACAACGGCGGCGACGCCAAGCCCTACGTGCTGGTCGGCAAGGGCATCACCTTCGACACCGGCGGCATCAACCTCAAGGTCCAGGGCGGCATCGAGGAGATGAAGTTCGACATGTGCGGCGCCGCTTCGGTGCTGGGCACGTTCGTGTCGGCGGTCGGCATGCAATTGCCGATCAACCTGGTGGTGGTGGTGCCGGCGGTGGAGAACATGCCCGACGCCGACGCCTACCGTCCCTCCGACGTGCTCACCAGCATGTCCGGCAAGACCATCGAAGTCGGCAACACCGACGCCGAAGGCCGCCTGATCCTGTGCGACGCGCTGACCTATGCCCAGCGCTTCGAACCCAAGGCCCTGCTCGACGTGGCGACCCTGACCGGCGCCTGCGTGGTGGCGCTGGGCAAGTTCGCCAGCGGCCTGATGAGCAAGGACGACGACCTCGCCGGCGAACTGCTGCAGGCCGGCGAACAAGTGTTCGACCGCGCCTGGCGCCTGCCGCTGTGGGACGAGTACCAGACCCAGCTCGAGTCCAGCTTCGCCGACGTCTACAACATCGGCGGCCGCTGGGCCGGCGCGATCACCGCCGGCTGCTTCCTGGCCCGCTTCACCGAAGGCCAGCGCTGGGCCCACCTGGACATCGCCGGCGTCTCCAACGAAGAAGGCAAGCGCGGCCTGGCCACCGGCCGCCCGGTGGGTCTGCTGTCGCAGTGGTTGTTGGATCAGGCGGGCTGACGCTGTGCGGGACTCGGGGCCCTCGGGGTTCCGGGACTGCGGGACTGCGGGACTCGGGACTCGGGACTCGGGACTCGAAAGGCTAGGCGGCGCGCCGCCAAGCTCAAGGACCACGTGTTCCCCGACCCCGACTGACTGAAAGCAAAAGCCCACTTTACCGAGTCCCGCTTTAATCCGAGTCCCGAGTCCCGAGTCCCGAGTCCCGAGTCCCGAGTCCCGAGTCCCGCAGTCCCGAATTCCGAATCCTGAGCCCCGAGCCCCGAACATGCCCCGCGCCGACTTCTACCTGATCCAATCGCCGCGCTTCCGCGAGGAGCCGATGCGCTTGGTCTGCGAACTGGCGCGCAAGGCCCACGACGCCGGGCTGCCGACCCTGATCCTGGCGCGCAGCGCCGAGCAGGCCGAGCAACTCGACGACATGCTCTGGGACATGGGCGAGGACGCCTATATCCCGCACCAGATCGCCGGGCTGGACGAGGACGAGGAGGAAGCCGACGTGCTGATCGCCGCGCCCGAATCCGACCCGGCCCTGCGCCCGCTGGTGATCAACCTGCGCGACGCCCCGGTCGGCGAAGGCTTCGACCGGGTACTGGAAGTCGTCCCCGCCGACGACTCCGCGCGCGGCCCGCTGCGCGAACGCTGGAAGCAGTACCAGGCGCGCGGCCTGGCTTTGAATAAGCACGATATGTAAGAAGCCGGAATGGAGAATCGGGGATAGGGAATCGTTAAAGCCCTTCGCCACCTCCTCCTGCGCTGTTGCAGTAGCCCTACCGATTCCCGATTCCCCTTTCCCCTTTCCCCATTCCCCGCCCCTATGTCCCTCGCCCCCAGCTACGACCCCAAACAGTTCGAAGCCCGCCTCTACGAACAGTGGGAAAGCAGCGGCGTATTCCAGCCGCGCGGCGAAGGTCCGGCGTATTCGATCCTGCTGCCGCCGCCGAACGTCACCGGCACCTTGCACATGGGCCACGCGTTCCAGCACACCCTGCAGGACGCGCTGATCCGCTACTACCGCATGCGCGGCTACGACACGCTGTGGCAGATGGGCACCGACCACGCCGGCATCGCCACCGAAATGGTGGTGGCGCGCAATCTCAGCCAGGAAGGCCTGACCCGCGACGGCCTGGGCCGCGACGGCTTCATCGAGAAGGTGTGGGAGTGGAAGGCCCACTCGGGCGGCACCATCGAACGGCAGATGCGCCGCCTCGGCGCCTCCGGCGATTGGACCCGATCGGCCTTCACCATGGACCCGATGGCCTCGCAGGCGGTGATCGAGGCCTTCGTGCGCATGCACGAGCAAGGCCTGATCTACCGCGGCCAGCGCCTGGTCAACTGGGACCCTGTGCTGAAGACCGCGATCTCCGACCTGGAAGTGGTCAACGAAGAAGAAGACGGCTTCCTGTGGTCGATCAGCTATCCGCTGAGCGACGGCAGCGCCACGCTGACGGTCGCGACCACGCGCCCGGAAACCATGCTCGGCGACACCGCGGTCATGGTCCATCCGGACGATGAGCGCTATCAGCACCTGATCGGCAAGAGCGTCACCCTGCCGCTGACCGGGCGCGAGATCCCGGTCATCGCCGACGCCTACGTCGACCGCGAATTCGGCACCGGCGTGGTCAAGGTCACCCCGGCCCACGATTTCAACGACTACGCGGTCGGCCAGCGCCACAGCCTGCCGCTGATCAACATCTTCACCCTCGACGCGACCGTCAACGCCAACGCGCCGGAACGCTTCGTCGGCCTGGACCGCTACGAAGCGCGCAAGGTCGTGCTGGCCGAACTGGAAGCGCAGGGCCTGTTGGTGGAAACCAAGCCGCACAAGCTGCAGGTGCCGCGCGGCGACCGCACCGGCCAGGTGATCGAGCCCTATCTGACCGACCAGTGGTTCGTGCAGATGGACGGCCTGGCCAAGCGCGGCCTGGAGCTGGTCGAACAGGGCCAGGTGCGCTTCGTTCCGGGCAACTGGATCAATACCTACCGCCACTGGATGGAGAACATCCAGGACTGGTGCATCAGCCGCCAGCTGTGGTGGGGCCACCGCATCCCGGCCTGGTACGACGAGCAAGGCAATATCTACGTCGGCCGCGACGAAGCCGATGCGCGCGCCCGCGCCGGCCTCGGCGCCGACGTCGTCCTGAGCCAAGACAGCGACGTGCTGGAAACCTGGTTCTCCTCCGGCCTGTGGCCGTTCAGCACCATGGGCTGGCCGGACCAGGCGACGATGGAAGCGCGCGGCTTCGAGCGCTACCTGCCGACCTCGGTGCTGGTCACCGGCTTCGACATCATCTTCTTCTGGGTCGCGCGCATGATCATGCTGACCGACCACTTCACCGGCCAGGTCCCGTTCCGCGACGTGTACATCCACGGCCTGGTGCGCGACAAAGACGGGCAGAAGATGTCCAAGTCCAAGGGCAACGTGCTCGACCCGATCGACCTGATCGACGGCATCAGCCTGGACGAGCTGGTCGCCAAGCGCACCACCGGCCTGATGCAGCCGAAGATGGCCGAGAAGATCGAGAAGAACACGCGCAAGGAGTTCCCCGAAGGCATCCCGGCCTTCGGCGCCGACGCGCTGCGCTTCACCATCGCCGCGCTCGCCACCCACGGCCGCGACATCAAGTTCGACCTCGGCCGCGCCGAGGGCTACAAGAACTTCTGCAACAAGCTGTGGAACGCGACCCGGTTCGTGCTGATGAACACCGACGGCGCCGGCTTCGCCGGCGCGCCGCAGCCGAAGACCGACGCCGAACGCTGGATCCTGGCCCAATTGGCCAAGGCCGCGGCCGAGGCCGAGACGCACCTGGCCGGCTACCGCTTCGACCTGCTGGCGCAGAGCCTGTACGAGTTCGCCTGGAACGCGTTCTGCGACTGGTTCGTCGAGCTGGCCAAGCCGGCGCTGCAGGGCGAGGACCGCGCCGCCGCCGACAGCACCCGCCACACCCTGCTGTACGTGCTCGAGCGCCTGCTCTGCCTGCTGCACCCGCTGATTCCGTTCGTGACCGAGGAACTGTGGCAGCAGGTCGCGCCCAAGCTCGGCGTGGCCGAATCCAGCATCATGCTGCGCGCCTATCCGCAGGCCGGCGAAGTCGGCGGCGACTACGCCGGCGCCGAGGCCGACGTGGAATGGCTCAAGGCGATGGTCTCGGCGCTGCGCAAGGTGCGCAGCGAGCTCAACGTCAAGCCGTCCGACCTGGTGCCGCTGCTGCTGGCCAAGGGCGACGCCAGCGACCGCGAGCGCAGCGCGCGCTTCGCCACTCAGCTCAAGTTCCTCAACAAGCTCGAGCGCATCGACTACATCGACGACGTGGCTGCGGCGCCGCCGGCCGCGCCGGCGGTGGTCGGCGAACTGACCCTGCTGGTGCCGCTGCCGGCGGAAAAGCTCGACGCCGAACGGGTGCGCCTGGACAAGGAACGCAAGCGGGTCGAGGGCGAGATCGGCAAGTGCCAGGCCAAGCTGGCCAGCGACACCTTCGTCCAGAACGCGCCGCCGGCGGTGGTCGAGCAGGAGCGCAAGCGCTTGGTCGACTGGACCACGATGCTGGAAGAGCTGGTCGCGCAGCGGGCCAAGCTGGACTGAACGACACAGCCTCTCGCAAAAAAGCCGCGGCAGGACCGCGGCTTTTTTGTGCGCGCATCAACCCCTGTAGGAGCGGCGTGAGCCGCGACCACCGCAGCGACGGACGCAAGCGTGGCAGCCGGAGCGCGGATAGCCGCGATTTGGGCAGGCAGAGCGGGAAGGGTCGGGACTTCGGAAGGAGGCGTGGTATTTCGTCGCTTCGGTTGTCGCGGCTTACGCCGCTCCTACAGGGGCAACGTCGCGCTTTGCCAATCCCGAATCCCTAATCCCGCCCCTCGGGCAACAACTCGATCGCCATCACCAGTGCATCCTCGCGGCCGCCGCGGGCCGGGTAGTAGCGCGGGCGGCGGCCGATCTCGTTGAAGCCTTCGCTGTGGTACAGGGCGATCGCGCCGGCGTTGGACGGGCGCACTTCCAGGAACACCCGCTCGGCGCCGCGGCCGCGGGCGATCGTGACCAGGGCGCGCAGCAGCTTGCGGCCGAAGCCCAGCCCATGCGCTTCCGGGGCGACGCAGACGTTGAGCACGTGCGCCTCGCCGGCGGCCACGCTCATCAGGAAGTAGCCGACGATGCGCTCGTCCTCGACCAGCACCCAGGCCGGGTAATCGGCGCGCAGGCAGTCGCGGAAGATGCCCGGGGTCCACGGGAATTCGTAGGCGCGGATCTCGATCGCATGGACCGCGTCGAGATCGTCTTCGCGCATCGGCCGCAGCGCGGCCGGGGCCGTGGGACGTTCCAGGTCCGAGGCCAGCGCGATCATCGCGGCGCGTTCCCGCGGCGCAGGGCGCGCAGGCGCGGCCACAGCGCGCGCTTGGCGGCCGGGTCGCCGCGCAGTGCGGCGACGTCGAACAGGGCCAGCACCGCCGCGTCGCCGGGCGCGCGGCGCGCGGCGCGCAGCAGGTTGCGCAGCAAGGGGCTGTCGGCGGTCGGCCGGGCCGGGTTGGCCGCAGCGGCGACCGGGGCAAGCTCCGGCCTGGGCGCGGAAGCGCGCCCGGCGGTCGGCGCGACGGCCGGCGCCGGCTCGGCCTCGTCGCCGGCCAGGCTCAGCACGCTGTGGCCCATCGCCTGCAACCACTCGCGCTGCTGCGCGCTCCACAGCCCGCTCATGGCGTACCGCCCTCGGCCGGCGGGGGCGGCGGCGGAATTCTGCGCACCCGGCGGTAGATCGCCTGCACCGGGCCGGACAGCGCATACGGGGCGAAGATCGCCAGCAGCACCCGCGGCGGGTCGATCGCGATCGCCACCACCACCGCCACCACCACCAGGATCGCCAGGAACGGCACCCGGTCGTTGCGCGGGCCGCTGCCCTTGAAGCTGACGTAGCGCATCCGGCTGACCATCAGCAGGCCGGCCAGCACGGTCACCGCCAGCGCGGCGTAGCGCAACTGCTCGCCGACCAGGCCGAAGCTGTGGCAGGTCCAGACGAAGCTGGCGACCAGTCCGGCCGCGGCCGGGCTGGCCAGGCCGATGAACCAGCGCTTGTCGACCTGGCCGACCTGGGAATTGAACCGGGCCAGGCGCAGCGCGGCGCAGGCGGCGTAGAGGAAGGCGCCGACCCAGCCGATCTTGCCGGGGATGACGCCGTCGAGCTTGGTCGACTCCAGCGCCCAGTGGTACATCACCAGCGCCGGCGCCAGGCCGAAGCTGATCAGGTCGGCCAGCGAGTCGTACTGCACGCCGAACTCGCTCTGGGTGTTGGTCAGGCGCGCAACGCGGCCGTCGACGCCGTCGAGGATCGCGGCGATGAAGATCGCCACGCAAGCGTCGTCGAAACGGCCCTGGGTGGCGGCGATGATCGCGTAGAAGCCGGCGAACATGCCGCCGGTGGTGAACAGGTTGGGCAGCAGGTAAATGCCGCGTCCGCGGGGGCGGGGCGTGTGATGGGGTTCCATACTGCGAAGTGTAGCGCTTGCCTGCATCCGGACAGGATGCTGCAATCGTAGCTTCCCCCCGCCCCATCGGCGTCTGCCGCCCCGTTCCGCCCGCTGCCCCGGAGCTCCGCCATGTCCCGCCCGACCCGTCCTTCCGCCCGCCGCGCCCTGCCGGCGCTGGGCTTCAGCGCCGCCCTGCTCGTCCTGTTGGCCGCCCCGGTCGCCGCCACCGAGCTGTACCAGTGGAAGGACGCCAAGGGCGTCACCCATTACTCCGATTCGCCGCCGCCGAACCAGGCCGGGGTCAAGAACCGGGTGATCAAGAACCGCTCCGGCACCGCCGCCCAGACCGCCAGCGCGGCCGACGCGCCGGCGGCCGAGAACCCGCAGTGCGTGACCGCGCGCGGCAACCTCAAGCAGCTGCAGAGCTCGCGCACGGTCGGGGTCGACGCCAACAAGGACGGCAAGCCGGACAACGTGCTCGACGCCCAGCAGCGCGCCGCCCAGGTCCAGTTGGCCGAGGCCGCGGTGCGCGCCTACTGCACCCAGCCGGCCGCGGCGCCGACCAGCGTCGCCCCGGCTTCGTCGCAGCCGACCACCAAGCAAGGCGACGCCTGAGTCAGCCCCACCGGGCGCCGCGGCCCGTCCCGCGACGGCTTCGGCGCCCGCCCCAGGGCGCCGCGCGGCGCCCCGCCGGCCCGGTTCGCGAACGAGCCCGGCGCGCCGGCATGGCAAACTGTTCGCTTTCCCCATCCGCGAACCCCTGCCGATGCGCCTGTCGCAGTTCCATCTCCATACCAGCAAGGAAACCCCCGCCGAGGCCGAGATCGTCAGCCACAAGCTGATGCTCAAGGCCGGCATGATCCGCAAGCTCGCCGCCGGCCTGTACACCTGGTCGCCGCTGGGCCTGCGCGTGCTGCGCAAGGTCGAGCGCGCGGTGCGCGAGGAGATGAACGCCGCGGGCGCGATCGAAGTGCTGATGCCGGCGGTGCAGCCCAAGGAGCTGTGGGAAGAAACCGGGCGCTGGGAGAAGTTCGGCGGCCAGCTGCTGAAGATGCAGGACCGCAAGGAGGCCTGGTACTGCTACGGGCCGACCCATGAAGAGGTCGTCACCGACTTCGCCCGCAACGAGCTGGCCAGCTACAAGCAGCTGCCGGTCAACTTCTACCAGATCCAGACCAAGTTCCGCGACGAGATCCGGCCGCGCTTCGGGGTGATGCGCGCGCGCGAGTTCCTGATGAAGGACGCCTACTCCTTCCACGTCAGCGACGAGGACCTCGGCCGCGAATACCGCAACATGTACGACACCTACGGCCGCATCTTCACCCGCCTGGGGCTGAAGTACCGCGCCGTGTTCGCCGACACCGGCGCGATCGGCGGCAGCGCCTCGCACGAGTTCCATGTCCTGGCCGACTCCGGCGAGGACGCGATCGCCTTCTCCGACGGTTCCGACTACGCCGCCAACGTCGAACTGGCCGAAGCGGTGGCGCCGGGCCCGCGCCCGGCCGCGGCCGAGGCGATGCGCAAGGTCGACACGCCGACCCAGAAAACCTGCGAGGACGTCGCCGCCCTGCTCGGCATCGAGCTGGCGCGCACGGTCAAGTCGGTCGCGATCGTCGGCGCCGACGCCGACGGCCAGCCGCAGTTCGCCCTGGCGCTGGTGCGCGGCGACCACGTGGTCAACGAGATCAAACTGTCCAAGCTGGCCGGCCTGGCCGAGTACCGCCTGGCCAGCGAGGCCGAGATTCTCGAACACCTCGGCGCCCAGCCCGGCTTCCTCGGCCCGGTCGCGCCGGCCAAGCCGGTGCGGGTGATCGCCGACCGCAGCGTCGCCGCGCTGGCCGATTTCGTGGTCGGTGCCAACGACAACGGCTACCACCTGGCCGGGGTCAACTGGGGCCGCGACTTGGCCGAGCCGGCCGAGGTCGCCGACATCCGCAACGCGGTCGCCGGCGATCCTTCGCCCGACGGCCGGGGCACCCTCGGCATCGCCCGCGGCATCGAGGTCGGGCACGTGTTCCAGCTCGGCCGCAAGTACGCCGAAGCGATGAAGCTCAGCGTGCTCGACGAGACCGGCAAGGCCGCGACCCCGGCGATGGGCTGCTACGGCATCGGCGTGTCGCGGATCGTGGCGGCGGCGATCGAGCAGAACTTCGACGACGCCGGCATCGCCTGGCCGGAAGCGATGGCGCCGTGGCAGGCGGTGGTGTGCGTGATCAATCCCAAGAACGACGCCGCCGTCGCCGAAGCCGCGCAGGCGCTGTACCGCGACCTGCTCGCGGCCGGCGTCGACGCCGCGCTCGACGACCGCGGCCTGCGCCCGGGAGCGATGTTCGCCGACATGGAACTGATCGGCGTGCCGCACCGGGTGGTGGTGTCCGAGCGCGGCCTGGCCGCGGGCAGTTTCGAATACCGCCACCGCCGCGCCGCCGAGGCGGAGAATCTCGACCGCGCCGCGGTCCTGGCCCGGATCGCCGGCGCCTGAGGCGACGGTTGCCGATTACCCGCGCCGCAGCGCGAGTAATCTCCGGCGCCGCCGCAGATAGCGTGCCGCGGCGCACCGGTAATGATGTTCGAAAATATGACGGCAGGCACGCTTTATCGTCCGTCCCGCCGCGCCGATTTTCGTCGCGGCGATGCCGCCGGCCTCGCCATGCGGCCGCCGCGAAAGCGCCGCGCCCGCGAAAAAACCGATGATTCCGAACGCCGCTGGATTAACCGCCGCCGTCTGCACCAATCGTGCCAACCGACTGCGAATCCGCGAGCGAATATATCGCGACCATCGGCACATTTACGCCCGGGGTATGTCCCTCTATTATGCAGGCCGCGCGCCAGGGACTGGCCGTATTCCGTCCATACTCCCGGAGGCTTCATGACGATCGATATTTCCTCGTTGTCCGCCAAAGAACTCGAATCCCTGATCAGCCAGGCCAAGAAGCGCAAGACCACGCTCAACAAGCGCAAGCCGCTTGCTGCGGTGCGCAAGAAAATCGCCCAGCTGATCAAGGCCGAGGGCTACACCGCCGAAGAGCTGTTCGGCACCGCGGCCGCGCCGCGCGCCGCCAAGGCCGGCGCCAAGGCCGCCAAGCCGGCCGCCGCCGGCGCGCGCAAGGCGCGCAAGCCGCTCGGCAAGGTCGCGCCGAAGTACCGCAACCCGGCCAATACCGGCGAAACCTGGACCGGCCGCGGCAAGCAGCCGCGCTGGCTGGCCGCCTATACCGCCGCGGGCCGCAAGCTCGACGATTTCCTGATCAAGTAACCGGCCTCGGCCACAGGCGCCGGCAGCAGCCGGCGTTTTCTATTGCGCCGGCGAAAATCGGCCGCGCCGCTGCCCGGGGGAGCGGCGCGGCGGATTCGGCCCGCCAGGGAATCGGAACCGGCCGGATTCGGCCGGGGACGGAAGGCGGTCGGATCGGAACCCGGTTGGAGCCGGATCAGAGGTTGCGCCGCGCCGGCAGCAGCAGGTTGCCGAATATCAGCCCGGCGATCAGCGCCAACAGGATATTGACCACCGCCAGTATCGCGTCCTGGCCGACGTGGACGTCCTGCTGCTGCAGCATGGTCAGCAGCCCGCGCAGGCTCACGCTGCCGGGCACCAGCAGGATGATTCCGGGCACCCGGATGATCGCGCCGGGCCGATTGCCCCAGCGCGCATAGGCGTTGCCCAGCGCGGTCATGACCAGCGCGGCGAGGAAAATCCCGGCCGGATTGCCCCAGGCCAGGCCGCCGAAACGGGAGATCAGATAACCGCCCGCGGCCGCCGCCATCACCTTGGGATAATCGCGGCGATCGGCGCGGAACAATACCGCGAAGGCATAGGCCGATACCGCCAGGCCGCACCACTCCACCCAGGAATCCTGCGGACGCCAGGCCCGCACCACCGGCTCCAGGCCGATCAGGTCGGCCAGGTACAGGCCGATCACCGTGCCCACCGCGAGTTTGACCACGGTGGTGACCGCGCCGGCGAAACGCGCCGTGCCCGACACCAGGTGCTGGCTGGTCAGCTCGTTGACCGCATTGGTCAGCGCCATACCGGGCAGCAGCACGATCAGCGAGGCGATGATCACCGTGTTCTGGTTCAACGGGGCGACGAAGTTGGCCGCCAGCACGGTCGCCGCAGCGGCGAACACGCCGGCGATCGCCTCCAGCGCCTCGCGCAGGCGCGGACGCTGGCCGGAGAAGTCGACCAGCAGGCCGATCATCAGGCCGTTGACGGCGGCCACGCCGATGTCCAGCCACGGCAGCCGCAGCAGGCTGGCCACCGCGCCGGCGGCCAGGCCGTAGGCGATCACCTGCATCGCCCGCCAGCGTCGGGTGCGCGGCCGGTCCAGCGCCTCCAGGGCGGCATGGCCGGCGGCCAGGTCCAGCCGCCCGGCCATGACCTCTTCGGCGATGCGGTCGGTTTCGCTGAGCCGGTACAGATCGTTCTCGCCCGGCGGCAGGCGGATGACCCGGGTGGTGTCGCTGTCGCCCAAGGGCCTTTGCGGGTCGCTGAAGGTCAGGATCAGCCCGGTCGGGTTGGACCAGGGTTCGCATTCCAGGCGCAGCTTCTGCGCCACCGCGGTCACCGCCGCCTCCAGGCGCTGGGCGGTGGTGCCGTAGCTGTGCAGGCGCTCGGCCAGCTCGACCACGAAGGCGATGCGGGCCGCGTAGCTGGTGGCGCTGAGCGGATGCGGGACGGACATAGCCGCGAAGCATCGCATGCGCACGCGCCGCTGGGCAGACGCCGCGCCGGATCGGTGCATGCGGCAGTCAGGCGGACCCGGCCGGTCGCGGCGCAGCGCATCCGGCAGGCCGCGCCGCACATTGCTCCGCACGGCCCCGCTCGGCCGCACACCCGACACTCACCTGTCCGCTTCTAGCCTGTATTCTCCCGCCCGAGAGCCTATGACCGCACCGACCTCGCACGCGCCGGAAATCGCCGCCGACGGCCAAGCGCCTTCGCGCCTGCGCCTGTCCGGCTGCTGGACGCTGGAGCATGCCCTGCGCATCGGCGAGGCGCTCAAGCACGCGCCGGAAGGCGCGACCGAGATCGACGCGCGCGGGGTCGAGCGCCTGGACTCGGTCGGCGTGCTGCAGCTGATGCGCTACGCGCGCCGCCACGAACTCGATTTCGACGCCGCGTTCTCCTTCCACGACAGCCACCGCGCCCTGGTCAGCGCGATCGAGGACGTCGCCGACGAGCGGCCGAAGAAGAAGCGCGAATACGGCTTCCAGGCCGCGCTGGCGCGGCTCGGCTTCGCGGTCACCGACAACTGGAAGGAAGTGCTGGCCCTGGTCGCCTTCTTCGGCGAAACCCTGGTCAAGATGCTGCGGCTGTTCAAGAGCCCGGGGCGCTTCCGGCCGACCGCGACCGTCCACCACATGGAGCAGGTCGGCCTCGACGCGGTGCCGCTGATCGCCCTGCTGTGCTACCTGGTCGGCGCGGTGGTGGCCTTCCTCGGCTCGACCATCCTCAAGGACTTCGGCGCGACCATCTTCGTGGTCGAACTGGTCAGCATCGCCTTCCTGCGCGAGTTCGGCGTGCTGCTGACCGCGATCGTGCTGGCCGGCCGCACCGCCAGCGCCTTCACCGCGCAGATCGGCGCGATGGTCAGCCGCGAGGAGGTCGACGCGATCCGCACCCTGGGCATGGACCCGATCGACCTGCTGGTGATCCCGCGCGTGCTGGCGCTGCTGGTGATGCTGCCCCTGCTGACCTTCATCGCCATGGTCGCCGGCCTGCTCGGCGGCCTCACCGTCGGCGCCTACGGCCTGGACATCCCGCCGCAGCAATACCTGGCGCGGATGCACGACACCATGCAGCTGCGCCACTTCCTGGTCGGCATGAGCAAGGCCCCGGTGTTCGCCCTGCTGATCAGCCTGATCGGCTGCCTGGAAGGCCTGCAGGTCAAGGGCACCGCGCAATCGGTCGGCGAACGCACCACCTCCAGCGTGGTCCAGGCGATCTCGCTGGTGATCGTGCTCGACGCGTTCTTCGCGATCTGGTTCATGGAGATGGGCTGGTGAGGCGGGGACTCGGGACTCGGGGCTCGGGACTCGCAAAGCGGCTTGCGAGCGCATTGGCCCCTGTCGGCGAGACCATGCTGTGACGAGTCCCGAATCCCGAGTCCCGAGCCCCGACGTCGGCGCCGAAGGCGACGAGGTGATCATCCGCATCCGCGGCCTGGTCAACCAGTTCGGCGAACAGCGCGTGCACGACGGGCTGGACCTGGACGTGCGCCGCGGCGAGATCATCGGCGTGGTCGGCGGCTCGGGCACCGGCAAGTCGGTGATGATGCGCTCCATCCTCGGCCTGCGCCGGCCCGACGCCGGCGAGATCGAGGTGCTCGGCATCGACGCGCGCACCCCCGACCCGCGCCTGCGCCGCGAGATCGAACGCAATACCGGGGTGCTGTTCCAGGACGGCGCGCTGTTCTCCTCGCTGACCGTCGGCGAGAACGTGCAGGTGCCGCTCAAGGAGTACCACGGCGAACTGCCCGACTCGCTGCGCTACGAACTGGCCCTGCTCAAGGTCAAGCTGTCGGGGTTGCCGGCCGATGCGATCGACAAGCTGCCCTCGCAATTGTCCGGCGGCATGCGCAAGCGCGCCGGCCTGGCGCGGGCGCTGGCGCTGGACCCGCCGCTGCTGTTCCTCGACGAGCCCACCGCCGGCCTGGACCCGATCGGCGCAGCCGCCTTCGACCGCCTGATCCGCACCCTGCAGCAGGCGCTGGGCCTGACCGTGTTCCTGATCACCCACGACCTCGACACCCTGTACGCGATCTGCGACCGGATCGCAGTGCTCGCCGACAAGAAAGTGGTCGCCTGCGCGCCGATCGAGGAAGTCGAGCGGCTCGACCATCCCTGGGTGCAGGAGTACTTCCACGGCCCGCGCGCGCGCGCCGCCCAGGTCGCGCGCGAGCGCAACCTCCGCGACGCCGACGCGGCCGGCGCATGAGCGGCTGGCCCCTCGACCCGGCGCAACTGCCGAGCCTGGCCGCCTGGGGCGTGCTGTGCCTGGCCGCGGCCCTGTTGTGGTGGCCGCGCGCGCATACGCTCGGCGCGGCCCTGCTCGCCGCGGCGGTCGGCGCCGGCTTCGCCCTGGGCCTGCTCGCGCCGCCGGCGCTGGCCGCCTTCGCCCTGCTCGGCCTGGCCGCCTGGCTGGTGCGGCCGGCGCGGGCCCGGCCGGCGCGAATCGCCGGCCACGCGCTGTTCGTCGTGGTCGCCTTCGCGCTCGGCCTGCACCTGATGCCGGGCTTCCACAACCCGCAACTGACCGACGGCCTGCAGCTCAGCGCCGGCGCCGCGCCGATGTCGCTGTACCTCAACTTCGACAAGCCGCTGGCCGGGTTCTGGCTGCTGCTGTGCTGGATCGGCGCCAGCGCCCGCCACAAAGGCCGCGGCGATGTCGCTGCGCCGGCGCATTCGCCGCTGTTCGGCGCCGGTGCGGGTGCGGCCCTGGGCGCCGGCGCGATCGGCGCGGGCGCCGCCGCCCTCGCCTGCCTGGGCCTGGCCCTGCTGCTGGGGGTGGTGGACTGGGCGCCGAAGTGGCCGGCTTTCGCCCCGCTGTGGGCGGCCAACAACCTGCTGCTGGTGGCGCTGACCGAAGAGGCGATGTTCCGCGGCTACCTGCAACAGGCGCTGCAGCAACGCTGGCGCGCGCTGCGCCACGGCGACGCCCTGGCGATCGCGGCGTCGGCGCTGGCCTTCGGCCTGGTCCATGCCGGCGGCGGCGCGCGCTGGGTGCTGCTGGCGACCCTGGCCGGACTGGCCTATGGCTGGGCCTACCGCCGCGGCGGCCTGTTGGGCGCGGTGTTGGCCCACTTCGGGCTGAACTTCATCCATTTCACCGCGTTTACCTATCCCATGCTGGCATGATGCCGGCCAAAGCGGCGGCGACGCCCAGTCGCACTGAAGGTGCCTGATGGAAACCAAGGCCAATTACGTCCTGATCGGCGCGTTCACGATCCTCGTGACGCTGTTCCTGCTGCTGTTCGCGTTGTGGGCGGCGAAGTACTCCTCCGAACGCAGCTGGCGCGAGTACGCGGTGATCTTCAACGAGCCGGTGACCGGCCTGTCGGAAGGCAGCACCGTGCAGTACAACGGCATCTCGGTCGGCACCGTGCAGCAGCTGAGCCTGGCCCCGGACGACCCGCGCCGGGTCATCGCCAAGCTGCGCGTGCAGGCCGACGCGCCGATCAAGACCGACACCCGCGCCAAGCTGTCGATGACCGGCATCACCGGCAGCCCGATCATCCAGCTTACCGGCGGCAGCCCGAACAGCCCGGCCCTGGCCGACGCCGAGCGCGGCAGCGAGATCCCGATCATCCAGACCGAAGCCTCGGCGCTGCAGAACATCGCCGACACCGCCAACCGTTTGGTCGCGCGCCTGGACCAGGTGCTCAGCGACGAGAACGTCCAGCACGTGTCCAAGACCCTGGCCAACATCGAATCGCTGACCGGCTCGATCGCCGACCAGCGCGACGACCTGCGCGCGCTGATCGCCAATGCGCGCAAGTCCAGCGAGCAGCTCAGCGCGACCTTGGACACCACCCAGCACGCGGTCCAGACCGTCGACCGCGAGATCGCCGGCAAGCTGCCGGGCATCGTCTCCAAGCTCGACAGCACCCTGACCAAGCTCGATTCGGCCGCCACCGGCGCCAACGGCATCCTCAACGACAACCGCGCCGCGATCAGCAGCTTCGCCAACGACGGCCTGGCCCAGCTCGGCCCGACCCTGGCCGAGTTGCGCGTGCTGGTGCGCGACCTGCGCCGGATCAGCGATCGTCTCGACGGCAACCCGACCCGCTATCTGCTCGGTCGCGACGCCACCAAGGAATTCGAACCGGAGCCGGCCGCCCGATGATCCGCATCCAGACCCTGACCCCGTCCGCCGCGCGCCGCCCGGCGCCGTTGCGCGCGCTCGCCGCCGCGCTGTTCGCCGTCGCCCTGCTCGGCGGCTGCTCGATCCTCGACGAGAAGCCGAAGAACCCGACCACCCAGTACGCGCCGGATCCGCGCGTGCCAGGCGATCCGGCCTGGCCGCAAGCCGACTGGCAACTGTCGCTGACCGCGCCGACCGCCGCGCGCATGATCGACAGCCTGCGCATCGCGGTGCGCCCCAACGGCGACGAGTTCCAGGTCTACAAGGGCGCGGCCTGGGCCAAGCTGCCCAGCGCGATGATCGAGGACGCCTTGCTGCGCACCCTGGAAGATTCCGGCAAGATCGCCGCGGTCGCGCGCCAGGGCAGCGGCATCGGCGCCGATTACAAACTGGTGCTGGATTTGCGCCGGTTCGAGTCCGACTACGCCGGCCAGGCGCTGCCGTCGGCGGTGATCGAGCTCAACGCCAAGCTGCTGCACAACGCCGACCAGAAAGTGGTCGCGCAGCGCACTTTCCTGCAATCGACCCCGGCCGCGAGCCCCCAGGTCGGCGACGTGGTCGCCGCGTTCGAGCGCTCGCTGACCGCGACCACCGGCGAGCTGGCCGGCTGGACCCTGAGCTCGGGCGAGGCGCACGAGAAGGCCGCGCACAAGCGCTGAAGCCAGTGCGAGCGCGAGTGCCCAGGAAACAGCAACGAGTAATCGCCGCGGATCTACTCAAGCACTGGTTCCTATCCACTCGCTCCTGCCTGTCGCCGGCCGAATCCAGCGGAACGTCAGATTGATCCGTTCGCCCACCGGCCGCGCCGTACGCGGCAAGGCATGGCGGTAATTGGCCTGGGTCGCTCCGGCCATCACCAGCAGGCTGCCGTGGCCGAGCTCGAGCGCGCCCTTGAGGCCGTCGCGGCGGCGGTGCTTGAGCGCGAACCGGCGCGTCGCGCCCAGGCTCAGCGAGGCGATGACCGGCGCCGGCCCGAGTTCGGGTTCGTCGTCGCTGTGCCAACCCATCGCATCGCGACCGTCGCGGTAGCGATTGGCCAGCACGCTGTTGAAGGCCGCGCCGAGTTCCTCGCTCAATCGCGACCGCAGCGACGCCAGGGCCGGCGGCCAAGGCCGCGGCTCGAACAGCGCGCCGGAATAGCGATAGCGCGCCTCGGCGTCGCCGATCCAACTGCTCAGCCGCGGCGAATCGTGCTCGCGCCCGAACAAGCGGATCCGATGCACTTCCCAATCGATCTCCTCGCGCAACGCCGCGAACAGCGCGTCGGCCGGCTCGCGCGCCAACCAGTGCGGATCGAAGCTCAGTTCGGCGTCTTCCAGCGGCAGTCGTCGCAAAGCCATGAGCCACGCTAGCACGCGGCCGGCGCGCCGCGCTCCGGATCCCGCGCCGCCGCGGGCGGGCGCCTTGCACACGCCGTCCGCCGCCCGGGCCGCGGACGCCCGCACGCTCGCGCCTGAAACCGCATTCAAGCCGTTTTAAACGCGACGCCGGCCGCGGGCCGCGGGATCCGCGCCGTCCCGGCTTGGCGCTGCCGGCGCAAACCCGCGACAATGGCGTATTGCACGCCAGAGTCCCGCCAGCATGAGCGAACAGCCGATCGACACGGTCCAGCCGTCCGACACGCCAGCCATCGAAATCGAACGCGACGTCATGGAGTACGACGTCGTCACCGTCGGCGCCGGCCCCGCCGGCCTGTCCTTCGCCATCCGGCTCAAGCAGCTCAATCCGGAGATCTCGGTCTGCGTGATCGAGAAGTCGAGCACCATCGGCGCGCACATCCTGTCCGGCGCGGTCATCGAGACCGGCCCGCTGGACGCGCTGCTGCCCAACTGGCGCGACAATCCGCCGCCGATCTGCGTGCCCGCGACCGAGGACGAGTTCTGGCTGCTGAGCAAGACCGGCGGGCGCAAGCTGCCGGTGCCGCCGGGCATGAACAACCACGGCAACGTGATCGTCAGCCTCGGCGCGATGTGCGCCTGGCTGGCGCCGCAGGCCGAGGCGCTGGGGGTCGAGATCTACCCCGGCTTCGCCGCCGCCGAAACCCTGCACGACGCCGACGGCCGCGTCGCCGGCGTGCGCATCGGCGACATGGGCATCGCCAAGGACGGCAGCCACAAGCCCGGCTTCACCGCCGGCATCGACATCCGCGCCAAGGTCACCGTGTTCGCCGAAGGCGCGCGCGGCCATCTGACCAAGCGCCTGATCAAGCGCTTCAAGCTCGACGCCGACAGCGACCCGCAGGGCTATTCGATCGGCATCAAGGAACTGTGGCAGGTGCCCGAAGACCGGGTCACCCCAGGCAAGATCGTGCACAGCTTCGGCTGGCCGGCCGACAGCCGTACCTACGGCGGCAGCTTCCTGTACCACCTGGACAAGGGCCGGATCGCGCTGGGCTACGTCAGCGGCCTGGATTACCGCGACCCGGACTACAAGCCCTGGGAAGCGTTCCAGCAATGGAAGAACCACCCGATGGTCAAGCCGCTGCTGGACGGCGGCAATCTGGTCTCGGCCGGCGCGCGCGCGATCGTCACCGGCGGCTTCCAGTCGTTGCCGAAGCTGGAAATGCCCGGCGCGCTGCTGATCGGCGACACCGCCGGCCTGCTCAACGTGCCCAAGATCAAGGGCACCCACCAGGCGATCCGCAGCGGCATGCTCGCCGCCGAGCACCTGGCCGGCGCGGAACTGTCGCCGCAGGGCTTCGACGCCAAGCTGCGCGGCTCCGAGGTGATGAGCGAGCTGAAGAAAGTCCGCAACATCAAGCCGGGCTTCAAGCGCGGACTGTGGTTCGGCATGCTCAACGCGGCCTGGGAAACCCTGACCGGCGGCGCTTCGCCGTGGACGCTGAAGAACAAGCCCGACTGGTCCTCGCTGCAGAAGCTCGGCGAGGCCGAACAGCCCAAGCGCGATTACCTGGAGCGCAGCCTGGCCCCGCGCGACCGCCTGGCCGCGGTGTACTTCGCCGCGACCGAGCACGACGAAGACCAGCCGGTGCACCTCAAGGTCGCCGACACCAACGTCTGCGTGACCCGCTGCGCCGAGGAGTACGGCAACCCCTGCACCCGCTTCTGCCCGGCCGGCGTGTACGAAATCGTCGAAGACGCCGGCGCCAAGCGCCTGCAGATCAACGCCGCCAACTGCGTGCACTGCAAGACCTGCGACATCAAGGACCCGTACGAGATCATCAACTGGGTCACCCCGGAAGGCGGCTCGGGGCCGAATTACCAGAACCTTTGAGATAACGGCGGCGGTGGCGCGCATCTGCGTCGGCCGCCGGTCCGGAGATACGCAAACGGCGTGATCGGATCGATCGCGCCGTTTGCGTTTTCCTAGGCGGCGCAGACCAGGGCCGTTCAGGCGGCCAGCAGGGGCACGCCGGTCTTGGTCCGCAGTTCGTCTTCGTTCACCCCCGGCGCGGCCTCGACCAGGACCAGGCCGCGCTCGGTCACATCCATGACCGCCAGCTCGGTGATGATCCGGTTGACCACGCCCAGGCCGGTCAGCGGCAGGGTGCACTCGGGCAGGATCTTGTGTTCGCCGTTCTTGGCGGTGTGCTCCATCAGCACCACCACCCGCTTGACCCCGGCGACCAGGTCCATCGCCCCGCCCATGCCCTTGACCATCTTGCCGGGCACCATCCAGTTGGCCAGGTCGCCCTTGCCGGTGACCTGCATCGCGCCGAGGATCGCCAGGTCGATATGGCCGCCGCGGATCATCGCGAAGCTGTCGTGGCTGCCGAAATAGCTGGCGCCGGGGCGCGCGGTGACGGTCTGCTTGCCGGCGTTGATGAGGTCGGCGTCGACTTCGTCCTCGCTCGGGAACGGGCCGATGCCGAGCAGGCCGTTCTCGGACTGCAGCCACACGTCCATGCCCTCGGGAATGAAGTTGGCCACCAGGGTCGGCAGACCGATGCCGAGATTGACGTAAGCGCCGTCGGTGAGTTCCTGCGCGGCGCGCTGCGCCATTTGATCGCGGGTCCAGGGCATGGGGATTCGTCTCTGTTTTGATGTCGAGCCTGCGGCGGTGGCGGCGAGGCGTTCGACGGGATTCTAGGAACGGGCGAAGAGGAAGAGGAGCGAGTGGCCGGCTAAGGTCCGACTCGTTTCTCGTTGCCGTCTAGTGGTTTCTCGCATCGACGGCCGCTCGCTCAGCCGGCCCGCACCGTGCGTTGCTCGATGCGCTTCTCGGGCGTGGCATTGACCACGATGCGGTCGACGTAGATGCCCGGCAGATGCACCTGGTCGGGGTCGAGCTGGCCGATCTCGACCAGTTCCTCGACCTCGGCGATGCATACCTTGCCGGCCATCGCGCAGGCCGGGTTGAAATTGCGCGCGGTCTTTCGGAACACCAGGTTGCCGGCCTTGTCGGCCTTCCACGCCTTGACCAGCGAGACGTCGGCCTTGAGCGCGGTTTCCATCACGTAATGGTGGCCGTCGAACTCGCGGGTTTCCTTGCCTTCGGCCACCACCGTGCCGTAGCCGGTGCGGGTGAAGAAGGCCGGAATGCCGGCGCCGCCGGCGCGCAGGCGCTCGGCCAGGGTGCCCTGCGGATTGAACTCGAGCTCGAGTTCGCCGGACAGGAACTGGCGCTCGAACTCCTTGTTCTCGCCGACGTAGGACGAAATCATCTTCTTGATCTGGCGCGTTTCCAGCAGCAGGCCGAGGCCGAAACCGTCGACGCCGGCGTTGTTGGAGATCGCGGTCAGGCCCTTGGCGCCGCTGTCGCGCAAAGCGCCGATCAGGGCCTCGGGAATGCCGCACAGGCCGAAGCCGCCGACGGCCAGGGTCTGCCCGTCGGCGACCACGCCCTGCAGGGCGGTCTGCGCGTCGGGGTACAGCTTGCTGTTCGCGCCGCGGGCGGGCGACGCGGGGGTGGCCTGGGCCATGGGACGACTCCTTTGCGGGATAGGCGAAGTTTAGCCTGCCGCCAGCAACCGACGTAGCGGACTTTCGGGCAATACCGCGACAATGCCGCGCCGCCCCGCCCTTTCGCCGCGCCGACGCTAGACTTGCGCCATGAGCCGAATCGCCCTGGTCACCGCCATCGCCGCCCTCGGACAGGACCACGACCTGCTGCCGTTGCAGCGGGCCTGCGCCGACCTGGGCCTGAGCGCCGAGATCCGCGCCTGGGACGACCCGAGCGTGGCCTGGAGCCGATACGACGCCGTATTGCTGCGTTCGCCCTGGGACTACACCGAGCGCCTGGACGAGTTCCTCGACTGGTGCGCCCGCGCCGACGCCGCCGCGCGCCTGTTGAACCCTTGGCCGGTGGTGCGCTGGAACAGCGACAAGCATTACCTGGCCGACTTGGCCGCGCGAGGCGTCCCGGTGGTGCCCAGCGTCTTCGTCGAGCCCGACGCGGATCCCTTGCCGGCGTTGCAGGAGTTCCTCGCCGCGCACCACGAGTTCGAGGAGTTCGTGGTCAAGCCCGCGGTCAGCGCCGGCTCGCGCGACACCCAGCGCTATGCGCGCGCGCAGGAGTTCGCCGCCGCCAACCACGTCGCGCGCCTGCTCGACGACGGCCGCAGCGTGCTGCTGCAGCCGTACCTGGCCTCGGTCGACCGCGACGGCGAAACCGCGCTGATCCACGTCAACGGCGTCTTCAGCCATGCGATCCGCAAGGGCGCGATGCTGCACCGCGACGACGCCCTGAACCTGCGCGCCAGCGAACGCATCGTCGCGCGCGAAGCCGGCGAGGACGAGCGCACCGTGGCCCTGCACGCGCTGAGCGCCGCCGGCGCCCGGCTCGACCTGGAGGAGCCGCTGCTGTACGCCCGGGTCGACCTGATCCGCGACGGCGACGGCCGCCCGCAGCTGCTGGAACTGGAGCTGTGCGAACCCTCGCTGTTCTTCGTCCACGCCCCGGGCAGCGCGGCGCGGTTCGCCGAGGCGCTGGCGGAGTTGCTGCAGACCAGCGCTGCATCCTGAGCCGCGGGCGCGTATCGCCCGGCCGTCCTGGCCCCGCAAACGAGAAGACCGGCCGAAGCCGGTCTTCCGTCGAAACTCGCCGCGCCGGTCAGGAACGGCCGTAGACGTCTTCCAGACGCACGATATCGTCCTCGCCCAGATAGCTGCCCGACTGCACCTCGATCAGCTCGACCGGTTCGGTGCCGCGGTTGCGCAGGCGATGCACGCTGCCCAGTGGAATGTAGGTGCTCTGGTTCTCGCGCAGCTCGAACACCTTGTCGTCGCAGGTCACTTCGGCCACGCCCGACACCACGATCCAGTGCTCGGCGCGCTTGTGGTGCTTCTGCAGGCTCAAGGCCGCGCCCGGCTTGACCACGATGCGCTTGACCTGGAAGCGCTCGCCCATGTCGATCGAGTCGTAGTTGCCCCAGGGGCGGTACACCTTGCGGTGGAACAGATGCTCCTGGCGCCCGGCCTGCTTGAGCTTGTCGACGATGGTCTTGACGTCCTGGACCCGATCCTTGCGCGCCACCAGGGTGGCGTCCGGCGTATCGACGATCACCAGATCCTCGACGCCGATGGTCGCGATCATGCGCCGGTCCGAAGCGCGCACCAGGCTGTCGCGGGTGTCCACCGAAATCACGTCGCCCTCGTAGCGGTTGCCGTCGTCGTCGCGCTGCGCGACCGACCACAGCGACGACCACGAACCGATGTCGCTCCAACCGCAGCTGACCGGCACCACCGCGGCGTGCCCGGTCTTCTCCATCAATGCGTAGTCGATCGAATCGTTGGGGCTGGCGGCGAACGCGTCCTTGCCGAGGCGGATGAAATCCAGGTCGGTCTGCGCTTGCGCATAGGCCGCGCGCGCGGCGTCGACGATAGCCGGAGCCAGGCGCGTCAGTTCGTCCAGATAGCGCTGCGCCTTGAACAGGAACATGCCCGAGTTCCAGGCGTAGGTGCCTTCGGCGAGGTAGCGCTCGGCGGTCACCAGGTCGGGCTTCTCGACGAAGCGCGCCACCCGGTAGCCCGCGCCGTCGAGGGCGTCGCCGCGGGCGATGTAGCCGTAGCCGGTTTCCGGATAGTCCGGCTCGATGCCGAAGGTCACCAGCCAGTCCTGCGCGGCCAGGGTCGAGGCGCGGGCGACCGCTTCGCGGAACGCCTGCACGTCTTCGATCAGGTGATCGGCCGGCAGCACCAGCATGGTCGCCTCGGGCTCCTGCGCGACCAGGTGCAGGGCCGCCAGGGCGATCGCCGGCGCGGTGTTGCGCGCGATCGGTTCGAGGATGATCGCGCCGTTGGCGACGCCGATTTCCTGCAACTGCTCGCCGACCATGAAGCGATGGTCTTCGGCGCAGACCGTCACCGGGGCGCCGGCATCCGGCAGGGCGCTCGCGCGCAGCATGGTTTCCTGGAACAGCGAGTGGTCGCCGATCAACGTCAGAAACTGCTTGGGTTGGTTCTGGCGCGAAAGCGGCCAAAGCCGCGAACCGCTGCCACCGCTGAGAACGACGGGATGAAGCATCCTGGCTCCAGAATTCGGAACGGAAAGGGCCGCCAAGGATAGCCGAACCGCGTCACGGCCGGCTTCACGGCGCCTGACCGGCCGTAGGCCGAGGCTAAGATGGCGCCTGACTGGGGCGCCCACGCAAGCGGACATGCACGACCATCACAACCATTCATTAACGCAAGGCCCGGGCGACAGCCGGGTCGAAGCCACGGCGTTCGGCGCCCAGGCGCTGTCCTGGCATTGCCGCGGACGCGAGCGTCTGTACCTGAGCCCGCTGGCGGATTTTTCCGGCGCGGCGATCCGCGGCGGCGTGCCGGTGATCTTCCCGCAGTTCGCCGCGCGCGGCCCAGGGCCGCGCCACGGCTTCGCGCGCACCCGGGCCTGGACGCCGCGGGCCCCCGACCCGCGCTCGCCGCGATTGAGCTTCGTCCTGGAGGACGATGCGGCCACCCTGGCGCTGTGGCCGCACCGTTTCCAGGCCGTGCTGGAGATCGAGCCGGACCAGGACCGATTGCGGATCGGGCTGGAGGTGCGCAACCGCGGCGAGTCCGCCTTCGAGTTCAGCGCTGCGCTGCATACCTATCTGCGCGTCGACGAGCTCGCCGGCGTTCGCCTGGAAGGCCTGGAAGACCGCGCTTACCTGGACTCGGCCGCCGGCGGCCGCGAATGTCCCGCCGCCGGCGCCCCGGTGCGCTTCGACGGCGAACTCGACCGCATCTACCCCGACGCGCGCGCGCCGCTGCGGTTGTGCGACGGCACCCGGGCGCTGCGGGTGGAAATGCAGGGCTTCGCCGACGTGGTGGCCTGGAATCCCGGCGCCGCGCTGGCGGCCGGCATGAGCGACCTCGGCGCCGACGAGCATCGTCGCTTCGTCTGCGTCGAAGCCGCCCGCATCCTCGAGCCGGTGCGCCTGGCGCCCGGCGCGACCTGGCAAGGCAGCCAGACCCTGATCGTCGAAAGCTAGCGGCCGACAACCAACCGCCGCCGGTCCGCGGATCGGCGCGGATCGGCGCGCATCCCGCCGCTTCCGGTCCGGCAGCGCGACGGCGTTCGCCGCAGGTCATGGGCAGGCCGCAGCACCGGTCGTCGCGCCCGCACCGTGCGCTCCGTCGCCATCCGGAATGGAACCGTCCCGCGACCGCCCATCCGGCCGCCGCAGGCCCCTCGGCGACTGCGGCCGACTCCCGTCTCCGCTAGAATTGGGGATTCTCGGCCGCCCGCGGCCAGCACCCCCACAAGGAACCCCCGCACGATGAAGATCCTCGTCGGTTACAAGCGCGTGGTGGACTACAACGTCCGCATTCAGGTCAAGCCGGATGGCTCCGGCGTGGTCACCGACGGCGTCAAGCTGTCGGCCAATCCGTTCGACGAAATCGCCCTGGAAGAAGCCCTGCGCCTGCGCGACAAGGGCATCGCCACCGAGGTCGTGGTGGCGACGATCGCCCCCGCCGACGCCCAGGCCCACCTGCGCAACGGCCTGGCCATGGGCGCCAACCGCGCCGTGCACGTGGTCAGCGACCAGCCGATCCAGCCGCTGACCGCCGCGCGCGCCCTGCTCAAGCTGATCGAGAAGGAACAGCCGGACCTGGTCATCCTCGGCAAGCAGGCCATCGACGACGACGCCAACCAGACCGGCCAGATGCTCGCCACCCTGTGGGGCCGCCCGCAGGCGACCTTCGCCTCCAAGCTCGACGTCGAAGCCGGCAAGGCCACGGTCGTGCGCGAAGTCGACGCCGGCCTGGAAACCCTGGAAGTCGACCTGCCGGCGGTGGTCACCACCGACCTGCGCCTGAACGAGCCGCGCTTCATCAAGCTGCCGGACATCATGAAGGCCAAGAGCAAGCCGCTGGAGACGATCCAGTTCGGCGAGCTCGGCGTCGATACCGGCGACACGCTCAAGACCACCCATTACGCCGCGCCGGCCAAGCGCAGCAAGGGCGTGATGGTCAAGGACGCGGCCGAACTGGTCGCCGCACTCAAGGCTAAGGGGCTGCTGTAATGAGCAAGGTACTCATCGTCGCCGAACACCTGCAGGGCAAGCTCAACGCCTCGACCGCCAAGTGCGTGTCGGCCGCGCAGGCGCTCAAGCCCGAATCCATCGACATCGTGGTGCTCGCCGCCGATCCGGCCGGCGTCGCCGCCGAAGCCGCGCAGATCGCCGGCGTCGCCCGCGTGCTGACCGTGGCCAACCCGGCCAACGCCGATGCCGTCGCCCAGGTCCAGGCGCCGCAGATCGCCGCGCTGGGCAAGGGCTACAGCCACGTGTTCGGTCCCTCGACCACCTTCGGCAAGGACCTGATGCCCTGCGTCGCCGCCCTGCTCGGCGTGTCGCAGGTCTCCGACGTGATGGCGGTCGAAGGCAGCCACACCTTCAAGCGCCCGATCTACGCCGGCAACGCCATCGTCACCGTCGAAGCTCCGGCCGATCATGTCGTGGTCGCCACCGTGCGCACCGCGTCGTGGCCGGAAGCGGCCAAGGGCGGCGGCGCCGCGGTCGAAGCCGCGACGGTCGACGCCGCGCTTCCGACCCACACCCGCTACCAGGGCCTGGCCGCCGGCAAGTCCGACCGCCCCGACCTGCAGAGCGCCAAGCGCGTGGTGTCCGGCGGCCGCGGCGTCGGCTCGGCGGACAACTTCAAGATCATCTACGACTTCGCCGACAAGCTCGGCGCGGCGGTCGGCGCCTCGCGCGCCGCGGTCGACGCCGGCTATGTGCCGAACGAGCTGCAGGTCGGCCAGACCGGCAAGATCATCGCTCCGGAGCTGTACGTCGCGGTCGGCATCAGCGGCGCGATCCAGCATCTGACCGGCATCAAGGACGCCGGCACCATCGTCGCGATCAACAAGGACGGCGATGCGCCGATCTTCGAGATCGCCGACATCGGCCTGGTCGGCGACCTGTTCAAGCTCCTGCCGGAACTAGAAGCGGCGCTGGCCTGAATAACCCCCGCCGGGGCCGCGGTGCACTGATGTGCGGCGCGCCCCTGGCGGGCGCTGCTCCCTTGCTCGGTAGCAGATTAAGGCTCATGCGACAAATAAGAAACGCGCCACCGGGTTGAAGGTCCGGCGAATCGAAAGGCCAGCGAACTCGCCGGCGATGGATCTAGAATGATAATCGGCAATGGTTTAATCGCTAAGGCATTCAAGGCCCGCCCCAAAATCGGCCGGCCGACGGTAATTTTCGCCTCGGGCGTCTCTAACTCCTCGGAAACCGCAGAGCAGCCGTTTCTTCGAGAGCGCCAGCTACTGATCGAAACATTATGTAGAGCGCAGGGAAAATTCGTCTATTTCAGCACTTGTAGCCTGACCGACGCAGACCGTAAGGCCACACCATATGTCGCGCACAAAATCGAAATGGAAGCCTTAGTGCTAGCCCATTACGACGCGCTCGTGATCCGCCTTCCCCAAGTCGTAGGCCGCACGCCCAACCCGTACACGCTGACGAATTTTCTCGCCGCTCGCATCGCGAATGGAGAACGATTCACACTGTGGACCAGGGCTATCCGATCGCTGATTGACGTTGATGACATCGCCAGCATCGCCGCTGCGATGATCGACAGTGACCTGAAAGGCTGCGCCGTCGACCTGGCGGCGCCGGACGCCCTCACGATGATCGAGCTAGTAAAGATCATGGAACAACTGCTCGGCAAGAAGGGACACTATGATCTTGTGGAACGCGGCGGCGGAAGCGCTCCGGACGCGACCCTATCTCTGCGGTTTGCACTGGAGCTCGGCATAGACCTGCGCAACGATTACGCAGAAAGAGTGCTAAGAAAATACTACGGGGGCTGGCAACAATGATAGAAACGAGCGTAGTCATTCCAGCCTACCGCAGCGCCAAGATCCTCCCGCAACTGGTGCAGCGACTACACGAAACACTGGAAAACATGCATCCCAGCGCCGTCGGCGAACGACGCTACCAGGTGATACTGGTCAACGATTGCAGTCCAGACGATACTTGGACGCGTCTTGAAGAGCTGTGCCGCGACAGGCCCTGGCTGCAGGGCGTCAATCTGCGCAAAAACGCCGGTCAACACAATGCACTGCTGACCGGCTTGCGCTACGCCCGCGGCCATCACATCGTAATGATGGACGACGACCTCCAGCACGACCCAGCCGACATCCCTAAGATCATCGCATCGCTCAAGGCTGGCAACGACGTCTGCTACGCCAAGTTCAAGTCCAAGCGACATGCACTATGGAAGCGCCTTGGGAGTAGCTTCAACAGCATGATTGCCGATCGCCTGCTGCGCAAGCCCAAGGAACTCTATCTTTCTCCTTTCAAGGGCGTCGTCCGCGGAGTCCGTGACCAGATGATCCGCTTCGTCGGCCCGCACGTGTATCTGGATGGCCTGATCCTTGCCAGCACCAGTAAGGTAGCGATGATAGAGCTCGACCACCATGAGCGGCTCGACGGACAATCGGGCTATAGCCTGGCCAAGTCGATCTCTCTGTGGCTGAAAATGGCTACGAGCTTCTCCATCGAGCCACTACGTATTGCCTCGCTGCTCGGCCTGTTCTTCTCAGGTTTCGGCTTCCTCTCTGCCGTCGCCTTGATCGTGCAGCGCTTTACCTTGAACGCGATGCCCGTCGGCTGGTCTTCATTGATCGTAGCCGTATTGATCCTGGGCGGCATCCAGCTATTGGCGCTGGGCATCATCGGCGAGTATGTCGGCCGCGTCCTGCTCCATGTGAATGGCACACCTCAAGCAGTGGTAGGCTCGACGGTAAACGTGGAGTCTAGCGATCATGAGTGACCGAATCGGCAAACTACTGGCTCACGATGGCATGCGCAAATTGATTATATACGCGCTTTGTGGCGGCTCCGGCGTTGCACTGGATTTCACGCTTTACACCACGTTACTGAGCTTCAACACCAACTATCAAGCAGCTAACGCCTGCGGCTATGTGGCCGGTACGTTGCTGAGTTTCGCGCTGAACCGTCACTTCACTTTTCAGACTTACGACAACACACTACGGCGCTTAGCCATGTTTTTTGCCGCCGCGGGAGCAGGCTACATTATCTCGATTATCGTCCTGTGGCTGCTGGTCGACCGCATCGGGTTGAATCCCCTGCCGGCCAAGATCGCCAGCTTGGGCATAGTCCTGATCGTCCAGTTCTCGCTGAACAAAGCGATCACCTTCCGCCAGCGATGAGCCATGACTACTTCGGGTACCAATATGCAGTTTGATACAGCTATCGTTGGCGGCGGATTCGCCGGACTTGCCGCAGCATACGAATTGGCACGTAACGGCAAGCGCGTGGTGGTGCTGGAGCGCGATGAAGCCGTGGGCGGCCTCGCCGGCGGCTTCGACATCGGCGGCCATGTGCTGGAGAAGTTCTACCATCACTGGTTTAACAACGATCGCCACATCTTGGAATTGATCGAAGAGCTTGGCGAGAATGGCAACGTTCTATTGCGCCCGACCCGTACCGGCATGTATTACGCCGACCAGTTCTTTCGCCTGAGCACGCCGCTCGATCTGCTGCGCTTCAAGGCACTGCCTTTCCTTGACCGCATCCGCCTCGGCGTGGCGGTGCTACGCGCGCGATCTGTCAAAGACTGGTCCAAGCTTGAGCATCTCAGCGCAAAGGAATGGCTGATTCACCTGTGCGGCAAGCGCGCATACGACGTGGTATGGGATCCGCTGCTGACCGGTAAATTTGGCTCGGTTGCCGACGACGTATCGGCGGTATGGTTCTGGAAGAAATTGGTCCTTCGTGGCGGCAGCCGAAGCAGCTCGGGCGACGAAGTGCTTGCATATTACCGCGGCGGGTTCGCTGCACTGGCCGAGCGTCTCGAGCATGAAATCAAGAAGCTGGGCGGCGATGTACGAGTGAACACACTGGTGACAGGCATCGTCGCCGGCACCGACGGCCGTGCCGCAGGCGTGAAGACCCCTACGGACACCATCCTGGCCGATAGCATCGTGGTCACGACTCCGCTACCGATCACAGCAGACCTGCTTGAGCCGTTGGCGCCCGCCGCCTACATTCAGTCGTTACGCCGAGTTCGCTATCTTTCCAACGTCTGCTTGGTACTCGCCCTCAACCGTAGCCTGTCGGAAACCTATTGGCTGAATGTAAACGACCCCGGATTCCCATTCGTAGGCGTCATTGAGCACACCAACTTTGAGCCTCCCTCATCCTATGGCGGACATCACATCGTCTATCTATCGAAGTACCTCCCCCCATCCGACGCAATGTATTCGATGGGTGCCGATGAGCTGCTGGATTTCTCTATTCCGCATATTCAACGCATGTTCCCGGACTTCAAGCGTGAGTGGATCGATTACCACTACGTCTGGCGAGCCGACTACGCTCAGCCGATCGCCGAGAAACACTACTCCAAGTTCGTGCCCAGAAACGAAACCCCACTGAGTAACGTTTTCATCACCACCATGGCTCAGGTTTACCCTGAAGATCGAGGCACTAATTATGCAGTCCGCGAGGGTCGCCAGCTCGCACGCAAGCTCATGAGCCATCGGGCGGAGACTAGCCAAGAATGAGCTCTGCCCAACTCCGGGATGGTTCAAAAACCGATCTTCGGTGGCGTAATGCAGCGTGGGTGTTGGCCGGCGCCGCCGCCGCCGCCATTGCGCTGGCCGCACTAATGAAGCTGCCGCCATCCAGATTCGGCGACGGCAGCGAGTACTACGCGCTTTACCTTGCGATAGTGAATCATGCGCGTCCTTTCATGACAGAAGGCGGGTGGAGCGACTATACGGCGCTATTCGATAGCGGCACTATCGCCTTTCTGATTGACCCAACCACTCTGCGAGAGTCATTCCCAACGCTTGCTGATGCATATGCTGCCGACTTCAATCACTTCTGGCTCTATCCTGCACTCGCCGCTAGCGTAGCTGCACCACTGAAGCTCGCCGGCATCACCTTGCATCCGAACACGGCGTTCTTGGCTCTACATGCCATTCTGTTCGGAGGCACACTGTCGCTGGCTGGCCGATTGCTGGGCGCACGCGGCGCGATCGCAGCCATGCTGTTGTTCATTGCATCCCCTGCACTCTGGTTCTCGGCGAAGGTCCACACCGAGTTTTTTACGGTGGCGCTGGTACTTCAATCATTCATCCTCATCTACCGCGGCAAGCTCCTGTATGCGGCACTGCCTGTAGCCCTAGCGTCCACTCAGAACATCAGCATCGCCGCCACGGCATGGGCTCTGATCGCTCTTGGAGTACTGACAAACAAAGCGCACGCGCGCTCCACAACCAAACGAGAAATGGCTGCAGCCGCCTTCGCCCTGGCAGCAACAGCCCTGCACCCGCTCTACTATCTTTATCGCCATGGCGTCATTACTCCGCAATTGAAGGCCGGCGGCGCTGCGGTTGGAGGAAATATAGCCCAGTGGAAAGCAGTGCTGATCGACCCGGACATTGGACTGCTTCCGAACTGGTGGTTCGGGACATTCATCCTAATTTCGGCTTTGGTGCTCGCTGCGCGCAACAAACCGAAACTCAATCTCGGCTACATTTCTATCTCTGCGGTATATCTGGCCACCAACCTCTTCGCTCAAGCGTCTACGATCAACCTCAATTCAGGCTCGATCGATCTTTCACGCTATGCGCTGTGGTACGTGCCGGCCTTCTTCGGGCCGCTGGCTTGGCTCATTGGTGAGGCAGCCCGCAAGCCGCCCCGCTGGTTTGCCGTGCTTTTACTGACTGGAATTGCCACGCCGCTGATCGCGTGGAATGTGAAGTGGTACTGGCCGACTCAGTACGAGCGATATCTGGAACCGACTTTCGCTTCTCGCGTCGTGCAGTCTCGACTTCCGGGCATGTACGACCCGCCGCCTGAGATCTTTATTGAACGCAACTCCGGCTATGGTGAAACAAGTCCTCCCCCGCTGGCAGTCATCGCCGGCCCGGGGTGTCGCAAGTTGTACGCCCCTATCGCCCTGGCCGGTGCGAAGCAGATCAGTGTGATAACCCAGCACCATTGCGTTTTCGATGAGAACAAAATGGCGACGCTGGTCGCCGAGCGCCTAGCTGAACACCAGCAAATGGGTGGAGGCAACAGCATGTATATTTCGCTCAGCCACAGCGACCTGCGGCGACTTCGCCCTCAGTTTCAGTTCGAAGAGGGACGAATCAGCTTCGTCGCCGGGACCAAGGCCGTTGCCGCGCTTGTCGATGGATGGAGCTCTTCGGAATCTTGGGGGACTTGGTCGAACGCAACGCACCCACGAGTCGAAATCAATCTTGCAGACTGCAGCACGGACTTCTTGCACCTAACAATCAGCGCCCAAGCCTTCGTTATCCCACAGAACCCCCGTGTCGTAGCGGCGGTTGAAGTCGGCGGGCGCCAGGTCGGAATACTGGATTTCACGGCAACCAAAGGCACTTCCACACAACTGGAATTCGACTATGCTTGCGCCGATGTTCGCAAGTCTGACAATAAGCTTGCCCTCGACTTCACAATTGAAGGCGCTGCATCGCCCTCGTCACTGGGGATAAGCCCCGATAGTCGCCTACTCGGGATCGGCCTGCAATGGATCGAAATCAAACATCGGTCATACACAAAACATTGACTCGATCAAAGCCGGAGAAGTGTACACAATCGCACACCCCCTAATGGCTGCAATTCCCTAGCGATTACGCCAGACTCTGCTCACTCAGCAGGAGGATCGGCTAATGGGCACCGCCAATCGTTTGCAGCAGATTCTCTCGCCGGCTCAAGTCAAAGAGCCGCCTCTGCCTGTCGAACTCGGGCAAGAGCTCACCTTCTTGCAGGAACACGAATCCGGAAACACCCCAGCAACTGAGTTGGAAGCGAACCCGACTCCTGGGCCGCCCCCTCCCCCGGATGGGCCGTGGCTGAATCTCGGCTGCGGCATGGACCTACGTGATGGCTGGGTCAACATCGATCTGCACGATTTTCATCACCCCGATATCATTGCCGACGTCACCAACCTTGCCCCGCTGAGCGATAACTACGCCGGTTACGCCTTAGCCCAGGACATCCTCGAACATGTCCCGCGCGATTGCTGCTCAACTGCGTTGCGCGAATGGAACCGGGTGCTCAAGTTCGACGGATTGCTGGAAGTGCGCGTACCCGACGTACTCGCCCTCGCGCGCCTGCTGCAGGAACCAGACCGGCAGACGCCCGAGGCGCAGGATGTCCTGTTGCAATGCCTGTTCGGCACTCAACGCTACAACGGCGATTTCCACTATAACGGCTTCACCGAACTCAGCCTGACCCATGCGCTGAACGACGCCGGTTTCGAAGTCGTGCAAATCACCCATCACGACGAGTGGCTGTTCCAGGCGATCGCCCGCAAGACCGCGCACTGCCCGCCTGAGGCGCTGCTGCGTGTAAGCGGAGATGAAGCCTTCGTCGACCAAGCTTACCGCAGCATCCTGTGCCGTGAGGCCGACCCGGGTGGCCGCGCACATTTTCTGGATAAGCTTGCCTCAGGCATCCCACGAGAAGCGGTTCTGGCCATATTGCGCGCAGCCGAGGAGTGACCGCACCAATCGACCGGAACCTGCCATGCCGCGCCAGGCGTCCGGCGCGGCACGACATGTGCGCGCCTGCAAGCCTCGATCAGTCTGCCAACCAGCGTGCGCAGTTCGCTACGCCAGCCTCAGGAATCGCCGCGTAGTCCCATACCTGTTGGCGTTCGGAGCTCTCTTCGAATGCCTGCCGGTCCAGACGCCTTCCGAGGATGTCGAACATTACGTAGCCATGATCGGCGAAGAGGCGGTATACATCGCCCGGATCGACATCGTACTTGCGATAGGAATTGGCTCCGAACTCAAAAGTGACGACGGGACTCCAGCGCCGGATCGTCTCCACGCCACCGCGAATCACGTCCCACTCGCCACCTTCCGTATCGATCTTCACATAATTGACGGCGGGCAACTCCCTGGCAGCCACAACATCATCTAGACGTTCAACACCGACCTCGATGTTGCGCAGCCGGGTCGGGCTGTCGTAGACGCGTTCGCGCAGTCCGGAGTATTCCAGCGCATCCATGGCCAGCACAAAGGAGAAGCTCCCCGCATGCCGCCCAAGCGCCTTGTTGATGACTTCCACATTACTCAAGCCGCTTTCGACTAGAGCCTGCTCGAGTTGCGCCGCGACGAAATCGATCGGCTCGAAGGCCAGCACCTTGCCGGACGCGCCCACGGCGTTCGCCAAGGGAAGGGTATGCCGCCCCCGGTGCGCGCCGACGTCGATGCAGATATCACCCTGCTTCACTATGTTGGTATAGAACCGCTCCAACCTTGCTTCGTAATCCACGGGCCCCTCCTCCTCATGTCAGTCCGAAACACAAATATTGGCGGCACAATCGCGCTCAGCCGATTCGGCGCAGCAGCTCCCCCGCGATGATCGACCACGAGAACTTCTGCTCCACGTAGTCCCGCGCTAATGGCACCTTGGCGCCACGCCGATCATCGGGCAACTCAAAGAACGCTTGCAGCTCCCGCACGAACGATTCGACACTGCCGTCGTAAAGCCATAAAAACTCATCCGCGCCGGACACGCCTCGCCTACCGTACTCGCTGGTGAGCACCGGCACACCCGAAGCCATATAGTCGAGCAGCTTCAGGTTGCTACCGCCACCCGACATCATCGGATTCAGGGCGACCGTAGCCAAGCCTAGCAACATGTCCTTTTCCTCGTCGCTGACCGCGCCGACCATAATCACGTTGCCAGGCAATTGGCGTTCCGAAAAGGCTCCCCCAGCGCTGCCGACCACCACGAAGTCGACGTCGGGAAACGATGGGGCCGCAGCCAGCACTGTCTCTACTGCTTCGAGGTTCGGTCCATGCCAACTGGCAAGCACCAGGGCAATCTTCCGGCCGCCAAGATCGAGACGCTTTCGCAATGCCTCACGCTGCTCCGGATCGCGGTACTGGACTGAGTCCAAGTCGACGCCGTTGGCGGCAACGAAGAACTTCTCCGGACTCACCCCGTAACGGAGCGATAGCGAGTCGCGGTCGGACTCCGAAACGCAAATGATGCGAGAGGAACGCTGACACAACTCGCGCTCGATGCCGTCGATCTTTCGCACCAGCTGCTCGCCTTTTGGAGTAGCTGGATACATCGCGGCCTTCATGCGCGTTTCGTCGTTGTGCGCCTCATACCAGAGCTCTTTGATCGCCATACCAGCCAATGCGGGATAAGCATACGGATGCGAGGCCACAACGATATCGGAGCGACCGGCATTGTCGGCAGCGATACGACCGTACTCGGGGGTCAACTCTGGAGACGACGCGAATGCGGAGTCGGCACATGGAACCCACTCCACCGATTCGGAAACCTTTTGCTCGTGCAGGTTCTGCTCCTGGGTCTTGGGAACGACGATCTCGCGCAATCCAGGAGCGATGAACCCGTCAGAGCCTGGCTGATCGGATGGACCTAGCGCAACGATCGTAACGTCATGGACCTGCGCCACCCTGCGCCAGAGATGAAATATCCGCGCCTGCCCCCCGCCCTTCGGGGGATAACTCGGGAACGTACTCAGAACCGTAATGCGTTTACGCTCCTGGGCCTGCGCCCGAGGCTTCTCCGCTTCCGGAATGTTGATAAGGGTCTCGCATACCTTGTCCCAGGTGATAGCCGAAACGGTGCGAACTGCGGCTTGGCCCAACGCTCTCGCGAGACCGGCCTCATCGACCAGCCGCTGCATCGCTTGCGCTAGCGCTTGCGGTTCCGGCGCCACACAGAAACCATTGATCCCATCTTCGACGAATTCCGTGGGCCCACCGGAATCGCTGGTGGTGACGACCGGCTTGGCAGCCCCCATGGCTTCGAATGTGATCAGTCCCAAGTCTTCGTCGTAGGGCACGTACACCACGGCTTTCGCATTGGCATACCAGTTCGACAGTTCTTCGTCGTTTACATAGCCGATGAACCGGATCCGTGGATCGTCTTTCGCCAGCGCTTTGAGGCGCCCTTCCTCTGGGCCGGTTCCAGCGATTACCAAGGGCACGTCGCCGCGGACCCAGGTCATTGCACGAACTATCATCTCAATGCGCTTAGGGCTATCGAGACGACTGGCCGTAAAGAAATAGTCGTATGTTCCATGCTGCGCCACCGGTAGGCCGCTCGGAGGACTGACGGCATGCACTACGGCCCCTGCCGGGAAGTAATCCTGGCGTTGCGCAACCGTCTTGGAGATAGCGGCATACTTGGTCACCCGTTCGGCGGCCATGCCGATCGAGTCCAAGGTATGCACGGCCCTGCGAACAAACGGACTGGGCAGAGCCAGCCATGGTGAAAAACCGGGAACTTCGGCCACCGCGCGCAGTGAGTTCAGCAAGGCATCAAGATTCCCCGGCCGGCCGCAGATCGTCGCCATCCAATCCCATATCTTGCGCAGCTCTACAGGAGCATTGGCAGGCAGATCGTCCGGCAAACCGAAGAAGTGGTAGGTATCGTACAGACCACGCAGCCGATGCAGCATGTACACCACATGGTTGGGGTGCCGAATCATCCAAGCGGGATACTTTGTACTGATGACCTGATCGAAATGGGAGAGGTCCAAGCGCGAAAAAGCCGCATAGCTCTCGATCAGCGCCCGAAAGTCCGACTCCGGCGAAGGCAGCCTGATGAGTTCGGCGCGATGAACCGTATGCTCATTGATGTGGCGCAACAGCGACCAACACAAGTTTTCGGCCCCACCGATAACGAAGGGAACCGAACTGGGCGCTATCAGGGCAATGCTCATCCTCTTGCCCGTGGACGAAACCGCACTCATTAAAAGCTCCTGAAATATCCGCCTAACCGCGATCAGGCCAGCAAGGCGTTCAGCACGGCATCCCAAGAGATGCGCATATCCCTGTAATGCTGGCGCCCCGCGCGCCCCTGCGCCACCGCCAAATCGGGATCCGCGACATAGCGACCTATCGCCGCCGCTACCTCATCCGCAGTCGGCTCCACTACCGAGCCAGTCACCTGATCCAGCACGAACTCCAGCACTCCGCCAGCGTCACTGCAGGTGATTACCGGCTTTTCGGCCAACATGGCCTCCAATGTCACGTAGCCGTAATCTTCACGATACGGGCCGAAGAACACGGCTCGCGCGTTGGCGTAGTAGGCTCGCATCTGCTCATCGGTCAGGCGACCCACCAAGCGGACACGATCATGCAGGCCTAACTCGTCGATGCGTTGCCTGAGCGCGCCTTCGTGGCCACCTTCACCGGCGATGACAGCATGGATATTGCCTTTGACTTTGGCCATCGCCTCCACAAGCAAGACCTGGCGCTTCAACGGCTCCAGCCGCGACGGAGCGAACACATAAGGCAGTGACTCGCCGGCGTAGAAGAGATCGTCGGACTTCGGCGGATGGTAGATCGGCACAGACTCCAGCCCGTTGTACTCCAACAACCGGTCGGAGACCGTGCGCGCGATCGTGTAGCGCGTCGACAGCTTGGCCAATTCCCGGCAGTCGAAGCGCCTCACCAGCTCACGCACTCGCCGATTTTCGGGATCAGCGGCCTGCTTCTCGTCCCATAGCTCGTAGTACCCGCGAAACTGATGCAAAAGCCAGGTCGTCGCATTAGGGTGAGCCGCGCCATAGCAAGGGAATTTCAAGTGAATTACCTTGTCTACGCGACTCGCGCAGAATCTTTGCAGATCCTGCCCAGCCCACCACTCCATCGCTTCTTCAACACTGCGAGCCGGAGAGAATCGGAATGGGTTAGTCAACACGTCTACGCGGTAGCCGCGCTCCGCGATCTTCTCGCGTAGATTCTCGCTCAGGATCTCGCCGCCTCCGCGAACGAACGGCACCTGCACAGACGTGATCAAGATTCCCATGTCAGGCGCGCGAAAGCCGACGGAGGTCTGCGTCGACCATCATCACGATCAAGTCCTCCAGCGAGGTCTTCGGCCGCCAGTTGAGCTTCTGGATCGCTTTGTCTGGATTGCCGAGCAGCACATCCACCTCTGCAGGACGGAAGAACTTCTCATCAATAACCAGATGCCTATCCATCGCCAACCCTGCATGGTTGAACGCGATTTCGCACATGCGCCGAACCGTCGTGGTCTGGCCCGTAGCCACGACATAGTCGTCGCCTTCGGCCTGCTGCAACATCAGCCACATCGCCTCGACATAATCACCGGCGAAACCCCAATCGCGTTTCGCGTCGATATTACCCAAACGCAATTCCGACTGCAGCCCAAGCTTGATACGGGCGACAGCATCGGTAACCTTTCGGGTCACGAACTCGATCCCACGCAGCGGAGACTCGTGGTTGAACAGAATCCCACTGGACGCGTGCATGCCGAAGCTCTCGCGGTAGTTCACCGTAGCCCAGTGCGCCATCAGCTTGGCCACGCCGTACGGACTGCGCGGGTAGAACGGCGTAGTTTCATCCTGGCGTTCGGCCTGGATCAGCCCGAACATCTCACTGGTCGATGCCTGGTAGAAGCGCCCCTTCGGGTTAACGATGCGCACCGCCTCAAGGACGTTCAACGCACCTACGCCATCCACTTGTGCAGTCAACAGCGGCTGCTGCCAAGAAGAGCCAACGAAGCTCTGCGCGCCAAGGTTATAGACTTCCTCGGCCTTGGATGCTTCCATCGCCCGAATCAAGGAAGACAGGTCGGTGAGATCGCCGTCGTGCAGCGTCACCTGATCCGCGATGCCCAACTCGCGCAGGCGCCACAGCGTATCGCTGCTGCGCCGAGCCAGAATACCGTGGACCGCATACCCCTTGGACAGCAGAAGCTGCGATAGATAAGCGCCGTCCTGACCGGTGATGCCCGTAACGAGCGCGCTCTTGTTGTTCATAACGAGTTACCTGCCTCTTCCAAAATATCGATAAGTGATGTTCTAAGCGGGATACGTGGCTTCCATCCGGTGTCGCGCATCAATCTGGATGGGTCGGCCCGCATTCTCCGTTGCTCCGACGGCCGGAGCTTCCCCGGATCCTGTACCACGTCAACAGAGACGCCCACGATCTCAGCCATCGTCTCGAGCAATTCGCGGATGCTGCGCTCTTCGCCCGAGCCGATCACATAAGTCGCCCCTGGCTTACCCGCGCGCAACAAATCCCCGTACGCCCGCACTATATCCCTGACGTCAGTGAAGTCCCTCGTCACGTCGATATCGCCGGCATGGATCTGCGGCGGAGCGAGTCCGGCGCGAACCCGGACAATCTGCGCAGCCAGCGAAGGAATGACGAAATCGCGCGATTGGCCCGGGCCTATGTGATTGAATGGACGCGCAACAACGACATCCAAACCCTCCGAACGGTGCCATTGCAGGCATAGCTGTTCTGCGGCGACCTTACTAGCTGCATAGGGATTACGTGGCTCTGGCCAAACGCCCTCGTTCACCGGCATCGAAGTATCGGGCACTTTTCCGTAAACGTCGCCTGAACTTACATAGATCATACGCCCGCTGAAACCCTGTCGAGTCAGTGAGCGCAACAAATTCAATGTGCCCAGCACATTAATCTGGAATGTTTCCTCCGGCTCTGCGAATGACCTTGGAACGAAGCTCTGCGCTGCCAGATGAATCACGCTATCCGGACGCAAATGTTCGACCATTCTGTCGACAGCACCGGCATCTCGGATATCCAGCCCCCGGACGCCGGGCAAGAACTCCACTTCGCCCAATGCGCCCGAGCAAGCTGCTCGCCCAAGGTGTCCGCCTACGAAACCGGTCGCGCCGGTCACCAGCAGCCTGCTTGGCCTCGAGCGTTCGGCGGCCGCGCTCATGCTTTAACGCCTACGATCGCGTAATCGGCGGGAGCGGAAACCAACTCCACCAGCGCGTTGATCGTAGCGGCGCCTGGAACAGCATCGTCGACCTTGGGTGGCGCGCTGGATTCACGCCCAAAGGTGAGGCGCTCGATACGTGATTCCTGGAAGCCGCGCTCTTCGACAAGCCATCGCAGCATCAACGGCGGAATAGGATTGCGATGAGTCGGATCCATATAGAACCAATGCGCGCCGACCGTCATGTTCTCAGGATTAGGCGTCTCCAAGGCGAGGAATCCGCCAGGACGCAGCACTCGCAGCGACTCATCGATTAGTTCTACCATGACCTCAAAAGGCAAGTGCTCGACCAAATGCATCGACGTGATCGCGCCGATCGACGCATCTGGAAGCCCCTTCAAATAGGCTATCGCGTCTTTCTTCTCTACATCCAGATTGAGCGAAGCGCAATGCTTGACGAAGGTTTCGTTGAGATCCACCCCTTTCGCTACTTTCCCCTTATGGCGAAGCAGCTCCAGCCATTCGCCACGACCGCAGGCGATATCTAGTATTGGCGCATCGGCGGAACCAGCGCCACACTGATCCACCCACGCGACATAAGGTTCGCAACGCCGCATGATGATTTCTCGCGAGCCACGAAACGCAGCCTCGAACGCCGCATACAACGGCTCAAGCTTCTTCTGAGCCTCCTCGGCGTCGATCTTTTCGCTTTCGGCCCCCTCGACATAGCGGGACAAGCCACGCACTGAGTTGCCAATCTCCTTCAGCGCCGCCCCCAACCGGGAGTCACTGAATGCAAGCCGCGACTCGACGGCGTCGATCTTCGACGCGGCGCCCAACACCTCGGCCTCCACGTGACGAACCAGCTCCAGCATCTCCCGGTCCTGGTTATTGTCCATCAAGGTCTGTCGTCGCTGATATTCGCCGAGCCTGACGAACCCATGCAGCCAGCGCAGCACCGGACCGACCACCCTCCTACGCTCAAGCGAATGCAGCTTGTACGGCAGCAACAGACCGTCGATATGCACGCCGCGGGAAACGCCTTCCGCAGACCACCTCAACCGCCCCAGGATTTCGATCTTCGACATTTTCCCGCTACGAAGCTGCGTCAGGAAATAGTCGAAGCCGTCCGGATCAGCGGCGCGCTTGAGCACGACGCGGTACGCCATGTCGACGAACTCGGAGTCGGGTATGGGCAGAAGTTCGTGCAGCGCATATTGCGACTTCAATTGGATCCGCGACGCCAGCGGCTTCCACCGTTCGTATGGCGTATGCGAGCCAGGCAAGGAGGCTCGACCTACTCTTCCGCCATTGACGCCAGAGCCTGCCTGAGCGTCGATGAAGCGAATGATTTCATCAAGCGTGGACGGCATCGCAGTCGCGCCACCACCAGCCGAGCTCGCACGCGCCACTTCAGAACGAACGGCATCCATTAGTGCGTTACTGCTCAGCCGGAACTGTTCATTGCTCACTCGATCGGCCTCTTGCTTGGTATTTGATTTCTGTTGATAGAGCCAGAGTAAAGTCGGTCTCACCCGCTCAACGCGAGAGCACTTCGATCTTCGCAGGCAACCACGCCATGCCGACGAACGTAGCTCGATCGACATTAGCCACGGTAAAGATCAACGCCAGGTCCTTCCACTGATAGTTCTTGACCAAATGCGTTTCGGTACTGGACAGCGCGACGGACACCGAATAGGTTCCGGTTCCCAGGTTCATTGGAAACGAGATTTCGTACTCGACGTGGTCGCCGGCGGACAGCCCACTCCGCACCTGCCCCGTGTGATGCGTATTGGTGCCGAATACGGGCTGCCCCAAACGATCGCGGATCATATAGCCGAACACCAACTGGTCCACTGCTTCGTTGATCCTGACCTTTGCGCGCAAGCGAACCTGTTCACCGACAGTGACGTACTCCACCGCCTCGCCCGCCAGATTTTCCATCTGCAAAAACAAGAACTCTGCCTCGCCTGTCCCCGATTCGGTAACGACGTCCCCGCGATCGTTACGCTCGGTACGGACGGTACTGTTTTCCTTTTCAGCAATCAGCGCATTGTAGTAATCGAAAACTTGTTGCGGCTCAGCATCCAGAACGAGCCGCCCACGATCGAGCAGAACCGCGCGATCGCACAACGTTTGCACCGCGGTCGGATCGTGCGACACGAACAGCAGCGTCGTGCCGGCCTCACGGAACTCGCGTATCCGCTTGAAGCATTTGTGGATGAAATAGGCGTCGCCCACCGACAGAGCCTCGTCGATGATCAGCAGGTCGGGGCGAAATGCCGTGGCTACGCTGAACGCCACACGCATTTGCATGCCGCTGGAGTAGGTTCGCACCGGTTCGTCGAAGTACTCGCCAATCTCGGCGAAATCCTCAATCTGATCGATGACTCCGGATATTTCGACTTCGCTGAACCCCATTAGTCCGGCCGCGTGATAGACGTTCTGGCGCCCTGTGAGGTCCGCATTGAAGCCCATGCCCAGCTCAAGAATGGCCGACACCCGCCCCTTGACCCAGACATCGCCCTCGCTTGGCCGCGCGGTTCCGGTAATCAATTTAAGCAGCGTACTCTTGCCGGCTCCGTTCTGGCCGATGATGCCCACCGCTTCGCCCGGCCCAACCGAAAATCCGATATCCCTAAGCACCCAGTGCTCCGCAACCGGGCGGAACGGCAACCCCAGCCAGGAACCGATCCGCAGCCATTCGCTACGCCACTCGCGATAGGCCTTTCCGACTCTATTGACCCTCAATTCACCGCTCATAGAACATCGACCATTTCTGTGGATGCCCGCCGAAAAACGACCAGCGCAAGGACTGTCAGCACCAGCGAACATGAGGCGAGAACGCCGAGCCCCGCCCACTCCGGCGCGGTACCGAACACCAGTACGTTCTGATAGCTACTTATCAACGGAAAAAGCGGATTCAATTTGAAGATATCGCGATAGTCCTCAGGCAGGATCGTGATGCTGTACACGATGGGCGTCATCCAGAAGAGCGCTTGCAGCAATACTGGAATGACCTGACCGATGTCACGCATGAATACATTGAACACACCCAACAACAACCCAATCGACCCTGCCAGCATCAAGGTCACCAGGATCAACAAAGGCAGCCACAGCGCGTGTTCATCAGGAAAGTGCCCGAGGGCCGCGAACACCAAAAAAATGGCGAGCAATAACAACAGATTGTTGATCAACATCGTTCCCGCAGCGATCAACGGCAGACAGACGCGCGGGAACGCCATCTTTCGCATCAGGTTGCCGTTCTCGACGAACAGATTTGCGAATTTGGACACCGTCTCGGCGAACAGCGTCCACCCGAGCATGCCTCCCAACAGGTACAACGCATAAGCGTATTTGCCGTTCGCGCCGGGCAACTTCGCCGCGAGCACTTCCGAGAGGATCAACGCAAATATCAGTACCTGGGCGAGCGGATGGATGATCATCCAAGCGGCCCCAAGCTTGCTACGGAGGAATTTCGCCCGAAGGTCGTTCTTGACCGAGGACAGAATGAAATAGCGATATCGCCAAATCGAGAGCAACATGTCGCGCATGAATTCCTACCTCGTGTGCCCTTGAGGGTCCGCTCGAGTTCCTTCCTCGGCGAGCCCACGCCGGAAATCAATCGAAGACTTAATGGACGGATCCGATATGCACTCTTGCGCAATCGACTCTATCCGCCGAATCAGGCACTCGGCCGCGGCCTTCGGACTCAGTTTCCGAGCCACATCGGCCGCCGCCCGCATGCCAAGCCCTTCAGCGAAGGTCGGATCGTCGGCCAGCCGGCGCATATGCCGGCTTGCATGGTCGACGTCGGCATCGGCCCAGTTCGCGCCGTCCGGATGCGGGTACTCACCCTCGCCGACAGGTATCAGCGTGCAGTCGACCAGGCAGCTATTCGAATCATCCATGAAATCCAGATTGCCCGACCAGCGCGTGGCAATCACCGGCTTACCCATCAGCATGCATTCGGCCAACCCCAGACCGAACCCCTCAGCACGATGCAGTGAGACGTATACGTTCGTGCAACGTTGCAGCGCATGGACATGAGCCCGATCGATCACCTCATCCCGCACAACGATACGAGGATCCTGGGCGCTCGCATTGAGCAGCTTCAGCAGCTTATCGGGATGCCGATGGCCATTACTCGACTTCACCAGCAGTCGTACGTCGCTCCTTTCGGCGGGGAATGCCCGACGGAACGCCTCGATTACCGCGAATGGGTTCTTGCGATGCACCCAGGAGTTGAAATCGAAGGTGCAAAGGAAGATGAACGCATCCCGCTCCAGGCCGAAATCCTCGCGCTGCAGGCCGCTATCGGAAGTCGGCGTCACCGGCTGGGGCACACAGAACACCGGCTTATCCGTAACTCGCTGGAATGCATCCTTGACGAAGGTGGATGCGACCATGATCTCGTCGACCAGATCGATTGCCCGCAACCATTCGTTCGGGATGTCCTGCAACTCCCAAAACCAACAGGCAATCAGATAGCGCCCGCGCAAGCGAGCCTCACCAATATGCTTCAAGGCCGACTCGAGATAGTCGGGATTGACGAAAATGATGCTGACGGGATAGGGCGCATCCTGTCCGAGTCGATCATCGAGGCTGCGATCGTCCATACCGTGCGGCAGATCGATCGAGACGTCGTAAAGCGCCGTGGGGTAGCCCGCGCCGATCAGAGATCGTGCGTACATGCGCGCACTTTCCGCCAGGCCGAACTGGCCGCGCAGATAACCGAACAGATTGACGCCCACCCCCTCGACTTCCAGACCCGATACCACCTGCGTCGATGGAGACGAGACCGGTCGCATCCAATTAGCCGTTCGTTGGAAACGCGAACGTTTGCTCGCACGAGAAGCGAGCAGAAAAGACACCCTATTCCGCAACGATTGCGGAAATCTCCGATAGATCGGCTGCAACCAGGTCTGGCCGCGGATCCACGCCGATAGCCCCAACAGGCGCTGGGCGATATCGTTATCTGAGGAACGGATCGACGTCATTGACAGCCGGCCCTCTTCTCGCGGCCAAGCGCCATAAGCAGACTGTTAAGCATTCAGCGCCCGCTCGAGCTCCGCGCGCAGGTCGGCGACGTCTTCCACGCCCACGCTCAGGCGCACCAGGTTGTCGGCGATGCCGAGGGCGGCGCGGCGGTCGGGCGGGATCGAGGCGTGGGTCATCACCGCGGGATGGTTGACCAAGCTTTCCACGCCGCCGAGCGATTCGGCGATGGTGAACAGCTCGCAGCGCTCCATCATCCGCCGCGCGCCGTCCAGGCCGCCCTTGACGAAGATGCTGATCATGCCGCCGAAGCCGTGCATCTGGCGCTGGGCCAGGGCGTGCTGCGGGTGCGACTTCAACCCGGGGTAGATCACCCTCTCGACCGCCGGATGGGTTTCCAGCCATTCGGCCAGGACCTGGGCGTTCTCGCAGTGCGCCTTCATCCGCAGATGCAGGGTCTTGAGCCCGCGCAGGGCCAGGAAGCTGTCGAACGGGCCCTGGATGCCGCCGACCGCGTTCTGCAGGAAGCCCAGGCGCTCGGCCAGGTCGGCGTCGTCGCCGACCACGGCCATGCCGCCGACGATGTCGGAGTGGCCGTTGAGGTACTTGGTCGCCGAGTGCATGACGATGTGCGCGCCCAGCTCGAGCGGGCGCTGCAGGATCGGCGAGGAGAAGGTGTTGTCGACCACCACCACCAGGCCGCGCTTGCGCGCGATCGCGGCGATCGCGGCGACGTCGACCAGCTTGAGCAGCGGGTTGGTCGGGGTCTCGATCCAGACCAGCTTGGTCTCGGGGCGGATCGCGGCCTCGAAGGCGGCCAGGTCGCTGAGGTCGACCCAGCTGAAGTCCAGGCCGGCGGAACGGCGGCGGACGCGCTCGAACAGGCGGTAGGTGCCGCCGTAGACGTCGTCCATCGCGATCACGTGGCTGCCGGCGTCGAACAGCTCGAGGATGGTCGAGGTCGCGGCCAGGCCGGAGGCGAAGGCGTAGCCGCGGCTGCCGCCTTCCAGGCCGGCGACGCAGCGCTCGTAGGCGAAGCGGGTCGGGTTGTGGCTGCGCGAGTACTCGAAGCCCTGGTGTTCGCCGGGGCTGCGCTGGGCATAGGTCGAGGTGGCGTAGATCGGCGGCATGACCGCGCCGGTGCTGGGGTCGGGCGACTGCCCCGCGTGGATCGCGAGGGTACCCAGGCCGAGCTTGGACGCCCCGCCCTTGGCCTGCTGTTGGCTCATTGAATCCGTCCCATTCGCTGGATGTCGCGCCATTTGGCGTAACCGCGAATTCTAACATCGCCGCCGTGAGCGGCTCTTCGCGCCGGCCTCGACTTCAGCCGGGGTGCAGCCGGCCTGTGCCCGGACCGTGCGCCCGGTCGCGAACTGAATGGGCGCCTGCGGGAGCGCCGAAGGCGCCCCGGGAACGGGCGGACGCGCCGTCGCGGCGCGCCCGCCGGCCGGTCACTGGACCCGGCGGCGCAGGAAGTTCAACAGGTCGATCCGGGTGATCAGGCCGAGGAAGCGCTCCCCGTCCATGACGATGGCGACGTGGCCCCGGTCGAACACCGGCAGCAGCGATTCGATCGGCTCGCCGACCTGGATCTTGTCGAGCTTGCTGACCATCGCGGTCGAGACCGGGTCGCGGAAGCGCGACTCGTCGCCGTAGACGTGCAGCAGGACGTCGCTTTCGTCGACGATGCCGACGATGTGCTCGCCGTCCATGACCGGCAGCTGCGACACGTCGTACAGCTTCATCCGCTGGTAGGCGGTGACCAGCAGGTCGGCCGGGCCGACCACGACCGTGTCGCGCTGCGAGTACGGGCGCAGGATCAGGTCGCGCAGGTCGCCTTGGCGCGGACGCTCGATGAAGCCGTTGTCGAGCATCCAGTAGTCGTTGTACATCTTCGACAGGTACTTGTTGCCGGTGTCGCAGACGAACACCAGCACCTTCTTGGGCTCGGTCTGCTCGCGGCAGTACTTCAGCGCCGCGGCCAGCAGGGTGCCGGTCGAGGAACCGCCGAGGATGCCCTCCTTCTCCAGCAGCTCGCGCGCGGTCAGGAAGCTTTCCCGGTCGGAGATCGCATAGGCCTGCTTGACCCGGGTGAAGTCGGAGATCGGCGGCAGGAAGTCCTCGCCGATGCCCTCGACCATCCAGCTGGCCGACTTGTCCGACAGGGTGCCGCGGTTGATGTACTCCTCCAGGATCGAGCCGACCGGATCGGCCAGGATCAGTTCGGTCGACGGCGACAGCTTGGCGAAGGCGCGCGACAGGCCGGTCATGGTGCCGGAGCTGCCGCAGCCGAACACGATCGCGTCGAGCCGGCCGTCCATCTGCTCGAGGATTTCCGGGCCGGTGCCGAACTCGTGCGCGGCCGGGTTGTCGGGGTTGCCGAACTGGTTGATGAAGTACGCGCCCGGGGTCTCGCGGGCGATCCGCTCGGCCATGTCCTGGTAATAGTCCGGATGGCCCTTGGCCACGTCGGAACGGGTCAGCACGACCTGCGCGCCCATCGCCTTGAGGTTGAAGATCTTCTCCCGGCTCATCTTGTCCGGCACCACCAGCAGCAGCTTGTAGCCCTTCTGCTGGGCGACCAGGGCCAGGCCGATGCCGGTGTTGCCGGCGGTGCCCTCGACCAGGGTGTCGCCGGGCTTGATCTTGCCGGCCTTCTCGGCGGCTTCGATCATCGACAGACCGATGCGGTCCTTGATCGACCCGCCCGGGTTCTGCGATTCGAGCTTGAGGTAGAGCTCGCAGACGCCGGTGTCCAGGCGCTGGGCCTTGACGATCGGGGTCTTGCCGATGAGTTCGAGTACGGAAGAATGAATGGCCATGCGGATCCTGCAAGCCGCTCCATGCGGCGGTTGCCGGCCATTCTAGCGGGGCCTCCGCGGGCTGCGCCCGGCGCCGGCGGAGAACCGGCATGCCAGCGCCGCGACCGCGACGGGCTCGGCGGTTTCGGCGCCGGCGTTCGCGGCCGGGGCTTCGGAACGGAATTTCGCACGGGGATTTCGGAGCGGGATGTCGCAACGGCCCCGGCGGCCCGCCTTTCGCTGCGGGCGCCTGGAAGCGGGCGTGGTAGCCGCGGGCGGCGGCGGCCGACGAGGATGGCCGCCGCCGCCCGCGCTAAGGGCGGAACCGCGACCGCGACGGGTCGGGGTTCGCTTGGGTCCTGGGCCGGGAGGTCCTGCCCGGCCGTCGCGACACCGGCCTCGCGCCGGCGCCGCAGCATCTGTCGTCAGTGATGCTGATCGTACAACTGGACCAGCCGGTCCTTCGCAGCCAGCTTTTCGCGCTTCATCTGTCCCAGGGTCGTGTCGTCGATCGGCAGTACGCCGAGCTCGGCGTCCATGACCTTCTTGTCCAGGTCCTTGTGGCGCTGGTAAAGCTGCTTGAACTCGGGAACGCTCTTGATGAGCGCGTCGATCTCGGGCTGCGGTCGTTCTTCGAACATGAAAGCCTCCTTCAGCACTAATGCAAACGCCCCGGCCGTGAGACCAGGGCGTCGCGGGGGAGCGCAAGGTGGGTCAGGCGGGACGCGGCGCCGGGTTCACGCGGTCCGGCCGCCAGCGAATGCGCGGCGGCGGGATCCTGCGTCAGGGACGTATCGGTCATCGGCCTGGCTCTCGCCAAGCGGCTGCGGAACCGCTTGGTCATTCGACCCTACTCCTGTCCCCGGCATCCGGCAAGGCCGGCTGCAACCGTTTTCAGGGTCCAGCCAGGATCGACCGGAGGCTGTGCCGAATCCGGCCAGGCCATTGTTTTGACGAGGATTCGACCGACCCGGGCCGATCCGGAAGCGAGCCGGGCCGGGTACCACGGCCCAGCCCCGGCGGGCCCGGCCGTTCGTCGGGAGCGGCCGCGCCGTCCGCCGGACGGCGCCGGGCTTACTTCTTCTTTTTCGGCTTGGGCTTGGGCGTCGGCGCCGACTGGCCGAGCAGCTCGGCCTCCTGCCGCGCCAGTTCGGCGTCGCGCTCGCGCGCGGCCTTGAGCTTGGCCGCCTGTTGGCTGGCGACGTTGTCCAGCAGGCCTTCGGCTTCCTGCCGGGCCAGGGCCTCCTGGTCGGCGGCCTGGCGCAGGCGTTCGGCCTCCTCGGCCTGGATCTGCGCCTGCACCCGCAGCCGCTCGGCCTCGGCGCGGGCGCGCTCGGCGTCGCGGCGGCTGGCTTCGACCAGCAGCTCGCTGCGCTCGCGGTCGAGCCGGTCGATCTCGCGCTGGGCCAATTGGGTCCGGGACACGATCTCCGCGGTCTCGACCCGGCGTTCGGCGATCCGCAACGCCCAGGCGCGGTCGCGGCTGCGCGCTTCGCGCACCGCATCGATGGCCTGGCGGGCGCGCAGGCGCTCGTAGGCGCCGAACTGGGCGGCGTCGGGGCGGGCCTCGATCGCGCTCAGGCGCTGTCCCAGGCGGGCCAGTTCGGGGTCGTCGGCCGGAGCCGCGGCGGCGACGCCGCAAGCGCAGGCCAGGGCCAGACCCAGGCCCAGGCGGCGGACGTAACGGCGCGCGCTCATCGGCTGCCCTCCTGCAGGCGGCGCCGCAATTCGGCGATTTCGGCCTGGCGCTGGTCGAATTCGGCCCGCACCACGGCCTCGCGGCTGCGCGCATAGGCCAGGTCGGCCTCGGCCGCCGCGGTCAGCGACAGCCGCCGCGCGTCCTCGTCCTTGCCCTGGGACATCGCCGCCTGGGCCGCGCTGAGCGCGCTGCGGGCGGCGTTGAGGTCCTGCGGGGCGTATTGGTCGGCGTCGGCGTCGTCGGCGCGCATCACCGCCTGGCGGGCGCTGGAAAGCTCGCCGGTAGGCGGGGGCGCGGAGGCGCAGCCGGCCAGCCCCGAAGCGAGAACTGCGGCCAGCAGCGGCAAACGAAAGTGTGCGAAGCTTGCGGTCATTGGGGAGCGCCGTACGGAATGGATGTCGCGCGGCCATTGTCGGAAGCCGGCAGCGTGCTTGCAACGGTACGCGCCGTCAACAAGGGGTAAGAATGCATGGACATCGGCTATTTCCTTAAGCTGATGACGGAAAAGAACGCGTCGGACATGTTCCTGACCACCGGCGCGCCGGTCTACATCAAGGTCGAGGGCCGTCTGTACCCGCTCGGCAACACCGGCCTGCCCGCGGGCATGGTCAAGAAGATCGCCTATTCGCTGATGGACGAGGGCCAGGTTCCGCAGTTCGAGCGCGACCTGGAGCTCAACATGGCCCTGGCCCTGCCCGACGCCGGCCGCTTCCGCATCAACGTGTTCAAGCAGCGCGGCGAAGTCGGCATGGTCATCCGCGCCATCCGCAGCATCATCCCGAGCATCGAGGAACTGCAGCTGCCGCAGGTGCTCAAGAGCATCATCATGGCCCCGCGCGGCCTGGTCCTGATCGTCGGCTCCACCGGTTCGGGCAAGTCGACCACCCTGGCCTCGATGATCGACCACCGCAACAGCAACACCGCCGGCCACATCCTCACCATCGAGGATCCGATCGAGTACCTGCACAAGCACAAGAAGTCGATCGTCAACCAGCGCGAGGTCGGCCTGGACACCCACGCCTTCCACAACGCGCTCAAGAACGCGATGCGCGAAGCGCCGGACGTGATCCTGATCGGCGAAATCCTCGACGCCACCACCATGGAGGCGGCGATCGCGTTCGCCGAAACCGGCCACCTGTGCCTGGCGACCCTGCACTCCAACAACGCCGACCAGACCCTGGAGCGCATCCTCAACTTCTTCCCCGAGGCCGCGCACAAGAACGTGCTGATGAACCTGGCCCTGAACCTCAAGGCGGTGGTCTCGCAGCGCCTGGTGGTCGGCGTCGACGGGCGCCGCATGCCGGCGGCGGAAGTGCTGATCAACACCCCGCACATCCGCGACCTGATGCGCCGCGGCCAGGTGCACGAGATCAAGCAGGCGATGGAAGAGTCGCTGGAAGACGGCATGGAGTCGTTCGACCAGTGCCTGTTCCGGCTGTACAAGGAAGGCCGGATCGAGATGGAGGAGGCGCTCAAGGCGGCCGACTCGCGCGACGGCCTGGCGCTGAAGTTCCGCCTGTCCGAAGGCGGCAGCGGCGAGCACGACCCCTACGCCGACATGTACGACGCTTCGGCGACGCACTGAACCGCCTCGGCGGGACAGCGGCAGGACCAACAGGCCGGCGGTCGCGAGACCGCCGGCTTCGTTTTGTCCGGACCGCGCCGGCTCAGGCCGGCCGGTCGGGCTGGTTCTCCGGGCGCGCGGCCTCGAACGCCGGCAGCGCCAGGCAGGCCTGCTCGATCCTTTGCAGGGTCGGAAACGGCTCCAGCGCCACGCCGAAACGGCGCGCGTTGTACATCTGCGGCACCAGGCAGCAGTCGGCCAGGCCGGGCGCGTCGCCGGCGCAGAACGCGGTCTCGACGGGGCGCGCGCCGAGCATGGTTTCCAGTACCGCGAAACCGTCGTGTATCCAGTGCTTGACCCACTCGTCGCGCTCGGGCTGCGGCACGTTCCAGGTACCGTCCAGGTACTGAAGCACGCGCAGGTTGTTGAGCGGGTGGATCTCGCAGGCGATGGTCTGGGCGATCGAACGCACCCATTGGCGCCGGCCCGGGTCCTGCGGCAACAGCCGCGCCTGCGGCCAGACCTCGTCGAGGTACTCCAGGATCGCCAGCGACTGGGTCATGTGCCGCCCGTCGTGCTCCAGCATCGGCACCAGGCCCTGCGGGTTGAGCGCGCGGTAGTCGGGCCGGTGCTGTTCGCCGCCGTCGCGGACCAGGTGCACCGGGACGATGTCGTAGTCCAGCCCCTTCAGATTGAGGCCGATGCGCACGCGGTAAGAGGCGCTGGATCGCCAGTACGAATAAAGACGCAATTGATCGCTCACCGGGACTGCCTGGGCTGAGGAACGGTTGAAGAGTAACGAGTAAAGGGCGCGCTCGGGGTCGCGGCGGCGCCGGCCTGCGACTCAGGCCCCGTTTCGGCGCGGCCGGGGTCGCGCACCTCGGCCGGCGGCGCGGCGGCGGCGGGCGCGAAGCGCGCCGGCGGCGGCAACGAAAAACGGGCCGCGCGGGCGGCCCGTTTCGCGGCGCGGCGCCGGGGAATCAGGGCTTTTCGATGCGCTGCTCGATCGCGCCGAAGATGCTGGCGCCGGCGCGGTCGAGCATTTCGATCCGCACCGTATCGCCGAAGCTCATGAACGGCGTGACCGGCTTGCCCTGCTCCAGGGTCTCGACGGTGCGGCGCTCGGCGAAGCAGGACGCGCCCAGCGAGGTGTCCTGGTTGGCGACGGTGCCGGAACCGACGATGGTGCCGGCGGACAGCGGCCGGGTCTTGGCCGCGTGCGCCACCAGTTGGGCGAAGTTGAACTGCATGTCGACGCCGGCTTCCGGCGCGCCGAACCATTCGCCGTTGATGTGGGTCAGCAGCGGCAGGTGCACCTTGCTGTCCTGCCAGGCCTCGCCGAGCTCGTCCGGGGTCACGAACACCGGGCTCAGCGCCGAACGCGGCTTGGACTGCAGGAAGCCGAAGCCCTTGGCCAGTTCGTTCGGGATCAGGTTGCGCAGCGAGACGTCGTTGACCAGGCCGATCAGCTGGATGTGGCCGGCGGCCTGCTCGGCGGTGGCCGCCATCGGCACGTCGTCGGTGACGACCACCACTTCGGCTTCCAGGTCGATGCCGTAGTCCTCGCTGACCACCCGCACCGGGTCGCGCGGACCGTAGAAGCCGGCGCTGACCGCCTGGTACATCAACGGGTCGACGTAGAAGCTTTCCGGAACCTCGGCGCCGCGCGCGCGGCGCACGCGCTCGACGTGCGGCAGGTAGGCGCTGCCGTCGACGAATTCGTAGGCGCGCGGCAACGGCGCGGCCAGCGCGGCCGGGTCCAGTTCGAAGGCGCCCTCGGCCTGGCCGGCGTTGAGCCGGTCGGACAGCGCATTGAGCCGCGGCGCGGCGTTGGACCAGTCCTCCAGCGCGCGCTGCAGGGTATCGGCGATGCCGGCGGCGCGCACGGCGCGGCTCAGGTCGCGCGAAACGACGATCAGCGTGCCGTCGCGGCCGCCTTCTTTCAGGGATCCGAGTTTCATCCAAACCTCGATGCAAGGGCGCCGCGGCGCAATGGTTTCAATTGTAACCGAATCGCCGAGGCAGGTGACCGCGCGGCGCCCAGGGGCGGACAGCCTAACGCGGCCTCGCCCGGGCTCGCGAGAGCCGCCGCAGGCATGCTGCGAACCGGCCCGACCGAGTCAGTCGACCGCGCCGGCGGCGACGCTAGAGTGGCTGCCTGTCCCCCATCGGAGCCCGCTCTTGCCGCATCCGCGACCGATCCTCGCCGCCGACCGCGCCGCCGTCGACGACTTCCTGCGCCGGCGCTGGGGCACGCCGACGATCATGCTCGACGGCCGCGCCATCGACGCCGCCGCCCTGCCCGGCTTCGTCGCCTACGCCGGCGACGCGGTGACCGGCCTGGCGACCCTGCTCGACGAGATGGAATGGTGCGAAATCGTCACCCTCGACGCCGTGCGGCCCCAGTCCGGCCTCGGCACCGCGCTGGTCGAACTGGCCGCGCAACGCGCCCGCGCGCTCGGCCTGGGCCGGTTGCTGGCCCGCACCACCAACGACAACCTCGACGCGCTGCGCTTCTACCAGCGCCGCGGTTTCCGCCTGCACCGGCTGGCGCCGGGAGCGATCGATCGCGAGCGCGAGGCCGACCCGGCGATACCGCTGCTCGGCCGCCACGGCATTGCGCTGCGCGACGAGATCAGCCTGATCCGGCCGCTGGGCTGAGGCCCGGGGCCGGCACAGGGGCCGCTGCGCCGCGATCGGAACTGCGGACCGCAATCCCCGCCGTGCCGGCGCTGCGTTCAGAAAAAACCTTCGGCCAACAAAAAACCCGCCGTGAGGCGGGTTCTTCGTTGCGGCTACGCTGCGCTGCGCGTGACCGGCTTTTGTTTGGCAGCCCCGGATGGATTCGAACCACCGAATGTCTGAGTCAGAGTCAGATGCCTTACCGCTTGGCGACGGGGCTATAAAACGGATTCTAGCGCAAAAATTCGCGACTGCAAAAGCTTGAAGCCGCGAATTCGGCAGTAATCGAAGATTAGCGCTTCGAGAACTGGGTGGCACGACGCGCCTTGTGCAGACCGACCTTCTTACGCTCGACTTCGCGGGCGTCGCGGGTCATGAAGCCGGCCTTGCGCAGCTCGGACTTCAGGGTTTCGTCGTACTCGACCAGCGCGCGGGCGATGCCCAGGCGGATCGCACCGGCCTGGCCGGTGATGCCGCCGCCGGCGACGGTGACGGTGACGTCGAACTTGTCGGTCGACTGGGTCAGCTCGAGCGGCTGGCGCACGATCATGCGCGCGGTCTCGCGGCCGAAGAAGTCTTCGATCGAACGCTGGTTGATGGTGATCTTGCCCTCGCCCTTGCGCAGGAACACGCGAGCGGTGGAGGACTTGCGGCGGCCGGTGCCGTAGTTCTGCTGGATAGCCATGTTCGTATCTTTACCTTAGATGTCCAACGGCTGCGGCTGCTGGGCGGCGTGCGGATGCTCGGAGCCCTTGTAGACCTTGAGCTTGCGATACATGGCGCGGCCCAGCGGGTTCTTCGGCAGCATGCCCTTCACGCCGATCTCGATCACGCGCTCCGGGTGGCGCTCCAGCGCCTGGCCCAGGGTTTCGCTCTTCAGGTTGCCGATGTAACCGGTGAAACGGTGGTACATCTTGTCCTGCAGCTTGTTGCCGGTGACCGCGATCTTCTCGGCGTTGATCACCACCAGGTAATCGCCGGTATCCACGTGCGGGGTGTAGACAGGCTTGTGCTTGCCGCGCAGACGGCGCGCGAGTTCCGAGCACAAGCGGCCGAGCGTCTTGCCCGACGCGTCGACGACGTACCAGTCGCGCTGGACGGTCTCGTTCTTGGCGGTAAAAGTCTTCATTGAGAATTCTGCTGTGGGTGACTGGTCGGGCTGATTCCGGACGCCGGCCGCGTGGCCTGGGCGGGCGGAATTTCGCCTCGCGTTGGAAAGGTGGAGCGAAAGAGGCGAGATCATAGCGGTCCCGCCCGGCCGCCGCAAGTCGGCCCGGCCCGGTGCTAGCATTCGCCGATGCCCGCCGCCCGCCCGCCGACCCCGGACCCGTTGCCGCTGGTCGCCCTGGCCGACCGCTGCGTGCAATGCGGGCTGTGCCTGCCGGCCTGCCCGACCTACGGCCGCGACCGGCTCGAGGCCGAGTCTCCGCGCGGCCGGATCGCCCTGGCGCGGGCCCTGGCCCTGGCCGCCATCCCCCCGACCGGGGTCGCCGACGCCCACCTGGACCACTGCCTGGGCTGCCGCAGCTGCGAGGCGGTGTGTCCGGCCGGGGTCGACTACGGCGCCCTGCTGGTCGCCGCACGCAGCCGCCAGCGCCAACGCCGGCCGCCGCCGTGGCGGCAGCGCCTGATCGAGGCGTTGGCTCGGCGGCCGCGCCTGCTCGGCGCCGCCCTGGGCCTGTATCGCCTGGTGCACCCCGCCCTGCCGGCCGCCTGGCGGCCGCTGCCGCAGCCGCCGGCACGGTCCAGGACCGCGCCCGGCGCGCCTGCGCGGGCGCCCGAGGCCCGCGCCGCGGTGTTCGTAGGCTGCGTCGCGGGGGCCTATGAGCGGCCGCTGCGCGAGGCTTTGGCGCGCCTGGCGGGGGCCGCGGGCCTGGCCTTGGACACGCCCGCGGGACAGGGCTGCTGCGGCGCCCTGCACGCCCATGCCGGCGACCCGGCCGGGGCGGCCGCGCTGGCCGCGGCCAATCGCACCGCCTTCGCCGGCCACGCCACCGTGCTGACCCTGGCCAGCGGCTGCCACGAGTCGGTGGCGCGATCGGCGACCGGCGTCCGCGACGCGCTGGAGGTGCTGGCCGAGCGCGGCGAGCGCCTGCGCTTCCGCCCGACCGCACAGCGCGTGGCCCTGCACCTGCCCTGCAGCCAGCGCAACCTGTCGCGTTCGGCGCCGGCACTGCGCCGCCTGCTGGCGCGGGTGCCGCAACTGCAGGTGGTCGAACTCGACGCCGGCTACGGCTGCTGCGGCGCCTCCGGCAGCCAGATGCTGACCGACCCGGCGCGCGCCGCCGACTTCCGCGCGCCGCTGCTGGAGCAGTTCGCGAGCAGCGGTGCGACGGTCCTGCTCAGCGCCAATATCGGCTGCCGCCTGCACCTGGCCGGCGGCACCGCGTTGCCGGTGCGGCATCCGCTGGAGTTTTTGGCCGATCGCCTGGAGCAGGACCCGCCGGCGTAGGCGATGAGGCGGTCAGGCTGCGGCAGGGGGCTGACGTCTCTGGATCCCCGCTTTCGCGGGGATGACGGTTTGGGAGCGCGCGCCGAAACCTTCTCCCGCCGCCGTTCCCGCACAGGCGGGCTCGGCCTCGTTTCGGCGTGGCCACTACCTGGGACTTCACCAGGGCGGCGCTTCGAATAGCCGCTACGCCGGAACAACGAGCGGGCCGCACCGCGTCCCGGACGATTTGTCCACCCTTCTGACCCGCAACCCTTCCGCGCGCGCCGTAGAATCGGCCCATGATGACTCGCAGCCTCAGCCCCCTGGACCGCGCGCTGGCCGAAGCGCAGCGCGCCCTGGACACCGTGTTCGGCGCGCCCGCGGCCGAGCGCCCCAACCCCGCCGGCAGCACCGCCGAGCTGGTGCTGGAAGCGGACGAGCGCCGCCATTCGGCCGGGCTGATGCGGATCAACCACGTCGGCGAGGTTTGCGCCCAGGCGCTGTACTGCGGCCAGGCCGCGGTCGCCCGCGACCAGACCACCCGCGAGCACCTGCTGCACGCCGCGCAGGAAGAAACCGATCACCTGGCCTGGTGCGCCGACCGCCTGCGCGAGCTCGACAGCCGCCCCAGCCTGCTCAATCCGCTGTGGTACGCCGGCAGCTTCGCCATCGGCGCCCTCGCCGGCCTGCGCGGCGACGGCTGGAACCTGGGCTTCGTGGTCGAGACCGAGCGCCAGGTCGAGGCCCACATCGACGAACACTTGCAATCGCTGCCCGAAGCCGACCAGCGCAGCCGGGCGATCCTGCGCACCATGAAGGCCGACGAGGCCCGCCACGCCGAGAACGCCGAAGCCGCCGGCGCGCGCATCCTGCCGATGCCGGTGCCGGCGCTGATGGCGGCGGCGTCGAAGCTGATGAAGGCGGTCGCCTACAAGATCTGAGCGCAGCGGGGCCGGACGACGCCGGCGACGGCTGGGGCGCCCCTTCCGCTCGCGCTGGAGGATCAAGCTGAAGCCGTAGACGCGGCAGCGGCCTGCGCCTGCCCTCGCCCCGGCCCTCTCCCGCAAGCGGGAGAGGGAGCAAAGCCGCAGCGGCGGCCGGCCTCGCAGACTCTCCCCGCTGCCCCCGTCCGCGCCCGCCCCAAGCGAGGCGCCAGGCAACGAAAAAGGCCGGCTTGCGCCGGCCCTTTCCTGCAACGCGGATCCACCGGACCCGGCCGCAACAGCGAGTCCCGAGTCCCGAGTCCCGAACCCGAGCCTCAATCGGCCAGGTTGCGGCCGTGGTAGAGCTCTTCGATCTCGCGGCGCAGGCGCGCCTCGATCTTCATCCGTTCCTTGAACGACAGGTTCTTGGCCTTTTCCTCGAACAGATAGGTGTCGAGGTCGAACTCCTTCAGGTGCATCTTGGTGTGGAAGATGTTTTCCTGATAGACGTTCACGTCGAGCATCTCGTAGCGCGACTTGATGTTCTTGGCCAGATAATCCTGGATCGAATTGATCTTGTGGTCGATGTAGTGCTTCTTGCCCTTGATGTCGCGAGTGAAACCGCGCACCCGGTAATCCATCACCACGATGTCGGATTCGAAGCTCTCGATCAGGTAATTCAGCGCCTTCAGCGGCGAAATCACCCCGCAGGTGGCGACGTCGATGTCGGCGCGGAAAGTCGCGATGCCGCTGTCCGGATGGGTTTCCGGATAGGTGTGCACGGTGATGTGCGACTTGTCCATGTGCGCGACCACGGCGTCGGAGATGATCTCCTTGCCGGCCGCCTTCTTGTCGATCACCGGTTCCTCGGAAATGAGGATGGTGACCGACGCGCCCTGCGGGTCGTAGTCCTGGCGGGCGATGTTGAGGATGTTCGCGCCGATGATTTCCGCCACATCCGTCAGGATCTGGGTGAGGCGGTCGGCGTTGTACGCCTCGTCGATGTATTCGATATAGCGCCTGCGCTCGTCTTCCGAGGCGGCGAAGCAGACATCGTAGATATTGAACGAGAGGGCCTTGGTGAGGTTGTTGAAACCCTGCAACCGCAGGCGCGGCAACGGCTTGACCACTGTAGGAGGATCCGGACGGACGGCGAGGGCCGCGATTATGAGGCAATTGGCCCCGGGGGGAAACGCACCGCGTTTTTGGGCGCGGTCGATTACAAAAGCGTGACCGCTTCTGCGCTTCCATCATCGCTCTCTATCGGACCGGGATTTTCAGGGGCAGGATTTGCCCCAGCGGCCGGATCGCCCTAAGCTCGGCCGACAGACGAAGCCCATTCCCAATGTCCGCCAACCCGGTAGCTCCCTTGACCGCACTGCGCCGAACCAACAGCCCGTTGTTGCCTGACGGCGCAACGATCGAACGTTTCCTGGCCCACTGCCATCGCCGCCGCTACCCGTCCCGTACGGACGTGTTCCGCCCCGGCGACCCGGCCAGCACCCTCTATTACGTCGTCTCCGGCTCGGTCAGCATCATCACCGAAGAAGAGGACGGCCGCGAACTGGTCCTGGGCTATTTCGGCCAGGGCGAATTCGTGGGCGAACTCGGCCTGTTCATCGAGAGCGACCACCGCGAGGTGATCCTGCGGACCCGCAGCACCTGCGAGCTCGCCGAGATCGGCCACGAGCGCCTCTACGACCTGCTGCTGACCCGGCTGTCGCTGGACGCGCCCAAGCTGCTGTACGCGATCGGCGCGCAGATTTCCCGGCGCCTGCTCGATACCAGCCGCAAGGCCGGCCGCCTGGCCTTCCTCGACGTGACCGACCGCATCGTGCGCGCCCTGCACGACCTGGCCAAGGAACCCGAGGCCATGAGCCACCCGCAGGGCACCCAGTTGCGCGTGTCCCGCCAGGAGCTGTCGCGCCTGGTCGGCTGCTCGCGCGAAATGGCCGGCCGCGTGCTGAAGAAGCTGCAGGCCGACGGCAAGCTCCACGCCCGCGGCAAGACGGTCGTCCTGTACGGGACCCGCTAAGTCCCGATGGGACGAGTCGCATCGTCCGCCGAGACCGCACCCCGGGTGCGGCTCGCGGAACTGGGCGACGCCAGCGACGTGGCCGAGCTGCTGAGCCAGCTCGGCTACCCCTGCACCCGCGATGAAGCCGCCGAGCGCATCGCCGTGCTGCGCGAAGACCCGCGCCATACCCTGCTGCTGGCCGAACTCGACGGCCACGCCTGCGGCCTGATCGCCAGCCACACCCGCTATTCGCTGACCCACGGCGCCGACCTGACCCGGATCACCGCGCTGGTGGTGGCCCGCTCCTGCTATCGCCAGGGCATCGGCCGGCGGCTGCTGCGCGAGGTCGAGCGCCGCGCCCGCCGCGACGGGGTCAGCCGGATCGAAGTGACCAGCAACGAAGGCCGCCTGGAGGCCCACGAGTTCTATCGCCGCTGCGGCTATGCCGACGGCTCGGTGAAGTTCGTCAAAACCCTCGGCGATTGACCGGCGATAGACGGCGCTTATCGAAACGCCCCCAGCTCCGCCCCAGAGCCCACGGATCGACCGATCCGGCAAAGCCCCTCGGCGCCGCCTGGAAGGCTGAACAGGCTTTCCGCCCCATTATGCGCGCGCTGGCGCGGTCGATTTCTTCTTGAGTCCGGCTCAGATCTGCACAGGGCCGGCCGGATCGCCGGCGCGGTCGGGGCAGCCCCAATTGAGGATCGGCGTGCCCGGCGGCAACACCCGGCGGAACATCTCGACCCGTCCGGGCTTGGGATTGACCACCACCGGCGCGCGCGCCGCCTTCAGCAGCGGCAGGTCGGCGCTGCTGTCGGAGTAAGCGATCTCGACCGGGGCGTCGAACCCGACCTCGCGCAGCATGGTCATCTTCATTTCCGAATGGCAGTGGCGGCGCGCGGCCAACGCGCCCAGGCGCGGGCCGACCAACGTCCCGACCACCGGCACGTCCTCGTGGGCGACGAAGGCCAGGATCGCCCGCGCCAGCTCCGGCGGCGCGCCGGTCGCGACCACCACCCGGTCGCCCCGCACCCGGTGCCGGTGCAGCACGTCCAGGGCGATCGGCAGCAGCCGCGCGCGTATCTGCTCGGTGTGCAGGGCCACGTAGCGGTCGATCATCGCGTCCAGGCTGCGCACCCGGCTCAGGCCGACCGTGCCGATCCAGACGAAGGCGGAGATGCCGCGCCGCCGGGTCGGCAGCCAGGCCACCATCGGCCCGGCCACCGGCGCGATCATCAGCGCCAGCAGCATCCGCCACCACGAGCGCTTGATCAGCCAGGCGAACAGGTGGCTGCCGGAATCGCCGTCGTAGAGGGTGTGGTCGAAGTCGAACACCACCAGCGGCGCGCCCTCGCGCACCGGCGGAAAGTGCGCGGGCCGGACCGCGCTCACGCCGCGAACAGCCGCTGCAGCGCCGCGCCCGGGTCGCGTTCGCGCATGAAGCTTTCGCCGACCAGGAAGGTCTCGATGCCGGCCGCGCGCATGCGCGCGACGTCGGCCGGGGTGGCGATGCCGCTTTCGGTGACCAGGGTGCGGTCCGGCGGCACCGCGCCGCGCAGCTCCAGGCTGGTGTCGAGCGAGACCTGGAAGGTGCGCAGGTTGCGGTTGTTGACCCCGATCAGCTCGCAGTCGGTCTGCAGCGCGCGTTCGAGTTCGTCGATGTCGTGCACTTCCACCAGCACGTCCATGCCCAGCTCCATCGCCAGCCCGGCCATCTCGATCATCGGCCCGTCCTCGAGCGCGGCGACGATCAGCAGGATCGCGTCGGCGCCGATCAGCCGCGCCTCGTAGATCTGGTACGGGTCGATGGTGAAATCCTTGCGCAGCACCGGCAGCGCGCAGGCTTCGCGCGCCTCGCCGAGGTAGGCGTTGCTGCCTTGGAAGAAATCGACGTCGGTCAGCACCGACAGGCAGGCCGCGCCGCCGGCTTCGTAGCTGCGGGCGATTTCGGCCGGCTTGAAGTCGGCGCGGATCAGGCCCTTGGACGGGCTGGCCTTCTTGACCTCGGCGATCACCGCGGCCGCGCCATCGGCGTGCTTGCGCTTGATCGCATCGACGAAGCCGCGGGTCGGCAGCTGCATCGCCTGCGCCCGCGCGCGCACGTCGACCAGCGGACGCACCCGGCTGCGCTGTTCGATCTCTTCGCGCTTGCGCGCCAGGATGGTGTTGAGGATGTCGCTCATGCCCTGCTCTTGCTCCCGTACGCGCGCTCGACCTTGGCCACGCGCAATTCGAAATGGTCGTACCAATGCTCGCGCCCGTAGGCGCGGGTGGCGGCGTGCTCGGCCTGGCGCTTCCAGGCCGCGATGGCCGCCTCGTCGGCCCAATAGCTTACGGTGATGCCGTAGCCGTCGTCGCCGCGCACCGACTCGACGCCGAGGAAGCCCGGCTGCCGCGCGGCCAGTTCGACCATGCGCTGCGCGGCCTGGCCGTAGCCGGGGTCGTCCTCGCCGTTGCGCTGCGAGCTGAAGATCACCGCGTAGTACGGCGGGCTGGGCAGTTTGGCGAAGCTGGCGCTCATGCTGGCTCCTGGGAGTTCAGGGGTAAAGCGAAGGCAAGGGCAAATCCCCCCTGCCCCCCTTTTGCAAAGGGGGGAGCGGCAAAGGCGGCGACTTGAGCGAGGCGGCGCTTGCGCGATGCGGCGCTTGCGCGACGCATCCCCCGTTGCGACGCAACGGTTCCCCCCTTTGAAAAAGGGGGGTTAGGGGGGATTTGCTTTTGGCTCGAAGCATCACGCCCCCGCCAACTCCCGAGTCAGCGCCACGAACTCGTCCAGCTTGGCCCGCGCCGCGCCCGAGGCGATCGCCTGGCGCGCCAGGACGATGCCTTCGGCGATGCTCTCGCTCTTGCCGGCCGCGTACAGCGCCGCGCCGGAGTTCAGCGCGACGATCTCGCGCGGCAGGCCGTCGCGGTTCTCCAGCGCCTGCAGCAGCAGCACCCTGGACTCGGCCGCGTCGGCCACGCGCAGGTTGCGGCTGGCGGCCATGGCGATGCCGAAATCCTCCGGGTGCACTTCGTACTCGCGCACCTGCCCGTCGCGCAGTTCGCCGACCAGGGTGCCGGCGCCGAGCGAGAGCTCGTCCATGCCGTCGCGGCCCCACACCACCAGCGCGCGCTGCGCGCCCATCTCCTGCAGCACGCGCACCTGGATGCCGACCAGGTCGGGGTGGAACACGCCCATCAGGATGCTCGGCGCGCCGGCCGGATTGGTCAGCGGGCCGAGAATGTTGAACAGGGTGCGCACGCCCATCTCGCGCCGCACCGGCGCCACCACCTTCATCGCCGGGTGGTGCACCGGGGCGAACATGAAGCCGATCCCGGCGCGTTCGATGCACTGCCCGACCTGCTCGGGCTGCAGCTCGATCGCCGCGCCCAGCGCCTCGAGCACGTCGGCGCTGCCGGACTTGGACGAGACGCTGCGGTTGCCGTGCTTGGCGACCTTGGCCCCGGCCGCGGCGACCACGAACATGCTGGCGGTGGAAATGTTGAAGGTGTGCGCGCCGTCGCCGCCGGTGCCGACGATATCGACCAGGTGGCTGCGGTCGGCGACCTCGACCGGGCGGGCGAACTCGCGCAGCACGGTGGCCGCGCCGGCGATCTCGCCGACGGTTTCCTTCTTCACCCGCAGGCCAGTCAGGATCGCTGCGGTCATGGTCGACGAGACTTCGCCGCGCATGATCGTGCGCATCAGCTCGACCATTTCGTCGTGGAAGATTTCGCGGTGCTCGATGGTGCGCTGCAGGGCTTCTTGCGGGGTCAGGGGCATGGGATCGGGGCCTGATGGATGGACGGGACGGGCTCGGCGCTGCGGGGCGGGATCAGCCTCGCCATCGCCGCCGGCCGCGTCCGTGGCGCAGGTCGCGCAGCGAACACCGCAGCCGCGCGCTCATCGCTGCAGGAAGTTGCGCAGCAGGGCGTGGCCGTGCTCGGTCTTGATCGACTCGGGGTGGAACTGCACGCCCTCGACCGGATGCTCGCGGTGGCGCAGGCCCATGATCTCCTCGAAGCCGCCGTCGTCGAACTCGGTCCAGGCGGTGACCTCCAGGCAGTCCGGCAGGCTGTCGCGCTCGACCACCAGCGAGTGGTAGCGGGTCGCCTCGTAGCCGTCCGGCAGGCCGGCGAACACGCCCCGGCCCTGGTGCCGGATCGGCGACGTCTTGCCGTGCATGATCCGCTTGGCCCGGATCACCTGGCCGCCGTAGGCCTGGCCCAGGCTCTGGTGGCCCAGGCACACGCCCAGGATCGGGGTGGTCGCGCCGAGCCGGCGGATCACCTCCAGCGAGACCCCGGCCTGGTCCGGCGTGCACGGACCGGGCGAGATCACGATCCGCTCCGGCGCCAGGCGCTCGATCTCGTCCACCGACAGCTCGTCGTTGCGGATCACCTGCACCGGCGCGCCCAGCGCCTGCAGGTACTGGACGAGGTTGTAGGTAAAGCTGTCGTAGTTGTCGATCATCAGGACGGACATGACGCGCCTCGAATGCGGAGGTTGCCGGGGTGCGGACCGGCCAGGATGCCGGCGTCGGGTTGCGTCGGCTGCGACGCGGCGCGGCCGCGTGCGGGCGCGGACGCCGGCGCACGCCCGCACCGGCGCGAGGGCCGGTGGAGACGGGGATTACGGGAAGCGATGCAGGCTCCGGCCGGCGCAGGACCGGCGGGGCGGCGCGCGCAGGCGCGGCGGGGGGAATCAGCGTCCGGCAGGACGGGGGTCGTAGGCGGGGTCACGCAGCGGATCCTCGGAGGGCGGCAAAGCGGGGACGAAGGCGGCACGCCACCATCGCCAGCCCAGGCCGGCCCCTGCGGATTTCTGCGGAATTGCGCGAACGATCATGGCCCTACTTTAACCGCTAGGCTCGGGTCTGCGCGAGAGGCCCATCCCGCGCCGGCCCGACCGTACGGGGCCGACCGGGCCGCCCGCGGCACCACGGTCTCAATCCGCGCTCGCCAGACTCACCCGCACCCGCAACCCCGGCGCCTGGTCCAACAACGCGATGCGGCCGCCGTGGCGGTGCGCGATCGCCCGCACCAGGCTCATGCCCAGGCCGATGCCGGGCGAGCCGCGATGCGCCTCCAGGCGCTGGAAGCGGTCGAACACCCGCTCGCGGTCGGCGGCCGGGATGCCCGGGCCGCGGTCGCCGATCTCCAGCACGGTCTCGTCGCGCTCGCGGCGCAGCGCGACCTCGACCTCGCTCGCCGGCGGCGCGTACTTGACCGCGTTGTCGAGCAGGTTGACCAGCAGCTGGAACAACTGGTCGGCGTCGCCGCGCACCCGCGCTTTTGCCGTCGCGGCGATGCGCAGCGCGATGCCGCGCTCGGCGGCGATCGGCGTGTACAGCTCGACCGCATCGGCGGCCAGCGCGGCCAGGTCCAGCGCCGGCTCGTCGTGGACCGGCGGCTGCGCCTCGATCCGCGCCAGCCGCAGCAGCGCGCCGAACGACTGCAGCAATTGATCGGTCTCGGCGATGGCCGCGTCCAGGCGCGCGCCGGTATCGCCGTCGGCGCGCGTGCGCAGTTCTTCCAGGCGGTTGCGCAGCCGGGTCAGCGGCGTGCGCAGGTCGTGGGCGATGTGGTCGGTGGCATGGCGCACGCCGCCGAGCAGGTCCTCGATCCGGTCGAGCATGGCGTTGAAGCGGCGCGCGAGCCGGTCGAAGGCGTCGTCGCTGCCGTCCGGGGTGGCGCGCAACGCGAGCTCGCCGCGGCCGACCCGCTCGGCGGTGTCGTCGAGATGGCGCAGCCGGCGCGAGACCCAGCGCGAGGTCAGCCAGCCGACCAGGGCGCCCAGGCTGGCCGCGACCAACAGCGCCACCAGCGCGGTGCGCAGCATCAGCGCCAGGAACCGGTCCTGGCTGCGGGTGCGGGTGCCGGTCAGCAAGGTGCTGCCGTCGGGCAGGCGCTGCAGCTGCGCGACCACGCGCAGCTTGCCGTCGCCGCCCGGCTCGGCGAATTCGATCCAACGCGCGCCGCGCCGATGGGTCGGCAGGCGCGGATAGTCGCCGACGATCATCCGCCCGTCGTGCGCGCTCAGGGCGTAGACCGCGTCGGGATCTTCGTCGCTGGCGATGCGCTCGCGCAGTTCGCTCAGCAGCGCAGCGCGGCCGTCGTCGCGGTACAGCTCGACCAGGCCGGCGGCGTCGACCCGGACCAGTTCGCGCGCGTCCTGGGTCAGCAGCGCCGACACCGCGTAGTGCACGCCGGCGCCGAGCAGGACGAAGGCGAGCAGGAACGAGGCGGTGACCGCCAGCGCCAAGCGCGCGCTGGTCGAACGCGGCCACGGCCGCCAGCGGCTCATGCGCCGAGCCGGTAGCCGGCGCCGCGCACGGTGTGCAGCAAAGGCCGCGGAAAGCCCTGGTCGATCTTCTGCCGCAGCCGGCTGATGTGCACGTCGATGACGTTGGTCTGCGGGTCGAAGTGGTAGTCCCACACCGCCTCCAGCAGCATGGTCCGGGTCACCACGCGCTCGGCCTGGCGCATCAGGTACTCGAGCAGACGGAATTCGCGCGGCTGCAGCTCGATGCGCTTGTCGCCGCGGCGCGCCTCGCGGCTGAGCAGGTCCAGTTCCAGGTCGGCCACCCGCAGCCGGGTCGGCTCGCTGCCGCCGGCCTGGCCGCGGCGGGCGATGCTGTCCAGGCGCGCGGACAGTTCGGCATAGGCGAAGGGTTTGACCAGATAGTCGTCGGCGCCGGCGCGCAGGCCTTCGACGCGATGGTCGATGTCGCCGAGCGCGGTCAGCAGCAGCACCGGCACCCGGTTGCCGGCCCCGCGCAGGGTCTGCAGCAGGGTCATGCCGTCCAGCCCGGGCAGCATGCGGTCGAGCACGATCGCATCGAACGGCTCGGTGGTGGCCAGGAACAGGCCGTCCTTGCCGTTGTCGGCATGGTCGACCGCGTGGCCGTCCTCGCGCAGCCCCTTGGTGATGAAACCGGCGGTGTGGGGGTCGTCTTCGACGATCAGGACGCGCATGCCGACTCCGGACTCGCGACGGCGCAACGGGGACGGCGACAGAATACGCCGCCGGTCTGCGGCCGCGACGTAAAACCGCCGCGGCGCAAAGGCGATGCCCCGCCGGCTCGGCCGGCGGGGCATCGGGCCCACGCCGACGATGCGTGGGGCTCGGGGGGCTGGGCAAGCGGACCGGCCGCAGCGGGCGGAGCGGCGGACGCGAACCGGGGGAAGAGTCCGCGCCGCAGCCCCGCCGGCGGCCGGCGTAGGCTCAGTGCGCCGCCGGCGCGGCGGCGCCGGGCTTGGCCGCCTTCTTGGCCTTGTGCTGGCTGTGCTTGACCGTCTTCGCGGCCGGCGCGGCGCCGGCGGCGCCGGGGGCCGGCGCGGCGGCGAAAGCGGAACCGGCGAACGCGGTCATGGCGACGGCGATCAGGGCGTTGCGGACGTTCATGGGATAGCTCCTTGCAGTTCGGGGTTGGGAGTCTGGGCCGGTGGGGCGTGTCCCCATCGCCGGCTCAGATTGCGCCCCCGCCCCTGCCGCCGGGCTTTCCTGCGCATGAACTTTTTTTAATCCGCCGATGCGAGCCGCGCTGCGCGTCTTTTTGCAGGTGCGGCGTGAGCCGGGACCGTCGAAGCGATGCATGCGAGCCCGGCGAGCCGCCAACCTCGCAGGTGCGGCTCAGCCGACGGCCGGGCCGCATCGCTTCGGCCGATTCGGGGGTATTCGTCCTCTGCGGCTGTCGCGGCTCACGCCGCTCCTACAGGGGCTTGCGCGGCGCTTACAGGCCGCGCGCCGCCTCGGCCACGGCGCGGAACAGCGCGCGGCCCTTGTTCATCGTCTCTTCCCACTCCTTCTGCGGGTCGGAGTCGTAGACGATGCCGGCGCCGGCCTGCACGTGCAGGCGGCCGTCCTGGATCACCGCGGTGCGGATCGCGATCGCGGTGTCGGCGTCGCCGTGCCAGCCGATGTAGCCGACCGCGCCGGAATAGACATTGCGCTTGACCGGCTCGAGTTCGCGGATCACTTCCAGGGCGCGGATCTTCGGCGCGCCGCTGACCGTGCCGGCCGGGAAGGTCGCGCGCAGCACGTCGGCGTAGCTCAGGCCGTCCTGCAGGCGGCCGGTGACTTCGCTGACGATGTGCATGACGTGGCTGTAGCGCTCGATCACGAACTGCTCGCCGACTTCGACCGTGCCGGCCTCCGACACCCGGCCGACGTCGTTGCGGCCGAGGTCGATCAGCATCAGGTGCTCGGCGCGCTCTTTGGGGTCGGCCAGCAGCTCGGCTTCCAGGGCGTGGTCTTCCTCGATCGTCTTGCCGCGCGGACGGGTGCCGGCGATCGGGCGCACGGTGACTTCGGCCCCGCCGTCGTCGGTGTGCTGAAGGCGCACCAGGATCTCCGGCGAGGAGCCGACCACCTGGGTGCCGCCGACATCGAGGAAATACATGTACGGCGACGGATTCAGCGCGCGCAGGGCGCGGTACACGTCGACCGGGCGCGCCTTGAACGGCACGCTCAGGCGCTGCGACAGCACCACCTGGAAGATGTCGCCGGCGCGGATCAGTTCCTTGGATTTCTCCACCGCTTCGATGAAGCCTTCGCGGGTGAAGCCGGAAACGAAATCGCCCTCGTCCAGGCCGGCCGGATCGAGCGTCTCGGGATAGCTGGCGCCGCCGATGCGCAAGCGGTGCACGAGCTGGTCGAGGCGGCGGTTGGCGCGGGCGAAGGCCTGCGGCTCGCGCGGATCGGCGTGCACGATCAGGTACAGCCGGCCCTTGAGGTTGTCGAACACCGCGACTTCCTCGCTCTGCATCAGCAGGATGTCGGGGGTGCCGAGCTCGTCGGGCTTTTGCGTGCCGTCGGCTTGCGGGCCGGCCAGGCGGCGCTCGATGTACTGCACGCATTCGAAGCCGAACCAGCCGACCAGGCCGCCGGTGAAGCCCGGCAGGCCGTCGATCTTCGGCACCTGGTACTCGGTGCGCAGGCGCTCGACTTCGGCGAAGGGGTCGTCGACGACCCGGCTGTCGACCAGTTCGCCGTGCTCGCTGACGAACAGAGTATGCCCGGCGAAGGCGTACACGCGCTGCGCCGGCAGGCCGATGATCGAGTAGCGGCCGAAGCGCTCGCCGCCCTCGACCGATTCGAACAGGTAGGTATGCGGGCCGTCGGCGAGCTTGAGGTAGACCGACAGCGGCGTATCGAGGTCGGACAGGACCTCGCGCACGACCGGAATGCGGGTGTAGCCGTTAGCGGCTTGCTGCTGGAAGAGTTCGTGCGAGATCACGCGGCGGTTCCTTCATGGGCGAGTGGGCAGGAGCGACGATGGCCGACGGCCACCATCGCCAACCCACGTCGGCGCAGAAGGAGTGCGGGTTCGCCCAGGCGTTCATGGCCACACTGTAACCGCTTCGCGAACGCCGCGCGACGGGTCAGCCGGCGAGCGCGCCGGGCAGCGTCTCGGGCTGCGAGGCGGCCAGCAAGGGACACCCGGCCGGCAGGTGCATGCGCACCCGTCCGGGCACGCAGTCGACGCGGAAATGCCGCGCCTGCACCGGTTCGCCGTCGAGGTTGAGGGTCAACGGCTCGGCGGCGTCGATCTCGACCCGGCGCAGGCGCGCGCGGGTCGCGACCCGGTCCAGCGCGGCGTGCTTGCCCTCGGTCAGCAGGGTGCGCACGGTCGCGCCGACTTCGCCGGACAGCTCCGGCACGATGGTCAGGTCGAGCAGGCCGTCGTCGATCAGCGCGTCCGGGCACAGCGCCTGGCCGCCGCCGGCCTGGCGGCCGTTGCCCAGGCCCAGGGCGATGAAGTCGCCTTCCCAGTCGAAGCCCTCGCCGTGCAGGCGCGCGCGCAGCGGCTCGATCCGGCCGAGCTTGGCGACCCCGGTGATCAGGTAGGCCAGCCCGCCGAGCATTTTCTTCAGGCCTTCGTCGGTCTCGACGGTGACCTGGGTGCCGAAGCCGCCGCTGGCCAGGTTGGCCGCCCAGTGCAGGCCGTCCGGCGCTTGCAGGCGGATCAGGTCGATCGCCTGCGCGGGCCGGCGCCGGATCAGCTGCAGGGCCTCGCGCGGCGCTTCGGGGATGCCGGCCGCGCCGGCGAAGTCGTTGGCCGTGCCCAGCGGCACCAGGCCCAGGCTGGGCAGTTGCGCGGCGCGTTCGTCGCGATGGGCGAGCGTGGTCGCGACCTCGCTGAGGGTGCCGTCGCCGCCGGCGGCGACGATGGTGTCGACGCCGTCGCCGATCGCCTCGGCGACGTAGCGCTCGGCATCGCCGCCTTCCCAGGTGACCCGCACGTCCAGCGCCACGCCGTCTTCGCGCACGGCCGCCACCGCCTCGCGCAGCGCTTCGTCGCCGGCGGATTTGCCGTTGAGGATCAGACGCCAGCGCGGTGCGGACATGGGCATTCGGGGCGGGCCAAGGTCCCGCGAGGCTAACAGCCACGACTCAGGACGCGGTGAACATCAAGATTCGCAACGGCTGTCACACACTTGTCATCGTCGATCCGGAATATGGGAGGCCATATCAGGGACGACGGGCGGAGGCGGGATTGCCTCCAAATCTTCCGGACGCGGGCCGCCAGGCCCGCGTCTTTTTCGTTGTGCGGGCCGGTATCTCGCGCAGTGGAGAGGAACGAGCGCCGAGGAACCGGTGAGGCGCGCACTCGTTCCTCGCTTGCTAGCGCAGTTCCTCGTCGGCCAGCACCACCCCGTCCTGATCGGCGCACAGCCACTCGCCCGGGCGAATGACCAGCCCGCCGAACTCCACCGGCACGTCGCGCAGCCCCTGGCCGAGCTTGTCGGTCTTGCGCGGATGGGTGCCCAGCGCCTTGACCCCGAGCGCCATCGCCCCGATCGCGCCGCTGTCGCGGATCGCGCCGAACACCAGCACCCCGGCCCAGCCGTTCTCCAGCGCCTTGGCCGCGAGCAGATCGCCGAGCATCGCCCGGCGCATCGAACCGCCGCCGTCGATCACCAGCACCCGGCCGCGCCCGTCCTCGGCCACCGCCTCGCGCACCAGCGTATTGTCCTCGTAGGCCTTGATCGTGCTGACCCGGCCGTCGAAGGCCAGGCGCCCGCCGTAATCGCGCAGCGGCAACTCCAGCACGCGCACCCGTTGCTCGTGGAGATCGCACAGATCGCAGGTGTTCATCGCATCGCCCCAGGCTATCCGATGCCGTCACCATGCCACGCCGTCGCGCCCGCGCCTACCGCATCGGCCGGGCCCTGCGCGGCGACCGCCGAAGCCGTCGCCGGTCGACGCCGCGCCGCTCCCTGCAGGAGCGGCGCGCCACGTGGATCTCCTGCGCTCATGAGCCGCGACCGAGGACGCGCAGTGCGTCACGCCTCTGCGTCGCCGATCGAAACCAACCCCGCCGCGGCCGAGCCGGGGATATCGCTCAACCGCGCGCGCCCGCCACCGCGGCCTTCATCTTGCCGATCACGTCGCCGTAATCGGGCGCGTTGAAGATCGCCGAACCGGCGACGAAGGTGTCGGCGCCGGCGGCGGCGATTTCGGCGATGTTGTCGGCCTTGACCCCGCCGTCGATCTCCAGCCGGATCGGCTTGCCGCTGCGGTCGATCATCCCGCGCACCCGGCGCAGCTTGTCCAGCGCCGAGGGGATGAAGCTCTGCCCGCCGAAGCCGGGGTTGACCGACATCAGCAGCACCAGGTCCAGATCCTGCAGCACCCAGTCCAGCACCTCGACCGGCGTGGCCGGGTTCAGCACCAGCCCGGCCTGGCAACCGTGCGACTTGATCAGCTGCACGGTGCGATGCACATGCGCGCTGGCTTCGGGGTGGAAGCTGATCAGGCTGGCGCCGGCCTTGGCGAAGTCCGGCACGATCCGGTCGACCGGCTCGACCATCAGGTGCACGTCGATCGGCGCGGTCACGCCGTGCTTGCGCAACGCCTCGCAGACCATCGGGCCGATGGTCAGGTTGGGCACGTAGTGATTGTCCATCACGTCGAAGTGCACCCAGTCCGCGCCGGCCTTGAGCACGTTGTCGACCTCTTCGCCGAGCTTGGCGAAATTGGCCGAAAGGATCGAAGGGGCGATGACGGTGGATTGCATGGGCGGGGCTCGGCGAGGACTTGAGGGAGTATTGTCCCGCAAAAGGCGAGGGGTCAGCGCAGAGAAGCGAGGAGTGAGCAAAGCGGGGCTGCCCTGCTCACTGCTCGCTTCTCTACGCTCACTTCTTGCCTTTGCGCAGGGTCTTGATCCGGTCGTAGGCCCGGTTGATCTCGCGGGCGCGGCTCTCGGCCTGCGCGCGCAGCTCGGGCGCGGCGTTGACCACCCGGTCCGGGTGGTACTGGGCGATCAGGCGGCGGTAGGCCTGGTCGACCTCGGCGTCGCTGGCCTCGCGGGTCAGGCCCAGGGCCGCATAGGGGTCGTCGCCGCGCAGGCGGAACCAGTCCGAATCGAAGGCGTGGCCGATCAACAGGCCGATCACCGCGCCGAGAAAGGGATTGGCGCGCAGCAGCGCCGCGCCGGCGAAGAAACCCAGCAATTTGCCGTACCAGCGCCGCATCGCGCCTGCCGTCCCGGGCCGTCGCGGCCGCGTCCAGGCCCGCCCGGGGCCGCCGGACGCCAGTCTACCTGCACGCGGCGCCCAGCCGGCGTACACTGCCCGGCCCTGTCGCGCACGCGCGCGAGCCTCACGGGCTCCGGCGACCGCGGCGGCAGGGGGTCCACGCACCGCCATCAGGGGTTTTCGCCTTGACGACCACACTGCTGCAATCCGAACTGCCCGGCCTGCCCTTGCGCCATCGCGGCAAGGTCCGCGACGTCTTCGACCTGCCCGCCGAACGCCTGCCGGCCGGCGCCGCCCCCGGCGGCGACTGCCTGCTGATGGTCGCCACCGACCGCCTCAGCGCCTTCGACGTGGTCCTGCCCGATCCGATCCCGGGCAAGGGCGAGATGCTGTGCCAGATCAGCAACTTCTGGTTCGGCAAGACCGCGCACATCATTCCCAACCACCTCACCGGCATCGACGTCGCCGCGGTCCTGCCCGAGGGCGTGGACGCCGCGCTGTACGCCAAGCGCGCGGTGGTGACCAAGCGGCTGAAGCCGGTGGCGATCGAGTGCATCGCCCGCGGCTACGTGATCGGCAGCGGTTGGAAGGACTACCAGCGCACCGGCCGGATCAGCGGCATCGCCCTGCCCAGCGGCCTGCGCCAGGCCGAGCAGCTGCCCGAACCGATCTTCACCCCTTCGACCAAGGCCGCGGTCGGCGACCACGACGAGAACATCGACTTCGACACCGCGGTGCGCACGGTCGGCGCCGAGCTGGCAGAAGCGGTGCGCGACGCCACCTTGCGCCTGTACCGCTACGCCGCCGACTACGCGGCGCAGCGCGGCATCCTGCTGGCCGACACCAAGTTCGAGTTCGGCACCGACGCCGACGGCCGCCTCTACGTGATGGACGAGATGCTCACCCCGGACTCCTCGCGCTACTGGCCGGCCGACCAGTACCAGGTCGGCACCAGCCCGCCGAGCTACGACAAGCAATTCGTGCGCGACTACCTGGAAACGCTGGACTGGAACAAGACCCCGCCGGGTCCGAGCCTGCCGGCCGAGGTGATCGAGCGCACCCGCGCCAAGTACGCCGAGGCGCTGCAGAAGCTGGCCGGGATTTCTGTCGACTGAGGTTTCGCTCGGGCGGGATCCGGCAGACAGATTGAGATCCCGGCAGATCGAAAGTCCGCCCGAGCGAGCCGGTCCCTCTTGAGCGGACGTCGCGGCGCGGGGCGTCCGCGGCCAAGCAGGGGCGGCGATGCGGCCAATCTGCCGCCGCGCCGGCCCGCGCCGATCCGCGCCACACTGCGTCTGTCCCGTCGGTCACGGATACAGGCCCGAACATGCGCGCTACCCTGCCCGCACCTCCCATCGCACGGGCATCGCATGAACATCGGTTATCTCTACCTGGCGATCGCGATCGTCGCCGAGGTGGTCGGCACCAGCGCGCTCAAGGCCTCCGACGGCTTCACCCGCACCGTGCCCTCACTGATCGTCGCCGCCGGCTACGGCACCGCGTTCTATTTCCTGTCGCTGGTCCTGCGCACGGTCCCGGTCGGAGTCGCCTATGCGATCTGGTCGGGCGTGGGCATCGTCCTGATCGCCGCCATCGGCTGGCTGTTCATGAAGCAGACCCTGGATGCCGGCGCAGTGCTCGGGATCGGTCTGATCGTCGCCGGCGTGGCGGTAATCCAGCTATTCTCGAAAGCTGCGGCGCACTGAGCGCCGCCCAGGCCGGCCGCGCGGACGCCCGTCCGCCGGCGCCGGCACCGTTCCGCCTCACCGGGAGCCGAGCATGAACGCCGCCGCCGAATCGCAACGCCCCATCGACCGCTGGTTCGCCAGCTATTCCGGCGATCACCGCAACGCCGTCAACCAGCGCATCCACGTGATCGCGGTGCCGGCGATCCTATGGAGCGTGATCGCCCTGCTGTGGTGCATCCCCGCGCCCGGCACCTGGTTCCGCCCCGGCATCTGGGCCGCGGCGGCGATGTTCGGCGCGATGCTGTACTACTACCGCGCCTCGCGCTCGCTCGGCCTGGGCATGCTGATCCAGTTCGCGCTGTTCTCGGCGCTGACCTGGTGGATCGCGCAAAGCTTCGGCCTGGGCGCGCTGCTGTGGACGGCGGTGGCGGTGTTCGTGGTGGCCTGGATCGCCCAGTTCGTCGGCCACAAGATCGAAGGCAAGAAGCCCAGCTTCCTGACCGACCTGACCTATCTGCTGATCGGCCCGGCCTGGGTGCTGGCCAAGCTGTACCGCAAGCTCGGCTGGCGTTACTGAGCGCCGCTCAGGCAGCGGCGTAACGGGCCGCCGCCAGCGCCGCGCCCCACAGCCACAGCGCCGGCAGCAGCGACACCCCCAGCGCGCGCGTCCAGCGCAGGCGCGCGCCGTCGGGCCCGGGCAGGAACAGGCGCACGCCCAAGGCCAGCGCCAGCAACGACAGGACGAAGGCCAGGGCCGCGAACGGCGGGCCCGAACCCAGCGTGCTGCCGTGGGTAAGGATCAAGCCGGTCACGGCCAGCATCGCCCACACCACCGCGCCGAACAGCACCGTCCACAGCACCGCGCCGAACGCCGGCCGCGCGCCGAACGCGCGCGTCACGCCGGCGCGCAGCCACCAGGCGCCGATCGCCCACCAGGCGATCGCCGCGACGACGCCGACGCCGATCGCCAGCGGCGGGATTTCCGCTACATGCCTCACAATGCCCCTCCTCCGCCCCGCCGTTCGGGCCGCCGTCCAGCCGGCCACGATAGCCCAGCCGCCGTCCCCATGCCCGCCCGCGATCTCGTCCTGTTGCTGCTCGTCGTCCTGTCCTGGGCGCTCAACTTCCTGACCTCGGCCTTCGCCCTGCGCGAGATCCCGCCGTTCCTGTTCACCGCGCTGCGCTTCGGCCTGCTGGCGCTGCCGCTGGCGTTCCTGCTCAAGCGCCCGGCGCCGGGGCAGTGGCCGCGCCTGATCGCGGTCTGCCTGTGCATCGGCGTGCTGCACTTCGGCCTGAGCTTTAGCGCGCTGAAGGCCGCCGGCGATCTGTCTTCGCCGGCGATCGTGCTGCAAAGCTATGTGCCGATGACCGCGTTGCTGGCCTGGTGGCTGCTCGGCGAGCGCTTCGCCTGGCGCACCGGCGCGGCGATCGCGATCAGCTTCGCCGGCGTGCTGGTGCTGGGCTTCGATCCGCTGGTGCTGGATCGGCCGCTGGCGCTGGTGCTGATGCTGGTCTCGGCCGCGTTCCTGGCCCTGGGCACGGTGTTGATGAAGGGCCTGCGCGGTCTGGACATGGTCAGCCAGCAAGGCTGGACCGCATTGATCGCGGTGGCGCCGCTGCTGGCCGTGAGCCTGGTGCTGGAACCCGGCGGCCTGGCCGCGTTGGGCTCGGTCAGCTGGGTCGCCTGGCTGGGCGTAGCCTACGCCGCGTTCGTGTCCTCGCTGTTCGGCCATGGCCTGTACTACGTCCTGGTGCAGCGCTATCCGGTGGCGCAGGTGACGCCCTGGCTGCTGCTGGTGCCGGTATTCGCGATCGCCCTGGGCATCGCCTTCTGGGGCGACCGCCCCGGCCCGCGGCTGTGGATCGGCGGCGCGATGGTGCTGGGCGGTGTGTTCGCGATCGCCTTGCGCACCCTGGCCAAGTCGCGCGCGGGAAAGCCGTCGCCGTAGCGGCGGTACCGGCGCGCTTGACGGCTGTGCGGCGGAACGAAGAGCAAATCCCCCCGGCCGGTCCGGCCAGCAGGCACAGCCTGCTGACGTTCGATCGTGCGCGAACCTGCGGTTCGCAAGCGCACGCTCTCACCCTTTTCAAAAGGGGGGAACAGCAGGGGCGGCGGCCGCTGGGCGAGTCCCGAGTCCCGAGTCCCGAGTCCCGAGTCCCGAGTCCCCGAATTATCCCTCGCGCGGAATGTCGAACATCTCCGCCGTCGGCCGGAACGGCCGCGGGGCGTAGCCGAAATCGCGCTGCGCCGGCGCCGCGTCGAACGCCATGTCGCTGCGCATGCGCCGCACCGCCGCCTCGCCGAGCCCGGTCGCGCGCCCGGTCGCCTGCGCGGCGAGCAGGGCCAGGTTGAAGATCGGCGACGGCAGTTCGATCAGCCGCACCGGCGGGCGCAGGCAGGCCAAGGTGCGCGCCACCATCTCGCGATAGGTCAGGGTCTCGCCGCCGGGCACGGCGTAGACCTGGCCATAGGTCGCCGGCGCGGCGTACGCGGTGAACGCGGCCTCGGCCAGGTCCTCCACGTGCACCGGCTGGCGCAAGCCGTCGGCGCCGCGCGGCAACGGGAAATAACGCAGCCGCCGCGCCAGTTGGACGATCCGGGTCAGGGTCTGGTCGCGTCCGGCGCCGTAGATCAGGGTCGGCCGCAGCACCGTCGCCGCGTCGCTGCGCGGCTGTGCGGCGGCGAACAGGTTGGCCTCGCCCTCGCGCAGCTCGGCCGCGACCCGGCGCTCGTCGGCGTCGGCCGAACCGCGCTTGGTCTCGGCGCTGGTCGAGCCGAACGCGATCACCCGCGAGGCCTCGATGCCCGATTGCGCGTACCAGCGCGAGAACTTCAGCAACGGCCCGCAGCTGTAGATCGCATCGACCCGCGCCGGCAAGGCCGGCATCGCGTCCAGGTCGCCGTGCAGCCAGTGCAGGCCGGGACGGTCGTGCTGCTCGTGGCGGGAAATCGCGGTCACCCGCCAACCGGCGTGATACAGCCGCTGCAGCAGCGGAATCCCGATCTGGCCGCTGCCGCCGAACACCAACGCATGCTTCATTCGTGCGAACCCTGTCCGCCGCGCGCCGGCAATGCCGCGCGCAGCCAGAAATAACCCACCAGCGCCGACAACAGCGACGCACCGAGAATGCCGAGCACCGCCTCGTCGTAGCGCAACGGGTCCTGGTACGCCAGCGAGGCGATGAACAGACTCATGGTGAAGCCGATGCCGCACATCAGGCCGAGCCCGAACATCGCGCGCAGATCCATTCCGGCCGGGAACCGCGCCCAGCCCAGCGCGCGCATCAGCAAAGCCGCGCCGACGATGCCGACCGGCTTGCCGATCACCAGGCCCAGCACCACGCCCATCGGCAAAGGGTCGAGCATGTCCTGCAACCGGATCCCGCCCAGGGCCAGGCCGGCGTTGACGAAGGCGAACAGCGGCAGGATCGCGTAGGCGACCCACGGATGCAGCGCATGCTCCAGGGTCTCCAGCGGCGAGTGCTCGGTCTCGTCGTCGATCGCGTTGTGGCGATTGACATGCGGAATCAACAAGCCGGTGGCGACACCGGCCAGGGTCGCATGCACCCCGGACTTGAGCACGCACACCCACAGCACCGCGCCCAGCGCCAGGTACGGCGCGAGCGCAGTCACCCCGCGCCGGTTGAGCAGCCACATCGCCGCCAGCGCGACCGCCGCCCAGATCAACGCGGTGGTCGACAGGCCGTGCGAATAGAAGAAGGCGATGATCAGGATCGCGATCAGGTCGTCGACGACCGCTATCGTCGACAGCAACAGTTTCATCGCCACCGGCACCCGCGAGCCGAGCAGGGCCAGCACGCCGAGGGCGAAGGCGATGTCGGTCGCGGTCGGCACCGCCCAGCCGCGCATCGCCGCCGCGTCGCCGCGGTTGAGGGCGAAGAACAGCAGCGCCGGCACCACCACGCCGGCGCTGGCGCAGACCAGCGGCAACACCAGTTGCGAGCGCTCGGCCAACTGGCCGCTGAGCGCCTCGCGCTTGATCTCCAGGGCGACCAGCAGGAAGAACACCGCCATCAGGCCGTCGTTGATCCACAGCAGCAACGGCTTGTCGATGTCGAGCGGACCGATGCGCAATTGCACCGGGATCTCGCGGAAGGCCTGGTAGGCCTCGCGCAGCGGCGAGTTGGCGGCGATCAGCGCCAGCGCCGCGGCGGCGATCAGGACGATGCCGCCGGCGGCCTCGAGACGGAAGAACTCGCTGAGCGCGCGCAAGGCGCGCCGCGGCGACGGAGTGTGCGGGGTTGCGCTCATCCGCCCATTATAGGCGCAGCTCTTGTGCTCGCCCGGCGAAGGCCCGGTTTCGCCGGCCCGCTCAGCTGTGCAGCATCGCCGCTTCGAAGCCGACCCAGACCAGCAGCGCGGCCAGCAGGATCGCGCCCTCGCGCTTGCTGATGCGCAGGTCGCCCTTCAGCATCGGATACAGCATCAGCGCGAACAGCGCCGCGGCCGGCAGCTCGAAACGCACGAACGAGGCCGGCAGCGGCACGCTGCGCAGCGCCGCCATGCCGCCGATCACGATCAGCAGGTTGAACAGGCTGGAACCGATCACGTGGCCGACCACGATGTCGCCCTGGCCGCGGCGCGCGGCGGCGATCGCCGCGGCGGCCTCGGGCAGCGCGGTGCCGATCGCCACCGGCAGCAGGCCGGTCAGCAGCGGCGACAGGCCCATCGCCGCGCCGATGATCGCCGCGTTCGGCGAACCGAAGCCGCCGCTGAGCGCCGGCGAGGCGCCGAAGCTCCACAGGCCGTTGCCGCCTACGATCAGGTACGCGCCCAGGTGCAGCAGGAACACCGCGATCAGCACCCGCACCAGGTTCAGTCCGAGGTGGGTCTGGGTCATGGCGAACGCCGCGATCGCGTCCTGCAGCTCCGGCGCCTCGCGGCGGGTGCGGGCGACCGCGAACGCGACCACGGCGACGAAGGCCAGCAGCAGGCCCAGGCCCTCGCCGCGGCCGAGCACGCCGTCCAGGCCCAGCGCGACCACCGCCACGGTGCCCAGCAGCAGCACGATCAACAGCGGCGCCAGCGCCCGCCAACGCACCAGCAAGGGCGCGGCCAGCGCCGCCAGGCCCAGGGTCAGGCCGAAGTTGACCACGTTGCTGCCGACCGCATTGCCCAGCGCCAGCGCCTGCTGGCCGCGTACGAAGGCCTGCAGGTTGACCGCCAGCTCGGGCAGCGAGGTGCCGAAGGCGACCAGGATCAGGCCGGCCGCGAACGGCGAGGCGCCGAAGCGCTGGGCCAGGCCCGAGGCGCCCTTGACGATCGAATCGCCGCCCAGCGCCAGCAGCAGCAGGCCCAGTACGAACAAGCCGACGGCTTCGAACATGACGGTCTTCCCCTTGCGGTCGTTGCCTGGATTCTAGCCACTCTCGGCCGCGACCGAGCGCCGCAGCGCGGCGCCGTCGCGGCGCATCCGCTCCAGTGCGCCGCGGCGCACGCGGCGCCGGCTCAGGAGCAGCCTTCGACGTAATCGACCTGCGGCGGCTGGCCGATCCGCCAGGCGGCGACCTTGCCGGCGGCATCGGTCTCGAACACCAGCGCGCCGGCGCCTTCGCTCACGCGCAGATTCTTGGCGCCTTGCACGTATTTGTGCGGCTGTTCTTCGATCCGGCCCGGGTACAGGGCGCGGATCTGCTCCGCGCTCATGCCGCGGCGGCCGCCGCCGGGCGCGGTTTCCTTGTCGTTGCCGACGTCGACCCGGACGAACTTGCCGTGCTCGAACATCAGGCCGAATTCGGCCGCGTTCTTGGCCCATCGCGGCCGCAGGTAGTAGCAGCCGCCGTCGGCCGCGGCCTCGCCTTCGAGTTCGCCGCCCCAGGCCTGGCGGGCCTGCTCGGCGCTCATGCCGAAGCGCAGATCGCCGTAGCCGTCGAAACGGGCCAGGGCGTCGGCCGGCGCGGGCGCAGGCGTCGGCATGGGCGCCGTGGCCGGCGGCACGTCCTCGGCCGGCTGATCGGCGCTGGCCGCGGGCGGCGCGGGCGCGGGTGCGGCCTCGCGCTGGCAGGCGCTCAGGCCGAGCGCGAGCAACACCGCGCAGGCCAGGCTGGGAACGGACGCGGACGACACCAATTTCATCGGCAAGGCTCCTGCGCGCACGGCGCTTGCGAAGGCCGCTGCAGCCTAGCCCGGCGGCGTGAATGCAATGCGAAAGACGCCGACGCGAGCCGCGGCGTCATTCGCGTATCCCGGCAGGAGCGGCCTCCTGCGAAGAATTCCTCGGTCGTCCGCCGCGAGCGCCGAAGCGGCGATACCGCCGCGGCGCGCTCGATCAGCCCGCGACGAAATGCTTGCGCAACCCCGCCCAGCAAGCCTGGTAGTCGCGCTGCCGGTGCGCCGCCTCGAACGCCTGCCGGGTCGGCCGGATCACCGCGCGGGTCTCGAACATGAAGGCCATGGTGTCGACGATCACGTGCGGCTGCGACAGATCCGCGGCCGAGGCCTTCTCGAAGGTCTGCGCGTCCGGGCCGTGGCCGGTCATGCAGTTGTGCAGCGAAGCGCCGCCGGCGGCGAAGCCGTCGGCCTTGGCGTCGTAGACGCCGTGGATCAGGCCCATGAACTCGCTGGCGATGTTGCGGTGGAACCACGGCGGACGGAAGGTGTCCTGGGCCACCAGCCAGCGCGGCGGGAAGATCACGAAGTCCAGGTTGCTGGTGCCGGCGGTGTCGCTGGGCGAATGCAGGACCAGGAAGATCGACGGATCGGGATGGTCGAAGCTGATCGAGCCGATGGTGTTGAAGTGGCGCAGGTCGTAGCGGTACGGCGCGTAGTTGCCGTGCCAGCCGACCACGTCCAGCGGCGAGTGGTCGATCGGCGCGCGCCACAGGTGGCCCTGGAACTTGGCGATCAGTTCGAACTCGCCCTCCAGGTCCTCGAAGGCCGCGTTCGGGGTTTCGAAATCGCGCGGGTTGGCCAGGCCGTTGCTGCCGATCGGACCCAGGTCGGGCAGGCGCAGCAGGGCGCCGAAGTTCTCGCACACGTAGCCGCGCGAGGCGCCGTCGGGCAGGCTCACCGCGAAGCGCACGCCGCGCGGGATCACCGCGATCTGCTGCGGCTCGACCTCGACCACGCCCAGTTCGGTGGCGATATGCAGCCGGCCTTGCTGCGGCACGATCAGCAGCTCGGCGTCGGCGTCGTAGAAATAACGCCCGCGCATGTCGCGGTTGGCGGCGTACAGGTGGATGCCGACGCCGGTCTGCGCCGCCGGGCCGCCGTTGCCGGCCATGGTATAGAGCCCGTCGAGGAAGTCGGTCGGCGCCTGCGGCAGCGGCAGCGGGTTCCAGCGCAGCTGCTCCGGGCTCACCGCGCCGTCGCCGAAGTCGTTGTGGAACGCCGGCTGTGCGTAGGGCGAGAACGGGCCGTGCATGGCCGCGGGGCGGATGCGATACAACCAGCTGCGCCGATTGGCGTGGCGCGGCGCGGTGAAGGCGGTACCGGTCAGCTGCTCGGCGTACAGGCCGTGGGCCACGCGCTGCGGCGAGTTGCGCCCCAGCGGCAGGGTGCCGGCGATCGCCTCGCTGGCGAACTCGTTGCCGAAACCGGTTTGGTAGCCATTGCTGATCGGTGCCATGGGTCGCTTCGCTCGCTGCGCTCGCAGCCGTGGAAAGAATCGGGGTCGAGTACCGGGTAAACCGTGCCGAGGCCCGCGCGGCGGCGTCAAGCGGCCCTAGCGGGCGCCGTGCGCGCGGGTCGCCGCGCCTTGCCGCGCGCCGATCCGGCGCGCCGGCGCAAGCCCGGCGATTACAGCACGCCGCGCTTGATCTGGTCGCGCTCGATGCTCTCGAACAGGGCCTGGAAGTTGCCTTCGCCGAAGCCTTCGTTGCCCTTGCGCTGGATGATCTCGAAGAAGATCGGCCCGATCGCGTTCTGGGTGAAGATCTGCAGCAGCTTGCGCTGATGGGTCTCCGGGTCGGCGTCGATCAGGATCTTGTTCTTGGCCAGGCGCGGCACGTCCTCGCCGTGGTTGGGCACGCGCTGGTCGATCACCTCGAAATAGGTGTCCGGGGTGTCGAGGAACTCCACGCCCTGGGCGCGCATCGCCTCGACGGTGTCGTAGATGTTGTCGGTGAAGCAGGCGATGTGCTGGATGCCCTCGCCCTTGTAAGCGTCCAGGTACTCGTTGATCTGCGACTTGGGGTCGCTGGATTCGTTGAGCGGGATGCGCACGATGCCGTCCGGCGCGGTCATCGCCTTGGACACCAGGCCGGTCTTGGCGCCCTTGATGTCGAAGTAGCGGATCTCGCGGAAGTTGAACAGCCGCTCGTAATAGTCCGACCACTTCTGCATGTTGCCGAAGTACAGGTTGTGGGTCAGATGGTCGATGAAGGTCAGGCCGAACCCGGTCGGGTTCTGCTCGGCGCCCGGGATCGGCTCGTAGTCGGCGTAGGGGTCGCCCTTGGCGCCGTAGCGGTCGACCAGGTACAGCATGCAGTCGCCGATGCCCTTGACCACCGGCGCGTCGATCGCGCGGCTGTCGGCGCGCTCGGTCACCGCTTCGCCGCCGTTGCCGAGCACGGTGTCGTAGACCAGTTGGGCCGGCTTCTGGAACCGGATCGCGAAGCCGCAGGCGCAGGGGCCGTGGGCGTCGGCGAAGGCCGAGGCGAAGCTGTCGGGGGTTTCGTTGACCAGGAAGTTCACCCCGCCCTGGCGGTAGACCGTGATCGGGCGCGACTTGTGGCGCAGCACCGCGCTGAAGCCGAGGCGGCGGAAGTAGTCGTGCAGGCGCTCGCCCTGGCCCTGGGGGGCGGCGAACTCGACGAACTCGAACCCGTCGATGCCGAGCGGGTTGTCGAAGGTGGTGACCTGCATGCCGAGGTTGGGCTGCGCATTCATGGCATTGTTCTCAGGTGGCGGCCGGGTCCGCTGCGGACGGCCTTGGCTAAGGGGTCGTTATAGTTTCACATGAAACCATAAGCAAGGCACAGTGCAGCATGAATCGACCACCGTCCCAGTCCGAATCGCCAGACCCTGAACAGCGCAGCGGCGCCTCCGCCCGCCGTGGCCCGCCCCCGCGCCATGCCGAGCTGGATCTGGACCACTTCCTGCCCTACCGGCTCTCGGTGCTGTCCAACCGGGTCAGCAGCGCCATCGCCCGGGTCTATTCCGAGCGCTTCGCCCTCAGCGTGACCGAATGGCGGGTCATGGCCGTGCTCGGCCGCTTCCCCGGCCTGTCGGCCAACGAGGTCGCCCAGCGCACGGCGATGGACAAGGTCGCGGTCAGCCGCGCCGTGGCCCGCCTGATCGACGCCGGCCGGTTGGAGCGCGAGACCCACGACGACGACCGCCGCCGCTCGGTGCTGCAGCTGTCGGCGGACGGCTACAAGATCTACGACGAGGTCGCGCCGATGGCGCTGGTCTTCGAGCAGCGCCTGCTGGCCGGGATCGAAACCGCCGAGCGCGAGGCCCTGTTCCGCCTGCTCGACCGCCTGGACGAGCTGGAGATCCAGGCCGAGGCGGAGTTGGCGGCGTTGGGACGCTGAGCTGGGACTCGGGACTCGGGACTCGGGAGAGCATAGGCCCGGCGGCGTGCCCGCTGATGTAGGAGCGGCGTGAGCCGCGACAACCGAAGCGGTGGAATACCACGCCGCCATCCCGAAGCAGGGCGCGCTTCAGGAGGGAAAACCGTTTACCCGGGCTGCGGCCGTTGCGCTTGCGCACGTCGCTTCGGCTGTCGCGGCTCACGCCGCTCCTACAAGGGGCGACGCGCCGGTCGGGTGGGCAAACGAAAAAGGCGACGGCCGCGGCCGTCGCCTTTTCGGATCGCTGGGCAAGGCCGCGACGCCCGACGGGCGCCGCAGCCGCGCAGACGCTTACTTCACCCCGTGCATCAGCTTCTGCACCAGCGGCGCGACCAGGAACAGCAGCGCGCCGGCGCCGACCAGAGCCCAGAAGCCGAAGGTGTAGCCGCCCAGCGCCGAGGTCGTGGTCATGCCGCCTTCGCCGCTGACGTGGCCGGCGAAGATGCCCGACAGGTTGTTGCCGATGCCGGTCGACAGGAACCAGCCGCCCATGCCGAAGCCGACCAGGCGCACCGGCGCCAGCTTGGTCACCATCGACAGGCCGATCGGCGACAGGCACAGCTCGCCGATCGATTGGATCCAGTACACCGCGAACAGGGTCCAGAACGGGATCTTGCCGTTGTCCAGCAGGCTGCCCAGGGCGAACATCAGCAGCAGGAAGGCCAGGCCGTTGAAGATCAGGCCGAGGCTGAACTTGCGCGGGATCGACGGGTTGGCCCGGCCCATCGCCACCCAGATCCAGGCGATCAGCGGCGCCAGGGTGATGATCGCGACCGAATTGACCGACTGGAACCAGGCGGTCGGGAACACGCGCTCGCCGCTCAGGGTGTAGACCAGGTCCGCCATCGCGCCGGAGAAGATGTCGCGGTCGACGATCTTGTCGGCGAGGAAGGTGAACGAGCTGCCGGCCTGCTCGAAGAACATCCAGAACAGGATGTTGAAGGTGAAGATGATCAGCATCGCGATCACCTTGTCGCGCTGCACCGCGCCTTCGCGGAAGCCTTCGACCAGCAGCAGGCCGCACAGGCCCAGGAACATCGCGGTCAGCACGCCCTGCAGCGCGCCGGCGCCCATCGCCAGCAGGAAGTAGACGATCGGAATCGCGACCAGCGCGCCGAGGAACACGTACAGCACCTTGCGGCGGTCGCCCTGGTCCTGCGGCGGACGGCCGATGCCCTGCAGGCCGGCGCGGCCGATCCAGAACCAGACCAGGCTGATCAGCATGCCGACGCCGGCGGAGATGAAGACGATCTTGTAGTCCGGCATCGATTCGCTGCCGAAGATCTTCTGCGCCAGGTACTGGGTCAGCAGCGGCGCCAGCATCGCGCCGAGGTTGATGCCCATGTAGAAAATGGTGAAGCCCGAGTCGCGGCGTTCGTCGCCGACCGCGTAGAGCTTGCCGACCATGGTCGAGATGTTCGGCTTGAACAGGCCGTTGCCGCAGATGATCGTGGCCAGGCCGAGCTTGAAGATCTGCTCGTTCGGCAAGGCGATCATGAACAAGCCCGCGGACATGATCACCGCGCCGAGCAGGATCGAGCGCTGATAGCCGAGTACGCGGTCGGCGACGTACCCGCCGAAGATCGCCGCGGCATAGACCAGGGCCAGGTAGGCGCCGTAGATGCGGTTGGCCGACGCTTCGCCGGCGGCGTCGCCGCCATGGAACTGGTGGACGATGTACAGCACGAGCGCCCAGCGGATGCCGTAGAAGGCGAAGCGCTCCCAGAACTCGGTCATGAACAGCATCCACAGGGGCTTGGGATGCCCGAGTCGCTGCTGGAATTCCGGAATGGGCGCCTGGCCCGAGGTGGTTGTAGCGGCTCCGCTCATGCGGTGTCCCCTGTCGTGTGGAAACTGAATAAAAATCCCACGCCGACGGCACGGGCCGGGGAGATTTACCGGCCCGGGGCGGTCCCGTCAAACCTTAGTCGTAGGCGGCGTGCCGTGTTGCGCCGCAACAAACGCCCGCATCCGGGCCTGAACGGGGGAGATTTTTGCGCCATCGGGCGGCTGAAAGTTCGCCGTTCGGGGCCTGGGCCCCGGGCGAACGTCGGCGATCGGCCGCGCAATTGTCGGGCCTGATGCGGTCGCCGGCCGCTCGCGCGCGGCGACCGGCGCGGTCCGGACCGGACCGCCCCGCCCGGCTTCGCCCGCCGGGCGGGTCGCGGCCGCGAACTGCGGCTGCGGTCCGCGGCGGCGCGGCCGGGCTCAGTAGCCCTCGCCGCGCTCCGGACCGGCGCCGATGGTGGTGCGGACCTCGAACAGCTCGGGGAAGAAGGTCAGCTCCAGCGCCTGCTTGAGGAAGCCGACCCCGCTGGAGCCGCCGGTGCCGCGCTTGAAGCCGATGATGCGCATGACCGTGCGCATGTGGCGGAAGCGCCACAGCTGGAACTGGGTCTCCAGGTCGACCAGGTCCTCGCACAGGGCGTACTCGCGCCAATAGCGGTCGGTGTTCTCGTAGATGCGCTCGAACACCGGCTGCAGGGCGCGGTCGCTGACGTGCGGCCGGCGCCAGTCGCGCTGCAGGTGCTCGGCCGGAATCTCGTGGCCGAAACGGGCCAGGTACATCAGGAACTCGTCGTACAGGCTGGGCGCGGCCAGCGCCTGCTCCAGGGTCGCCTGGCCCTGCGGGTCGTAGGCGAACACCCGCAACATGGCCTCGTTCTTGTTGCCGAGCATGAATTCGATGGTGCGGTACTGCAGCGACTGGAAGCCCGAGGACGGGCCCAGGGTCTCGCGGAAGCCCATGTACTCCGACGGGGTCAGCGTCTCCAGCACGGACCATTGCTCGGTCAGCTGGCGCAGCGCCTGCTTGCAGCGCGCCAGTACCTTCTGGCACTGCCAGACCTGGTCGCGGCGCAGGTGCTCCAGCGCGGCGGTCAGCTCGTGCACGATCAGCTTCATCCACAGCTCCGACACCTGGTGCTGGATGATGAAGAGCATCTCGTCGTGGTGCGGCGGGTCCGACATCCCGCGCTGCGCCGACAAAAGCTTGTCCAACTGCAGATAGCCGCCGTAGGTGATGCGTCCGTGCAGGTCGGTATGGATACCGCTTTCCAGTTCGCGCTGGTTCTTTTCGACGGACATACGGCGGGGCTCGCGGCAGGGGCGCAAAGCGTAGCGCAAACCCAGCCGCGGCAGGGCCCGGCGCGCGCAACGCCGGCATCGCGCGGGCGCAACGGTCGCGGCCGGTGCGACGCCTGAATCGGATAATGAGCAGGCCTGCCCAGCACCTCCCGCAGGCGCACTCTCAAGGGGAATCCATGCACGAATTCGCAAGCCGCGCCCTCGCGGCCGGCATCGCTATGGCTTTGGCCGGCGCGGCCGAAGCACAGGTGGTCATCTCGCAAGTCTACGGCGGCGCCGGCCAGAGCGGCGCGCGCTACAACGCCGACTTCGTCGAACTGCACAACAACGGCAACGCGCCGGTCGACCTCGCCGGCTGGAGCCTGCACTACGCGCCGGTCAACGGCGCCGGCGCCTGGCAGCGCACGCCGCTGAGCGGCGTCATCGCGCCCGGCGGCTATTTCCTGATCCGCCAGCGGGTTTCGCTCGGCTCCACTCCGGTCGCCGCGTACGACCTCAGCGGCAGCGTGTCCCTGAACCAGATCAACGGCAAGCTGGCCCTGGTCAATCACGCCAATTCGATCACCGTCGCCTGCCCGACCGGTTCGATCGACTTCGTCGGCTACGGCAGCATCGACTGCGCCGAAGGCTCGGCGCCGGCGTCCTCCGCCGGACTGGGCAGCGCGCAGTTGCGCAAGGACGGCGGTTGCGCCGACAGCCAGGTCAACGCCGCCGACTTCGCCCTCGGTTCGGCGCTGCCGCGCAGCCGCAGCTCGGCCATCCGCCTGTGTCCGTCGGGCCCGCCGCCGCGCCTGAGCGCGCTCGACGTCGCCCAGGCCGAAGGCCAGGACGGCATCGCGCCCTTGCTGTTCAAGCTCAAGCTCGACCGCCCCGCCGGCGCCGGCGGCGTGGCCTGGAGCGCCTTCAGCAACGGCCAGGGCACGGCGCGTGCGGACGAGGACTACCTGCCGATCGATCTGCGCGGCACCATCCCCGCCGGCCAGAGCGAAGCCAGCTTCGCCCTGCCGGTCAAGGGCGACGCGCTGATCGAACCCGACGAAACCGTGGCCCTGCAGATCAAGGTCCATTCCGGCGCGGTCACCGCCAACGGCGACTATCTCAACCTCAAGGCCACCATCGTCAACGACGATCCGCAGCAGCCGCCGCCGCAGCTGTCGTTGCACCCGGTCGCGCTGAAGGAAGGCGATGCCGACATCGCGCCGTTCCCGCTCGAGCTGCGCCTGGATCGTCCCGCCGACGGCAACGGCGTGCGGGTGCGGGTGAGTTCGAGCGACGGCGGCACCGCCAGCGCGAACGAGGATTACCTGCCGTTCGACTACGAAGCGGCGATCGGTCCGGGCCAGGACCGCGTCCATGTCAGCTTCGGCGTGCGCGGCGACATCCGCTACGAAGGCGACGAAACGGTCAAGATCAAAGCGCAGATCCTGTCCGGCGCGATCGGCGAAGGCGGCAGCCTCGTGCTGGAAGGCGTCAGCACGATTCTCGACGACGATCTGCGGGTGGTGCCGATCGCGGCGGTGCAAGGGCCCGGCGCGGTCTCGCCGCTGCGCGGCGAGTTCGTCGCGGTCGAAGGCATCGTCACCGCACTGGGCGAGGACGGCTTCTACCTGCAGAGCGAAGAGTTCGAAAGCGACGGCGATCCGAACACCTCGCAGGGCCTGTTCGTGCAGACCGGCGGGCGTCCCGATCCGCAATGGCGCGGCTTGCGCGTGCGCGTGGGCGGCACGGTGGCGGAACTGTCCGACGGCGGCGCCCATCCCTTGCGCGGCACCATGACCGCGATCGCCGGCTCGCCGGCCATCGTCCCGCTGACCACCGCGCCGCGGCCGCTGCCGCCGGCGCCGTTGCTGCCCTGGCATCCGATTCTCGGCGCGCCGGATTACGAAGCCTTCGAGGGCATGCGCGTGGGCTTGCCCGAGGTGCGCGTGGTCGGTCCGACCGGCGGCAGCTTCGATACCGCGCAGGAACGCACCCGCAGCGACGGCCGCTTCCATGTCGCGATCGGACCCTACGATCAGCCGGCGCCGATGCGCGAGCCGGGCACGCGCTATGCGCCGATCTTCCACGGCCAGGCGCAGGACTGGCTGCCGCGTTGGGACGGCAATCCCGAAGTGATCGGCGTCGACAGCGACGCCGACGGCCATGCGCCTGTCGATCTAGGCGTCGGTGCGCGCGTCGACGGCGTGATCGGTCCGCTGGACCAGCGCAGCGGCCGCCATACCGTGATCCTGCAGCGCGAGGCGCAACTGATCGTGCGCGAATCGCCGCCGGCGCCGCCGCGCATCGAGGAGGGCGATCCGCAGCAACGCCAGACCAATGTGGTCAGCTACGACCTGAGCGATTTCTACGACGAGTACAGCCCGCCCGGCTCCGCCCAGCCGGCGACCCCGGGGCATGCCGTGGAACTGCGCCTGGGTAAGATTTCGCGCAGCCTGCGCGAGAATCTGCTGATGCCGGACCTGGTCGCGGTCGCCGGCATCGAGAACGAGCCCCTGCTGCAGCGGCTGGCCGAGCGGATCAATCGCGATGCGGTCGCCTTCGGCCGTCCCGACCCGCAGTACCGCGCCATCGCCCTGCCCAACGTCGATCCGTTCAAGCCGCAGATCGGCTTCCTCGCCCGCAGCGAGCAAGTCGGTCAGTGGGGTTCGCGGGTGGTGGTCGAGCGCATCGCTCAGATCGGCCGAGACGTGCAATTGCCGAGCAACGGCGGCCCGCCGGCGATGCTGTTCGACCAGCCGCCGTTGACCATCGACGCCTCCACTCACTCCATCGACGGCCATCGTTTCCGCCAGCGCCTGTTGCTGGTGCAACTGGCGCCGATGGCCGGCAGCGAAGCCGACACCCCGGAGGCCGAACGCCAGCGCGACCGTCGCCACCTGCAGGCAGAGTTCATCGCCGAGTGGGTGAGGCAGCAGCAGAGCGATCCGGAAGCGCCGCCGTTGCTGGTGCTGGGCAAGTTCGACGCGCACGGCTTCAACGACGGTCTGGCCGATCCCGTGGGCACCCTGATCGGTCGGCCGACCGAGGGCGTGAGCACGATGGTGCTGCACGACGGCATCGACCGTTTCGACCCGGACCTGCTCAAGCTGAGCGCGACCGAGCCCGAAGCCGAACGCTACTCCTCGATCGACGAAGGCAGCCGCCAGGAACTGCAGCACGCCTTCGCCGACGAGCGCCTGATCGGCGCCACCGACCGGATCGAGGTCCAGCGCCTGCGCAGCAATGCCGGCTACCCGGCGGTGCTGCGCGACGACGGCGGCGTGGCGATGCGCGCCGGCGACGTCGACCCGCTGCATCTGCGGCTGGTGCCGCGCACCTACGCGGACTTGCGGGTCTGGGCCGGCGCCTCGCATGGCGAATCCCGGTTGGAGGCCGGACGCCCGCTGGAACTGTCGGTGTCGGTCGACAACCAGGGCCCGGACTGGGCGCGCCAAGTCGGCCTCGGCCTGGCCCTGTCCGGCGCCTGGCCGGACCTGGAGGTCAGCGCGGTCATGCCGGGCTGGCGCTGCGAAGCGCCGACGATCGTGGGCGATCGCACCAGCGTGGCCTGCACCGGCGAGCTGGTCGACAGCACCGGCCACCAAAGCCACTGGTTCCACCTGCGCAGCGCCACCGACGCGGCCATGGCCGGGCGCACGGTCGAGCTTGCGGCCTCGGTGACCTCCTCGTCCGCCGATCCGGACCCGGCCAACAACGCCGCCCAGGCGGCGCTGACGATCGTCGCTCCCGGCACGCCCCAGCCCTGAGCCCTGTTCAGGCCTGAACCGCGGTACCGCCCCCCGGCTCCGGCCGGGGGGCTTCGCCGACGGACGGCGTAGACCGTGTCGGGCCGAACCGGGCCTGGTCCAGAGGCGCCGGTCGGCCGGGCCGATGCGGTTCGCGACGGCCGTCGAAAAAACCCGGCGGCGGCGTCATCCCGGTGCAACGCCAAGAAGTGAGCATTAGGGCACAATCCACCCCGTCTGTCCGGGGGGATCCAGGCGTTCACATGGGGAGAAACATGGATAAGTGCTTCAGCCGCCTTTCGGCGGCATTGTTGTTGGCTTTGGCCTCGGCTGGATCGGCCCACGCCCAAGTCGTCATCAGTCAGGTCTACGGCGGCGGCGGCAATTCCGGCGCCACGCTCAAGAGCGATTTCATCGAGCTGCACAACAACGGCAGCGACCCGGTCGACCTGACCGGCTGGAGCGTGCAGTACGCCTCCAGCACCGGTTCGAACTGGTCGCGCACGCCGCTGACCGGCACCATCGCGCCGGGCGGCTATTACCTGATCAAGCAGGCCGACGGCAGCGGCGGCACGGTCGCGCTGCCGACGCCGGACGCGACCGGCACCCTGGCCATGGCCGGCGGCGCCGGCAAGGTCGCCCTGGTCAACCACAACAACGCGCTGAGCGGCGCCTGTCCGCTCGGCAGCGTCGACTTCGTCGGCTACGGCAGCGGTACCAACTGCGCCGAAGGCAGCCAGCCCACCGCCACGCTCAGCGCCATCCTCGCCGCGCTGCGCGCCGGCAACGGCTGCACCGACACCGACGTCAACGGCGCCGACTTCGCCACCGCGCCGGCCGCGCCGCGCAACAGCGCCAGCGCCGCGTTCTCGTGCGCCGGCGCCAACCTGCCGGTGCTGAGCATCGGCGATGTGCTGCGGCTGGAAAACGCCGGCGAATTCGTCTTCACCGTGACCCTGTCCGAACCGGCTCCGGCCGGCGGCGTCAGCGTGCGCTACGCCACCGCCGACGGCAGCGCCACCGCCGCGGGCGATTACAACGTCGCCACCGGCACCGTCACCATCGCCGAAGGCCAGACCAGCGCCACGGTCGCGGTGCAGGTCAACGACGACGGCGAGACCGAAGCCGACGAGACTTTCTTCGTCCGCCTCAGCGCCCCCGTCGGCGCCCGCCTCGGCGACGCCGAAGCGATCGGCACCATCGTCACCGACGACGTCGAGCTGACCGCGATCCACGCCATCCAGGGCAACGGCCCGACCTCGCCGCTGGTCGGCCAGCGCGTCTACACCTCCGGCATCGTCACCGGCCGCAAGAGCAACGGCTTCTTCCTGCAGACGCCGGACGACGCGATCGACGCCGATCCGGCCACCTCCGAAGCGGTGTTCGTGTTCACCGGCAGCCCGGTTCCGGCCGCGGCCGCGGTCGGCAACACCGTGCGCGCCAGCGGCCAGGTGATCGAGTACATCCCCGCCGCCGATCCGGGCCAGCTGCCGCTGACCGAGCTGGGCAACGGCGTACAGGTGGTGCTGCTGTCGCAGCCGCCGGTGATCGGCCCGAACACCCTGCCGCAGGCGGTCGCGCTGAGCGCCGCCCTGCCCTCGCCGGACGGCGGCCTCGACCAGCTCGAGCGCTATGAGGGCATGCGGGTGGTCATCCCCAGCGCCACCGTGGTCTCGCCGACCCAGGGCTCGAAGAACGAAACCAACGCCACCGGCAGCGGCAACGGCATCTTCAACGTGGTCGTCACCGGCCTGCCGCGTCCGTTCCGCGAACCGGGCATCCAGGCGCCGGACGCCGCGCCGGGCGGCGGCAGCATTCCGCCGATCCCGCGCTGGGACTTCAACCCCGAGCTGATTACCGTCGACAGCGACGCGCTCGGCGGCACGCCGTTCAACCTGTCGACCGGCGCGGTCATCACCGACCTCACAGGCCCGCTGGACTACGGCTTCCGCCGCTACACCATCCTGCGCGATCCGGCCGCCCTGTCGACCATCGCCCAGGGCATGCAGCCGGTCGCCTCGCGCCTGCCGCTGCCGTGGGAGTTCACCATCGCCGCCTACAACGTCGAGCGCTTCTTCGACGCGGTCAACGACCCGGCGATCGGCGAACCGGTGCTGACCCCGGACGCCTACGCGCGCCGCCTGGGCAAGGTCTCGCAGGGCATCTCCTACCTGCAGCAGCCCGACATCCTGGGCCTGATCGAAGTCGAGAACCTGACCGCGCTGCAGGACATCGCCGCGCGCGTCAACGCCGATGCGGTCGCCGCCGGCAAGCCCGATCCGAAGTACGTCGCCCACCTGCTGGAAGGCAACGACATCGGCGGCATCGACGTCGGCTTCCTGCTCAAGACCGCCGAGCTCGGCGGTCAGGCCCGGGTCGAAGTGCAGGCGGTGACCCAGGTCGGCAAGGACGCGACCTGGACCCAGCCCGACGGCAGCACCGGCCAGCTCAACGACCGTCCGCCGCTGATGCTGCAGGCGATCGTGCACGGCAACGGCGGCCGCAGCTTCCCGATCACGGTGATCCTGGTCCACCAGCGCTCGCTGATCGACAGCGAACTCGACGACGCCGCCGGCCACCGGGTGCGCATGAAGCGCCAGGCCCAGGCCGAGTTCCTGGCCCGCTTCATCCAGCAGCGCCAGGTCGCCGATCCGGCCGAACGCATCGTCACCCTCGGCGACTTCAACGCGTTCGAGTTCAACGACGGCCTGACCGACGTGATCAACACCGTGGTCGGCACGCCGACGCCGGACGACCAGACCGCGGTGCCGGGCGACGGCGCCGACCTGGTCGAGCCCAACCTGGTCAAGCTCGGCGATCTGGAAACCCCGGATCAGCGCTACAGCTACACCTTCGGCGGCAGCGCCCAGACCATCGACCACGTGCTCGCCAACCAGGCCCTGGTCGGCGCCGCGGCCGGGCTCGCGCTCGACCATGCGCGGATCAACGCCGACTTCCCGGAGATCAACCGCAGCTTGGCCGATTCGCCGTCGCGCCTGTCCGACCACGACCCGGTCGTCGCCTACGTCGACGCGCGCCGGCGCGCGGACCTGGCGGTGATCGCCTCGACGTCGACCGCTTCGGTGCGGATCGGCCGCCCGGTGCAGTTCAGCGCGACGCTGAACAACGCCGGTCCGGAACAGGCCGACTACCCGGGCATCGGTTTCGCGATCAACGCCGAATTGCCGGCGCTGAACGTGACCGCTCCGGCCGGTTGGAACTGCGACACCCCGCAGGTGAGCGCCGGTTCGACCCACGTCGCCTGCAACCGCGATGTCCTGGGCAACGGTGAAGGCGCGACCTTCGCCCTGTCGGCGGACGCGACCGAAGCGATGATCGGCAAGACCACCACCCTGGCCGTCGCCGCGCAGGCGCAGTCGTTCGATCCGAACGGCGGCAACGACCAGGCCCTGGTCAACGTGGAAGTGACCGCGCGCGCCGACCTGGCGATCGACGTCGACGGCCCGCGCGTGCTGCGCGGCGGCCAGAACGGCGCGTTCTCGGTCGCCCTGCGCAATCGCGGCGGCGACGTCGCGGTGCTGCCGAGCGTGACCCTGTACGGCGATGCGCCGGCGGGCAACGTCTCGATCGCCGCGCCGTCGGGCTGGAACTGCACGGTCGCGCCGCAAGGCGGCGGCTTCGAAGCCACTTGCGAAGGCGCCCGTCTGGCCGCCGGCGCGAGCCAGCGCTTCGACTTCGCCATCGTCGCGCCGCGTCCGGGCCTGTTCGACCGCCGACTGCTGCTGACCGGCCTGGCCGCGTCGGCGGTGGAAGATCCGAATCCGTTCAACGATTTCGACTTCCACTTGGTGCAACTGGCCGGCCGCTGGTGGTAATTCGCCGGCGCGGAGCCGGGCGTTCGCGCCCGGTTCCGCGCCGCAGCGCAGACCCGCCGACGACATCGTGCGACCCAAGCGCGGCTCCGGCCGCGCTTTTTTTTGCCGCGACGCGCGGCGCGCGTCCGGACCGCGGCGCAGCGAAACCCGACCGACGGCGCGTTCGCCGCGTGCCGCCAAGCCCGAATCCATACCGGGCCGTCCTGACCTTATCTGGCGTCTAGCGCGTTCCGGCGAAACTTGCATGCCGCAGCGCGCAACGGCGCTTAACGCGCCTTTGGGTATCATCCGCGCCATGACGCAGCGCCCGCCAGCGGGCGCCGCGGCTTTAGCCCGGCCCGGAATTCCCGCCCCGACGCGCGGAATCCGGACCCAGCCAGTCTGAAGCTGACCAGCGCGCCCGGCACTGGATCCGGGACCGGAACGATTCGGACCTCATCCCTTTTCCGTGAGGACCTTCCCCGATGACCGTCGCCGCGACGTTCGAAATCGAATACCTCCAATATCTCGGCGCCGACGGCCAGCCCGTCGCCGAGATTCCGGCCCCGTTCAAGGACGCCAACACCCTGCTGCCGCTGTTCAAGCAGATGCTGTTCGTGCGCACCTTCGACAGCAAGGCCATCGCCCTGCAGCGCACCGGCAAGCTTGGCACCTACGCCGCCTGCCTCGGCCACGAGGCCACCCACGTCGGTATCGGCGCCTCGATGCTGCCCGACGACGTGTTCGCGCCGAGCTACCGCGAGTACGGCGCGCAGTTCATGCGCGGCGTGCAGCCGCGCGAAGTGCTGCTGTACTGGGGCGGCGACGAACGCGGCAACGACTTCGCCGGTCCGCGCCACGACTTCGCCTGGTCGGTGCCGATCTCGACCCAATGCCTGCACGCCGCCGGCGCCGCGCTCGCGTTCAAGCTGCGCAAGCAAAAGAATCTCGCGGTCGCCTGCTGCGGCGACGGCGGTTCGTCCAAGACCGACTTCTACGCCGCGCTGAATTCGGCCGGCGCTTACCAGCTGCCGCTGATCCTGTGCGTGATCAACAACGGCTGGGCGATCTCGGTGCCGCGTTCGGCCCAGACCGGCGCCAAGACCCTGGCCCAGAAGGGCCTGGCCGGCGGCCTGCACTGCCTGCAGGTGGACGGCAACGACCTGATCGCGGTGCTCGAAGGCATGCGCCGCGCGGCCGAGCTGGCGCGCAACGGCGGCGGCGGCAGCGTGATCGAGTTCATGACCTACCGCCTGCACGACCACACCACCGCCGACGACGCGCGCCGCTACCGCGACGATGCCGAGGTCAAGGACGCCTGGACCCGCGACCCGGTGCCGCGCCTGCGCGCCTACCTCACCGCCCAGGGCGTGTGGAACGAGGCGTTGGAGAAGGCCTGGGCCGAAGAGTGCGCGGCCAAGGTCGACGTCGAGATCAACGCCTACCTGGAAACCCCGGTGCAACCGGTCGAAGCCATGTTCGATTATCTGTACGCCGACATGCCGGCGGATGTGCAGGCGCAGCGCGCCGAAGTGCTCGCCCTGGAGGGCCGTCGATGAACGTCGCCAGCAAAGCCGCGGTCGATACCGCGCAGCCGGTCGCCACGCCGGCCGCGATCACCCTGATCGAAGCCATCACCCAGGCCCTGGCCTACGAGATGCGCCACGACGACAGCGTCCTGGTGCTGGGCGAGGACGTCGGCGTCAACGGCGGCGTGTTCCGCGCCACCGCCGGCCTGCAGCAGCAGTTCGGCCCCGAGCGCGTGCTCGACACGCCGCTGGACGAGACCACCATCGCCGGCCTCACCGTCGGCCTGGCCGCGCAGGGCATGAAGCCGATCGCCGAAGCCCAGTTCGACGGCTTCGTCTATCCGATGCTCGACCACATCATCTGCCACGCCGCGCGCTTCCGTCACCGCACCCGCGGCCGGCTGAGCTGCCCGATGGTGCTGCGCGTGCCGTGGGGCGGCGGCATCCGCGCGCCGGAGCACCACAGCGAGGCCAACGAGGCGCTGTTCACCAACGTGCCCGGCCTGCGCGTGGTGCTGCCGTCCTCGCCGGCGCGCGCCTACGGCCTGCTGCTGGCGGCGATCCGCGACCCGGATCCGGTCATCTTCATGGAACCCAAGCGCATCTACCGCCAGTACAAGGAAGTGGTCGCCGACGACGGCGAAGCGCTGCCGCTGGACGTGTGCTACGTGCTGCGCGACGGCAGCGACATCACCCTGGTCAGCTGGGGCGCGCAGGTCAAGGAAACCCTGGAAGCGGCCGACAAGCTGGCCGGCGAAGGGATCAGCGCCGAAGTCATCGACGTCGCCACGCTCAAGCCGCTGGACTTCGCCACCATCGCCGAATCGGTGGCCAAGACCGGCCGCTGCGTGATCGTGCACGAGGCGCCCAAGACCGCCGGCTTCGGCGCCGAGATCGCCGCGCGCCTGGCCGAGGAGTCGATGTACGACCTGTTGGCGCCGGTCGAGCGCGTCACCGGCTACGACACCCACATCCCGCTGTTCCGCCTGGAGATGAAGTACCTGCCCAGCGTCGACAAGATCGTCGCCGCGGCCAAGCGCGCGCTCGGCCACGCCTGACATGCGCGCGCTCGTCGTCGCCGGCTACCGCGCCCAGTACCACGACCCGATCGCGTTCGAGCGCGGCGCCACGGTGGGCCTGGGCGAACGCGACAGCGAGTGGCCGGCGTTCGTGTGGGCCACGCTCGACGACGGCCGCGCCGGCTGGGCGCCGCTGGACTGGCTGCGCCCGCTCGACCCCGCTGTCGATGGTGCGCTCCGCGCGCGGGCGCTGCGCGACTACGACGCGCGCGAGCTCGACGTCGAGGCCGGCCAGCGGCTGCGCCTGATCGAGGAGCTCGGCGGCTGGTGGTGGGCGCAACGCGAGGACGGCGCGCAGGGCTGGGTCCCGGCGCGCAACCTGGGAACGATCGACGACGGCGCCTGACCGCGCCGATGCCAAGGACGACGCCGGCCCGACCGCGTCGCCAACTTACTCAAGAGACCAACGAGTTATGAGCGATACCAAGACCTTCCTGCTTCCCGACCTCGGCGAAGGCCTGCCGGACGCGACCATCGTCGAATGGGCGGTCAAGGTCGGCGACACCGTCCGCCTCGACGACACCCTGGTGTCGATGGAGACCGCCAAGGCGGTGGTCGAAGTGCCGTCGCCGGTGTCCGGCAAGGTGCTCAAGCTCGCCGGCGGCCCCGGCGACGTGATCGTCACCGGCACCATGCTGGCCGAGTTCCAGATCGACCCCAACCTGCCGCAGCGCGCCGACGGCCAAGATACGGGACATCACCACGGCGGCGGTCATGCGCCGGCGCCGCAAGCGCAAGCCGCTTCCGCCGAACCCGCCGCCGCGCCGGCCGAGGCCGAAGCCGCCGAGCGCGCCGACAGCGGCACCGTGGTCGGGGCGATGCAGTCCTCCGACGCGGTGCGCAGCGAACAGGCGGTCGCGGTCGGCGGGGTCAAGGCGATGCCGGCGGTGCGAGCGCTGGCGCGCAAGCTCGGCGTCGACCTGAGCCGGGTGCGCGCCACCGGCGCCGACGGCACGGTCAGCATGGACGACGTCAAGCGCGCCGGCGCCGACGGCTCGGCCAAGATCGGTTCCGCCCCGTCCGCAGCGGTCGCGCCGCGCGCCGCCGCGGTCGCGCAAGCGCCGGCCGCCGCGCCCGCGCGCAGCACCCTGTCGCAATCGGGCCGGCCGATGCGCACTCAGCCGCCGAGCGTGGCCGCGACCGGCCAGCCCGAACAGCTCAAGGGCGTGCGCCGCAACATGGCCCGGGTCATGGCCGATGCGCACAGCAAGGTCGTGCCGACCACCCTCGCCGACGACGCCGACATCCATGCCTGGGCGCCGGGCAACGACATCACCGGCCGCCTGGTGCGGGCGATCGTGACCGCGTGCAAGGCGGTGCCGGCGCTCAACGCCTGGTTCGACGGCGACAAGCTCACCCGCACCCTGCACCCGCAGGTCGACATCGGCATCGCCGTGGACACCGACGACGGCCTGTTCGTGCCGGCGCTGCGCAATGCCGACGTGCTCGACGCCAACGGCGTGCGCGCGGCGATCAACCGCCTGCGTCAGCAGGTCGAAGACCGCAGCATCCCGGCCTCGGAACTGACCGGCTACACCATCTCGCTGTCCAACTTCGGCATGTTCGCCGGCCGCTACGCGACCCCGGTGGTGGTGCCGCCGACCGTGGCCATCGTCGCCGCCGGCAAGGGCCGCCACCAGATGACCCCGGTGATGGGCGGCTTCGAGTCGCACAAGGTCATCCCGTTGTCGCTGACCTTCGACCACCGCGCCTGCACCGGCGGCGAGGCCGCGCGCTTCCTCAAGGCGATGATCGACGACCTGGCGCGGCCGAACTGAGCCCGCCGCTGCGGCGCGCCACGGCGCGTCGCCTCCTGCCGACGCCGCCTTCGGGCGGCGTCGGCGTTTCTGCGCGGCGGCGGCCCGCCCCGCGGCCGCCGCCGCAATGGCGTCTCCAGCGCGGTTGCGACCGCGATCCCGATCACGCTCGGCGCGTTCGCGGCGTCCAGGAATAAAAAATTCCCTAAAGTTACAGGCCAGGAATCGCGCTAGCGTCGGCGCGCAATCCCGCTGCCGGCCGCGTCCCGCGCCGGTTCCGCCCGTCCGCCTCATCGTCCCTCGAGAGGTTTTCCGATGATCCGTTCCCTGCGTCCGATCCTGACCGGGCTGTCGCTGGCCGCGTTCGGCCTGGCCCTGCCCGCCGCCCACGCCGCCCGCCCGGCGTTCCAGATGCCGTTCCCCTGCGGCCAGACCTGGTACGGCGACACCTATCCCGGCCACGGCCTGCGCTATGCGGTCGACCTCAACCACAAGCCGCGTCCGCTCAGCGACGCCGACCTCGGCTCGACCGTGGTCGCCTCGGCCAAGGGCGTCGCCCACACCTACAACCCGCACCAGGGCACCGGCTACGGCAAGCTGGTGGTGATCGACCACGGCGGCGGCTGGCAGACCTACTACGCCCACCTCAACAGCATCTCGGTCGCCAACGGCGCCAGCGTCGAGCAGGGCCAGAAGATCGGCACGCTCGGCAAGACCACCCGCCCCGGCAACAGCATCTCGGCGCATCTGCACTACGAGCAGCGGCTCAACGGCGACGACCAGAAGATCGTCTGGAACGGTTCGACGATCGTGTACGACCAGTACGAAGTCGCCTACAAGAGCCGCAACGCCTGCAGCGGCGGCGGCGGCCACGCCGGCACCGTGCGCACCAGCGGTACGCCGCTGAACGTGCGCTCGGGTCCGGGCACCGGCTACAGCATCGTCGGTTCGCTGGCCAACGGCGCCGCCGTCACCATCCGCTGCCAGAAGACCGGCGAGTCGGTGACCGGCACTTACGGCACCAGCAACCTGTGGAACAACGTCGGCGCCAGCGGCAGCAACCGCTATATTCCCGACGCCTACACTTACACCGGCTCCGACGGCCGGGTCGCGCCGGATTGCTGATCGCGCCGGGCCCGTCGCAGCGAACGGAGCGTCCATGAGTCCACGCGGGTTCGGATTCGCCCTGCTCGCCGCCTTGGCGGCAGGCGTCTGCATAGGCCGCCTGCTGCTGCGCGACGACGCTGGTGCGGCCGCCACCGTCGCCGCGACGCCGGCGGCCGCAACGCCGCGCTCCGCTCGCGCCGCCCAGGCGCCGTCGTTCGCGACGGCGTCTGCCGCGGCGCGCGGCGGCCACGACCTCGATCGGGCGATCCGCCGCGCCGCGCAGGACCCGGCCCACCTGCGCGAACTGCTGCGCGACTACGCCTTCGCCTCCGAACCCGACCGCCGCGGCGCACTGCTCGCGGTGTTGCAAGGCGTGGCCAACGACCAGGTCCTGGAGTTCGGCCGCCAATTGGCCGGCAATGCCGACCCGGCCGTTCGCGGCCAAGGCTATGCCCTGCTGCGCGCGTTTCCGCTCGACCGCGAACAAGCGCGCGCGGTCGTCGCCGAGGGCTTGCGGCGCGAAACCGACCCGGCCCTGCTGGCCGAGTTGCTCGCCGGCCTGGAGCCGGCGGTGATCGCCGACGAAGACGCCGCGCCCTTGCTCGAACGTGCCGTCGCCCTGACCCGCCACGCCGATCCGTCAGTGCGCGCCAGCGCGGTAGAGCAATCCGCGCGCTGGAACCGGCGCGACGACAGCGCCGCCCTGCTGGAGCGCGCCCTGCTCGACCCCGCGCCGGAAGTACGCGCCGCCGCGGTAACCGGCGTCGAGGCCTCCGGCGCGCGTTCGCCGCGTCTGCGCGACGCCTTGCTCGACTTGGCCAGCGACGCGAACGCGCAAGCGCCGTTGCGGCGCAGCGCCTGGTTCGCGCTGCAGCGCTTCGCCCTGGGGCGGGAGGAGTACGCCTTGTACCGCCAGGCCGATGCCGAGATCGCCGCCGCCGAGGCCGGGCACGACGCGAACGCGATGCGGCACTGAGCGCAGCGCACGCCCGGCACTTCCCGCGCCGCCGCCGGCGCGGCACTCTGGCCCTCCCCTAACGCAGCGGAGCAGCGTCATGGCCCATCGCAGCCGACTGGCCGGATTCATCATCGACTGCCAAACCGGCGAGATCGACCAGGCCGCCGAGTTCTGGAGCCGGGCGCTGGGCCTGGCCCGGGTCGACGAAGCCTACGACGACGACGGCGCGCAGTACGCCCCGCTGGCCGAAGGCCCGGCCGGCCTCAACATCGAAGTGCAGATGGTCGAGCATCCCTCGCGCGTGCACCTGGACATCGAGAGCGACGATATCGACGCCGAGGCCGCGCGCCTGGAAGCGCTCGGCGCCACCCGCATCGGCTTCGTCAAGCGCTGGTGGGTGATGCAGGCGCCGACCGGGCACCGGTTCTGCGTCGTGCGCATGAAGCATCCCGAGCGCGGCCCCGCGCCCACTCTCTGGGATTGAGCCGTCCGGTCCGGGCGCGCGAGTCGCGCGCTCAACCCTCGTCCACCGCCAGCCGGTCGCGGCCTTGCGCCTTGGCCAGGTACAGCGCGCGGTCGGCGCGGTCGAACACTTGCTCGGGGCGCTCGCGCGAGGGATCGCCGCCGGCGACGCCGATCGACACGGTCAACGGAAACGGCAGCGACGCGCGCGCCAGGCGCTGGCGGATGCGCTCGCCGACTTCGGTCGCGGTCGCCAGGTGGGTGCCCGGCAACACCACCAGGAACTCTTCGCCGCCGAACCGCACCGCCACGTCGCCGTCGCGGATCGAGGCAGCGACCGCGTCGCCGACCGCGCGCAGGGCGCGGTCGCCGAGCAGATGGCCGTGGCGGTCGTTGACCTGCTTGAAGTGGTCGACGTCGATCAGCAACAGGGTATAGGCGGCGCTGCGCAACTGCGACATCGCGTCCTCGCTGCCGAGCAACTGGGTCAGGGCGGAACGGTTGAGCAGGCCGGTCAGTGCGTCGTGGCTGGCGCTGTGCTGGAGCAGTTCGTTGCGCCGCATCAGGTCGGCCTGGGCCGATTCCAGTTCGCGCGCGAAGGCCTCGCGCTCGGACAGCAGCCGGCGCTGCTCGATCGCGTAGCGGCGCAGTTCGAACAGGTGCTGGACCTGGCGCGCGATCACCGCCAGCCCGTCGCGCTGCGCGCTGCGCAATTCGTGCGGTACGTGGTCGAGCACGCACAGAGTGCCTAGCGCGTAGCCGTCCGGGCTCATCAACGGCGCGCCGACGTAGAAGCGCAAGGGCCGGCCGTCCAGCTTGAGGCCGAGCCCGGCGAAGCGCGGGTCCTGCGCGGTGTCGGGTATCAACAACAGGCGATCGGGCTCGGCGTCGGCGATCAACTGGCTGCAGATGCTCTGCGAGCGCACCCGCTCGGTCTCGCCGAACCCGTGGCGCGCCTTGTACCAGATCCGGCCGTTGTCGACCAAGGCGATCGCCGCCGCCGGCGCGTCGCACAGCGTCGCCGCCAGCCGGACCAGATCGTCGTAGGCCGCCTCCGGCACGCTGTCGAGCAGTTCGTAGCCTTCCAGCGCCGTTTGCCGGGCCGCCTCGTCGTGCGGCTCGGGCAACAGCGGAAACGGGCTGGGGCGCAGCGGCACGATGGGCATCGGTGGGCCGGACCGGGCTTTCGTTGCGACCAGCCTAAATCCGCACCGATTCATGCCCCGTGACGAATCCGTCCGCCGGATTGCGACCGGGTCGCCAGTCCGGCTCAGCCGCAGCTGCGATTCGGGCCGGCGCCCGCGCCTCTGCCGCCGCTCAACCGCGGTCGAGCCAGACCTGCAAGCCCTGCGCGTTGAGTTCGATGTCCATCGCCAGGATCGCGCGCACCTGCGGCTCGTCCAGTTCGCAGCCGTGAGCGCGCACGCGCGCGGCGTAGTAGTCGCCCAGTTGCGCGACCAGCCGCGCGTGGCGGTCGCCGCCGGCGGCCTGCGCGGCCAGGGCGATCGCCACCATCGCGTCGATCTGCTCGATCAGTTCGGCGCCCAACCGCTGCACGTCGCCGACCGCACCGTAATGGGTCAGGCGCATGGCTGCGGGATCGCGCGCCAGCAGCGTCCGGATCGAAGCCTTCAACGGCTCGGGCTCGAACTGCACCGGGGTGCTGGTCGGCAGCGCATACGGCCCGCGCGCGCTGTCGAATTCGCGGTAGGACAGGCCGAAGGTGTCGCCGGTGAACCAGCTGCGGCTGCGCTCGTCCCACAGGCACAGGTGATGGCGGGCGTGGCCGGGCGTGTCGACGCACAGCAGCGGCCGCCCGGCGAGTTCGGCCACATGGCCGTCGCCGGCGCTGACCACGCGCTCGGCCGGCACCGGCGCGATCTCGCCGTAGCTGCGCGCCATTTCCTCCGCGCCGTACACCGCGGTGGCGCCCGCGACCAGGCGCGCCGGGTCGATCATGTGCGGCGCGCCGCGCGGATGCACCAGCAGGCGCGCGTTGGGCAACTGCCGCATCAGCGCGCCGGCGCCGCCGGCGTGATCGAGGTGGACGTGGGTCAGGATCAGCCAGTCGACTTCGGCCGGGCCCAGTCCGCGCGCGCTCAGCGCCTGCAGCAGCCTCGGCACCGAATGCTGGGTGCCGCAGTCGACGAAGGCGGCGCGGCCGCGCTCGACGATCAGGTAGGCGGCGTCGAAGGCCGGACGGAAGAAGCCGGTATCGACGGTGTCGATGCCGTGGTCGGCGGAAGCTGCGTTCATGGCGGGGCCGTCGGGAACGAAGGCCCCAGTCTATGCCGCGCCGCCGATCGCGGCGATGCGGCCCGGGTCGAAAAAACGGCGTCGCGCTCGCCCCGGCTCAGTCGCCGCGCGGGTAAGCGCGGCGCAGCCAGTGCCGGCGCAAGGCCCAGGCCAGGCTCAGCACCGCCAGGAACACGCCGTAGCCGAGCGAGGTCGCCAGGATCTGCGGCCACATCGCGCCGTAGTCGGCGCCGGCGTGGGCATGCGCCCAATGCACCGCGAGCACGAAGGCGCACACCGAGACCATCAGCGCCACCGCATCGAACAATTGCCGCGCCGGCGTGCGCGGCCGGCGCGGATACAGCCAGAACAACGCGCCCAGGATCGCGAACCAGGGCAGGAACAGGATCAACGCCAGGTTGAGCTCGACGAAACGGCTCACGGGGCGGCGCCGGCCTTGGCCGCTTCGGCCTGCGCCTCGGCGTCCACGATCGCCGCCAGCGCGGCGGCCGCTTCCTCGCGCTGCGCCGCATCCAACGGCTCGGCCGCGGCCAGCAGCGCGTCCAGATCCTGCCGGCCGCTCTTGACCGCGGCGATCAGCTGCCCGGCGTCCTTCGGCGATGCGAAGCCGCGGCTCTGCACCAGCACCCGTTCGCCGTCGGCTAGCTTGAAATAGAAACGGCCGTCGGCCTCGCGGTACTGCTTGAACAACGGCAACGCGCGGCGCGTCTCGGCCGCGGCCGCGGCCGCGGACGGACCGGCGACCTGCGACAGATCGCGCAGACCCACCGCCTCGCGCAGCCGCTTCATCGAGGCCAAGGCATAGCGCTCGCGCACCCGCCTGGCGCCGTCGATCAGGATCGCCTCGATCTTCTCCGGCTGCGCCATCAGCGCCTCGTACTTCTCGCGCAGCGGCGCGATCTCGGCGTCGATGCGCTCGAACAGCGCCTGCTTTGCCTCGCCCCAGGCGATGCCGTCGGCGAAGGCCTGGCGCATCGCCGCGGTCTCGGCTTCGCTGGCGAAGGCCTGGTAGATCTGGAACAGCGCCGAGCCCTCGGTCTGCTTCGGCTCGCCCGGCGCGCGCGAATCGGTGACGATCGAATAGATCAGCTTCTTCAGCTGCTCGCGCGGCGCGAACAGCGGAATGGTGTTGTCGTAGCTCTTGCTCATCTTGCGCCCGTCCAGGCCCGGCAAGGTCGCTACCGCTTCCTCGATCTGCGCCTCGGGCAGGACGAAATGCTCGCCGTACAGATGGTTGAAGCGCTGGGCGAAATCGCGCGCCATCTCGATGTGCTGGATCTGGTCGCGGCCGACCGGCACCTTGTGGGCGTTGAACACCAGGATGTCGGCCGACATCAGCACCGGGTACATGAACAAGCCGGCGGTGATGCCGGCGTCCTCGTCGACGCCCTCGGCGTTGTTCTTGTCCACCGCGGCCTTGTAGGCATGGGCGCGGTTGAGGATGCCCTTGCCGGCGACGCAGGTCAGGAACCAGGCCAGTTCCGGAATCTCGACGATCTCGCTCTGCCGGTAGAACCACACCTTGGCCGGGTCCAGGCCGCAGGCCAGCCAGGCGGCGGCGATCTCCAGGGTCGAGCGCTGCACCCGCGCCGGCTCCTGCACTTTGATCAGCGCATGCAGGTCGGCGAGGAAGTAGTAGCTCTCCACGCCGGGGGTGAGGCTGGCGGCGACGGCCGGGCGGATCGCGCCGACGTAGTTGCCGAGGTGCGGGGTGCCGGAGGTGGTGATGCCGGTGAGGACGCGGGTCTGGGTCATGGGCAGCGCGGGGTGGAACGTGGCCGGCCAGTGTACCGCCTGGGCCGGGCCCGGGCGGCGCGCGCCGGCCGCCTGCGCCGGCCCGGCTGAGCGGCGGCTGACCGCGCTCGGGCCGGCGCCGGCGGCGCAACCCCGTTGTCGCCGCTGCCGCGTTTCACCCCACGACCACCCTGGAGACGCCGCCATGTTCCGCTCGCTCGTCCTGCTCGCCGCAGCCGTCCTCACCGCCAGCGCCTGCTCCCCGCTGCACGCCCGCCCGCTGGTCGACGTCGCGGTGGTCGACCGCGACAACGGCGACTGGCTGCCGGCCTGGCCGCACCGCGGCCAGCAATGGATCGCCGGCACGCCCGGCCACCGCTATTCGGTGCGGCTGACCAACACCACCGGCGAACGCGTGCTGGTGGTGCTATCGGTCGACGGCGTCAACGCCGTCAGCGGCCAGACCGCGCACCCGTCCCAGGCCGGCTACGTGCTCGATCCCTGGCAGTCGACCGAGATCAACGGCTGGCGCAAGTCGCTCGACGACGTCGCCCAGTTCGTATTCACCGACCTGCCCGACAGCTACGCCGCGCGCACCGGCCGCCCCGACAACGTCGGCGTGATCGGCGTGGCCGTGTTCGAGGAGTCGCGTCCGGTCTATCGCGAACCGCGCTATCCCTATCCGGCGCCGGCGCCCTACCCGCCGTACGCGCGCGAGCAGGCGGCCAAGGCCGAGCGCCGCGCCGCCGGCAACGCCGCGCCGTCGGCGGCCAGCGAGGCGGCCGCCGATACCGCCGCACAATCGATCGGCACCGGCCACGGCGCGCGCGAATGGTCGCCGGTCGGGCAGACCGAGTTCGTCCGCGCCAGCCGCTCGCCGGCGCAGGTGTTCGAGTTGCGCTACGACGACTACCGCAGCCTGGTCGCGCGCGGCGTGGTGCCGCGCTACCGCGCGCCGTACCGCGAACCGCAGCCGCGCGCCTTCCCCAACGGCTTCGTCGCCGACCCGCCGTCGCGCGGTTGGTGAGGCCCTCGCCGATGGGAGCCGGCGACGGCAAAAGCGAAGGGCCGGACGGATCCGGCCCTTCGTTCCTCGTCGTAGCGAACGGCATCGTCGATGCCGGCGCGGCGCCGCAGCGCGGTCAGTTCAAGGTCTTGCCGAAGTCGCGCACTTCCTTCTCGGCGCGCTCGCGTTCCCAACCGTAGCGTTCCTGCAGCTTGCCGGCCAGGTATTCGGAGTTGCCTTCGGCGACGTCGAACACGTCGTCGGTGAGGTCGCCCCACTTGGCCTGGGCCTTGCCCTTGAGCTGGGTCCACTTGCCGGCAATGATGTCTTTGTTCATCGTTCGACTCCTTCGTTGGGGGATGGATCTGATTAGCAGCGGGATATCGGCGCGATGCCGCCGCGCCGCGGCGCGCATCGGGGCTTGCCGATATCGCGATGGCAGTGTCGCAACGCCTTCGTTCGCGAACGATCACGATTGCGTTAGCCGGCGCTTGATCTCGGTGAACCGTTTGAACGCTTCAGCGGCATCCGTGCGCGGGTTGGCATTCATGAAGAGATCCAGGGTGAGCCCGCGCGACCGCGAATCGCGATCGCCGGGCGCGGGAGAATCGCGCACGCAAAGAAAAAGGCCGGATCGCTCCGGCCTTGGCGCATGACAAAAAGAAAAGGCCGGATCGCTCCGGCCTTTTCGTGTGACGCTGCCGGCGGCTTATTTGCCGTCGCCCGCCTTCTCGGCGGTCTCTTCGACCTTCTCGCCGGCCTTCTGCACGTCCTTGCCGGCGCCGGCGATGGTGTTGCACGCGGACAGGGTGCCGATCGAGAACAGGGCCAGCAGCAACAGGGCAGTCAAACGCTTCATGGGATCTCCTTGACGGTCTGATGGGAACGGCCGATGCGAATGCGGCGTCTGCCGCGGAGTTCGTCGGTGGCCGGTGCCGGTCGCGCACTCGTCGCGTCCTGAAGATCATGAAACGCGAGCGAATGTGAAGCCGGCGTGCAATCCGGACCGCCGTCACCGCCGATCAAGGCCTTGCCGCAGATCGTACCCGGGCCGCCGTCAGCCGCGATTCATCGCCGCGGCCGCGGCCGCCGTCCTCAGTCGCGCATCAGGGTCGACTTGCCGAACAGGCTCTCGACCAGGTCGACCGCGAGCTTGGCGGTGCGGTTGCGCTTGTCCAGGATCGGATTGAGTTCGACGATGTCCAGCGAAGCCAGCCGGCCGCTGTCGGCGATCATCTCCATCACCAGCTGCGCTTCGCGATAGTTCGGCCCGCCCGGCACCGTGGTGCCCACGCCCGGGGCGATGCTCGGATCGAGGAAATCGACGTCGAAGCTGACGTGCAGATGGGTGTTCTGGTCCACGCCTTCCAGCGCTTCCTCCATCACCCGGCGCATGCCGATCTCGTCGATGTAGCGCATGTCGTACACGTCCAGGCCGTGCTGCTGGATCAGCTGCTTCTCGCCCGGATCGACCGAACGGATGCCGATCTGGCGGATCTCGTCGGCGCGCATCGCCGGCGCCGAGCCGCCCAGATGGGTCAGCGGCTCCGGGCCCAGGCCGCACAGGCACGACACCGGCATGCCGTGGATGTTGCCGGAAGGCGTGACCTGGCTGGTGTTGAAATCGGCGTGCGCGTCCAGCCACAGCACGCGCAGCTGCTTGCCGGTATCGCGGCAATGGCGCGCCACCGCGGTGATCGAGCCCAGGCCCAGGCAGTGATCGCCACCGAGCAGGATCGGCATGCGCCCGCCCTTCAGCTCGGCGCCGACGGCGTCCATCACCAGGCGATTCCAGGCCACCACTTCGGGCAGGTGGCGATAGCCCTCGACCGGCTTCTGCCAGGGATTGCGCGGACCGTCGAGATTGCCGCGATCGACCACGTCGACGCCGCGCGCGCTCAACGCCTCGCCCAGGCCGGCGATGCGCAGGGCTTCGGGCCCGAGCCTCGCGCCGCGATGGCCGGCGCCGACGTCGGTGGGCGCGCCGATAAGCGAGACCGGGGGGTAGGTACGACTCATGCTGATTCCTCAGGCGGCGCGCAGCGAGGGCGCCGCGTATCGAAGGTGGACGCAGACGATGCCCGCGGCATCGCGCGATCGCCGCAACAGGGCCGCGCGTTGCGCTGCGGCCGCCGACGATGCCGGCATTCTAGCGCAGGGGTGGGGCTGGGCCGGGGAATAGCGGCAGGCGTGGATACGCCAGGCGACGTGCGGATGGTTTACGACGATGCGGGTGCGTAGTGGTCCGGCGGGCGGCGGGTATGGTGCTGCGCTGCGCTTGCATACCGCGTCTATCGAATCGCACGAAGCGAAAAGCGCCGGGAGCGATCGCGGCCTTCGAATGATCGGCCGGGCGGTTGGTTTCTTCTCGGATTCACGTGGTGCCGCTTGTCCGAATCGAACGGACGACCGCTCGCTTACAAGGCGAGTGCTCTACCAACTGAGCTAAAGCGGCAGGTTGTGACGAGGCCGGAACGGCGACGGACGCGCGAACGGCGGTCCGAAGCGGCGCCATTCTACTGCCTATCGCGTCGCCGCGGCGCGAGGCCGGAGCGCCGGTCCGTACGCCGCCGGCGAATGCGGCCCGTGCCGCTCAGCCCATCGCCGAACAGGACAGACTGCGCCAGCGCTGCGCGCCGGCGGCGCGGCGCAGCGCGTCGCCGTCGGCGGCGGTCGCGGCGACGTCGATCCAGGTCGCCGCCGAGGTTTCGCCCAGCGCCTGCACCTGCGCCGGGAAGCCGGCCTGGCTCAGCGAGGCGGCGCGCTTGCGCGCCGAGTCTTCGTTGCGGAAGCGGCCGAGGGCGATGCCGTTGGCGTCGGCGCCCTCGCCCATCACGAACAGATCGTCGAAGCCGGCGGCGCGGATGCGCTGCGCGGTCGCCTGCGCGGCGTCGCGGCTGGCCGCCGGCGGCAGGTACACGCGCCAGCCGCGCGCCGCCGTCGCGGCGCCCTGGCTGCGCGTGGCCAGCTTCTGCGCCAGCGGCTGCAGCTTGGCCCGCGCGGCGTCGGCGGCCGCGGCGTCGGCGAACGGGCCCAGGCTGTAGCACTGCGCCGGGGCCTGCGCCGCCAGCGCGGCCTCGACCGGCTTGGCGGCTTCGCTCGCGGCCGCGGCCGGCGCGGCAGCCGGTTCCGCCGCGGGCGGCTCTGCCGCAGGGTCGCGCGGCGCGGCCGGCGCGGCGACGCCGCTGTCGACCGGCTTGGCCGCGGCGGCTTGCGCCGGGGTCGGTGCGGGCGACGCCGCGCCCGTATCGGCGCGTTCGTCGACCAAGCGCAAACGGGCCACGCCCAGCGGCAGCGCGGCCTCGGCGGTTGCGGTCGGAGCAGGACGCGCGATCCACCAGGCGGCGACGCCGATGTTGAGCGCGATCAACAGAACGATGAGAGCACGGACGAGCATGCGCGGATTCTAGCCTCAGCGCCTAGGTCGGCGTCTCGATGCCGGCCCAGATCGCAAGTCCCTCCAGCACCAGGGCCGGCTCCAGGGTCGCCGTCGGCAGCCAGGGCGCCAGCGCGTCGCCGCCGCCGCCGTGCAGCAGCAGCCGCGGCCGCTGCCCCAGGCGCGCGCCGGCGCGCTCCAGGCTGCGTTCGATCAGCGCCAGCGCCGCGCCGTTGGCGCCGGAGGCCAGCGCGTCCTCGGTGTCGGCGGCGAAGTCGAGCGTCTCGCCGCCGTCCTCGGGCAATTGCGGCGCGCGCGCGTGCAGCGCTTCGCGCATCAGGGTCGGCGACGGCGCGATCAGGCCGCCGTGGTGCCGGCCCTGCTCGTCGAGCAGGTCGATGGTCAGCGCCGTGCCCACGCCGCAGATCAGCGCCGGGCCGCGCCGTTGCGCATGCGCGCCGAGCAGGGCCAGGAAACGGTCGACGCCGAACTTGCGCGGGTCGGCGTAGGCGATGCGCACCCGGCCGTAGCCATCGCGGGCGAAGCTGGCCTGGGTGCGCGCCAGCGAGATCCGCCGGCAGCGCGCGGTCAGCGCCTGCAGCACCGCCATGCGCAAGACCGGATGGGCGACGCTGGCCAGGTAGGCGGCGTCGATGCGCTGCTCCGGCAAGGCCTCGCCCAGCGCCGCGGCGACGTCGTCCTCGCGATGCGGCAGGGCGCAAATCGGGCCCGGACGGCCGTCCGCGCCCAGCGGCGCGCACTTCAACCGGGTGTTGCCCAGGTCGAACAGCCAGGCCGTCATCGCCCCGGCTCCGCGCGGCGCACGCTGACTTCGCCGGCGTGGAAGCGGCGCTCCTCGCCGTCGCCCAGGCGCACCCGCAGCGCGCCGTCGTCGGCCAGGCCGAGGGCGACGCCGTCGTGGCGCGCGTCGGCGCCGTGCACGCTCACCGGCTGGCCGGCCAGCGCGTCGAACAGCGCATAGCGATCCAGGAACGGCTCCAGCCCGGCGCGGTCGAATTCGTCCAGCGCCGGCAGCAGGCGCGCCAGCACCGCCGCGGCCAGCGCATCGCGCGACAGCGCGCGGTCGCCGCCGAGCCCGGCCAGATCGCACCAGGGTTGGTCGATCGCCGCCGCGGCGTCGGCCGGCATGCGCACGTTGAGGCCGAGGCCGATCACCGCGCGCGCCGGCCCGGCGTATTCGCCGCCGCCTTCGATCAGCAGGCCGCCCAGCTTGCGCAGCCCGGCACCGTCGGCCACCACCAGGTCGTTCGGCCATTTCAGCCGCACCGCGGCGTAACCCAGCCCTTGCAAGGCTTCGACCGCGGCGATGCCGGCGACCAGGCTCAGCCCGCCCAACCGCGCCAGCCCGCCGCCGAAAGTGCGCGCCAGCGACAGGTACAGGTGCGCCGCCAAGGGCGAGGCCCAGACCCGCCCGCGCCGGCCGCGGCCGCCGGTCTGGCGTTCGGCCAGCAGCACCAGCGCGCCCTCGGCCGGGGTCGGCCGGCGCAGCAGTTCGGTATTGGTCGAGTCCAGGCTCCAGGCCACCTCCAGCTCGGCCAGGCGCGCGCGCGCGGCGCCCGGCAAGGCGGCGCGGATCGCCTCGGCGTCGAGCAGATCCAGCGGCTGCGCCAGCGCGTAGCCGCGCCCGGGCTTGGCCTCGATCGCGACCCCGGCCTCGCGCAGGGCTTCGATCCGCTTCCACACCGCGGCGCGGGTCTGCCCGGCCGCGCTGGCCAGCGCGTCGCCGGTCGCCGGACCCTGGATCAGGCGTTGCAACAAAGCACGGTCGTCCATCAGCCGCGCCGCCAGCGATGCAACAGCCGCGCCCGGGCGAACCGCGATTCGGTGCCGGCGCGCAGCCGGGCCAGGTTGCCGCGATGGGTGAAGGCGATCAGCAGCGCCGCGGCGACGGCGAAGCACCAGCGCGGCACGCCGGCGTCGCCGAGCCAGGCCAAGAGCGGCAGGCAGGCCGCGGCCAGCACCGTGGCCAGGCCAACGTAGCCGCTGAGCACGACGGTCGCCCCCCACGCCAGCAGCAGCCACGGCACGGCGAACGGCCACAGCACCAGCAGCGCGCCGACCACGGTCGCCGCGCCCTTGCCGCCGCGGAAACCGTGCCAGACCGGCCAGATGTGGCCGAGCACCGCGGCGAAACCGGCCAGGTAGCCGTGCGCGGTCACCGACAGCGCACCGCCGACCGGGGCGTAGCGCAGCGCCAGCCAGGCCGCCAGCGCGCCCTTGCCGATGTCGATCGCGACCACGCCCAGGGCGAAGCGCCAGCCCTGGGTGCGCAAGGCGTTGGTGCCGCCGGCGTTGCCGCTGCCCTGTTGGCGGATGTCCACGCCGCGTCGCCGGCCCAGGACCAGGCTGCCGGACACCGAGCCGATCGCGTAGGCGGCCAGCAGCAAGGCCAGCGTCGCCGGGGCGAAGTCGGACAGGGCGGGAATCGGGGCGGTGGGCAGCATGCGCGGATTATGCGCGAGCCGGCCGCGATCCGAGCCCGGTCCGGACCCGGCGCGGGCCGGCCCGCGCCGAACCGCGCGCGGTCACACGTCGGCGGCCGGCGCCGGCTGCAGCGAAACCAGCAAGGCGCCGCGGCCGGCGTGCGCGCCCAGCGCGGGTCCGGTTTCGACCAGCCAGGCCTCGCTCAGCGCCAGCCGGCGGCGCAGTTCGGCCAGCAGGCGCTCGCCGTCGGCCCGCGCATCGCAATGGCCGACGATCGCCCGCCAGCGCTCGCCGGCAGGCAGTTGCCGGACGACGTACCGGGCCAGCGCCTGGGCCGCGCCGGCGCGCGCGAACAGGCCGGTGCGCACGCCCAGGCGGCCGTCCGCGCGCATCGCTGCGACCGGGGTCAGGCCGGTCCAGCGCACCAGCGCGCCGGCCCAGGCCGGGATGCGGCCGCCGCGCACCGCGTGGCGGATGTCGCGCGCCATCGCCCAGGTTCGGGTCGCCGGACGCAGGCGCTCGAGCTCGCTCACGATCGCCGCCGTGGACCAGCCCGCCTCGGCCAGTTCCGCCGCGCGCCAGGCCAGCAAGGCCTGGCCGCCGGCGGCGTTGAGGCTGTCGAACACCCGCACCCGCTGCGGATCGGCGCGGCTGGCCGCCTGTTCGCCGGCCTGCAGGGTGCCCGACACCGCCCGCGACAAGCCCACATACAACACTTGGGCGCGATGGCCGAGGAGGAAGTCGAAACAGCGGCGGAAGTCGCCCGGCGGCGGCTGGCTGGTGCGCGGCAGATCGGCGCTGACGGCCATCCGTCGGTAGAACTCGGCGGTGCTCAGCGCGGTCTTGTCGAGGTAGTCGCGGCCGTCGATCGACACCCGCACCGGCACCACCTGCAGCGCCAGGCGCTCGGCCAGTTCGTCCGGCAGGTCGGCGGCGCTGTCGGTGACCACCGCCACGCGCTGGCTGCGCTCGACGCTGCGCTGTTGCTGCAGCATGTCGTCGGCCTTCATCGCCTCGACCCCGCCATGGCCGGCGCAGGCGTCGAACAGGCGTTGCGGCGCGCCGACGTGGGCGTGCACGCGCACTCGCGCGCCGCCGCCGGCCAGCACCACCGAATCGGCGCCCAGCGCCTCCAATTGGGCGACCAGGGCGGCGCGATCCATGGCCTCGCCGATCAGCAGACATTCGCAGCACCAACGCCGCTGCGGGTCGACCGCCTCGTGCGCCGCCGGCACCGCCGCGGCATGCCCGGCGCAGGCGTCGTTGGCGGCACCGCCGGCGCCGCGCATGCGCAACGCGCGCGGGCCGCCGTCGACGAATTCGGCGATGCCCTCGAGCAGGTCGACGAAGCCGCGCGCACCGGCGTCGACCACCCCGGCCCGCTGCAGCAACGACAATTGCTGCGGCGTCCTGGCCAGGGCGACGCGGGCCCGCTCCAGCGCCGCGGCGAAACCGGCGCGCGGATCGCCGTCGCTGGCCTGGGCCGCCTCGTCGAGCGCATCGGCGAAAGCGTTGATGACGCTGAGGATGGTGCCTTCGATCGGGTGGGCGAGCGCCGCGCGCGCCTGCTCGGCGCCGTGCCGGACCGCCCCGGCCAGGGCGGCGGCGTCGAGTTCGGGCTGGGCACGGGCGTACTCTGCGACCCCGTACAGGAACTGGGCCAGGATCGCGCCGGAGTTGCCGCGCGCGCCGTCGACCGCGTCGTCGCCGACGCGCTGCAGCAGCTCGCCGATGTGGCGGCTGCGCCGGCTCAGCGCCCCGTTCAGCAGGCTGCCGAGGGTGTGGGCGAGGTTGTTGCCGGTGTCGCCGTCGGCGACCGGGAACACGTTGATCCGGTTGAGCCGGTCGCGCCCGGCGATGACCCGGCGCGCGCCGGCGATCAGGGCCCGGCGCAGGGCCGGTGCGGTCAGCGGCGGGCGGGCGGTGGGCATGGCGCGAGTCTCGCCCAAACCCGCGCCGGCGCGTGCTGCGGCGCAGCACGCGCGCCGCCGGTCGCCCACCGCCGAAGGGCCGCCGACGCGGTCCCGGTTTCGCGCTATAGTCGGCAATCTCCCGAGGTCGGACACCGGCCGGGACGACCTCCAAGGGATTCCGCCATGTTACGGATCTGCCTGTGCCTGCTGTTCGCCTTCGCCAGCGCGACCCTGGCCGTTGCGGAGGTCGGTGCGCGCGAGGTCAACAAGCTCAGCCCCAACGACGCCTGCTCCAGCAACGCCAGCGCCCAGCGCAAGGACGCCGCGGCGCGCCCGAGCTCGCGCAACGCCGCGCCGGCCACCGCGCGCGACACCAAGGCCAAGCCCAGCGTGCACAGCGACTCGGAGAGCAACAACCGCCTGCAGTCGCCGCGCTGGCACAATTTCCTGCCGGGCATGTTCCGCTGATTCGCTGACGGTTCGCGCTTGTTCGAGTTCCTGCGCCGGCTGCGGCGCCCGCCCCGCCCCATCGACGACGCCCTGTGGCGCGACACGGTCGCGGCGTTGCCGTGGGCGCGGGCGCTGGATCCGGCCCGGCAGCAACGCCTGGGCGAACTGGCCGCGCGTTTCCTGCACGAGAAAACCATCAGCCCGATCGGCGAATTGAGCCTGGACGAGTCGCAACGCGCGCGGCTCGCCGCGCTGTGCTGCCTGCCCCTGCTCGAGTTCGGCGAGGAAGGCCTGCGCGGTTGGTCGCAGCTGATCGTCTATCCCGATGCGTTCCGGGTGAACCGCAGCCACACCGACGCCGCCGGGGTGCTGCACGAGTGGCAGGACGAGCTGATCGGCGAGGCCTGGGAGCAGGGGCCGCTGATCCTGTCCTGGGCCGACGTCGCCGCCGACTGCGAGGATCCGCACGCCGGCTACTGCGTCGCCGCGCACGAGATGGCGCACAAGCTCGACGTGCTCGACGGCCTGCTCGACGGCACCCCGCCGCTGCCGCGCGCCTGGCAGCGGCAGTGGGCGGGCGATTTCCAGCGCGCCTACGACGGCTTCGTGCGACAGGTCGACGCCGGCCGCGAAACCGCGATCGACGCCTACGCGGCCGAAGCTCCGGAAGAATTCTTCGCCGTCGCCACCGAGTACCATTTCAGCGACCCGCAGCTGCTGCGCGCGGAAATGCCCGCAGTCGCCGCGCATCTGGAGCGCCTGTACGGCCCCTCGCCGTTCGCCTGAGCCGCTGCCGCACGACCGCGCGGCCCAAGGCCTGCGTCGCGACGCGCCCTCTGCGTGCAGGAGCGGCGCAAGCCGCTGCCGCGCAGCGCCGGTCTCGCCTCGTCCGCCTCAGATTGGAGCGCGCGATACGAACGCCGGGTTCGGCGCGAGGCCGAAACATCGCGGTCGCGGCTCATGACCGAAGGAAATCCCCGTCGGACGCCGCTGCTACAGGAGCCCGCGCGGTCTCGGCCGGCGCTTACAACCCCGGCGGCAGCTTCACTTCGAAACGCGTGCCGCCCAGCTCCTGCGACGGGGTCACGTCGAGGGTGCCGCGGTAGCCGCGCACCAGGTCCTGCACGATCGCCAGGCCGATGCCGTGGCCGTGCACGCGCTCGTCGCCGCGCACTCCGCGCTGCAGGATCATCGCCACCTTTTCCGGCGGGATGCCCGGGCCGTCGTCGTCGACCGCGATCAGCAGGCCGGGACGGCGGTTGGCCGCGATCTCGCCGGCCTGCACGGTCAGCAACACCCGCGAACGCGCCCACTTGAACGCGTTCTCGAGCAGATTGCCGAGCAGTTCCTGCAGGTCGCCCGGCTCGCCGTGGAACTGCACCCCTTCGGCGAGCTCGAACTCGCACAGGATGCCCTTGTTCGAATAGACCTTCTCCAGCCCGCGCACGATCTCCTCGGCATGCGGCTCGATCGCGATCGGCGCGGCGAACAGCGCGTGGCCGCCGGAAGCGGCGCGGGCGAGCTGGTAGGAGACCAGGTCGTTCATGCGCCGCAACTGCACGTCCAGGTCTTCGCGCAGGTCGGCGTCGATCGTGCCGCCGCCGTTGCGGTCGTCCAGGCGCGCGCGCAGCACCGCCAGCGGCGTCTTCAGGCTGTGGGCCAGGTCGGCCAGGGTGTTGCGCTGGCGATCGAGGTTCTCGCGCTCGCTCTCGATGAAGGCGTTGATGCTCTCGGTCAGCGGCTCCAGCTCGCGCGGGTGGCGCTCGCTCATCCGCGAGGCCAGGCCGCGCTGGACCCGCTTGAGCTCCTCGATCACCCGCCGCAAGGGGCGCAGGCTCCACTGCATGATCAGCGCCTGCAACAGCAGCAGGATCACCCCGGCGCCGCCGAGGTAGTTCCACAAGGCCTTGCGGAACACCGCGACCTGGGCGCGCAGCGCGCTGGTGTCCTCGAGGATGTAGATCGTGTACTGGAACTCCGACTTGCTGTCGCCGTCGACGCTCCAGATCAGGCCGCGGCCGTAGCGGTAGGCCTCGCCGGAGCGGCCGCTGATCTCGTTGATCGGCAGCGGGCCTTCGAAGGTCTCCTGGGCCGGCTTGAGCATCCCGCCGTCGGGCAGCACCGGGCCCTGCGCCGACATCGAGTCCCAGTGTCCGTTGGGCAGGATGACTTCGGCGTACAGGCCGCTGCCCGGCCGGTCGAAACGCGGGTCGGGCGGGTCGTAGGGCGGAATGATCTCGCCGCTGCGGCCGAAATCGGTATCGGCCGCATACGCCAGCGCGTAGCTGGTCAGGCGCTGGCGCAGGTTGCTTTCGGCGGTCTCGAGGAAGGCCCGGTCGAGCGCGTAGCCGGCCAGGGCCAGGAAGGCGAGCAGGCCCAGGCTGGCGGCGAGCAATTGGCGGGCGCGCAACGAGCGCGGCTGGCCCCAGCTCATCGGGCCGCACGGGCCGGCGGGCCCGCCTCGGTTGGGGACGCGGGCCGCATGGGTCGGGTTGCGCTCCTGGATCCAGTTCTCGGTGCGAGGGTTTTCGGTGCGAGGCGGAGCACCGCCCTGTCTTCAATCGCGGCAGGGCAACCTGCTGTCGGTGGGGCGCCGCGCAGCTGGCCCCACACTGCGCGCCTTGCCTTGGTCGCCGCTGCGGGGCCGTATCGCTTGGTCCCCTCCGCGCGATCGTAACGCCAAATCCCGGCTGCGCGGCGGTAACGCTTAGTCCCCGCTTCGCGATCGTGCTGTTCAATCCCCGCTGCGCGATCGTACCGCTTAATCCCCGCTGCGCGGGATGGCGAAACGATAGCCGCGGCCGCGCACGGTCTCGATCGGCTTCAAGGCGCCGTCCGGATCGAGCTTCTTGCGCAGGCGGCCGATGAAGACTTCCAGCACGTTGGAATCGCGGTCGAAGTCCTGCTGGTAGATGTGCTCGGTGAGGTCGGCCTTCGAGACCAGCTCGCCGGCGTGCATCATCAGGTACTCCAGCACCTTGTACTCGTAGCTGGTCAGGTCGACGTTGCCGCCGTTGACGCTGACCGTCTGCGCCGCCAGGTCGAGCATGACCGGGCCGCACTCCAGGGTCGGCTTGCTCCAGCCCGCGGCGCGGCGGACCAGGGCGTTGAGCCGGGCCAGCAGTTCCTCGACGTGGAAGGGCTTGACCAGGTAGTCGTCGGCGCCCTGCTTGAGGCCCTCGACCTTGTCCTGCCAGCTCGAACGGGCGGTCAGGATCAGCACCGGGAATTTCTTGCCCTCGTCGCGCAGGGCCTTGATCAGCTCCATGCCCGACATCTTCGGCAGGCCCAGATCGATGATCCCCAGGTCGAACGGCACCTCACGGCCCATGTACAGGCCTTCCTCGCCGTCCTGCGCCGCGTCGACCGCGAAGCCCTCGCGCTTGAGGCGCGCGGCCAGGGTCTCGCGCAAAGGCGCTTCGTCTTCGACCAGCAGAATTCGCATGGGCACTCCCTAGATGTTTGCGGGCCCCGACAGGGTCGTGAGGACCGTCGAAGCGAAGGTTAGTCGTTATCGCTGTCTTCACGGCGTGTAGGACGGTCGTTCTCCCGTCCGCCGCGCTGCTGCGGGTCGTCCATGTAGACCCGGACCCGGCCGCTGGAGTCGACGACCTTGATCCGGTTGACGTCCCGCCCGTCGAAGGGGACGCGCTCGGCGCTGAGCACCTGCCCGCCGCCGCTCTCGCGCTCGTAGCGGCGAACCGAATCCGACAGGGAGCGATGATCGTCGCGCCGGTCGTGCCCGCGACCTTGCCGCCCGTCGTCGTCGTGCTGGGCCGCAGCCTGGCCGGCCGCCGCCAGCGAGGCGACGAGCAGCAACGAGGACAGGACTCGGGCGGACCGGATGCTCATGACGTTCGACGAAGACCCCAGCGCAACAATAATGGACGAACTAACGACGTGTCGGCATTTTCGAAACGCAGCGGTGAATCCGATCTGAACTTTTCCGCGCCGCCGTGGCCGGTGTTCAGCCCGAGCCGACGGGCGTCACAGGCCGCGCCGCAACCGGCGCGCGGGTGAGAATCATTCCGGCCCATCCCAATCCGGAAACCGGTAGGAAACCGGGCAAGAAACCCTAGAAAATCTCGCCGACGCAGCAACGCAGCGAGCCGCCGCCGGCCTCGATCGCGTCCAGTTCGACCGTGGCCACGGCGAACCCGGCCGCGGCCAGAGCCGCGCGGCTGTCCGGGCTCAGCGCGCGTCCGGCGCCGGCGCTCATCCAGACCCGATAGGACGACAGCGCGATCGCATTGGCTGCGAACGCACCCTGCTCGGCTGTCGACAATACGATTCCGTGCGGCGCATAGAAAGCCGCGATCGCCGCCGCCACCGCCGGGTCGGCGAAACCGGCCGGGGCGACCAGGGCCGCCCGTCCGGCCAGTACCGCCAGGACCACGTTGGCGTGGTACTCGCCCGGCGCCAGCTCGAACAGCAGGCTGGCGCGCAGGCCCAGGGCCTGGTGGATCAGTCGCGCACCGGCCTCGTCGCAGCGCTCGGACAGGCCGATGTAGCCCAGCCCGCGGGCGCGGTCGATCACCGCCGAGCCGGTCAGCTCGCAGGGATGCGGCTGCCGCGACAGGTCGACCTCGGCATAGCCCAGCACCTGGCCGAAGAAGTCGCGGATGTCGGCGCGCGCGGCCTCGCGCTGGCGCACCGGGTGGCGCATGCGCCCGACCACGTAGCGCGCCGGCGCCGGCTCGCCGGCGGCGTCGGCCCGGCCGGTGGCGAAGACGTTGTTCGGGAACAGCGCGTCCGGGGTGTCCGGATCGCCGGCAAAGCACACTGTCGGCAGAACCTGCGCCAGCGACCGGTGCAGTTCGCGGTGCTGGGCGCTGGCGCGGCTGGGGTCGAAGCCGTCCGCGGCGGCCATGTAGCGGTTGTCGCCGGCCGACTGCTCGGCGCGGGCGAAGCCGTCCGGCGCGACCAGGAACGCGGCGCGCGCCAGCGCCGGGCCGAAATCCGCGGCCAGGCCGCGGGCGTGGGCGAAGAAGGCCTGCGGGTCTCGGCTGATCATGACCGTCTCAGGCCGCGTCGCGCGCGGCGAAGGACTCGGTCACGTCCAGGGCGCGCTCGATCAGCGACCAGTCCGCGCCGGGCTTGTGCGCGCCTTCGCTGAGCACCTGGCGGAAGGCGCGGCCGCCGCGCTCGCCGTGGAACAGGCCCAGCATGTGCCGGGTCATGTGCTTGAGGAACACCCCGCGCTCCAGCTGCGCCTCGACATAGGGCCGCAGCGAGCGCAGCAGTTCGGCGCGGCTGCGCAGCTCGCCGCCCCACCAGGCCACGTCCAGCCGGTGCAGCAGGTAGGGGTCGTGGTAGGCGGCGCGGCCGAGCATGGCGCCGTCGGCGTGCTCCAGGTGGGCGGTGGCCTCGTCCTGGCCGGCGATGCCGCCGTTGACGATCACCTGCAACTGCGGCCGCTCGCGCTTGAGCCGGTAGGCCCAGTCGTAGCGCAAAGGCGGCACTTCCCGGTTCTCCTTAGGCGACAGGCCCTTGAGCCAGGCGTTGCGGGCATGGACCACGAACAGCCCGCAGCCGGCCTGCGCGACCTGGTCGACGAAGGCCTGGAACACCTCGTAGCGGTGATCGTCGTCGACCCCGAGCCGGCACTTGACCGTGACCGGCACCTCGCAGGCGCCGATCATCGCCGCCACCGACTCGGCCACCACGCCCGGCTCGCGCATCAGGCAGGCGCCGAAACGCCCGGCCTGGACCCGGTCGGAGGGGCAGCCGCAATTGAGGTTGATCTCATCGAAACCGAGCTCGGCGCCGATTTGCGCCGCCTGCGCCAGCAGGGCCGGCTCGCTGCCGCCCAGCTGCAGGGCCACCGGATGCTCGACCGGGTCCATCGCCAGCAACCGCGCCCGGTCGCCGTGGATCACCGCGTTGGCATGCACCATCTCGGTGTACAGCCGCGCATGCGGCGCCAGGGCGCGGTGGAACACCCGGCAATGGGTGTCGGTCCAGTCCATCATCGGGGCGACGGACAGCTTCAGCGCCTCGGGAGCGATGGTTTGTTTCGGAATATCAGCCATTTACGCAAAAGCCCTGTAGGTTTCCCCGCGAACCGGTCGGCGGGCCGCCGAGCCGGAGCGAGAGCGACGGAAGCAGCCATGCCGGGCGCGACACTGCGGCCCGCGCGGAGGAATCGCGCTCATTGTCCGTCGAAAGCCCCCTGGACCCAAACTCGGGGCGCGGGCCGGCAGGCGCGACGACGGGCGACACTGGAATCGATGCGGGCGCTCCGGCCGAGTCTCAGATCCTTGAGCGACGCCGCGTCACCCGAATCGACCGAGCTAAGTGGGACTATGCTGCAGCCATCCACGAGCTCAGCAAACTGATCGACATCTGCTGCACATCCGTCGCCCATGCCAAGATAAAAAAGATTGTCTCGAAAGGCGGCGGCCGGCGGAGTTCCTGCGCGCCCATGGCACGGGTGACAACATCGCCCCTCTGAGTGGGTGTTCAACACCGTAGACGTAAGGTGCGGCGGGGATTGCGTCCGATTTACGGTCGCGTTGACGCAAGTCACCACTGGCGAGCAGCAGAGCGATGCGATCCACTCTACGGCAGCTCCCCTGTCGATATCCTAGTCAACCCTCAATCCGTCACCCTCAGGAATGCAGGAGAAAGGGTCACTATTCGCTTTATCCTGTGTACTTGAGGCGCCCTTGCGGGCTACATCGGCTGAGATTTCTGATACTGACTGAAGAACGCGGAGTCTATCTCGTATGTGGTTCTTGGACGCAAGCCCAATTCAAGCTGCTCGAAGAGATCTATAAGCTTTGGCCCGTCGACCAACTCAATCGGTGGCACGCCATCGCGAATCGCTTCTCGGCGAGCATCAGCGGTGAAGCCACCTGTCGTTAGAACAATTCCTTTGTCGGCACGACCTTGCATCGCGCCACGAAAATCTCTCACGGCTCCCGGCCCCACGCTGCCATCGTAGCGCTTGCACTGAAATAGGACCCGCAAGGTCACGAATGGATTGAGCGCGAGCAGTCCATGGCCGTCAATGCCCCCATCTCCACTTCTTCCTGTCACCTCGACTTCCGCAAATCCAGCCTCACGGAGAAGCCGCTGGCATAGCCGCTCAAATCCAGACGGCGGAAGTGACTTCAGCAGCCCCAACAGCCGGTCACGGTAGTTCTCTTCCAGGTCTTCGGGCGCCGCCTCCTGCTCCGTGGCAGCTGCGGGCACCATGGGGATCGCAGCCGTCTGACTTGCGGATCTCGGTGCGCTAGATCCAGACGCATGCTTCCTCTGAACCGCGTCCACCAGGCGACGAACTTCAGCCGTGGTCATGTTCACGTTTGCGCGCCCTTCATCACTCAGGCTCCATACGCCTCGACGCGAGCGATCAATTAGCCCGTGTTCGGCTAGGAAGAAGCGCGCCCAATGAACTTGGTTGGTGAACCGAGGAAAGCCGTTGACTAGCGTCTGGTTGAGAATCTCGTCGGGGACGGATTCGTTCTTAGCCACCAGATCGACAACCTCCTGTGGTCGCGCGCTTCCACCTAGCTGCGACAACGCCTTCATTAACGGCTGAATCCAACGAGCAAACTCCGGTAGCTCCATCTCGCCCTCGCTCTTCAAAATTCCGTCATGTCCGCCTCACTCCCCCGGCAATGCAGCGAGTTAGGCAGATGCAGTGAGATCGCGAAGCTGATCAATGAGTCGCGTATTGCCAGCCTCGCAGTGCTGCCGAAGCATGCGATAGACCGCCGCCTTCAAAAACGCTCGGTCGTGGATGCCGCCCTCGGCCCAACTTTCCTCGTATCGCTGAAGCGCACGAACAAGTCCGTCTTCCGTGTCTGTCGGCAACGACATACGTTCTACCCACTTTGCGAAGAGGCGCAGCCACTGGGAAAAATCTGGGTCCAGGTGGTCTCTGCGATACCGTTCTCGAACCGCGAAGACCTCATCCCAAGTCGAGACTGCGTCACTGTTAGGGTCGAATTGTATGTCCCAGTCTGGGGTGTTCTCGGTGGATCCGCCAAACGGAACACTCCCATCCAGTGATACGCCAAGTCGCTCATGCTGATACGGGTCGAACGCAACACGCCGAGCCCCACCCGCACCACGCAACAGATTGCTAGCCAGCTTGTACCGTGAGTTGCATTTGTGCCCCATTGGAACCAGGTTCCTTAGGTTGGCCGCTGCAAAGGCGAAGTGCTTTCTTGCGAGGTAGTGATCCAAGTCCTCACGCGGCGCCCCAGGGGCATCAAAATACTCTGTGCCACAGAAAGGGCAGACATGGCTCGACACCGCTGAGTAGATCGCCCTGTACTGGCGATCTCTCACACCAAGATCCGAGAGCAACTCAAACGCGAACCCGAACAGATCAGTGATGCGCGTTCGGATCGCCTCAGGAAGGTCCTCTATCATCAGACAGTCGAAGCCACCTTCGAGGAGGTCCGCGACACGGTTTTGGCCGTCTAGCGCACCGAGAATGTCGTCGCGCTGCTCCTTCGTAAGCTGGCGCAACGCCACGTCGTACGCGCTCAATCGGTCTCGGAGTCCAGTGCGGCGCTTTAGATTCCCTCGACAGGCAAGAGGCAAAACGGCAGGCCATCCAGGGTAAGCACTACCTTCGTCGATGGCGGAGTGGATCGATCTTATCGCTTCACAGAGGCCGTCATGAAGCCAGTTCTCCCCTGTGGCTGCAATTGGGTACCCGAAGAGCACTGCTAAGCGCCCTCCTGCTTGGATAGCTGTCGGAGTCGATCCAATAGAAAAACCTTCTCGACTGAATCCCCAAGTCGCGCAACACCAGCGCGAATCTCATCGGGATCGTCGCTCTTCATCAGCTCGTCAATCTCTCGTCTAGGAACTTCCGACATCGGGGGGCTGACGCAAAAGCACTCCTCAAGAATCGTGTCAAACGTTGCGCCAAAGGTTTCGATGCCAGGCCGAACGATCTCTATGCCTTTTGACTTCTTGAATATGAGGACATTCTCCCTACGCATGTCAGATGGCACGAACGGCGAGTGAGTTGTAATCAGGCAGTCCTGGCGAGCGGATGCACTACGCGACCCGCCACGCTTCCCATTGGCTGTGGGCAAATCAAGTATTCGCGAGGTGAAGTTGACCCGCCATTGCGGATTGAAGTGCGATTCCGGCTCATCCAACACAAAGAGAACGTCGGGGGAAGAGGCCATGCACATTGTCCCCAAGATCTGTGCGAGCTGGTGCTCACCGTCCGATAGCGAAACATAGTCGACAACTCCAACCCCTGTCTTGGGCAGAAAGCGAACCTGCTCAAACCGGAAGACCCGGTCCTCGTCCTGAGGCTCGGGGAGCCTAGAGGCGAATCGCCTCGACCTAATATCGCGTCGCAAACGCTCACGCGCCACCTTAGGAATTGCAAGGTCGTTGAGCATCGAGAGCTTATGGAGCGCCGAATAGAGATCAATCGACGCACTCCAGAAGTGGGAAAATGCAACTCGGGTCTCCTCTGTAACCAGAAAGTCGAAGATGTAGGTCTCCGACTTTTCAGTGTAGGCGTGGCATGTCGAACAACGCCTCAGATTGTCGATATAGCCTTCGAGCTCTGCTGTTAGCTGTACGCCTTTTCGGCCACTGGCTGCCTCCCGCCGTGATGCGATCTTCGGCGCGGCGCTATGCGCGAGCTGAACCACGCATCGAAAAGAGTGAATATCATCAAGTCTCGCATCTTGAAGCAATGCAGAGCGTTCTCTAGGCGACCCAAGTACTAGGTTGGCTACCAGCACTTCGAGATGGGTTCCATAGTCAACGAGCATCAGACGCGTGTCTGAAATGCTCTTCTGCTTCGCTCGAGGCTTGTTGGCCAATGCTTCTGCCGCCACGGCCTCTGCATATCCACTACGACTAACCAAAAATGGCAGACTCAGCGTTTCATTGTCGCCAGACGTGTAGCCGATTACTCTGGATGGGAGAAAGGCGTGGGTTTCCGCGGCGTCCAATGAGCACTCGACCCAATCGAGGCCTTCCTTGCGATCAACTCTTAGCGTGGGGCGTCGCTTGCCGTCTTCCTTGCGCGAAAGACGAATCAGAACTGCCTTACGGGCACCTGGGGGCCTGATGTAGTACTCAAGCTCAAACTGGAGGTCTTCGTTTCCTGGTGCCCTCTCCTCGTCCGGCGCGCAGGCATGAAAAGCAGCCTGAAATGCCTCCGCCACAACTTGAAGGAACTGCGATTTTCCAGCTCCATTGGGGCCAACAAGACACAGTGGATCGAAGCGCTCGGAGGCGCCCTGCTCACCCCTCAAGGCGACATCGAGCCCATCCAGAAGCCCGCCACAGGTCGCCGCCTTAATGACGTGAACGCGAGTGAGCTTCACGGCTTCACTCGCACGATCTGCATCGCTTTCGATTTCTTATCGAAGATCTGGCGAACGACAGGATCTGGCTCCTGTAGGAGTTCGAACAAGGCATCCTTTATCCACTCGTAGTCCCCGCCTACGTTTGCCCGGAGTTCGTCAAACGAGAAGCTATTCTTCTTCAGCTTGAGAATGGCTGCCTTGATCTTGTCCTTGTCGGTGCTCTTCATAGCCGGCTTCATCTCGGTCACATTTTGGCGAGTACGCTTCGGTTTCATCGCCCCTGGCGGCAAAGCGCGCAGGCGCGCCAGAAGTTCATGTGCAGATTCATCGTTGGGATCCTGTGGGACGAGCTTGCCGCTAAATGCTTGCTCGAGAAGCGCAGGCACCATTTTGTCAACGCGCTCTCGGCCGCGTTCGTACTCGTCCTGTGCTCTGTCTGCGATGTTCAAGAGTGCTTCGACTCGTCGAACGATCTCTCGCTGCTCATCTTCCGGCGGCACAACGACTGGAGCACCCGCCAGATCTGCAAGATTTAGCGTCTTCCGTGCGACTTCATTGGCGCTTGATACAAGCCACCACTGCAGCAGGCTCGAGGAGAGCCACGTGTTGACCCAACGAGGCTCAACCCCAGCCTTGCACGCCACCCTCGCGACCGCTCGGGCTATGTTGGCGTCGACATTCTTCGGAACGACAGCTGTTCGCCCAATGGTTCCCACCACGGATATCAACAAGTCCCCCTCTTGAACCCTCGAGCGGCGATATTGTTGATCGATTTCCCCGGAGATAGTGCGCAGCTGTTCCACTAGAACGGCCCCGTTCTCCATATCCTGCACTCGAATAAGCGGAACACCATTTGAGTCGTCAGGCCCTGGTTGCACCACGCCGTAACAGAGGGGGCGCTTAGGATCGATGATGCTCGAGAGGTCTTCGATCCCCCACGACGCCGGAACTTCGATGCTTGTTTCACCCAACGAGCAATGTCTGGTTTCGGGGGACTGCCCGCGCTCTGCACGCCATTCCTCCGACAGTTTCCCGCTAATAGCCGCGGCGAAGACTGATTGCCGAAAGCGTTTCAGGATTCCTGGGATCCGCTCGAGGCGTTCGCGGCAGGCATCCACTCGTGCGAGAAGGGAATCAAGCTTATCGGCGATGCGCTTCTGCTCGGCTAGTGGCGCAAGTACGAACGGCGCCAACCGTCCTGCCTCTGTGCCAAGGCGAGGCATGTTCAGCCCGTGACTGACTGAAGTGACATACTCAAGGAAGCGAGGATGCTTTAGCGAGTAGAACAGATAGCGCTCGTCCAACCCCGGAGGAGGCGACAAAGGAATGATCTCGGTAGTGCAGTATCCGTTCTCGCCCGCGATGACGATCTTATTCAAGTACGGCCGCAGCTTTCCGTAAAGCACGTCGCCTGAGGCAAACCGATTCTTAGTGCTTCTGGACCGACGCTCGGCGTGTGTGGCGCGCTGCAGAATCTTTGATGTGTCCTTTTCAATGTCCTCCAGCTCAAGAACCCAAGCTTCGGGTGGGATGTCTTTAGGCTCTGCCTTCAACGTGGCCCCATAGTTGACGACGTCGCCAAGCCGGCATTCGACCCATCCTTTGGGCAAACTGAGAACTGCCTGCGTCACTGCGTCATCTCCTCGTCATCATCCTCGCCTAGCTCCGCAAGGATGCCGCGCAGCTCCTCAAATGACCCCTCAAGCTCGGCCATCGCTTCGCGAGCCAGCGCCGCCGGCCCGGGCAGTCCACCGGTGCCCATGTCGCTCTCATCCTTCAGCCAGAGGATATCGAGGTTGTCGCCACGCTTGGCGATCCACTCGCGGGTGAACTTGCGGAAACGCCCCGCTTCGCCGGTGTCATTGCGCTTTGCCAGACTCTTTGGATCGCCTAGCGGACTCGCTCCGAAGGCGTCTTCGAACTCTTTGAAATGCTGGCGCGTGAGCTGGGTGCGCTTGCCGAACTGCGCCATGTTGGCCCGCATGTCGTAAACCCATACTTCCTTGGTGTTGCCCTTATCCTTCTCTCCGCGCGTAAAGAACAGCACGTTGGTCTTCACACTTTGCGCATAGAAGATTCCGGTCGGGAGACGAAGGATCGTGTGCAGGTTGCACTTTTCCATGAGGTCGACGCGGATTTGTCTCCCGACGTTACCTTCGAACAGCACGTTGTCCGGCAACACCACTGCGGCCCGACCACCGGGCTTGAGCGCTCGGTAGATGTGCTGCAAGAAGGCCAGCTGCTTGTTACTGGTGGGGTAGGTGAAGTCGTCGCGGGTGGGCAACCCACCGCCCCTCTTGGTGCCGAAGGGCGGATTGGACAGGATTAGGTCAGATTTTGGCAGCTGCTGGCCATCGCTCGAAAGCGTGTCACCAAAGCGGATGCCGCTATTCTCGTCCGATTCCAGATCATGCAGCATCAAGTTCATCAGACCCAGGCGATGAGTGTCTTGGACGAGCTCCATGCCATGGAATTGGCGCCGGTAGGCCTTGTAGTTCTTCTGATGCAGAGCCTCGATGTCGTTGTGCTCGCGGATGTAGTGGTTTGCCGCGATCAGGAAGCCACCGGTGCCAGCGGACGGATCCTGGATCGACTCACCCAGCTTTGGCTGCATCAACGCGACCATGCTGTCGATCAACACGCGCGGGGTGAAGTACTGACCGGCACCAGACTTTTTTTCGTTAGCGTTTTTCTCGAGAAGACCTTCGTAAAGATCGCCCAATCCTTCCTGCTTAGCCGAATACCAGTCAATCTCATCGATGGCGCTTACCAGCGTCGTCAGCGTCGCCGGCTTCTTGATGAAGGAACTGGCGTTGACAAATATCTCTTGGGTAATCGCCGAGCCGTGGCTACCGAGATGAATCAGCATGACCTTGTAGAACTCCAGCCGCTCGGGAGCAGCCTGCCGCTCCAGATCATCCCAGCGATAACCGGCGGGGAGCCGCGCCTCGGTTCCCGTCTCCTTTGCCATTTTCAGAAACAGCAGGTAGGTCAGTTCGGTTACGTACTGGTGGTACGTCACGCCGTCGTCGCGAAGGACGTTACACAAGTTCCAGAGTTTGGCGACGATATCGGTGGTGATATTGCTCATTGATCCTTCTACTTACTGATTGGCAGCGGACTGCCAGATGGCTTCGTTCATATCGGCCAGCACGTCGTTCAGTTGCTGGTCGAAAATTTGGTTGAGGCGTTTGAATCCGCCCTGCTGGCCAAACGGCCCTTCGTTGATCAGGGCTTCGTCCAGCACGATGTTCGCCTTGACCTGCTTGGACAAACGTTTGAGCCAGTCCACTTGGACTACGGTGAGTTTGCGCTGCTGGCTGATGCGTTGAACCGCGGCGTCGACTCGTTGATCAAACGGCACCAATGGGTCACCCAGCGCGGCCTGGCGCACAAAACCGAGAACTCGTGCGGCTATTTCCTGGTTGGATTTCTGCGCCCAGGCATGGGTCAGAGACTTTTCGTCGAAACCCGCACTTTCCAGCGCGATGACCAACTCCATGAGATCGCGGCGAGTCAGCTCGCGTGGGCGCTGGACCACGGCTATTAGCGCTTGCAAAGTGTTACTCCTCTCCTTCACAAAGAGAGCGAATCGATCGAGATAGTCGTCTGGGCGACCGTAGGCAGGGGCGACATCGATCAGCTCGTCTTCGTGCGTCGACACAACTAGCGGATCGACGGGCATGTCGCGCTTGCGGTCCAGCAGTTCGCCCAGCGCGACGTGGTTGGACCACCACTCGGCCAACTGTTTAATGTCCGTATTCTTCAGGAAATCGGCGAAGTCCTGCGGATTACATCCGGCTTGCTTCAAGGCATGGATTTGGGCGTCGGTCAGATGCCGCTTCTTCCGCTGCCATTTTCCAAGCAACTGTTCGCGCGCCTGCTGGGCGATGGCCTCCTGCGGGTGCGCGACGATCTCTTTGGCCAACTGGGAGAAGCCGATGCTTGGGTTCTGCACCACCGGCTTCATGCTGTTGACGGCTTCCAGATTGGCGTACAGATCCACCGCATCGAAGATGCGGAAGACCTCTTTCCCGATCTCGTCGCAACGACGGGTGGCGCGACCCAGCATCTGCTCGTACAGGATGCGACTGTTGACCCGGCGCAGGAACACGAGGTTGCTGATCGCTGGCACGTCGATACCAGTGGTCAGCAGGTCCACAGTCACTGCGATGACCGGATTAGCCTCGTTGCGATAGCGGCGGATCAACTGCAGAGGCTTGTCCGCATTACCGGTGATTTTGAGGATGGCATCGTCGTCGATGTCGATGCCTTTCGACTCAAATGCCTCCTTCAGCAGCCGCACCACCATGTCGGCATGGAGGTCGGTGGCGCAGAAGATCAAAGTTTTGTCTGGACCGGCCGGATTGAGGTGATCGGCCAGGGCTGCGCATACGACTCGATTGAAGGGTTCGGTAACGACCTTGCGGTTGAATTCACCAATGTCAAAGTCAAGCTCGTCCGGCGTATTGAACAGGTCTAGCTCTTGGGTCTTGGCGTTATAGACCGCCACCTCCTCGCCGACCTCGTAGTGAATGCCCGATTCGCTGAGCTTTGTACGAATGCGCTGGGCCGGGTCGTGGTCGATAAGATGGCCATCCAACGCGGCTTCACGGTAGGAGTAGACAAATGCTGGTGGACCGAAGATCTCCGTGGTGTGCAAGGCGGGAGTGGCGGTCAAACCGACCTTTACCGCGTCGAAGTGGTCGAGCACCCGGCGGTACTTGGAGATGTAGTCGGACTGATCGCGGAATTGGACCTCGACCTCGCTCATCTCTCGGTCTAGCAGGTAGCCGCGATGACATTCGTCGACCACGATGCAGTCGTAGGCATCGACCGGCAGGCCGTCGTCTTCTGCGTACAGGATGCGTTTGACGAGCCCCTGTATCGTGGCGAGATGCACTTTGGTATCGGCTTCGGGTTGCTGCTCATCGATCTCCTTGATACCGAACACTTCAGCGAACCGCTGCAGCGACTCCATCTGCGTTTCCTTGAACGCGTTAGCGGCTTGTTCGCCCAACGCGGTGCGGTCGACCAGGAACAGGATTCGCCGGAACCGCTGCGCCTTCAGCAACCGATAGACGAGAGCAATGCAGGTCTTGGTCTTGCCGGTTCCGGTCGCCATCGCCAGCAGCACGCTTTGTTGACCAGCCCTGATGGCGTCTTCGGTGGCCAGGATCGCTCGCCGTTGGTAATCCCGTAGTGGGAATCCAAACTTGAAGCCGATGGTGTCGAGCTTCTTCTCGGCCCCGTCGATGTCCTGCTTCAGCAGCTCACGGATGCCCTGCGGGGTGTACCAGCCGTCGAGCGCCTTGCGGTGGTTGGTTGAGCGCCGCAAGTCGCAGAACCAGATACCACTGATTTCCTTGAATTGCTGCTGGAACGGACGGCCGTTGGTCGCAAAGACCAACGGCACGCGAAACTGCCCCCACTGCGTCGGCATCAAGGCACCGGATTCGTCCCGCGCATCTTTGGCGTAGCGACGGGCCTGGTCGATGCTCGATGACACGCGCTTGGCGCTGCGTTTGGCTTCAACCACGGCCACGCACTCGGCGCCGACGAACAGGGCGTAATCTGCCGGACCGCTAGCGGTGGGCCACTCTGCGATGGCAAGGTACCGGCCGGGTTCGGGCCGAGTGCCGGCGCTGTACCGGAGCTGGGCGGAATCGGCTTCCCAGCCAGCCTCTCGCAGCTGCTGGTCGATCAGCTCGCGCGTCGCCTTTTCGTCCAGCTGGATCTGGCTGGCGGCTTGATCCGCCTGGGTCATCAGCTGATACAGGAACTCCTTCGGCTTCTCCGCAGCCTTGGTCTGCAGCGCCGCGAGCTGCGTGACAGACTCGGCTTGCACCTGACTGAGCCGGGCTTCCAGTGCATCCACAGTCTGGCTGCCATCGACGGCCAGGGCTTCCCACAGCTTGACCTCTTCCTTGGCTTGTTCGGCCAGTTGCTGCGCCGTCTGAGCGCGCTCGGTCTCAGCCTGGAGCTGTTGCCGCAACTCGGTGAGCTCGGCCTTCAGTGCGGCAGACTCGTCTGCTGGCGGCTCGGGCGGGATGAATGCACCGCCCTTGAAGTTGGGGTCGGCGAAGCTCCGGTGGAACCAAAAACCGAGCTGAGTCGCGATCTTCAGGCCCTGCAATGCGGTCCGATGATCACCGACAAACTGGTGGCTCGCCTCGTTGCCCGCCTTGCGCAGCCAGTGGAACAGATCCGCGGCGTCGCGGGGGAGCCAACCCGCCCCCTTCAGCCGCGACAGCAAGGCGGCTTGGTTGTCCTCGCCGGGGGTATAGATAGCCGCCCGCGCAGCCACCTGTTGGGCCATCAATTCGCCGAACTGGCGAAGCTTAAGCAGGCAGGTGTTGGGGTCTTCGGCAAAATAGCGCTCAGCGCCCGCGCCGAGTAAGGCCAGATCGGCCTGCAGGCGAACCAGATGCATGAAATTTGAGCGGCGCTGGGACATCCCCGGCCCCCTTAAGTCGGCCCTAGTCTCACATTGAGGCAGGAAAGTGTCACCGGAGCGCCTCGCCGGCCCACTTAGTCGCGACTTACTGGCGACACCCCAATCTGCACACCATGTGCACACACAGCTCGCATATAGCCACTTTCCCTAGAGATTTTCGCATTCCTTTGTCCAGTTCATCGCCGGGGCGACGGACAGTTTCAACGCCTCTGGGGCGATGATTTCTCTCGAAATATCAGCCATTTACGGGAAATCCCCTGTAGGTTTCCACGCGAACCGGTCCGCTGGTCGCCGAACCGGAGCAGCGCCGACGGAAGCAGCCATGCAGGGCGCGACACACGGCCCGCGCGGAGGAATCGCGCCCATTATCCGTCGAAAGCCCTCCGAGATCCAAACTCGGAGCGCGGAGGGATAGTCACGACGACGGGCAACGCCAGGAGTCGAGCCGGACGCACCGGCCGAATCCCAGCCCCCTGAACGACGCGGGTGCCGGGCCTGCCGATCCCTACGCCCGTCGCGGTGTCTCGCCACCGGCATCGACCGCGCCGGAACAGCCCATCGGCCGCATGCGGCCTCTCGCCGCCCCTTGCCGCTCGCTGCGCCTCGACACTCACGCTTCGATCCGAATCGCCATCGCCTCGCGAAAAAGACGTCGAATCGATTTGTGACGCGCCTCGCGATCGGGGCACGCGCCGCAGCCGAAATGCGGCACGCGACCGGAAGTTCGGCCACTACGGCGATCGCAAAGATTACTCTGAGGCCCGTACGAACCACGATGCGCGCTGCATCGTCCTACCCGGCATGGCCGGCGCGCGATCGCGCGCTCCGATATCGCTGCCGCATGGCGCTTGAGTCGCCCCGCATCGTTACGACCAGCACCGGACCGAACGCTGCGCACGGAGCGCCGCAGCGGCGATGGTTGAACTTTCCGCCGGCCGCCACGCTCAAAACCGAATCGAAACAGGAAGCTACGATGGGAAAGAACGACAAGAACAATGTGATCGAACAGGTCGAGCGGGAATTCGTGACGCCGGAACACCGCGCCGCGATCGAAGAAGCCTCGCGCAAGGGAAATTTCGCCGTCAGCTTCAGGGCGGCGGGCGCGGCGACCCTGGCCGCGCTGGAGCAAGGGGCGGCGGCGAAAGGACACGACATCCTCGAGAAGACCATCAAGGCGTCTTCGATCGCCAAGGCTTATCCGGAGAACTCGGCGGACATGCTGCAGAAAGTCCGCGATGCCGGCATCGAGGGCTATGTCGGCCACTGGGACAAGACCAGCGGAGAACTCAAGGGCCTCTACCTCAGCAGCGGCCACGGGCTGGGCGAGCAGGTGCAGGGCAAGATCTACCCGCTCGACATGAACCGGCTGGACGAGTCGCTGGCCGCGCTCAAGGCGCAGCCGGACTGGAAGGCGCTGCCGTTCACCGGCGACTACGACATGCACGACATGCTGACCTTCCGCGGCGCGGGCCGGCCGCATACGCCGCTGGTCGGGTCCAAGGAAGAAAAGCAGATCATCGACAAGATCAACGAGGAAGTGGCCAAGGTCGACGGCAGGCGCCCGTTCGGCGATACCGAGCACAACGTGATCCGCCACGGCCCGCAGGTCAATTTCCCCAGCTACATGATCGACCACGAAGCCTCGGTGGTGAAGAAGGACGGCGGATTCGTCGGCGCCGTCGCCAAGCCGGGCGAATTTCCGGTCGCGTTCGTCAACCGCGGCAACTGGGCGGTGCTCAACAACGCCCAGGAGTTGTCCGAGTACTACAGCAAATCCGGCGCGGTGCTGAAGGAAACCTGGAAGCCGGATGGGGTCAGGTCGTTCGCCGACGCGGACAAGCCGGGCATGGTGAAGTTCGGATGGAGCAGCGACCTGCCGTCCAAACCGCCGGTCCCCAAGGCTTCGAACCCGGCCGAGGACCTCTCGCAGAGTCTGGATCGCATGCTGTCCGCCGCGCACAGCGGCGATCGCGAAGCGCTGCGCCAGGCGACCCAGCAAGCCGCCGCGGCGACCCCGGGCCGCGAGCTGCGCAACGAGGCGGTGGCGACGGTCGACCGGCAGGAGCAGCAGGCGCGCACCCAGCAAACACCCGAGCAAGCCGCGCCGCAGCAACCCGCCGACCATACAGCGCCCACGCGTATCGGGCCGCGCATGTAAGTTGACCCCGGCCCGGGCACCAACGCTGCGCCGCTCCGATCGGGCGGCCAGCGTTGCGACGGCGTCGCACCGGTTACCCGCTCAAGCGCAAGGCCATGCCGAATCCGATCTCGCCCCGTCTCGCCGCGATCGTCGCCGCCCTGCCCTTGCGGCCCGGCCTGCGCGTGCTCGAAATCGGCTGTGGGCCGGGCGCGGCCGCGCGCGCGGTGCTGGAACGGATCGGCGACGGGAAGGTGCTGGCGATCGACCGTTCGGCCAAGGCGATCGCCCAGGCGCTGGCCGGGTCGGGCGAACGGCTCGCCGGCGGGCGGCTGGAGTTTCGCCGGGTCGCGGTGGAGGACCTGGTGCTGGGAGACGACGAGGCGCGCTACGACCTGGCGTTCGCGGTGCGCGTCGGCGCGTTCGACGGGCGCCACCCGCAGGCCTGGGAACCGGCGCTGGCGCGGATCCGCGCCGCCCTGGCGCCGCGGGGCCGATTGTTCGTCGACGGCGGAAATCCCTTGCGCGAAATCCGTTTGCCGCCGCGGCGCCCTTTGGCTTAGGCGAACACGCGCGTCGCCCAAGCGCTTGCCGGGCAAAGCCCATTCCGCTGGAAGGCGACCGATCAGGCTCGGAGCGGTGCGGCGCAGCCGCTCAACGCCGTCCCGATTCGAGCCGCTCTTGTTCCTGCCGGCAGTTCGGCGACACATGGTGGATATAGGTCGCTCGCTCCTGCTCGCCACCGCCGCGCGCATGCTCGGAGGCTTGCTGGTACTGCTGTGCGCACAAGGGCGACAACTCGGCCACGCCGAGACCGTCGCCGCTGGCGCAAGCGGACGACAACATCGCAGCGGACAGCGCCGCCGCGCCGAATAGGACTCGATTCATGCTCGTTTGGCTCGCGTCGATCGGGATGGCCGTCGATCTTAGGCCACCCGCACCGCTCAGGCGGGCGCGCTCCGCGAACGGAGGTCGGCGGTGATTCACTCCGCCATCCGCGGCAAAAAACACACTATCCGTAGCCGATGTCGCACGCACTCGATCGCTCGTGCGCCGCACGGCGCGACCGCCGCCCGGCCGACCGCAGACACGGCAGCGAATCGCGCCCCGCATCGGCATGCAGCGACACGAACGCATCGATACCGGCGCCCGGTCATCGGCCGGGCGTAAGTTGCGATATCCATCACGGATTCGATTTTTTTCGGCCGCGCCTAGGGTCGCCCCTGAATGCGTCTGCGCCGACGCCGCCCTAGCCTGCCTTGCATCGCGGTAACGCACCGCGCCGGCGCGCCGCAAGCGCGGCCGCCCTCTCGCCAGGAGCCCTCCCATGAGCAGCGTCGACTCCGCCGTATCCACCGCCAAAGACCGGCTCAGCCAGGGCGTGTTCGACTGGGACGTCAGCAAGGGCGATCTCGACGCGATCAGCGCCGAGGTCGACAAGCTCTCGCCGCAGGAGCGCAACGAGTTCATCGGCAAGCTCAGCGACGACGACATCAAGAACTGGACCCAGGAAATCGACGGCATGATGGGCTCGCTGAGCAAGGGCGAGCGCAGCGACCTGTTCAACAAGCTCGCCGAAGGCATGGACGCGACCCAGACCGCGCGCTTCGTGCGCGCCTTCGACGGCGACAACGGCGGCCGCGAAGCGCTGGCCGAGGCGATCGCCAGCCACGGCAGCAGCGATGCCAAGGCCGGCTTCATCGATGCGGTCAAGGGCGACATCGGCGACGAGTACAGCGCCACCCAGGGCACCTGGGGCAACGCCGAGACGGTGGCGGTCGGCAAGGTCCTGGCCAGCCTGGGCAACGACCCGGCCGCATTCCAGGAAGCGGTCGGCTCGCTGAGCGAGGAACAGCTGCAGGACGTGATGAGCGTGGCCATGGGCCGCCGCCACATCGTCGACTTCAGCGGCCGCACCGCCGGCACCAACCAGTACGACCCCAGCGCCCTGACCGGCATCCTCAACGCCGCCCAGGGCGCCGACCTGCCGACCCGCACCGCGGTGTTCGAGGCGGCGATGCCGCAGCTCAAGACCATGCAGAACGACGATGTCGGCCTGCTCGGCGCCGGCGCCAGCATCGACGGCGTGGCCCAGGCGATGGGCAAGGTGCTGAGCATGGAAGAGGCCGCCAAGGCCGGCCTGATCGACGTGCCCGAAGCGCCCCCGGGCGTGTCGATGGACGCCAACATCGCCGACACCCATAAGCACGAGTTCCCCAACCCGGGCGACATGCTGTGGTTCAAGGAACAGGTGCAAGGCGGCGGACCGTGGGACTTCAAGACCCAGGGCGCGCAGTACGAGAACTACGGCAACTTCCACTTCGGCGTGGTCGCCGCGGCGATGGACATCCCCGAGCAGATCGGCCTGCGCGGCGCCGGCTACGTGCAGATCGACTCCAACACCACCCAGGACGGCTGGGGCAAGCCCTACGACCTGGGCGACAGCAGCTACGGCGACGACCCGCGCGACCAGGCGCAGATCAAGGCCGGCTACGAGTACTACAACTCGGGCATGTGGCGGGTGTGGTCGGACTGAGCCCGGTCCGAGGCAGCGCTGCGAGAACGCCGGCCCGAGGCCGGCGTTTCCGTTTCCGGCTCCAGCGCGGCGCGCCTGCTCTATGCTTGCGCCAGCGACGCCGTCCGGCGTCGCCCGGATCCGAGGCCGACCCTCATGACGACCCACCGCCGCCGCTGGGCCGCCGCCGCCGCAGCGCTGTGTTTCGCCCTGCTCGCCGGCTGCGCGCGCGACCCGGCCGCGGCCGATGTCGAAGTCGTGCGATTGGCCTCGCCCGATGCCCGCGCCGACGCGGTGCTGACCGAAGCCAACGCCGGCGCCACCGCCAGCTTCGTGTACCGGATCCGGGTGGTCGCGCACGGCGCCGACTGGCGCGGCGTGCCGGCGTTGGCCGAGCTGCACGGCGCCACCCGCAACGCCAGCGCCTACGGCATCGACCTGCGCTGGCAGGGCCCGGACACCGTGCAGGCCGATTACCTGAGAGCGCGCCTGGTCATCGCCCAGCAAGCGACGACCGACGTCGCCGGCCGCCGCATCGCCCTGCAACTGCGCAGCGGCATCGCCAACCCGGCCGCGCCGGCCGGCGGGATGGCGCCGCGTGGGCCCTGAGTCCTTGCAGGGCTCGCGCGATCGGCGCGAAAGCGAACGCCGCCGCCGCGCCGCAGACGCTCAGGACTGCACCGTCACCCGCCACAATCGCTCGCCTTCCTGGGTCCAATCGATCTGCACCGGCAGGAATTTCTCGATCAAGCGCGCATTGCTGATCAGATGCTCGCTGATCGCCGCGGTGGTGAACTCGCCGGCCCCGGCCAGCGCCATCGGCAGCAGCAACTGGTCCGACAGGTGCTCGCCGACCGCGGCCGGCGAAGCCAGATAAGCCGAGACCTGCCGCGCCAGACCGGTCGCGACCTGCTCGGCGCTGACCCCGCGCTCGCCGAACGCGGTGAACAGCTCGGTGTGCTGGCCCTCGCCGGCGACTTGCAGGCTCAGCACGTTGGCCGGGCTGTGCGCCTGGGCGACCCGGCGCAATTGCAGCTGCGCCTCGTCCAGGCCCAGGCGCTCGCCGAGCACGCGCAACTCGCGCTGGCCGATCTCGTCGTGCAGCGCCGACAGCAGCACCGCCGCCTGCAGCCGCGGCGTCGGATCGCGCTCGACGAAGGCCTGCGCCTGCAGCGCCGCGCAGGGCCGTACCAGCGCCTGCACGCAACCGCCGCCGGCCGGGAAGAAGCCGTAGCTGCGCAGGGCGAAGTCGACCTCGACGCCGATCCGGCGCAGCGCCGGCAGATAGCTGGCGGCGATGAAGTCCGCGCTCGGCGCCAACGGGTTGTGGGTGCCGCCCTCGATGCTCAGCTCGGACGGTTCCGCGCAGCGCCACAGCGCCGGCAGCACGGTCTGCAGCACCAGCGTCGCCGAACCGGCGGTGCCGATCGAGTAGCGGTAGCGGCCGGGGCGAACTTCGCCGGGAATGAAGCGCAACTCGGTGGCGCCGAGCTGGGCGCCGTCGACGTGGGCGCGGCCGACCTGCGCCGCCGCGCCGACCGCGGTCAGATGCTGGCGCATCAGGCCCGGGCGCGAACGCTTGGCGCGGATATGCTGCATTTCGAAGGCCGTGCCCGTGCACAGGCTCAGGCTCAGGGCGGTGCGCAGCAATTGCCCGCCGCCCTCGATGCCGCTGATTTGTATCGTTTCCATCTTGCGGTCCATGACGTCCGGGCGATCATCGGCCGCCCTTGCTCCTAGTGTCTTGTCGTTGTTGCGGCGCGCTTCGCCGCCGGTTCAACCCTTCACGCACACCACCTGGCGCAGGGTATGCACGATCTCGACCAGGTCGCTCTGCGCGGCCATGACCGCGTCGATCGACTTGTAGGCGGCCGGCGACTCGTCGACCACCTCGGCGTCCTTGCGGCATTCCACGTGCGCGGTGGCCTGGGCGTGCTGTTCCAGGCTGATCCGCTTCTTGGCCTCGGTGCGGCTCATCACCCGGCCCGCGCCGTGGCTGCAGCTGTGGAAGCTGTCCGGGTTGCCGAGCCCGCGCACGATGAAGCTCTTCGCGCCCATGCTGCCGGGAATGATGCCCAGCTCGCCCTTGCGCGCGCTCACCGCGCCCTTGCGGGTCACCAGCACGTCCTTGCCGAAGTGATGCTCGCGGTTGACGTAGTTGTGGTGGCAGTTCACCGCCTCGGCCTGGGCCTGGAACGGCTTGTCGATCACCCGGCGCGCCGCCTCGACCACGTGCCGCATCATGATCTCGCGATTGCTGCGCGCGAACTGCTGCGCCCAGTCGACCGCGAACACGTAGTCGGCGTAGTGGTCGCTGCCTTCCGGCAGATAGGCCAGGTCCTGGTCCGGCAGGTTGATCATCCAACGGCGCATGTCCTGCTTGGCCAACTCGATGAAATGACTGCCGATCGCGTTGCCGACCCCGCGCGAACCGGAGTGCAGCATGAACCAGACCCGGTTCTCCTCGTCCAGGCAGACCTCGACGAAGTGATTGCCGGTGCCGAGCGTACCCAGGTGGTTCAGATGGTTGCTGCGCTCGAGCTTGGGGTGCTTGGCGACGATGCGCTCGAAGCCTTCGTGCAAGGACGACCAGCGGTCCAGCGAGGCCCGCGGCGGGTTCGCCCAGGCGCCCTTGTCGCGCAGGCCGCGGCCGACGGTGCGGCCGTGCGGCACCGCCTTCTCGATCGCCGCGCGCAGCGGACCCAACTGGTCCGGCAGATCGTCGGCGGTCAGGGTGGTGCGCACCGCGATCATGCCGCAGCCGATGTCGACTCCGACCGCCGCCGGCACGATCGCGCCCACGGTCGGTACCACCGAGCCCACGGTCGCGCCCTTGCCCAGGTGCACGTCGGGCATCACCGCGACCCAGCGGTGAATGAAGGGCAGCTTGGCGATGTTCTGCAACTGGCGACGGGCTTCGTCTTCCAGCGGCACGCCGCGGGTCCAGTGCTTGATCGGCACCGCGCCCTGCTCGTGGATGACGTCGTATTGGCTGCTCTGGGTGTTCATGGGGTTCGCTCTCTTCGTTGCGGGCGTCCGGCCCAGGCTCTTGCGAGCCCTGATGGGGATGCTGCCTGTCCGTACTTGCCCTGTACTAGAGCAATCGCCGTGCCAACCTCCCGACATGGAACACAAGCTGTTGATTAACAAAACATTTCATGCAAGACCTATCGATCGACTGGCGTTCTATCCGACCGCATTCCTATACTTTCAGATACGAACTTATATTTTTGGATAGCCCATGAAACGCCAGGTGGTGATCGGCATGCTCGGCACCCAGCTCGATGCCGGCTCCGGCGCGGGACGGTGGGAAAAGTGGCGGCCGACCGTGGCCCTGGGCATGCACGAGGACCTGTTGCTGGACCGTGTCGAGCTGCTGCTGGACGAGCGCCGCTACGGCCGGCTGGCAGAATCGGTCGTCGCCGATCTCGGCCTGGTGTCGCCGGAAACCCAGGTCCGCCGGCACGACACCTTCCTCGCCGATCCCTGGGATTTCGAAAGCGTCTACGGCGCCCTGCACGACTTCGTCCGCGCCTACCCGTTCGACACCGAGCGCGAGGACTACTACGTCCACATCACCACCGGCACCCACGTCAGCCAGATCTGCTGGTTCCTGCTGGCCGAAAGCCGGCTGTTCCCGGGCCGGCTGCTGCAGACCGCGCCGCCGCGCAAGCAAAGCGGCCAGACCCCGGGCAGCTACGCGGTGATCGACCTGGACCTGTCGCGCTACGACCGCCTGGCCCAGCGTTTCGCCGAACAGCGCCTGCACGACCGCGAGCTGCTCAAGAGCGGTATCGCCACCCGCAACGCCGCTTTCAACCGGATGATCGAGCAGATCGAAACGGTGGCGACGCGCTCGAAGTCGCCGATGCTGCTGATGGGGCCCACCGGCGCCGGCAAGAGCCAGTTGGCCAAGCGGGTGTTCGAGCTGAAAAAGCAGAAGCACCAGTTGCCCGGCCGCTTCGTCGAGGTCAACTGCGCGACCCTGCGCGGCGACGGCGCGATGAGCACCCTGTTCGGCCACATCAAGGGCGCCTACACCGGCGCCTCGGCCGATCGCGCCGGCCTGCTGCGCTCGGCCCACCAGGGCCTGCTGTTCCTGGACGAGATCGGCGAACTGGGCCAGGACGAACAGGCCATGCTGTTGCGTGCGCTGGAGGAGAAGCGGTTCCTGCCGGTCGGCGGCGACAAGGAAGTCGAAAGCGATTTCCAACTGATCGCCGGCACCAACCGCGACCTGCAGCAGGCGGTACGCGAAGGCCGCTTCCGCGACGATCTGCTGGCCCGGCTCAATCTATGGACGTATCGCCTGCCCGGCCTGGCCGAGCGCGCCGAGGACATCGAGCCGAACCTGGAGTTCGAACTGGAGCGGCATTCGCGCGAGCACCGCCATCGGGTCACCTTCAACCGCGAGGCGCGCGAGCGTTATCTGGCCTTCGCCCGCAGCGGCGAGGCGCGCTGGAGCGGCAATTTCCGCGACCTGGGCGCGTCGGTGATGCGCCTGGCGACCCTGGCCGATGGCGGCCGCATCCGCACCGACCTGGTCGAGGAGGAGATCCAGCGCCTGCGCCGGCAATGGCAGGACGGCGACGGCGGCCCCGGCTCGGGCGGGAGCTCGCTGGTCGAAGACCTGCTGGGCGCGCAAGCCGCGCAACTGGACCGCTTCGACCGGGTCCAGCTCGAGGACGTGCTGAACGCCTGCCGCGGCGCGGCCTCGCTGTCGCAGGCCGGGCGCGAACTGTTCGCGGTCACCCGCGCCCAGCGCGCCAGCACCAACGACGCCGATCGCCTGCGCAAATACCTGGCCCGCTACGGCCTGGATTGGGAGCGGGTGCGCCGACGCGATTGAGCGGACGCCACGCCCCCCGCTCCTCGGGACGCGCGCTCAGGACGCGCCGCTCAGCCCATGCTCCTCACAGCGCGCGCCTCACCGCACGCAGCTCAGAACACCCGCGCCTCGCGCAGCGCGTGGTTGGCCAGCACCGCCGCGGCGTTTTCCGGCAGGTTGCGCGGCCCGGTCACGCAGCTGACGAACACCAGCTGGCGAGTGCCGCGCCTGACTTGGCCGACCAGCCAGCGTACCGCTTCCTTTTTTTCCTGCATCACCACCGAGCCGCTCTTGGCCGACACGGTCAGGTCGGGGCGCCACGGCATCGGCCCGAACGGCGCCGCGCCGAACGAGCCGACCACCACGCCGGAAGGCTGGCGCAGCGCCGAACGCACCTCGGCCATGGCCTGGCGCTCGATCGGCAGTTCGTCGCGGAACAGCTTGAGCAGGAAACCGAGCTGCTCGTTGGGCGAAATCTTCAGCGCGCCGTCGTTCCAGAACGCCCCCGCACCGCGGCCGACGTCGCCGTTGCCGTAGCCGAAGCGGCTGAGATACTCGCGCTCGCGGGTCGGCCCGAGCCGGCCGGCGACGCCGACGAAATACGCGTCGGCCGAGTAGCGCAGCACGGTGTCCACGCCCGGCTCGTTGCCGCGCGCGGTGGTCCTCATCAAACCGGCGTCGAGCGCGGCCAGGGCGTGCGGGATGTCGAAGGTCGCGGCCGGGCTGACCTGGCGCTGGCAGGCCGGGGTCGGCGCCGGGCCGATATTGCCGGCGCTGAGGTCGTAGAGCAGAAAACAGGACTGGGTGCGCGGCTCGGCGTCGGCGGCATGCGCCGCGGTCGCGGATCCGAATGCGCAAACGGCCGACACGATGACGGCGGCGATGGCTCTCATGCCTGCGTAGCTCCTTGCTCGACGACGGGTTCGAAAACGGCGGGTCTGACGGCAGCGGGGCCGGACATCGCCGCGGGGCCCAAGGATGGCATGTCCGCCGGCCGCATTCGACCCCGGCCGCGCCCGCGCTTGACCTCGAGCACAGTCGAGGTCCTATGCTGCGCCCTTCCCTCGCCGCTGCAGGACCGCATGGCTGCCGCCCCTCCCGCTCCCGACCCCATCGCCGACGCCGACGGCGCCGCACCGGTCGACCGCGCCGCCGGCCGCCGCGGCGAGTGGTCGGTGATCGCTTCGCTGCTGCCCTACCTGCGCCCCTATGCCGGCCGCATCGTCATCGCCCTGGCCATGGTGGTCGCGGCCAAGCTGTTGAATCTGTACGTGCCGCTGGCGCTCAAGCAACTGATCGACCGGCTCAACATCCAGCCCAGCCCGCTGCTGTTGCCGGTCGGCCTGCTGCTGGCCTACGGCGCGGCGCGGGTCGGGGTGACCTTGTTCACCGAGCTGCGCCAGGTGGTGTTCGCGCGGGTGATGGCGCGCAGCTCGCGCCAGGTGACCCTGCAGGTATTCCGCCACCTGCACGGGCTCAGCCTCAAGTTCCACCTCGCCCGCCGCACCGGCGGCGTCGCCCGCGACGTCGAGCGCGGCGGCAGCGCGATAGGCGACCTGCTCGACTGGACCATCTACACCATCATCCCGGTGCTGTTCGAAGTGGTCATGGTCACCGCGGTGCTGGTGTGGATCTACGACTGGCGCTACGCCGCGATCGCGCTCGGCACGCTGGTCGCTTACGGCGCCTGGACCTTCTCGGTCACCGAATGGCGCACCCGCTACTACCGCGCTTCGGTCGAGGCCGACACCCGCGCCAACGAACGCGCGGTGGATTCGCTGCTGAACTACGAGACAGTCAAGTACTTCAACAACGAAAACCACGAGGCGCTGCGCTACGACGACAACCTGCGCCACCTGGAGAACTCCCAGGTCATGGCGATCAAGACCCTGGCCGTGCTCAACCTGGGCCAGAGCCTGGTGGTCGCGCTCGGCGTCACCGCGATGATGTGGTTGGCCGCCCGCGGCGTGGTCGCCGGCGAGATGACCGTCGGCGACCTGGTGCTGGTCAATGCCTACCTGCTGCAGTTGTCGGCGCCGCTGTTCATGCTCGGCATGATGTACCGCGAGGTGAAGCAGGCGCTGACCAACATGGAGCGCCTGTTCGGCCTGCTCGACGAGCGCCAGGACGTGCGCGACGCCGACGACGCGCAGGTGCTGGACGCGCGCCGGCCGACGGTGAGCTTCCGCGGCGTGCGCTTCGGCTACGACCCGCGCCGCGAAATCCTACAGGGCATCGACTTCGAGATCCCCGCCGGCGCCACCGTGGCCGTGGTCGGCCATTCCGGCTCGGGCAAATCGACCCTGGCGCGGCTGCTGTACCGCTTCTACGACGTCGACGCCGGCGCGATCGAGATCGACGGCCGCGACCTGCGCCGCTTGACCCAGTCCTCGCTGCGCGGCTCGATCGCGATCGTTCCGCAGGACACGGTGCTGTTCAACGACACCATCGGCTACAACATCCGCTACGGCCGGCCCGAGGCCAGCGACGCCGAGGTCGAGGCCGCGGCGCGCTCGGCCCACATCCACGACTTCATCGTCCATCAACCCGACGGTTACGACACTCCGGTCGGCGAGCGCGGGCTCAAGCTGTCCGGCGGCGAAAAGCAGCGCGTGGCGATCGCCCGCGCCCTGCTCAAGAACCCCTCGATCCTGATCTTCGACGAGGCCACCTCGGCCCTGGACTCCAAGTCCGAGCGTGCGATCCAGGCCGAACTCGACCGGCTCGCGGTCGGCCGCACCACCCTGGTCATCGCCCACCGGTTGTCGACGGTGATGGACGCCGACCAGATCCTGGTCATGGACGCCGGCCGCATCATCGAGCGCGGCAGCCACGCGCAGTTGCTGGCCCTGGACGGCGTCTACGCGCAGATGTGGGAGCTGCAGCAGCGCCAGGCCGACACCGCGCCGGCCTGAGCCTCACTCGGCGCCGGCGCCCGCTTCCCAGACCATGTACACGTCGGCGCGCCGGTAATGCGAGCCCGGCCGCGGCGCCGGGCGATGGCGGAAGCCGACGCTCTGGTACAGGCGCAGCGCCGGGCCGAGCTTGGAGCTGGATTCCAGGAACAATTCGCGACCGCCCATGTCGTGGAAAGCGTCGATCGCGCCGGCGATCAAGCGGCGGCCGATACCGCCGCCGCGCAGCGCCGGCTCCACCGCCATCTTGGTCAACTCGACCAGGCCGTCGTCGTAGCGCTTCAGGGCCACGGTGCCGAGTACCCGGTCGGCGTCGTCGACCGCGAACAGGATCCGGCCGCCGTCGTCCAGCAGGTGGGTCTGCGGGTCGCCGAGCACTTCGCGATCGATCGGCTCGACCGTGAACCAGCGCTGCAGCCATTCGATGTTGAGGCGGGCGAAATCCTCGCGCCAGCGCGGCTCGAAGCCGACCACGCGGACCGTGCCGGTGATCGCGAGCGGCGCCGGGCCTGGCCCGGAGGTATCGTCGTTCATCACCGCATCATAGACCGCACGCGGACGCTGGCCGCAGAGCGCGCAACCGGCCCGGCCGCGGGCTCGCGGCATGGGCCGCTCAGGCGCCGTTCTTGGCCGCGGCCTTGCCGCTCTTCCCTGCCGGCTTGGCGGCCGGCTGGCCCTTGTGCTTGCCCGGGTCCTTGCCCGCCGCGGCCGCCGGCGGGTAATCGCGATAGGGCCGGTTCGGGTAATCGCGGCGCAGTTCGCGGTCGATCGTGATCGGCCGGCCCCAGCGGTCGTAGGTCGGCACGAAACCGCGCTTGAGCCGGTGGAACTCGGTCGAACCGGGCTTGATCCCCAGCCGCTCGGCGACCGCGCCCCAGCCCAGGGCGTGGTCGCGGTTCCACTCGTCGACCACGTAGCGGCAGGGCCGACCCAGCACTTGGGCCAGGGCGCAGGCGTAGTAGACGTCGCCCGGAGTCCAGCCGCGGTTGCCGAGCAGGTCGCCGATCAGTTCGCGCGGCGCGCCGTAGTAGCGCACCATCTCGTCGACGAAAGGCTCGCGGTAGCGGCTGCCGTAGCGGTTGATGTCGCCGAGCCAGGCATCGACCCAGACGTCGCCGCTGCGCGGGCTCCATCCGCCGTCCGCCGGCTGCGCCGGCAGCGGGCCGGCGCCGATCAGCGCGGCGGCCGAGGCGGCGAGAGCGAAGAGATGGCGTTTGATAGCGTGGTTCATGGCGGATCTCCCGAGGTCGCGCGCCGACCCCGTCCGCGCCCGCAGGGCGCGGCGGTTCAGCGCGAGATCGTGAATTTGCCGAAGGCGACGCCGACGTCCCAACCCTGGCCGGTGCCGGCCAGGGCCAGCGACACTTCGCCCTTGGTCATGACCTGGGCCTTGCTCGAACGCACCGCGCCGGCGTGGGCCTCGGCGGTGGCGTAGCTGCCCAGGGTCTCGCCGATGTTGCGCACCCCGGAAAACTCGCCGGTGCCGTTGACGATGCGCGACTTGCCGAAGCTCAGCCCGCCGCCCTTGGCGCTGATCTTCACCGCCATGCTCTGGCCGTTGCTGCAGCTGATGGTGCCGCTGCCGGAGGAGGTCTTGTAGAACACCGACCAGCCGGACATGTTGAACTTGAGTTTGCAGTCGACCGAACCGCCCGCGCTCGCGGTGCCCGGCAAGGCGGTCGCGGCCAGCGCCAGCGCGGCGCCCAGGCCCAGGCGGTGCGACAGGCGGCGGAGGGAATGAGGACGGCGATCGTTCGAACGGCGCATGACGGGCCTCGCGGATGGGGAAGCGGCGGATGGGGACGGCTCCGGCGTCGAGCGACGGCCGGGAGCGGCAGGCTAGCACTCGCCGGCCGAAGCGGCGACGGCGCCCGAGGGCGCCGTCGCATCGCAACCGGACGGCTCAGGGCCGGACGACGATAACTCAGTCGTCGTCGCGGTCGCGCCAACGGCGGCCGTCGTAGCGGTAGTCGCGATCGCGGTCGTAACGGTCGTAACGGTCGTAACGGTGGTAGCGATCGTCGTAACGGCTGTAGCGGTAGTCGTTGCGCCGGTCGTAGCGCGGGTCGTAGTAAGTGGCCCGGCACTTGCCGTTGTGCTTGCAATCGCGCTTGTTGTAGTAGCCGTGCGCCACGCCGTACGGCGGACCCGGGCGGTAACGATGGTCGGCGTAGCGCGGCACGTTGCGGTAGTAGGTCGAGCGGCCGTAGCGGTCGCGGACCACGATCAGGCGATCGTCGTAGCCGAAGTTGCCGTAGCGGTAGTACGGGGTGTTGTTGCGGACGATGACGTCGGCGATGTCGACGATCACTCGGGCGAGGTCGTCGGCGCGCGCCGGCGCCGGCACCATGGCGACTGCGCCGAAACCGGCGGCGAGTACGAACGGTGCAAGCCAGCGGGACAGGGCGGTCATGGCAGTCTCCTCATTCGGGGGACCTGCTCTGCGGCAGGTATGGTGCGAATGTGCCTTTGCCACGGTGAACCGGCTTGGAATGGTTCCGGGGTCGCCGCCGGCCGCTCAGTCGCGGTTGGGACAACCGCCGCCGGCGCCCGCCCTCCCCGCTTCGCGCGGCCTCAGGCGGTGCGGTGGAACCGCGCGATCGCCTCGGCGACCGCGTCGGCGCCGGCGACCGTCTGCAGCCGCGGATGCTCCTGGTTCATCCCGTGCTCCATCTCGTGCGCCCAGGTCACGTGGTAGGGCATGTGCACGCCCCAGCCGCCGAGGGCGACCACCGGCTCGATGTCCGAACGCAGCGAGTTGCCGACCATCGCGAACCGCTCCGGCGCGACGCCGAACTCGGCCAGGACCCGCGAATAGCTGGCCTCGTCCTTTTCCGAAACGATTTCGATCCGATGGAACAGGTCGGCCAGGCCGCTGAGCGCGACCTTCTTTTCCTGGTGGAACAGGTCGCCCTTGGTGATCAGGACGATGCGGTGCTCGCGCGCCACCGCTTCGACCGCCTCGCGGATCCCCGGCAGCAGTTCGACCGGGTGGTCCAGCATGTCCTTGGCCAGGACCACGATGCGGTGGATATCGGCCGCGCTGATGCGCGCCTGGGTGATGTCGATAGCGGCCTCGATCATCGACAGGACCATGCCTTTGACGCCGTAGCCGAACAACGCCAGGTTGTTGCGCTCCACCGCGTACAGCCGTTCGCGGATGGCCGCATTGCCGATGTCCACCCAGGCCCCGAGGATGCGTTCGAACTCGACCGCCGCCTCCTGGTAATAGCCCTCGCTGTGCCACAGCGTGTCGTCGCCGTCGAAGCCCACCAGTTCCAACATGATCCCGCCCTGTTCGATGGCGGGCGGCACGCGCCCGCCGGGAAGCGACCCGCACCCTCGACGGGACGGATCGCAGAGCGACGATTATCGCCCAAGCCCACCCGTCCCGCCTGTGCGGCGCCGGGCGAACCGGCCCGGCTGGGCGGGCGCTACGGAACGGGCGGCATTACAACCGGCGGCACGAGTTGCAGGCGGGCCCGCGCCCGGACGACCGCCGGAACGCCGCCGCCCCGTACGGGCGACGTTCCGGTGGCGGCCGCCGGGCCGCAGCCGCGGACCCGCCTGCGCTGCTCGCAACCCCGGCTCAGTCCGCGCCGTCGAGACGGAAGTCGTTGCGCCGGCCGAGCTTTTGGTGCCGCTCGACCTGGGTTTTCACGTAACGCGAGATCATCGTCGACAACTCGCTGTCCGGGCCCAGGGCGCCGATCACGCTCTGCCACATGCCGCGGTAGATCCAGCGATTGCTGCGCACGTAGTTCTTGCGCCAGGGCCCGTAGACGGCTTGCGGCAGTTCGGTCCAGAACCGGCCGGTGGCCATGACCCAAAGCGCGGCCTCGACGAAACGCCGCGCGTCCTCGGTATCGGTATTGCGGGTATAGACGGTGCGCGGCAGCACGGCCTCGATCGCCGCCCACTGCTTCGCGTCCAGCCGGGTGTAGATGGATTCTTCGTGTTCGTCGGGAATCATCGCGGCGATCTCCGGTTGATCCACGACGTCGTCAACATGATCGTTATAGGAATGGATAGTGCACACGGCGTTCTACTTCTGTTTCGAGGTCTTATGGGGGAGTCCGGCGGCGCAGCGGCGGGCGATGTCCCGTTCGCGATGCGGATCGGACGACTGGACGCAGTGCATGACCTCCCTGGAATCGGACTGCTTCGATTCGGGCAGCGGCCGACGATGGTCGGCGACATTCGCGGTGGCCGGCGCCTCCAAGGCCGGCATGGACGTTCGGGCTGCGCCTGCCTTCCATGGCGCTGTTTCAGTTGAGCCTGCCGGCACCGACGTGTATGGGAGATTCCTTCCCCCGTGTCGCGACCGGACCCACTGATCCGCTTTCCTCACGGCTTCCAACAACAGCTTCGGCGACAGGGGTCTCCACCCGATTCCCGCCCCTGCGCTCGTTCGCATCGCCGATCGACTCGACGAAGCCCCGTTGCTCGCACCCTCGCCGGAGCACACTCCGGTACGCAACGCGAAATCGAACCAACTTCCGATTGCGAGTGAGAAATCGAAACCAAGCAGCGAAAGCCTGCGTTCTACCGAAGGCGATTCGAAATGAAAAATTGATATGTGCATCGGCATGTACATGTTCACAACTATTTGACGTCGCTGTCTTTCACAGGGCAAAGCGACACCGTGAATACGGCATCCCGCAGGACACGCGTACTCTTCTGGGATTGACAACGATTACCAGACGCTACCGTTCTTTATCGGCGAACAACTTGGAACATTCGTCCAAACGCCGTCGTCGTTTTTTTCGCGAGCGAATCCCGCTCGATTCGAGATCGGCCCCGATAGAGCCATGGAGCAAACCTGCGCCAGCCGAGCGGAAATCCTCCCGGCCATGCGGCTGAGGTAACCGAAGATAATCCAGGCGGGCAGTCGAACCGGCAAAACGAATTGGGACTGCTATCGCACTGTCTTCGCAAAACCGCGAACCGTCGCCACGATTCGCGCGTGTCGTCGTCCGAGCGAGGTCGCGCGCCCGCACGCTCGCGCCGACCACGAGACCGGGCAGGCCATGCGACGAGATTGACGGTGGATGGGAGTGGCTCATCACGCTTTGCAGTTTTTGCTGTTATCCATAACACTGCAAATTCTGTGCCAACGGTCACTAAATTGCGCTTGTCCCAGTCATAAATCTGACACGAACCGGTAAAACGTTTACATCGTCAACGTCATGTGAAGGCGCACGGAAAAACGACGCTTTTCGGCCGTCGTTTGACATCGATATACATTGCGCCAAACGCTGCCGGTCGCTAATTGACCGTACACGTCAGTATCTTGGTTGCCGCTCGGGGAGCGGTAAGCCCCCTGCCGGAATTCCGGCCCTCTTCGATTAAGCTGCTTCAGGTATCCGGCGGCAGGTTCCGGTGGCGATATCGCGAAGCGCTCAGCCAAGGCTTGGCGTCGAGCCGGAAAAATATGTAGACGAATGTGCTTTTAAACTTGGCGACGCGACCACGGCGACGCCGGGTCGAGGCTCGGCCGCTGACCGGAGATAGGTAGAAGAATGCGCCGCGACCCCGCCAGCGGCGCTGACTGACGGATACGGCTCGGTCTAGCAGCCGCCCGCCTCCCACCGCAGCGGCAGGCGCACCGCAGCGGCGAAGAACGGACTGCCCGCTTCTGCCGGCGGGCGCACAGCCGCGACAAGCTCAGTCGACGGTGCAGGTCAGGGCGACCGTCACCGACGCGCCGTTGGCCAGCGTGCCCAGCGCCACTCCGCTTTCCAACTGGGCTAGGGTCAGTCCCGCCGGACACGCCGTGCCGGTGCAGCTCGGCGGCGACGTGCAGCTCAGGCCTTGGCGGCTGCCGGGCGGGTCGGTCAGGACCGCACCGGTGACCGCGTCGGGGCCATTGTTGGTGACCACGATGGTATAGGCCGTGGTCGCGCCGCGAGCCAGAGTGTCGGCCGGTTGATCGCTTGCACCCGATCCCGGCGTATTGGTCTTGGTGATGACCAGGTCGGCCAGCGGATTGCGGGTGTTGGTGAAGGTGCAGATCAGGTCGTCGCCGGCCGCCGCAGTCAGGTTGAACGTCGTGCCGCTGCCGCTAGGCGCCTGGCCGCCGGCCTGGGCGTTGGTGCAGGCATAAGTGGTGACGTAGCTTGCGAGGTTGGCGCCGGACGAACCCGTTTCCGTCAGCGTGTACGCCGCTCCGACGGTGGCCGGATTCAGTTGCGCCTCTTCGTTGGCGACGGTGCCGCTGCCGGTGGTGGTCGCGCCCGCCGGGCCGCCGGGCCCGGCGATGCTCAAGGCGAACTGATCGCCGTCGACGAAGCGACCCAATGGCAGCGCCTTGCGCAGGCGCAGCTGCGGTTGCTTGCTGTTGCTGAAGGTGCAGGTCAGATCGTTGCCGTCGTCGATCACCGAGGCCGGCACGGTCATCGTCGCGGTAGTACCGGCCGCCACTTCGGTGCCGCCACCGGTGACGCAGGACCAGCCGCTCAACAGCCAGCCGCTGGGCACGGTTTCGCTCAGGCTCGCCGGCTGGGTCGCATCGGCGACCGCGAACGCGGTCGAACTGCGCGGATTCGACACGGCCGTGTCCAGATTCAAGCTGGCCGGCAAGCCGTTGCTGCCCCCGGAGAATGCGAAGTTTGCGGTTCCGCCGACGCTGAGCTTGGCGACGGTGATGGTCGGCTTGCGCAGGTTGACGAACACGCAGTTGCCGACCGTACCCGGCACGGCGGTGATGTTGACCGTGGCCGTGGCCAGGTTGGTGCTGTTGGTGGTCAGGGTGCCGCTGGTCGCGCTGCAGCTGATCGAGGTCAATTGATAGCCGGCCGGAACGGTCTCGGTGATGTTGACCGTGCGGCTGACGTTGTTGGGCACGCTGAAATCGGCGTCGGCCGATCCGGTGCCGCCGCTGGTGGTCAGGCTCGGGGTCGAGATCGTCGTGCCGGAGGGACTGTCGCTGACCGTATAGCCGACCGAGGTATTGCCGCCGATCGCATTCTTTACCAGGGTCAGATCGACGTTCTTGACGTTGGTGAAGGTGCAGGTGAGGTTGGCGCCCGGCACCAGGTTGACGGTGATGTTGCCCAGCGTGGTCGCGTTGTTGGTGTAGTTGGGCGCGCCGACCGCGCTGCCGGGCGCGCCGCTGTTGACGCAGGCGATGTTGGTCAGGGTGTAGCCGGCCGAAGCCGGCGCGTTCTCGGTGATCAGGATGTCGCTGCCGACGGCGACGTTGGCGTAGGTCTTGGACACCGACGGCACGCTGGGCGGATTGGGGTTGGGCTGGAAGGTCGTATCGCTGATCGCGCCGCTGAGCACGAACGGGAAAGCGGCGCCGCCGCCGATCGCGGTCTTGGTGACGGTCAGCGTCGCCTGCTGGGTGTTGACGTAGGTGCAGGTCACCGTCTCGCCGGAGGCCAGGGCGATGCTGGCGACGCCGGTGCCGGTGTTGCCCGTGCTGTTGCCGGTGGGGTCGCTGCAGCTCAGGCCGGTCAGGTTCCAGCCGCTCTGCGCGGTTTCGGTGACGGTGTAGCTGCCCGGCTCCAGTCCGGTGAAGGTGCGCGTGTTCGACAGGGTGGCGTCGGCATCGTCGTCGAGACTGAAGGCGCTCAGGCCGGTGCCGGTCGCGGTGAAAGCGAAATCCTGGGCGCTGTTGGGCACCGCGTCCTTGACGATCACGATCGTGCCGGTCGGCGTGTCGGTGTCGGTGGCGCTGTTGTTGGCGGGCGTGGCGTCGCTGGTGCCGGCGCCGGCCGCGACGTTGGCGACATTCGCCAGCGCGCCGGTCGCGCCCGCGGCGACGGTGCCGATCACGGTGAAGGTGACGCTGCTGGCGGTGTTGCTGCTGTACGGCAGCGACGGAATCACGATGCCGCCGCCCTGCATCAGCGCCACGGTGGTGTTGGCCACGCTCGGGCAGACCCCGCCGCCGGTCGGGCTGCCGCAGGTCACCGAACTCACCGTGAAGTTCGGGATCGAGGGATCGGTGAACACCGCATTGGCGGCGCCGAACGGACCGGCGTTGGTGACCACGACGGTGTAGGTCCGTGCCGTGCCCGGAGTGTAGCTGTCGTTGGCCTGATCGCTCGGCCCGGAGGCCGGGGTGTTGGTCTTGGTGATCTGCAGGTCGGCGCCGAAGGTGATGTTGGCGGTGGGGCAGTTGGAGCCGTCGTTCGAGCTCGAGCCCGGGGCGCCGCTGATCAACGTGGCCGCGCCGGTGGTCAAATCGAACTTGTAGAAGCCGCTGGGCGGGTTGTTGCCGGAGCCGTACAAACCGTTCGGTGCGCCGTACATGGCGCCGAAGAAACCGGCCGGCAGCCCGTTCGGCACGCCGATGTTGGTCACCGCGCCGGTGCTCGGGTTGACCGACACCAACTGGCCGCCGTTGGTCACGCCGTAGAGCAGGCCGCCGACCCAGGCCCAGTCGGCGATGTTGATCGCCGCGCTCAAGGTGATCGGGGTTGCGCTCAACGTGGTCACGTTGATCGCGTACAGGGTCGTGCTGGCGGCGGCGTTGTCCTTGACGTAGAGGATGTTTCCGGCAGTGCCGAACGCGCCGCTGATATAGGTCGCCACCGGCAGGCCGCTGACCGCGCCTACCGGCTGGGCCGAACCATCCGCGCCGATCCGCACCAGGGTGTTTCCGGCCGGGTTGGTGATCAAGCCGTACTGATAATTGTCGGCAGGGTTGTAGCCGACCGCGTTATAGGTGGAGCTAGCGATGCCGATCGGATTGAAGCTCAGCGGATTGGCGTTGGTGTCGATCTGGTACAACGTGGTCGGCGTGGTGCCATTGGGCGACTGCTCCAGCCACAGGCGCGAATCGCAAGTGCCGAAGTTGGGCTGGGCGATGACGGTCAAGCTGGCATTGGGCGCGAGCACCAGATTGCCGATGGTGCTGCTGGCGTTGCTGGCGGTGTTGGTATAGGTGCCGCCCGCCGCCGCGGTGACGTTGACGGTCAGGGTGCAACTGGCGTTGACCGGCACCGTGAAGCCGGTGACGCGCACGCCGGTGTCGCCCGCGCCCAGCGCCCCACCACCGGCGTCCTGGAACACCGCCCCGGCGCAGGTTCCGGAGGTGGTGGCGTTGGCGATGGTCAGGCCGACCGGAAACGTGTCGGTGAAGTCCAGCGGCCCCAGCGCAGTCGCGGTGGCGGCATTGGTGCCGTTGGTCGCGTTGGTGTTGTCGATGGTGAAGGTCAGCGTGGTGGTAGTGCCCGACAGGATCGAGGCCGCGCCGAAGGCCTTGGTCAGCCGGGCGAGTTGGAACGATACCGACCAGGCCCAGCCATCGTTGAAGTTGATGGCCAAGTTACCGGGCGTAGCGTTGGTCGCGGTCCAGTTCTGCACCGGGCCGCCGGCGAAGCGGAAACTGCCACAGGCGCCGTTGGGGTTGGTGACGTTGTCGTTGGCCTCGCAGCCGATATTGATCGCGGGCTGCGGAGTCGCGTTGAAGGTCGTGGGCAGGGTCGCCCCAACAACCTCCATTTCGTTGTTCTTGACCAGCTGCACCGGAGTTATCGCGCTGCCTGCGATCGTGGTCCCGGACACCGAGTAGTTCGAGGAGTCCAGATTGACCAAATGCAGGATCGGCGCAATGACCGGTTTATTGAAGCTGAAGGCATGTGCGACTGAGGTCGGCGTGGTCGGGTTTCCAATGATGCATTGGCCGACCGATACGCTGCCCGCAGGCGGATCGGGTTCGATGAAGGCGGTTACATTGGTGCCTCCCAACGTGGTGTTGGCGGAGGCGTAGGTCGCAGCGCAGGGCACGGGCGTATTTGCGGTCGCGGTCTTGGTATAGGTCGCGGTCACTCCGTTGCCGAAGGTCAACGACATCGCGTCGCCATTGTTCGTCGTGCCCCCCGTGGCCGCGGTCATCCACTGGTCGGCCAGCGCATCGGGAGCGAACCCGATGGCCATGGCCAGCGCCAATGCCGCGCCGCGGCGAACAGCGCCGCGACGATTGCCCGATGACGACCCGCCCTTCATTCGTCTTACCTCTCGTACAAAACTGCAGCGCCCGTCGCCTGTGACGAGGCCTCTCGCCTCAGCAGCTACACGGGCGAAGTGCCTTCAGGCAGATACCTCCTGACCGTCAGTACGTCCCCAGCAAATTCAAGAACCAGCCCTTGTGGTCGTAATCGAAGTTGGTCAGGTCGTCGCTGAACTCGGTGAAGTTGTAGCCGACGCCGACGCGGAAGTTGCGGCCGATGTCGCGGTCGACGCCGATCAGGAAGCCGCGGCGTGTGCCGCCGTCCTTGACGTCGAGCCAGCGGTACTCGGCCAGCGCGTGCCAGGTTTCGGCGAACTCGTAGCGGGTCTGCACCGCGGCGAAGGTGGTCGCCGAGTCCGCCCACTGTCCGGTCAGGCGACCGTAGCGAACCTCGCCTTCGCGGCGCGCCAGCTTGCCGGCGAACTCCCAGTGGTGGTTCGGGTTATAGATGCCTTCCAGCGACAGCACCTGGGTCTTCTGGTCGTAGAAGGCGACGTTGTCGCCGACCTGCGGCAGCGCCGACACGTCGTACAGGTACGTGTACTTGCCCAGCAGGGCGTACTTGGTCGTGTTCCACGGCCGCCAGGCGAAGCCGACGTTGCCTTCGATGAACTTGGCCCCGGCCTGGGCGTTCAGATCGTCGGTGGTCTTGGAGTAGTTGAAGCGGCCGGCGACGCGGAAGCTCTCGTTGAACTTGTGGGTGATGTGGTTGGTCGTCACCCACTGCTCGCGCTGTTCGGCGCCGCGGTCCTCGCGCCACTCCAGCTTGCTCTGCCACTGGGTGTCGTTGGAGGTATGGCCGCCGCTGACGCTGACCGCGCGCCGGTCGACTTCGCCGATCGCCTTGTCCAGGGTCGCGCTCTGCAGGGTGAAGCCGATGTTCCAGCCCTGGCTGGGATAGAAATCCATGCCGAAGGTATGCGCCAGGCCGGACTCGTTCGGCGCCTTGAGGAACTGGCTTTCGTTGAACATGTTGACCTGGTTCGACAGGCGCCAGCGCTGGCCCAGGGTCCAACCGGAGTTCAGGCGGTTGTTGAACAGCGGGTCGTAGTCGGTGCGGTCGGTCGAATAGGTGTAGCTGCCGTAGATCGTGTGGTCGGGCTGGATCCGGTACTCGGCGTTGACCTGGGCCGCGTCGCCGCGGTCGCCGGTGGTCAGCTCGGCGCCGACGCTGGACAGGTTGCCGAACACGTACTTGCCGCCGAGGGTGAAGGCGTCGTTGTCGCGGTAGCGGCCGCCGTCGTCGTCCAGGGTCACCTGGGCGGTGCCGTACAGGTCGAAGCTGCTGCCGAATCGGTGCTTATACTGCAGCGCGCCGAGCACGCCGGCGGCGTCCAGGCCGTTGCGGTCTTCCTCGACCCGGCGGATTTCCGCCGCCCAGGTGGTGGCGTCGGTGATGCGCCATTCGCCGGTCAGCTGGGCCTGGGTCAGGGCGTCCTCGCCGCGGGTCGCGCGGCTGTAGCGGCCGTAGGGCTGAACTGGCCCAACACCTCGAAACCGCGTTCCTCGACCTTCTGGCCGATGTCGTAGCGCGAGATCGAATAGCCGGCATCGACCTGGCGCCACCAGGCGCCGGCCGACCAGTCCAACTGGGTCCAGCCCAGTTCCTTGAAGTTGGCCCGCGCCTCGACCGAGCTGGCGCTGCCCTCGCGGGCGCCCAGGCCGGAGTTGATCTCGCTGAAGCTCAGACCGCCGTTGTCGGAGTAGAAGATCGGCGCGCTGGTCGCTTCGGTCTTGCTGTGCTCGAGCTTGAGGTAGGTGCCGCGGCCGGCCTGTAGGGTCAGGTCGGCGCCCTTGAGGGTGTAGTCCTCGCCGGCGCGGTTCTCGTCGATGTAGGTGCCGCCGAGGGCGACGTGGTCGCCGAACCAGTGCTTGCCGCGGAAGCCCGCGGTGACCGAGTCGGCGTCGAAGCCGTTGGGCACGAACTCGTAGTCGACCAGCAGCACCTGGCTGTAGCCGTCCAGGGGCGCGTCGCGGGTCAGGGTCGGGATGTTCTCGCGGGTCACCTGGGCCAACGGACGGGTCAGCAGCAGGCGGCCCTGCATCTCGTCGATCTCGTAGTCGGCGCCGCGGATCAGGTCGATGCGGTTCTCGACCCGGCCGGTGGTGGCGTCGCGCACTTCCAGCACGACCTTGTCCGACCCGGGCAGCACGTCGGTGTGCTTGAGGTAGTACAGGCTGCCGCCGGTGCCGAGGAATTCGCTATGGCCGGGCGCGGTCTGCGCTTCCGAGCCGAACAGGCGCAGTTCGCTGCCCGGCTCGCCGAGCGCGGTGCTGCGGCGGCTGCGCCAGTTCAGCGCTGCGCCGTACAGCGAACGGCTGTACTGGCCGTACTCGGTGCCGGTGATGCCGGTGTCGTAGTTGCCCCACAGCGCCTGGCTCTTGTCCCAGTCGACCCGGACGTACAGCCGGCCCATGGTGTCGACGTCGCGGTAGGTGGTCGAATCGTCGCCGTAGACCGGGTAGTACAGGTCCGGGTCCAGGCGGCGGAAGATGTTCTGCGGATCGGCCTTCCAGAAGCCGTTGAACAGCTGCTCGACTTCGCGCTCGCGGGTGTCGGCCTGGGCGGTGACCAGGTACTTGCCCTTGATCTTGCCCTTCAGATAGAACGCCAGGCGGCCGTCGACCACCAGGTCCTTGTCGAAATGCTCGTCGCCGGCCAGCGGCTCGATCGAGCCGGAGGTGCTGCCCTTGGATGCGGTCAGGTCGGCGATCGCGACCGCGAACATGTAGCGGCCGCTGACGTCGAGGTCGAGCGTGTGCTTGATCTCGCCGCCCTCGCCCTTCATCACCAGGTCGTACTGATGGCGACCGACCGGCTCCAGGTACTCGGCGACCAGCTTGCGCTCCAGGTCGACCGGGAAGCTGCGGCCGTTGATGGTGACCGCGTAGTTCTCGGGGATGTTGCGGCCCTGGATGCGGATGCGCGAACCGTAGATGCCGATGTTCTGCTGGCGCAGGGTGCTGCTGCCGAAGGTCGATTCGGTCAGGCTGCGGCGCTGCGCCTCTTCGATGCCCAGCGAGGTGCCGTCCTTGCGCTCCATCGCGTTGCGCAGGGTCTGCAGGCCGCGCTCGGCCTCTTCCGGACGCACCAGTTGCATGCGCTGCGGAAAGGTTTCGTCGACGCTGCCGTCGGCACCGTAGGCGCGCACCAGGTACAGCAGTTCGTCGCCGGCACGAGCGGCGTAGCCGGCCGGCAGGCTGCCGTCCCATTCGACGTCGCTGACCGCGCCGACCGGCAGTTCGACCTTGGCCAGCGGATCGACCAGATCGGTGTCGGTAGCGCGGTAGATCAGCACTTCGGCGCGCTGGATGAACGACGAGTAGTTGTTGTAGGCGTAGAAGCGCACCGGCTTGAGGATCCGGGTGCCGTCGAACGAGACCAGGCTGGTCGCGCTGATGTTCATCTCCGGCCGGCCGAGGGTGGGATCCTCGGTCGCCCAGATCACCCCGCCGTTGGGCAGGCTGACCGACCACTTGCCGATCGCCACCGCCTTGCCCGGCTGCTCCATCGCCACCGAGACCCGGCGGTCGGGCTGCAGCGCCTCGGACGAGGACCGCTTGTCGGTGCCCTCGGTGACCGGCTTGCTGTAGCTGCGCGTGCGCAGCTTGAACAGCAGGCCGTCCTCGCCGCTGCAGGCCGCCTCGGTGCACTGCACCGTTCCGGCGGCGCTGGGCTCGGCCTGGGTGGCGGCTTGCCCGGACTCCTGCGCGGCCGCGAGCGGGGTCGCCCCCGCAAGCAGGCTGATCAGGGTGTAGTCCAGCAGTTTCATCTTCATCTTCATGATCCGCCCCCTCAGTTCCGCTTCACGCCGACAGGGGCTGTCGGATCGTTACTGGACTCGACCCGCACCTTGGCGCGAACCTCGGGGCTGAGCCGCTGAGCCAATGCGTCGTAGACCGCCTTGGCGCGTCGCATGCCGAGCGCGGTGTTGTACTCGTAGGAACCGCGCACGTCGGTGTGGCCGACGATGGCGATGACGCCGCCCTTCATGCTGTCCAGGGCCTTGGCGACCTTATCCAGCAACGGCTCGAATTGCGGCTTGATGGTCGACTGGTCGGTGTCGAACAACACCGTGCCGAGCAACGCACCGCCCTCGCCCAGGCCGACGATCAGCGAATCCGGATCGTCGGCGTTGCCGCGCACGCTGACCTTCAGCGCCTGCGCCACATCGGCCGGCAGTTGCTTGACCAGCGCGTCCTTGACCGCGCTGGCGCGGTCGAAGGCCAGCGACTGCGTATCGCCGTTGGCGACGATCACCACTTCGCCGCCGCGGTGGCGCTTGACCTGCTCGGCCATCTTCTCGACCGCCGGCAGGTACTGCGACCGCACTTCGGCGCTGCCCGGGGCGAAGAAGACTTCGCCCAGTTCCATCTCGACTTGCTCCTGGCCGCCTTCGATCAGTCCGGCCGGCAGCTTGACGCCCCAGTCGAAGCGGACCGGCAGGCCCGGAGTGACGCGACGGACCAGCGGGTTGTCGGTGGTGAACACGCTGCCCGGCGGCAGGGTCGAGGGATCGACCTTGAGGATGAAGTTGCGGCCGCGCTCCAGGGTGCCGACATCGACGCCCTCGAGGTGGTAACGGCCGAACTGGTCGGTTTCCATCAACAAGCCTTCCACCGAGGCGATGCGCACGCCCGGGATGCCGCGTTCGTCCACGCCGGCGTTGCTGACGACGTAGTCGACTACGTAGCCGCCCTCGCCCTGGCTGACCCGACGTTCGACGGTCGGCGCCGCGCCGGTGAGGTTCTTGGCCGCATCGCCGCTGCGCTCGATCCGGGTGGTGCCGGCCGCATCCATCCGCACGGTCACGCCCTGCTTGGTGGTCAGCTTGAACTCGTCGTTGAAGCTCAACGCGTTCAGGCGCTGACGGATCACCACGCTGTGGGCCGAGACCGGATCGGCGTCGGACTGCCGACCGGCGATGCTGCCCAGGGCGATGCCGTGCAGCATCGGCGAGCTCGCATCCGGCTCCGGCTTGGGACCGGCGCCGCGATCGACCGTGGTCGAATTCGCCACGTAGGCCTCCGGCGCGAAGCCGCCCTGGACCTTGACCTCGTCCATGGCTGCGCTGTCCTGCCAGCCGTCGCCATCGCGGTCGTCGAACACCGTGCCCACGATCAGCGACTCGTCGAGCAGCGGATCGGCGATCAGCTGGACCTCGGCGGTGGCCACGTTCGAGACCACCTTGCCGTTGTCGCGCATCAACGCATGATTGGCGTGGATGCCCGGCCGCACGCCGGCGCCGACCCGCAGCAGGTAGGTGAACGTCGCCCGCTCGCCGGCGGCGATGTCGACCTGGTCGACCTGGATCGGATAGGTGCCGACCAGGCGGCCCGCGCCGTCGCGATCGGCCACGCTCAGCGAGCCGTCGACGAAGCTGAAGCCGGCCGGCGGCGTATCGACCAGGGTCGCGTCGATCGCGTCGACGGTGCCGGTGTTCTCGACCGTGACCGTGTAGCGGACCAGGTCGCCGATCTTCACGTCGCGCGGCGAAGCCTGCTTGATCACCCGCAGGGTCGGCGGCGGCGCCACCGTGGTGCTGGTGGTGCAGCTGCCCTGGCAAGTCGGGTTGTCCGTGCCGGTGCCGACGACGGTGTTGTTCACCGTCTCAGCCGCCTGCGCGTTGACCCGCGCGGTGTAGGTCACCGTGTAGTTGCCCGGCACCGTGCCCGCCGGCAGCGTGCACACCAGCGGGTTGGCCGCGTTGCAGGTGTAGCCGGCCGAACCGGTCACCGCGACGAAGTCCAGGCCCGTGCCCAGCGTGTCGGTCAGGGTCAGGGCATTGCGCGTCGGCGCGTTGCCCACGGTGGTGGTCAGCGTGTAGGTGATCGTGTCGCCTTCCGCCACCGGACCCTGGGTGCTAGCGGTCTTGTTGTAGGTCACCACCGGCGGCGCGACTTCGGTCACCGTGGCGCAACCGGCGGTCGAGCAGCTCGGCGCATCGGTACCGGTACCGACCACCGCATTGTTGACGGTGCCGCCCGCCTGGCCGTTGACCCGCGCGGTGTAGCTCATGACGTAGCTGCCCGGCACCGTGCCGGCCGGCAGCGTGCACACCAGGGGATTGGCCGCATTGCAGGTGAACGCACCGGCGTTGGTCACGGCGACGAAGTCCAGGCCCGAGCCCATGGTGTCGGTCAAGGTGGTCACGTCGGTGGTCTGCGCGTTGCTGACCGTCACCGTCAAGGTGTAGGTCAGGGTGTCGCCCACCACGACCGGACCGGTGGTGCTCACCGTCTTCTCGTAGGTCACCGCGGGCGTGGCCACCGGGGTGGTGGTGCCGCAGTTGCTGGTGCAGCCCGGATTGTCCGTGCCGGTGCCGACCACCGCGTTGGTGACCGAGCCGCTGGCCTGGTTGTTGACCGTCGCGGTGTAGCTGACCGAGTAAGTGCCCGGGACCGTGCCGGCCGGCAGCGTGCACACCAGCGGGTTGGCGCTGTTGCAGCTGTACTGGCCGGCGCTGGTCACGGCACCGAAGGTCAGGCCGGTGCCGAGGGTGTCGGTCAGGGTGACGGCATCCAAGGTCTTGCCGCCGCTAACCGTCGTGGTCAGGGTGTAAGTGATCGTGTCGCCCACCACCACCGGGCCAGCGGTGCTGGCCGTCTTGGCATAGCTCACCGAAGCAGGCGTCACCGGTGTGGTCACCGTCGTGGTGCAGGCCGGGTCGGTGCTGCCCGCCGGGCAGGCCGGGCTGGTCGACGTCGCGGTGTTGCT
>NZ_JBDGIR010000009.1:0-166230 GCF_057657315.1 Lysobacter sp. Soil_C_15
GGGGATGCCAGAGCTGGCCGACAAGGTGATTCGGGACGTGTTCAAGCCGTTTGATGCACTTGTACGTTGACAGTGCACACCAAAGAAAAACGCGTTTGCGCAAACCTCCCCTGCGAGTTCGGTGCCGGCGCGGGGATTTTTCGATAGGACATCCTTGTCCTGTCGAAAAACGGCGCACATCCTGTGCGCCGCCCTTCGGGTCTACGGTCGTTCTCGCAAGTTCGTTGCTGCGCCAAGCTCTTCAAGCAAAAGCAAAAGCAAAAGCAACAGTGCGTATCGTTGCAGTTGCAGCGGCGCAAACCGCGACCGTCATGCACCGATTTCGCGCCGCGCAGACGCGCTCAGAACAAGGCCAACTGGCCTTCGGCGATGCGCACCGGGGCGAAGCTGCGGCGGTGCTGCGGGCAGGGGCCGTGGGCGCTCAGCGCGGCCAGGTGGGCGGCGGTGGAATAGCCTTTGTGCTGGTCGAAGCCGTAGTGCGGGTACTGCTCGTGCAGGCCGCGCATCATCCGGTCGCGGGCGACCTTGGCCAGGATCGAGGCGGCCATGATCGACGGTTCCAGCGCGTCGCCGCCGACCAGCGCCTGGGCGGCGCAGGGCAGGCCGGGCGGCAGGTGGTTGCCGTCGATCCGGACCAGGTCGGCGCCGGGGGCCAGCGCCAGCACCGCGCGGCGCATGCCGGTCATGGTGGCCTGGAAGATGTTGATCCGGTCGATTTCCTCGACCTCGACGAACTCGATCCGCCAGGCCAGGGCGCGTTCCTGGATCAGCGGGAACAGCGCCTCGCGGCGGGCCTCGGTCAGCTTCTTGGAATCGTCCAGGCCCTCGATGCGCCGGCGGGGGTTCAGGATCACCGCGGCGACCGCGACCGGCCCGGCCAGCGGGCCGCGCCCGGCCTCGTCGACGCCGGCGATCAGGCGCGGCTTGGCGCGGGGGCGGACGGTGGCGGCGGGGGCGTTCAAGGCAGCGGGCGGGTGCAGAGGAATGAGTGGAGAGGAGCGAGCGGCGAAGAACGAGGCCGGCGCAAAGGTCAGGACATGCAAAAGGCGGGAAAACCGATCGAAGCCGATGCGCAGGCGGGTACTCGTTCCTGGTTCCGCTGAGCCGGCCGCCGATCTCGAAAGCTAGGCGTTGCTTGCCGCATTCTCGCCGATCAATTGCTCGATCGCATCGGCGGCGCGCGCCGAGGCGTCGCGCTTGAGCTCCAGATGGATGCGCTGGAACTTCGGCAACAGCGCGGCTGCGGCCTGCCGGTCGCGCAGCCAGCGCAGGCAGGCGCCGGCCAGGTTCTCCGGCGTGCACTCGGCCTGCATCAGCTCCGGCACCAGCGCTTCGCCGGCGAGCACGTTCGGCAGGGCGTAGTGGTCGACCTTGAGCATGCCCAGGCCCTTGACCAGGGCATAGGTCAGCGGCGCGACCTTGTAGGCCACCGCCATCGGCCGCTTGGCCAGCATCGCCTCCAGGGTGGCGGTGCCGGAGGCCAGCAGCACCGCGTCGCTGGCGACCATCACCGTGCGCGCGCCGCGGTCGACGATGCGCAGCGCGCGGCTCAGCCGCGCACCGTCCGGGTGCGCCTGCAGGATCCGTTCGAACGCGGCGCGCGAGGCGGCGTTGGCCATCGGCGCGACCACGCTCAGGCGCGGCTCGGCGGCCAGCATGAGCGCGGCGGCGGCGAGGAAGTCGCCGGCCAGGCGTTCGATTTCGCCGACCCGCGAGCCCGGCAGCATCGCCAGCACCGGCGCTTCTTCGTCCAGGCCCAGGTTCATCCGCGCTTCCTCGCGGTCGGGGTGGATCGGCATCTCGTCGGCGAGCGGATGACCGACGAAGCGCGCGTCGACGCCGAACTCGGCGTAGATCGGCGGCTCCATCGGGAACAGGCACAGCACCCGGTCGGCGCTGTGACCGATCTTCTGCGCGCGCTTGCGCCGCCAGGCCCAGACCGAGGGGCTGACGTAGTGCACGGTGCGCACGCCGCGCTGCTTGAGCCAGCGTTCGACGCCGAGATTGAAATCGGGCGCATCGATGCCGATGAACGCGTCGGGCTTCCAGTCCAGCACCCGCTGGCGCACGTCGCGGCGCAGGCGCAGCAGGCGCGGCAGGTGCTTGAGCACTTCCGACAGGCCCATCACCGCCAGTTCGCCGGCGTCGAACCAGGTGTCCATCCCGGCCGCGCGCATCTGCTCGCCGCCGATGCCGACGAACTCGGCGCCCGGGTGGCGGCGCTTGAGCTCTTCGATCAGGGCGGCGCCGAGCAGGTCGCCGGAGGCCTCGCCGGCGATCAGGGCGTAGCGCGGCGGCGGGGGCGGCGGAGCGGGGAAGATCTGGTCGATGGGGGCGGGGACGACGGCGGCAGGGGCGTTCATCGGGGCAGGGAGCGTTCCGGTTCGAGCCGGCGCCGGTTCGCGCGCAAACGCAGCGCGACGGCCGGCCGGGAATGAGGACGGTGCCGCATTCTCGCCTGGAACGGCGCGGGCATGGGGCCATTGCGGCCGGCGAGCGGCACTTGCTGCCAAACGGCGTGACCCGCGTCGGCTTTTGCGGGCCGCGGGGCAGGCGCCGGCGATACCGGCTCCGGCCGCGCCCGGGCACGGCGCCAGGCCGCGACGGCGACCGCCGCCGCGCTCAGCGCGCCGGCCGCGAGGCCGAAAAGTGGCGTTCCAGTTCGCGCCGGTACTGGCGGTAGTCGAAGACGAAGTCCAGCGGGCCGACGTCGGCCGCGTCCGCGGTCGGGGCGAAGCCGTGCTCGTATTCCGGCGCCACCTGGCGCCACGCGACCCGGTCCTCGCCCAGTTCCAGGACACAGGACACCACGCCGCAGTAGTCGCAGCCGCAGTGGCAGCGGTACAGCACCAGGCGCGCGCTGCCGAGCTGATTGTGCGCCGGTTGCAGGCCGAGGAACGCGGCGAAGCCGCGTTCGACCAGCGCCGGCGGGCGCGGGACTTCCAGGTCGCTGTCGGCGTTGCCGAGGTCGCGGGCGATGCCCAGCCACTGCGTGAGCGGGCGTTCGTCGATGAAGATCTCGGCGACCTCGGCGCGCCGTTGCGCCCCGTCCACGGCGTAGGCGAAGACGGTCTGGCCGATGCGCAAGCGTCGGATCGTCGCTGTCATCGCGCTTCAGCGCAGCAACGGCCGCTCGCCGTTGCCGATGAAGTCGAGCAGGGCGCGCACGTCCGGGCTGTCGGCGGCGATGTCCTCGAGCTTGGCCCGCGCTTCTTCCAGCGAAGCGCCGGAGACGTACAGGGTGCGGTAAGCGCGCTTGATCGCGCCGATGCGTTCGGCGTCGAAGCCGCGGCGCTTGAGGCCTTCGCTGTTGATCCCGCGCGGGCGGCCGTAGCCGTCCTGGGCGACCATCAGGAACGGCGGCACGTCGCCGTTGACCAGCGCGCCCATGCCGATGAAGGCGTGCGCGCCGATCCGGCAGAACTGGTGGATGCCGGAGAAGCCGCTCATGATCACCTGGTCTTCCACGGTGACGTGGCCGGCCAGGGTCGAGTTGTTGGAGAACACGCACTGGTTGCCGACCTGGCAATCGTGGGCGACGTGGGTGTAGGCCAGGAACCAGTTGCCGTTGCCGATCCGGGTCAGGCCGCCGCCGTTGCCGGTGCCGCGGTTGACGGTGACGAACTCGCGGAACACGTTGTCGTCGCCGATTTCCAGCTCGGTGCGTTCGCCGGCGAATTTCTTGTCCTGCGGGTCGCCGCCGATCGCGCACTGGGCGTAGAAGCGGTTGCCGCGGCCGATCCGGGTCGGGCCGTGGACCACGCAGTGCGGGCCGAACACGGTGCCGTCGCCGACCTCGACCTGGTCGCCGATGTAGCAGAACGGGCCGACCACGACGCCGTCGCCGAGGCGGGCGCCGGGTTCGACGAAGGCGGTGGGGTGGATCGTGGCGCTCATCGCGTCACTCCTTGACCTCGGCGCAGACGATGTCGGCGCAGGCGACCTGCTCGCCGTCGACGCGGGCCACGCCGGTATAGATGGCCATGTTGCGGATGGTGCGCTTGAGCGTGACCTCCAGCTCCAGGCAGTCGCCCGGGGTGACCATGCGCGAGAACTTGGCGTTGTCGATCTTGACCAGGTAGAACAGGCGGCCGTCGGCGACGCCGCCGTGCGAGAGCTGGGTCAGGATGCCGCCGGCCTGGGCCAGCGCTTCGATCACCAGCACGCCCGGCATCACCGGGTGGCCGGGGAAGTGGCCGTTGAAGAAGGGCTCGTTGCAACTCACGTTCTTGCGGCAGAGCACGCGCTTGTGGGCTTCGAACTCGACCACGCGGTCGACCAGCAGGAACGGGTAACGGTGCGGCAGCAGCTTCTGGATCGCCGTAACGTCGAGCGGGAGTTGCAGGGTCTGGCTCATCTTCTTGGGTTCTTCCGTTATGCGCGTCCTGCGCTGGGAGTCCGCGGTCCGTCCGCGGCCCGTCGTGATCGGCTTGCGCCGCAATGCCCATTGTCCCGCAGTTTTCGCCGCGGGTGTGGCGCCGGCGTATGGTGGCGCCGGGGCAGGGCGGCTCAGCCGCCCTCGCGCGGACGCGGGTTGCGGCGGGCGATCGCGTCGAGCTGCTTGAACCGGGCGGCGTTCTTGCGCCAGCTGCGGTTGTCCATCAGCGGCGTGCCGGAGGAGTACTCGCCCGGCTCGCGGATCGAGCTGGTGACCAGGCTCATCGCGGTGATCACGACCTTGTCGCACAGCTCCAGGTGGCCGAGCACCCCGGCGCCGCCGCCGATCAGGCAGTAGCGGCCGATCCGGGCGCTGCCGGCCGCGGCCGAGCAGCCGGCCATGGCGCTGTGGGCGCCGATGCGGACGTTGTGGCCGATCTGGATCTGGTTGTCCAGGCGCACGTCCTCTTCCAGCACCGTGTCCTCGATCGCGCCGCGGTCGATGGTGGTGTTGGCGCCGATCTCGCAATCGTCGCCGACCACGACGCCGCCGAGCTGGGGCACCTTGAGCCAGCGGCCGGCCTCCATCGCCAGGCCGAAGCCGTCGGCGCCGAGCACCGCGCCGGGATGGATCAGCACGCGCTGGCCGAGCCGGACCCGGGTCACCAGGGTCACCCGGGCGATCAGCTCGCTGCCGGCGCCGACCACGCAGTCCTCGCCGATCACGCAGCCGGGGCCGACGATGGCGCCGGCCTCGATGCGGCTGCGCGCGCCGATGCTGACGAAGGGGCCGATATGCGCTCCGGCGGACACTTCCGCGCTGGGATCGATCGCGGCCGAGGCGTGGATGCCGGGTTCGCGCAGCGGGCGCGGCTCGAACAGGGCCGAGATCTTGGCGAAGGCGGCGTAGGGATCGCGGGCGATCAGCGCGGTGCCGGCGTAGCCCTCGGCGTCGTCCTCGCGCATCACCACCGCACCGGCGCGGCTCGCGGCGAGCTGGGCGCGGTACTTGGGATTGGCGAGGAAGGCCAGCTGGCCGGGCTCGGCCCGGGCCAGGGTGCCGACGCCGAGCACGCGCGCGGCGCCGTCGCCGCGCAAGCCGAGCGCGAAGCGCTCGGCCAGTTCCCGCGCGGTGTAACCCTCGGCGCTCACAGCACGGTGCCCAAAGCGCGGTCGGCGATCAGAACGTGCCGCCGAAGGTGAACTGCAGGCGTTCCAGTTCGTCGCCGCGGTCGAGCTGCTGGCCTTGCGCGTTGTACTCCGGACCCTGCTTCTTGAACGGGAAGGCGTAGCTGATCGAGATCGGGCCCATCGGCGAGCGCCACATCAGGGCGATACCGGCCGAGGCGCGCAGCTCGCCCGCGTCGAAGGCGTCGTAGTCCTTGTAGACGTTGCCGAAGTCGACGAACGCGGAGATGCGCGCGGCCGGCGTGTCGAGCAGGGTCGGGAAATACATTTCCAGCGAACCGGTGGTCTTGAACGCGCCGCCCAGCGGCTGCTTGTAGGTCGCGCCGACGAAGGCGGCCTCGCGCGGGCCGAGGGTGTTGTCGGTGAAGCCGCGCACCGAGCGCACGCCGCCGGCGTAGAAGTTCTCGAAGAACGGCAGGCCGGTCGCGGTGATGGTCTCCGGCGGCTCGCCGCCGGGGCCGTCGCGGTCGATGATGCGGCTGCTGTCCTTGCCGTAGCTGTCGCCGTAGCCCAGTTCGGCGCGGGTGTTGAGCACCAGGTGGCGCGACAGCGGCCAGAACTTGGAGAAGTTGTAGTTGATCTTGTAGTACTCGACCGTCGAGCCCGGCAGGGTCGCTTCCAGCCACACCCGCTGCTGGGTGCCGGCGGTCGGGGTCAGCGCATGGTTGAGGCTGTTGCGGCCCCAGCCGATCTGCGCGCGCCAGGCGTGGAAGGTGCGTTGGCCGAGCGCGTCGAGGTAATCGATGATGCTCGGCGGCGCGGTGTTCTCGAACGCCAGGATCTCGTTGCTGTCGATGCCGAGCAGGCCGGTCACCGAGTCGGTCTCGGTCAGCGGCACGCCGAGCACGACCTGGGCGGTGCCGTTGGTGGTCGAGTACTGGGCGGTGTTGAAGTCGGAGTAGTCGAGTTCGCGCCAGGACAGGTTGTAGCCCAGCGAGACGCCGTCGTCGGTGAAGTAGGGGTTGGTGTAGGAGAAGTCGTAGCGCGACTGGTAACGGCTGCGCTGCGCCTGCACCGACACGCGGTTGCCGCTGCCGAGGAAGTTGTTCTGCGACAGCTGGATCTGGGTGGTCAGCTTGCCCAGCTGCGAATAGCCCAGGCCGAACACGAAGCTGCCCGAGGTGGTTTCCTTGAGGTTGTAGACCACGTCGACCTGGTCGTTGGTGCCGGGCACCGGCTTGCTCTCGACGTCGACGTTCTCGAAGTAACCCAGGCCCTGCAGGCGGATCTTTGAGCGGTCGATCGCCGCCTGCGAATACCAGGTGCCTTCGAACTGGCGCATTTCGCGGCGCAGCACTTCGTCGGCGGTGCGGGTGTTGCCCTTGAACACGATCCGGCGCACGTTGACGCGCGGGCCCGGCACCACCTGCATGTTGATGCCGACGGTCTTGTTCTCGCGGTTGACGTCAGGGATCGGATTGACCTGGGCGAAGGCGTAGCCGACGTTGCCCAGGGTCGCGGTGATCGCGTCGGAGCTGATCTCGAGCAGGCGGCGCGAGAAGATCTGTTCCGGCTTGACGATGACCAGCTTCTCGATCTCTTCCTTGGGCAGGATGGTGTCGCCGGTGACCTGCACGCTGGCGACCTTGTACTGGTCGCCCTCGGTGACGCCGGCGGTCAGGAACATGTCCTGGCGGTCCGGGCTGATCGCGACCTGGGTCGAGTCGATGCTGAAGTCGACGTAGCCGCGGTCGAGGTAATAGGAGTTGAGCTTTTCCAGGTCGCCGGACAGCTTTTCGCGCGAGTACTGGTCGTCGCGGCGGTACCAGCTGAGCCAGTTGTGCTCGCGCGATTCCCAACCGTCGAGGATGTCCTTCTGCTCGAACTTGTCGTTGCCGATCAGGTTGATGTGGCGGATCTTGGCCGCCTTGCCTTCCTTGACGGTGATGGTCAGGTCGACGCGGTTGCGGTCGAGGCGGTTCACCGAGTTGGTGATCTCGACGTTGTACTTGCCGCGGTTGTTGTACTGCCGGGTCAGGTCCTGGGTGACCTTGTCCAGGGCCAGGCGGTCGAAGGTCTCGCCTTCGGCCAGGCCGATTTCCTTCAGGCCCTTGAGCAGGTCTTCGCTCTTGATGTCCTTGTTGCCGGTCAGGGTCAGCTTGTTGATCGCCGGACGCTCGGCGACGGTGACCACCAGGATGGTGCCCTGGCGGTCGAGCCGGACGTCTTCGAAGAAGCCGGTCTTGTACAGCGCGCGGATGGCGTCGCCGGCCTTGGCCGTGTCCATCGTGTCGCCGCGCTCGACCGGCAGGTAGGTGAAGACGGTGCCGGCGGAGATGCGCTGCAGCCCGTCGATGCGGATGTCGCTGACCGTGAACGAACCCGGTGCCGGAGCGTTCGGCGCGCCGCCGCCCAGCGAGAACGGATCGGCGGACTGCGCCATCGCGGGAATCGCCGGCGCCGAGGTCATTGCCGTGGCAAGGGCGAGGGCGAGCAGGCGGCGATTAGGGATTCGCGTCATCATTACGTCCGTTTGGGGCTGGATGCCGGCAGTCGGGCATCGGGTCGAAGTGCGGCAGGATAGAGGGCAAAGCGTTCGTTCGAGCGTCAGGCCGGCATCAGCGCACCAAGTTGTTCAGGATGTCGTTGTAGAACGCCAGGCCCATCAGGCTGGCGATCAGGGCCAGGCCGACGAAATGTCCGGCCGCCATCACGCGCTCGCTGACCGGGCTGCCTTTGACCAGCTCGATAAGGTAATACAGCAGGTGACCGCCGTCCAAGATCGGGATCGGCAGCAGGTTCAGGATGCCCAGGCTCAGCGACAGCAGGGCCAGCAGCTGCAGATACCAGGCCGGCCCGTTGCGGGCATAGGCATTGGCGGCGCGGCCGATGGTCACCGGGCCGGCCACCGTGTTCTGCAGCGAGACCCGGCCGGTGAAGGCGCGGCCGATCATCGCGAACAACTGCTCGGTCTGGTGCACGCCCTCGCGCAGCGCCGCCGGCACCGCCTGCAGCGGGCCGTAGCGCAGCACCGCGTCGCGCGCCGGCTCGGGCATGGCGGCCGCGGTGAGGCCCAGGCCCCAGTAGGTTCCGCCGTCGGGCCTGGTCATCGGCTTGGGGGCGATTTCCAGCGCCAGGCGGTCGCCGTTGCGGGCCACTTCTATCATCGCCGCGCCGCCGCGCTCGCCGAGCTTGGTCACCGCCGCGCTGAGGTCGTCCCAACTGCGCACCGGATCGCCGTCGAGCGCGGTGACCCGGTCGCCCTCGGCCAGCACGCCCCAGGCCGGGGTGTCCGGCGCGATCCGGCCGATCACGGTCGGGCGCAGCTCGTGGCGGCCGCTGAGGCCGACGATCTGCACCGCGCGGCGCTCGTCGAACTCCGCCGGCAGGCGCGACAGCTGCAGTTGGCGGGTGGTCTGCGCGCCGTTCTCGGCGCGGATCCGCACCGCCACGTCCTCGCGGTCCAGCGCGTAGGGCAGCAGGGCCAGTTGCACCTCGCTCCAGGTCGGGGTGTCGCGGTCGCCGATCCGCAGCACGCTGTCGCCGCGGCGCAGTCCCGACTCGGCGGCCAGGCCGACGGCGTCGCCGATCACCGGCGCGAAGTCGGGGCGGCCGATCACGAACATGCCCCACAACAGGGCCACGCACAGGACCAGGTTGGCGACCGGGCCGGCGGCGACGATGGCGATGCGCTGCCACACCGGCTTGCGGTTGAAGGCCTGCGGGATCAGCGCGTCGGGAATCTCGAATTCGCGCTCGTCGAGCATCTTGACGTAGCCGCCGAGCGGAATCGCGCCGATCGCGTACTCGGTGCCGTCGGCGCCCTTGCGCAGCCACAGCGGCTTGCCGAAGCCGATCGAGAAGCGCAGCACCTTGACCCCGCAGCGGCGGGCGACCCAGAAATGGCCGAACTCGTGGATGGTCACCAGCAAGCCGATGCTGATGATGAGCCACCACAGCGATCCCAGGACCTCGCTCATGGCTGCCTCGACGACGGTGGCTGGGCTGCTGCCATGGTTCAGGCTCGTTGAACGATCGCCTGTTCGGCGTGGCGGCGGGCCCGTTGGTCGGCGTCGCGCAACGCCGCCAGCGAACTGGCCGGTTGGGAGGGGAGCGCGGCGAGGGTGTCCTCGACCAGCGCCGGTATCGCTAGGAAACCGATGCGCCGCTGAAGAAACGCTGAAACCGCCACTTCGTTGGCGGCGTTCAGCACCGCCGGCGCGGTGCCGCCTGCGGCCAGGGCCTCGAAGGCCAGGCGCAGGCAGGGGAAGGCGGCGAGGTCGGGGCGCTCGAAATCGAGCCGGCCGTGGGCCAGCAGGTCGAGCCCGGCCACGCCCGAGTCGATCCTTTGCGGCCAGCCGAAGCCCACCGCCAGCGCGGTGCGCATGTCGGGCAGGCCGAGCTGGGCCAGGGTCGAGCCGTCGACGAATTCGACCAGCGAATGGACCAGGCTTTGCGGGTGCACCAGCACTTCGATGCGTTCGCCGCCGACCCCGAACAGGTGGTGGGCCTCGATCACTTCCAGGCCCTTGTTCATCAGCGTCGCCGAATCGACCGAGATCTTCGGCCCCATCGACCATTTGGGATGGGCCACCGCCTGTTCCGGGGTGACTTCGGTCAGCTGCGAACGTGTACGGCCGCGGAACGGGCCGCCGGAGGCGGTCAGCAGGATCCGCTTGAGACCGGCGTGGGCGTGCGCGTCGGGCAGGCACTGGAAGATCGCATTGTGCTCGCTGTCGATCGGCACGATGCAGGCGCCGGCCTGGGCGGCGGCGTCCATCAGCAGCTCGCCGGCCAGCACCAGGGACTCTTTGTTGGCCAGCAGCAGGCGCTTGCCGGCGCGGGCGGCGGCCAGGGTCGAGGTCAGCCCGGCCGCGCCGACTATGGCCGCGACCACGGTGTCGCAGACCGGCGAGCCGACCAGTTCGACCAGGGCCTGGTCGCCGCCATGGGCCTGGGTGGCCAGGCCGCGTTCGCGCAGGCCGTCGCGCAGCGCGGCGAAGCCGCCCGGGTCGGCGATCACCGCGTGCTCGGGGCGATGGCGTTCGCACAACGCGAGCAGGGCGTCGACCTTGCCGCCGGCGGCGAGCACGCTGGCGCGCAGCGAATCGGGGTGGCGCGCGATCACGTCCAGCGCGGACGTGCCGATCGAACCGGTGGCGCCGAGTACGGCGACCTTGCGGGCGGGAGCGGTCATGGCCGGATCAGAACCCGAAGATGGCCTTGCCGAGCGCGAACACCGGCAGCGCGGCGAGCACGCCGTCGATGCGGTCGAGGATGCCGCCGTGGCCCGGAATCAGATGACCGGAGTCTTTGACCCCGACATGGCGCTTGAGCAGGCTTTCGAACAGATCGCCGACTACCGAGAACAGCACCGCCGCCAGCGACACCAGCGCGATCCAGTGCAATTGCTCGGTGCGGGCGCCGGCCAGCAGCGAAAAGCCCACGCCGGCGGCGACGCCGGCGATCGCGCCGCCGATCAGGCCTTCGACGGTCTTGTTCGGGCTGACCCGCGGGGCCAGCTTGAGCATGCCGAACTTGCGTCCGGCGAAATAGGCGCCGCTGTCGGCGGCCCAGACCACGGCCAGCGCGGTCAGCAGCCACCAATGGCCGTTCGGGCCCTCGGCGTGGATCCAGGCCAGCGCGCACCAGGCCGGAATCACGCTCAGCGCCGCCGCGGCGAGCTTGAACGCCCGCGCATAGGTCTCGTGGTTGCTGGCGAACTGGAAGCGCTGCAGCCACAGCAGGGCCAGCAGCCACCACACCACGCCGACCAGCGAGGCGATCTTGAACAACACCATCGACGGCGCCTGCACCGCGCCCATGCCGCCGCCGCGCGACGCCCAGACGATGGTCACCATCAGCGCCAGGTGCGCGACCAGCAGCACGGTGCGCGACAGGGTGTCCTCGATCTCGGCCAGGTCGAACCACTCCCACAGGCCGGCCAGGAACAGCACCGCGGCCACGGCGATCATCCACGGCGTCGGCAGCAGCAGGATCGCAGCGATCGCGACGGGCGCCATGACCAGCGCGGCGAGCAGGCGGGTTCGGGTCATTCAACGGTCTCTTTGGGCTGGGCGGCGATTTGCGCCCCGGTCAGGCCGAAGCGCCGTTCGCGGCCGCCGAACTCCTCCAGCGCGCGTTGCAGCATCGCCTCGTCGAGTTCGGGCCACAGCGCCTCGGTGAACCACAGTTCGGTATAGGCCAGCTGCCAGAGCAGGAAATTGCTGATCCGGGTGTCGCCGCCGGTACGGATGAACAGATCCGGCGGCGGCAGGTCGGCCAGGCAAATCCGCGAGGCGAACAGGGATTCGTCGATCGCGTCCGCGGCCAGCCGGCCGGCGGCGACGTCGGCGGCCAGCGAACGCGCCGCCTGGACGATGTCCCAGCGGCCGCCGTAGCTGGCGGCGATGGTCAGGTGCAGGCGGTCGTTGGCGCGGGTCTGCGCCTCGGCCGCGGCCATGCGTTCGCGGATTTGGGCCGAGAAGCGTTCGCGTTCGCCGATGAAGCGCACCCGCACGCCGCGCCGGTGCAGCTCTTCGACTTCGCGCTCCAGCGCGTTGAGGAACAGCTTCATCAGCCCGCCGACTTCGTCCTCCGGGCGGCCCCAGTTCTCGCTCGAGAACGCGAACAGGGTCAGCGCCCGGATGCCGCGGGCGATGCAGAAATCGATGCAGACGTTGACCGTGCGGGCGCCTGCGCGGTGGCCGATGATGCGCGGCCGGCGCCGGCGTTCGGCCCAACGGCCGTTGCCGTCCATGATGACGGCGAGGTGGCGCGGGATGCGGGCGGGCGAGGGGGCGGACTCGTTGGGCATGGCGCCGATGACGGGGATCTCGGTAGGCGGACGGTCGGCCGTTGACGGGGGATGGCGGCCGGGCGGAGCCGGGGCCGCGCGCGCGGGACCCGGAACTGGACCGGCGCGGCGCGCGGAAGTTCAGTCGAACCCGCGTGCGGCGCCTGGCGGCGTCAGACCGCCATCAACTCCTGTTCCTTGGCCTTGACCACGCCGTCGACGTCCTTGATCGCGCTGTCGGTGACCTTCTGGATCTCGTCCTCGAACCGACGCAGCTCGTCCTCGGTGACCTTCTTGTCCTTGAGCAGTTCCTTGGCCTGATGGTTGGCGTCGCGGCGGATGTTGCGGACCGCGACCTTGGCGTTCTCGCTTTCGCTGTGCACGACCTTGGTCAGCTCCTTGCGGCGCTCTTCGGTCAGCGCAGGCAGGTTGATCCGGATCACCGTGCCGGCGGTGTTCGGGGTCAGGCCCAGGTCGGAGGCGAGGATGGCCTTCTCGACCGCGCCGACGATCTGCTTTTCCCACGGGGTGATGGTCAGGGTGCGCGCATCGCTGACCTGGACGCTGGCGACCTGGTTCAACGGCATGTCGGAACCGTGGTAGTTGACTTTCAGATGGTCCACCAGCGCAGTGGAGGCGCGGCCGGTGCGGACCTTGGTCAGATCGTGGCGGAACGCTTCCACGCTCTTGGCCATGCGGTTCTGTGCGTCTTTCTTGATGTCGTTGAGCATCGCCGGCTCCGGTCCTTTCGTAACGGTAACTGCAAGGGTAATCGCGGGATTATATGGGCTCGGGCGGGTTTTGCGGGCCGGGCGGCCGCCCCGAGGGGGCCGCGCAAGCGCCGCCGGGGCGGCGCGTCGGGCGTCGGCGGTCACGGTTTGCGCGCGCCGGAGGGCGAGGACGGCGGGCGATTCGGCGCCCCGGCGCGCTTCGCTGCGATGCAGCATGGACCTCAGCGCGACGCCGATGGGCCGGGGGTCGGACACTGCGGATGCGGGGGCGGGCGATCGCGATCGTGATCGTGCGGATGGCCGCCATCGTGGCCGGCGGGGTGGTGACCGTGGCGGTGGTCGTGGCCGCAACCGTCTTCGTCGCGATGAGGGGCGCGGCGGTGGCCGTGCTCGTGGTGCTCATGGCCATGGTCATGGCCGTGGCCGCCGTGCGGCGCGCGGTCGTGGCGGTCGTGCTCGCAGGCGCGGCCGTGCTCGACCTGCAGGGTCGGGTGATTGATGCCGAAGCGGCGGTCGAGCTCGCGGTTGAGGCGGTCGATGAAAGCGTCGTGGTCGCTGTCGTCGGGGCGCACGATGTGTGCGGTCATCGCGATCTCGCCGGCGCCCAGCGACCAGATGTGCAGATGATGCACGGTCTCCACGCCCGGCTGCGCGCGCAGCAGCGCCTCGACTTCGCCGCGGTCGATGCTGCGCGGCACCGCGTCCATCGCCGCGTCGAAGCTTTCGCGCAGCAGGCCGAATGCGCCGATCGCGACCACCGCGCCGATCAGCAAGGCGATCGCCGGGTCGAGCCAGGCCCAGCCGGTCAGCCACATGCCGGCGCCGGCCAGCACCGCCGCCAGCGACACCGCGGCATCGGCCATCAAATGCAGGAAGGCGCCGCGGCGGTTGAGGTCGTGCTCGTGGCCGTCGCGCACCAGCCAGGCCGCGCCCAGGTTGACCGCGATGCCGATCGCCGCGACCAGCATCACCGGCAAGGCCGGAATCTGCGGCGGCGCGCCGAAGCGGCGGATCGCCTCCCAGCCCAGGGCGCCGGAAAAGGCGACCAGCAGCAGCGCGTTGGCCAGCGGCGAGAGCAGGGTCGCGCGGCGCCAGCCGTAGGTATGGCGGTCGGTGGGGCTGCGCCGGGCCAGGGCGGCGGCGCCCCAGGCCAGGCCCAGCCCGAGCACGTCGCCGAGGTTGTGCAGGGCGTCGGACAGCAGCGCCAGCGAATTGGTGGCGAAACCGTAGCCGGCCTCGAGCACGGTGTAGGCGAGGTTGATCAGGGTCACCGCGGCGAAGGCGCGGGTGCCGCCGTGGGCGTGGTGGTGGTGGCCGTGGGAATGCATGCGGCCATGCTGTCACGCGGCCGGGCACGAACACTATTACAAGCCGCCGCGGCGCGGCTTCAAACCCGGCAGCCGGGCACGGAATCCGAGATTGGAGCGGCGCTGCCGGAACGCTCGCGCCGCCGTCCCGCGGCCCCGGACCCATGACTTTCGGCCGCTTGACTACGTCTGTAGTCAAACGCACTCTGACTACAGACGTAGTCAGGAGGATCCATGAACCGCAAATCGATCGGCGACCAGGAGTTGGCCCTGCTGCACTACCTGGACGAGCGCGGCGACGCCTCGGTCGGCGAAGTGGCGGCCTACTACGGCCAGGCCCGCGGCCTGGCCCGTTCGACCGTGCTGACCATGATGGAGCGCCTGCGCGCCAAGGGCTTCCTGCGCCGGCGCAAGGCCGGCGGCGTGTACCGCTACGCCAGCGCGACCGCGCCCGACGAAGTCATGCGCTCGGCGGTCGGCCAGTTCGTCGCCAACACCCTGCAAGGTTCGCTGTCGCCGTTCGTGGCCTGGATGTCGCAGCGCGGCGAGGTCAGCGACGAGGAATTGGGCGAACTGGAAGAACTGGTCGCGCAGCTGCAATCGCGGCGCAAGGACGGCTGACATGGGCATCGATGCGCACTGGGTGCCGGAACTGATCGTCAGGCTGGCGGCGGCGAGCCTGCAATCGCTGCTGCTGGTGGCGCTGGTGGCCGCGGCCTGCCGCTGGCTGCCGCGGCTCAGCGCGGCGGCGCGCTGCCGGCTGTGGTGGCTGGCGGCCTTGCAGTTGCTGATCGGCCTGTGTTGGCCGACACCGCTGGCGTTGTCGGCGCCGTGGTGGTGGCCGGCGCTGGCCGCCGGCGACGGACTGCCGGCCGCGCCCTGGCCGGAGCGCCTGCCGTTCGCGATCGCCGCCGGCGAAGCGGCGAATGCGGCGCCGGGCGCCGGCCCGGGCCTGCCGCTGTGGTCGCTGGCGCTGGCCGGGCTGTGGCTGGCCGGCTGCTTGGCGACGCTGGCGCCGCAGGTGTGGGCCTGGCGCGCCGCGCGCCGCCGCCTGGCCGATTCGCAATCTTGCGAGCACCCCGACGCGCTGCGGATATGGCGCCGGCTCGGCGTCGCGCTCGACCTGCGCCGGATGCCGGCGCTGCGGCTGTCGGCGCAGATCGAATCGCCGCAGTTGCTGGGCCCGTGGCCGGCCACGGTGCTGCTGCCGCAGGCGCGGCTGGCGGGCATGAGCGCGGCCGAGCTGGAAATGGCCCTGCACCACGAACTCGAACACCTGCGTCGCGGCGACCTGTGGTGGGGCTGGGTGCCGGCCGCGGCGCAATGGCTGTTTTTCTTCCACCCGCTGGCCCACCTGATCGCTCGCGAGTACGCCCTGGCGCGCGAGGCCGCGGTCGACGCGGCCGTGCTCGACAGCCGGCGCTACGCCGCCCAGGACTACGGCCGCCTGCTGGTGCGGCTGGGCGTCGGCGCGCGGCCGCAGGCCGGGCTCGCCAGCGCCTCGCCGACCTATCTGATCCTCAAGAGGAGACTGACCATGCTGCACAACGCCGTTCCGACTTCGCGCCTGCTCGCCCTGTGCCTGACCGCCGCGGTCGCCGCGCTCGGCCTGGCCCCGTACCGGATCGCCGCCGCGGACGCGGCGCCGGGCACGGTATCGATCGCCGACCAGGGCCGGGGCGAAACCTTCATCACCGAGCTCGGCGGCGGCGCGATGCAGCGCTGGGCGGTGCGCGGCGAGCGCTACTACCGCATCGACGAGGGCGGCCAGTACCGCGAAGTGACCGATCCGGCGACGCGCGCACGGCTCAAGCAGCGCGTCCGCGACTCGCGCGCAGCCGCCGCGCAGGCCGAGGTCGCCGCGACCGAGGCCCGGCGCGCGGGCGAGCAGGCCAGGGCGGAGGGCCTGCGCGCGGCCGAACAGGGCCGGCTCGAGGCGGCGCGGGCGCGAGCGGAAGGCCTGCGCGCCGCCGAGCAGGGCCGGCGCGAGGCCGAGCGGGCGCGCCGCGAGGGCTTGCAGGCGCAGGCGGCGGCGACCCGCGAGGCGGTGCGCGCGCAGCAACAGGCGCGCCGCGAAGGCCAGCAGGCGCAGACGGTGGCGGCGCGCGAAGCGGCGCGGGCCCGGGCGCGGCAGGCGGCGGGCGAACAGACGGCCGCCGAACGCGTTGCCGAGCAGGCCCGGCATGCGGCCGAGCTGGCGGTGCGCGAAGCCGATGCGGCGGCCCGCGCCGCCGAGCAGGCCGCCGGCGAGGCCGCGCGCGCCGCCGCCGAAGCGGCGCGCCGGCTCAGCCGCGAAGGCTGAGCCGAGCGACCGACGCGCCGGCGCAGCCGGGCGCCAACGAAAACGAAAACGGCCGCCCTCAGGCGGCCGTCCTTATCGGCGCGGGGCGGGCGGGGGTCAGCCGCGGCCCTGCACCAGGGTGCCGATGTTTTCGCCGCGCAGGATCTTCAGCAGCACGCCCGGCTGGCTCATGTCGAAGATGCGCAGCGGCAGTTCGCTGTCGCGGCACAGCGCGAACGCGGCGGTGTCCATGACCTGCAGGTCGCGGCTGATCACCTCGTCGTAGCTGAGCTTGTCGAAGCGCACCGCATCGCTGTGCTTCTTCGGGTCCTTGTCGTACACGCCGTCGACCTTGGTCGCCTTCAGCAGCAGGTCGGCGCCGATCTCGATCGCGCGCAGCGCGGCGCCCGAGTCGGTGGTGAAGAACGGGCTGCCGACGCCGGCGGCGAAAATCGCCAGGCGGCCTTTTTCCAGGTGGCGGATGGCGCGGCGGCGGATGTAGTCCTCGCACACGTCGTTGATCTTGATCGCGCTCATCACCCGCACCTTGGCGCCGAGCTTCTCCAGCGAATCCTGCATGGCCAGGGCGTTGATGACCGTGGCGAGCATGCCCATCTGGTCGCCGGTGACCCGGTCCATGCCGCCGGCGGCCAGGCCGGCGCCGCGGAAGATGTTGCCGCCGCCGATGACCAGCGCGACTTCGGCGCCGGCCTGCTGGACTTCGATGACCTCGCGGGCGAGGCGGCCGATCACCTTGGGATCGATGCCGTAATCCTCGTCGCCCATCAGCGCCTCGCCGGAAAGTTTCAACAAGACACGGCGATAGGCGAGCTGGGACATGGGCTTTCTCGGGGGAGCGACGGGGCGGCGGAATTGTAGCCCAAGCCCTCCATGCTGCGGCGTGCGGAATCGAGCCGGTCGCCCGCGGTTTGGACGCGATTGGGGTAAGCCGCGCGCTCCGGCGGCCGTCGCCGGGGGCGCGGCGGGGTGCGATCGCCGTCGCGCGCCGACCGCGACCGGTTTCGCCATCGTCGCGCCGCCGCGATCCCGTATCATCGCGCCGCCGGTCCCGTGGCGGGACCGCCGCATCGCGCCGGCGCCGCCGCGGCGCGCGCCGCGCACCACCCAAGGAGATGGACCGTGTCGATCAAGAATCTCAACGAATTCCTCGAGGCTTCCAAGCAGAAGGACCTCAGCCAGGAGGCGTTCGAACTGGAAAGCTCGCACCTGCTCGAGGTCAAGCTCAACGGCCGGGTCTGGGCCAAGGCCGGTTCGATGGTCGCCTACCGCGGCGGGGTCAAGTTCGTCCGCCAGGGCGTGCTGGAGCAGGGCCTGGGCAATCTGCTGAAGAAGGCGATCAGCGGCGAAGGCACCCAGCTGATGAAGATGGAAGGCCAGGGTCGGGTCTACATCGCCGACGCCGGCAAGAAGATCACCCTGCTGCGCCTGAACGGCGAGTCGATCTTCGTCAACGGCAACGACGTGCTGGCCTACGAGGACGGCATCGCCTCGGACATCAAGATGATGCGCAAGGTCGCCGGCATGGTCTCCGGCGGCCTGTTCAACATCAAGCTCAGCGGCCAGGGCGTGGTCGCGATCACCTCGCACTACGAGCCGCTGACCCTGGCGGTGACCCCGGACCAGCCGGTGTTCACCGACCCGAACGCGACCGTGGCCTGGTCGGGCGGGCTGAGCCCGGACATCGTCACCGACATCTCGCTGGGCACCCTGTTCGGCCGCGGCTCGGGCGAGAGCGTGCAGCTCAAGTTCGCCGGCACCGGCTGGGTCGTGGTGCAGCCGTACGAAGAGGTGTATTTCCAGCAGCAGGGCTGAGCCCGCGGGCGCCTGCGCCCGGACTGCCGAGGCCGCGTCGACGACGCGGCCTTTTTTGTGTCCGTGCCCGCCCTGGGCGCGCGGCTTTGCGACGGCGGTCGTGGTTGCGGCGGCCGGCCTGTCGGATCTGACGGAGCGCGGCGCAGGCGCCGGGTCCCGGTCTGGCTAAGATCGGGGCGGCGAGCCGTTCGCCGTTCCCAGGAGGGGTGAGATGACGTATCGGAATGCGTTGCGCGTGCTGGGCAAGTCGATCCTGCTGGTGGTGCTGCTGGTGCTGCTGGTGTTGGTGGGACTGCTGCTGCTGCCGGTGGCCCGGGCCGACCCGGTCGAGGGCGAGATCATGAGCCAGACCAACTGCGAGGACCGCGGCTGGGCCTACGAGGTGGTCACGGTCAAGTACCGTTGGAGCGGCGGGCAATGGGTGTACCTGTCGAAGAGTTCGTATTACTCCGAATCCTGCCCGCCGATCGAGTGAGGCCGCGCGGCGATTCGCCTGCCGTCTGCGCGCTATCTTGCGCCCCCCAATGGTCATCCCCGCGCAGGCGGGGATCCACAGGCTTCAGAGCCATGTCGCGATGAGCCCTGGATGCCCGCCTGCGCGGGCATGACGGTAGGCGGATACGCTATTGCCCGATCCCCGATCCCCGATCCCCGATCCCCGATCCCCGGTTCCCGGTTCCCGGTTCCCGGTTCCCGAATCCCGAAACCCGAAACCCGAAACCCGAGTCCCGAGTCCCGAGTCCCGAACCCCGAACCCCGAACAAAGAAAAAGGCCGCGGAATCCGCGGCCTTTTTCGTCTCGCTTCGCAACGGCTGGGCTTACGCCAGGCCGGCCTGCTTCATGACTTCGGCGGCGAAGTCGTCGACCTGCTTCTCGATGCCTTCGCCCACGGCCAGGCGGTGCATGCCGACCACCTCGGCGCCGGCGGCCTTGACCACCTGCTCGACGGTCTGGTCGCCGAGCACATAGGTCTGGCCGTACAGGGTGACCTCGTTGACGATCTTGGCGATCTTGCCGCCGATGATCTTCTCCAGGATGTCGGCCGGCTTGGCCTTGTCCTTCTCGGACATCTTGGCCAGCTCGATTTCCTTTTCCTTCTCGACGAACGCGGCCGGCACGTCGCTGGCCTTGATGTGCGGCGGGTTCATCGCCGCGACATGCATCGCCAGGCCGCGCGCCAGGTCGGCATCGCCGCCCTTGAGTTCGATCAGCACGCCGATCTTGCCGCCGTGCACGTAGGCGGCGACGTTGTTGGCGCTGTCGATCGCGACCATGCGGCGGACCTGAATGTTCTCGCCGATCTTGGCGATGACCGCGGCGCGGGTTTCCTCGACGGTCTCGCCCGACGGCACCTTGGCGGCCTTCAGGGCTTCCACGTCGGCCGCGCCGGAGCTCAGGGCGACCTGGGCGACGGTGTCGGTGAAGCTGACGAAATTGCTGTCCTTGGCGACGAAGTCGGTTTCGGAGTTGATCTCGACCAGCACGGCCTTGCCGCCGTTCTGGGCGACGGCGATGCGGCCTTCGGCGGTAACGCGATCAGCCTTCTTTTCGAGCTTGATGATGCCCGACTTGCGCAGCCACTCGGCGGCGGCGTCGAGGTCGCCGTTGTTTTCGGTCAGGGCCTTCTTGCACTCCATCATGCCGGCGCCGGTGCGCTCGCGGAGTTCCTTGACCAGGGAAGCGGTGATTTCAGCCATGGGGTTACCTCGGGTGTTCGATAAAGTCCGGGCAGGGACGGCGCGGGCCGCGCTTTCGTCGCGGATCGCGGCAACGCATCGCCGCTTGCGCGGCGGCCGCCCGGAACGGATACGGGTAATCGCAGCCGCGCAGTGTGGCGCGGCTGCATTACATGACGCTTACTCGGCAGCCGGCGCTTCGCCGTCGGCCTTCTTCGCGGCCGGGGCCGGGCCCTTCTTGGCCGGCGCGCGGCCGCGCGGGGCCTTGCGGTCGTCCTTGGCGGCGCCTTCTTCGCCGGCTTCGGCGAACTCTTCCTCGCGCACGCCGGCCGACGGAGCGGCGGCCTTGCCTTCGAGCACGGCGTCGGCGGCGGCGCGGGCGTACAGCTGCACGGCGCGGATGGCGTCGTCGTTGCCCGGGATGGCGTAGTCGACCAGGGCCGGATCGTAGTTGGTGTCGACCACGGCGATGACCGGGATGCCGAGCTTCTTGGCTTCCTTGATCGCGATGTCTTCATGGCCGATGTCGATCACGAACAGCGCGTCGGGCAGGCGGTTCATGTCCTTGATGCCGCCCAGCGAGGCTTCCAGCTTGGCGCGCTCGCGACGCAGGCCCAGCACTTCGTGCTTGACCATCTTCAGGAAGGTGCCGTCGGTTTCGCCGGCTTCCAGTTCCTTCAGGCGCGACACCGACTGCTTGACGGTGCGGAAGTTGGTCAGGGTGCCGCCCAGCCAGCGCTGGGTCATGTACGGCATGCCGCAACGCTCGGCCTCTTCCTTGATCGACTCGCGCGCCGAGCGCTTGGTGCCGATGAACAGGATGGTGCCGCGCTTCTGGGCGATGCCCGAGATGAAGTTCATCGCGTCGTTGAACAGCGGAACGGTCTTCTCGAGGTTGATGATATGGATCTTGCCGCGGGCGCCGAAGATGTACGGGCCCATCTTGGGGTTCCAGTAGCGCGTCTGGTGGCCGAAGTGGACGCCGGCTTCCAGCATCTGACGCATGGTGATCTGGGGCATTGCAAAGACTCCGAAGGCAGTGGAACCGGCGCCGCGATAGGTGAGGGCGCTGCCGCGCGGCCTGGCCGCGTGGCGGTGGTTCCGGGGTTGGGCCTCCCTGGCGCTTTCGTGTCCGAACCGCGGATCGGCTTGCGGCCGATTTCGCGGCACCCCGGCACGAATTGGGGCGACAGGTGTGTATTCGCCGGTGACGTCCGGCGTGGACGGCGCGGCCGATCCGGGAACCCGGTCCGGCGCACAGCCGCGGAATTGTAAGCGCGGCGGGCCGGCAGGGCAAATCCGCGCCTGGCGGGCGAGGGCGGCGGGCGCGGAGGTTGGAATCTCATTGAAATGTGAGATTTGCCGGGTCGGCGGACGGCGCCGGCGGCACGCTGCGTCGCGGCCGTGACGGTCCGCGAACCGTGATGGCCGGGGCGTTAATAGGCGATAATCCCAGCCATGGCCTACACCCTCAAAACCCCCGAAGAGATCGAGAAGATGCGCGTCGCCGGCCGACTGGCCGCCGAGGTCCTGCAAGTGGTCGCCCCGCACGTGAAGCCTGGCGTGAGCACCGGCGAACTGGACCGCATCTGCAACGAACATATCGTCAACGTGCAGAAGGCGATTCCCGCCAACGTCGGTTACAAGGGCTTCCCCAAGACCGTCTGCACCTCGGTCAACAACGTCATCTGCCACGGCATCCCCAGCGACGGCAAGATCCTCAAGGACGGCGACATCGTCAATATCGACGTCACCGTGATCAAGGACGGCTGGCACGGCGACACCAGCCGGATGTACTACGTCGGCACGCCGTCGGTCATGGCCAAGCGCCTGGTCGAGGTGACCCGCGAGGCGATGTTCCGCGCCATCCGCATCGTCAGGCCCGGCATCACCCTGGGCGACATCGGCCACGTCATCCAGACCTATGCCGAGTCCGAGCGCTTCAGCGTGGTCCGCGACTACTGCGGCCACGGCATCGGCCGGGTCTACCACGAAGACCCACAGGTCCTGCACGTCGGCCAGCCCGGCGCCGGGCTCAAGCTGGTGCCCGGGATGACCTTCACCATCGAGCCGATGATCAACGAAGGCACCTATCGGCATAAGACCCTGCCGGACGGCTGGACCGTGGTCACCAAGGACCGCAAGCTGTCGGCGCAGTGGGAGCACACCGTTGCGGTGACCGAAGACGGCGTCGAAATCCTGACCCGCGTGCCCGGCGACGACAACGACCTATGACCGCACCCGTCGCGGCCGACGACGCCGCGCCCGAGGCCGGCACTGCGGCGGCGATCCGCGCGGCCCTGGCCGCGGTCGACGCCGCCTTGGCCGAACGTTTCGACCGCGACGGCGACGCCGACATCGACCGCTTGCTGCGCGCCCGTGCCGACGCGGTCGACGCGCAGGTGCGCGCCGCCTGGCAGCGTCACCTGGGTAGCGGCGCGGACTTGGCGCTGTTCGCGGTCGGCGGCTACGGCCGCGGCGAACTGTTCCCGCAATCGGACATCGACCTGCTGGTGCTGGCCGAGCCCGAGGCCCAGGCGGCCCGGGCCGAAGCGCTGGGCGAGTTTTTCGCCGCGCTGTGGGATGCCGGCCTGCCGGTCGGCCACGCGGTGCGTTCGGCCGCGCAGTGCACCGAGGCCGCGGCCGACCTGACCGTGGCCACGGCGATGCTGGAAGCGCGCCCGATCGCCGCCGACGCGGTCGCGCAGATGGCCCTGCAGGCGGCGATCTCGCCTTCGCAGGTGTGGCCGGCGCGCGATTTCTTCCTCGCCAAGCGCGAGGAACTGCGCCAGCGCCACGCCCGCTACGGCGACACCGCCGACAACCTCGAGCCCAACCTCAAGGAAGGGCCGGGCGGCATGCGCGACGTGCAGACCCTGCACTGGATGGCGCTGCGCATCATCGGCACCGCCGACCTGGAATCGCTGCTGTCGATCGGCCAGCTCGGCCCCGACGAACTGTCGACCCTGGAGCGCGAGCGCCGCGCCCTGTCGCGCCTGCGCTTCGGCCTGCACCTGGTCGCGCGCAAGCGCGAAGAGCGGCTGCGCTTCGATTACCAGAAACTGCTCGCGCAGCGCCTGGGCCATGTCGACCATGCCGACAGCCTGGCGGTCGAGCAGATGATGCAGGGCTTCTACCGCAGCGCCGCGCTGGTGCTGCGGATCGGCGAGCGCCTGCTGCAGCGCTTCGAGGAGCAGATCGAGGGCGAGGCCCAGCCGCAGCCGCTGGAAACGCCGTACGAGGCCTTCGAACTGCGCCGCGATTACATCGCCGCCAGCCAGCCGGAGTGGCCGCGCGACGCGCACGAGATATTCGCCCTGTTCGCGGCCTGGGCCGCGCACGACCGCATTCGCGGCCTGCACTCGCAGACCGCGCGCGCGCTGGCCGAGGCGCTGTCCAAGGTGCCCAGCTTCGATCGCGCCGAGCCGGCGCTGCGCGAGCGCTTCCTCAAGCTGCTGCGCGGCCCGCACCCGGTGCACGCGCTGGAGCGCATGGCCCGGCTGGGCGTGCTCGGGCGCTGGATTCCGGCGTTCTCGAAAGTCTCCGGGCGGATGCAGTTCGACCTGTTCCATGTCTACACGGTCGACCAGCACACCCTGGCGGTGCTGCGCAACCTGGCCCGCTTCGCTTCCGGCGTGGCCGACGAGCGCTTCAGCATCGCCCACGAAGTCTGGCCGCGCCTGCGCAAGCCGGAACTGCTGCTGCTGGCCGGGCTGTTCCACGACATCGCCAAGGGCCGCGGCGGCGACCATTCCGAACTCGGCGCCGAGGACGCGCGCACGTTCGGCGCCGCCATGGGCCTGAGCGAGTCGGACACCGCGCTGATCGAATGGCTGGTGCGCCATCACCTGCTGATGTCGGTGACCGCGCAGAAGCAGGACATCGCCGACCCGGAAGTGATCCACCGCTTCTCGGCCAAGGTCGCCGACCGCGAGCACCTGGACCATCTCTACCTGCTGACCTGCGCCGACATCGCCGGCACGTCGCCCAAGCTGTGGAACGCGTGGAAGGACCGGCTGCTGGCCGACCTGTACACCGCGACCCGGCTGGCGCTGCGGCGCGGGCTGGAACATCCGGTCGCCGGCGCCGAGCGCGCGGCGGAAACGCGCGAGGCGGCGCAGGCCATGCTGGCCGCTTTCGGCGCCCGCGACGAGGAAATCGCCGCGTTGTTCGCGCGCATGCCGCAGATCGCCTTCCAGCGCGGCCGTCCCGACCAGATCGCCTGGCAGGCGGCTTCGCTGCGCGGGGTCGCGCTCGGCGACACCCGGGTGCGCGCGCGGCCGGTCAGCGCCCACGGCGGCGCGCATGCCGGCGCGCTGGAAGTGTTCGTGCATTCGCCCGACCGCGACGGACTGTTCGCGGCGATCGTCGCCACCCTGGACCGGCTCGGCCTGGCGATCCAGCAGGCGCGCGTGCTCGACGGCCCGAACGGGGCGATCTTCGACACCTTCGAAGTGGTGCCGACCGATCCGCGCCAACCGCCGACCGCCGAAGACGTGGAGCGCCGCCTGGAGTCGGCCCTGGCCGGCGAGCTGGAGCGGATCCAGCCGGCGCGGCGCGCCCAGCCGCGCCACCTGCGCCACTTCCGCATCGCCCCGCAGATCGAGTTTTCCGATTACCGCAAGCACGAGGGCGCGGCGCCGGCGCGGACCACGCTGAGCCTGGTCTGCACCGACCGGCCGGGGCTGCTGGCCGACGTCGCCCAGGCCCTGCGCAAACAGCGCCTGCGCGTGTACGACGCGCGCATCGCCACCTTCGGCGAACGCGCCGAGGACGTGTTCCAGATCACCGACGGGCGCGACCGCGCGCTCGACGAAACGCAACAGCAGGCCCTGCGCGACGCGTTGCTGGCCTGCCTCGAAGGAGACAGTCGATGAGCCCCCCCGCCAAGAAGACCACCAAGAAGGCCGCGAAGAAGACGGCCAAGAAGAGCCACGAAGCGCCGGGCGCCGACGAGCTGAAGTTCATGATCGACAGCGCCTTCGAACGGCGCACGATGCTGACCCCGGACGAGATCGAAGGCTCGACGCGGCCGACCGTGGAACGGGTGATCGCCGGCCTGGAGCAGGGCGAGTTCCGCGTCGCCGAGCCCGACGGCGCCGGCGGCTGGAAGGTCAACGAATGGTTGAAGAAGGCGGTGCTGCTGTATTTCCGGGTCAACGACATGCAGGTGGTCGAGGCCGATCCGGCGCCGTTCTGGGACAAGGTGCCGGCGCGCTTCGAAGGCTACGGCGAAAGCGATTTCCGCAAGCTCGGCGCGCGCGTCGTGCCCGGCGCGATCGCCCGTCGCGGCGCCTATATCGGCAAGGACGTGGTGCTGATGCCGAGCTTCGTCAACATCGGCGCCCACGTCGGCGAAGGCACCATGGTCGATACCTGGGCCACGGTCGGTTCCTGCGCCCAGATCGGCAAGCACTGCCACCTGTCCGGCGGCGCCGGCATCGGCGGCGTGCTCGAACCGCTGCAGGCCTCGCCGACCATCATCGAGGACCACTGCTTCATCGGCGCGCGTTCGGAAGTGGTAGAAGGCTTCGTGGTCGGCCATCACAGCGTGATCGGCATGGGCGTGTTCCTGGGCCAGAGCACCCGGGTCTACAACCGCGCCACCGGCGAGATTTCCTACGGCTACGTGCCGCCGTACAGCGTGGTGGTGTCCGGCCAGTTGCCGGCCAAGGACGGTTCGCACTCGCTGTACTGCGCGGTGATCGTCAAGCAGGTCGACGCCAAGACGATGTCCAAGACCAGCATCAACGAGTTGCTGCGCGGGCTGGCGGACTGAGCATGGGCTCGCCAGGTGCGTCCAGGATCTCGCATCCGTCGTTGACCCGGTGGGTGAAGCAGCCCTTTCCGGGTATGGCCCTGGCCGTGCTCGCGGCCTTGCTCGTGGGCGGGGTTTTTTCCCGCCCCTTGCCGCCGCTGAGCGTGCTGTTCGGGTTGGGCCTGGTCGCTTCGGCGGCGCTGATCCAGCGGTCGATGGCCCGCCATCTGGCCGATGAGGTCGTCGACGGCGGCGATCACCTGCTCGTACGTTCGAACGGCATCGAAGAAAAAATCATGCTGAGCGAGGTGGCGGCCATCCGGCGCGGCTTCGGCTTCAATCCCGAACGGCTGATCCTGACGCTGCGCCGTCCGGGCCGGCTGGGCGATACGATCGCGTTCATTCCCAAGGGTGTTCGATGGTTTCCCTACGTCGAGCATCCGCTGGCCTACGAGCTCAGGACCCGCGCGCAGTCGCTGCGACTGCGCCCCTGAGCCGACGCGCATTCGCCGGCCATCGCCTCGGCGCGCGCTGCGCGCTTGTTTTCAACGATCCAAAGGCTAGTCCGCCATGACCACCCTGTACGGCCTCAACAATTGCGACACCTGCAAGAAAGCCCGCAAGTGGCTCGACCGCTTCGGCGTCGCCCACAGCTTCGTCGACTACCGCGACCACCGGCAGAGCGCGGAAACGCTGATCGAATGGAAGAACCAGCTCGGCGGCTGGGACAGCCTGATCAACAAGTCTTCGACCACCTGGCGCACCCTGCCGCCGAACCGCAAGGAGCCGGCCTCGGATGCGGAGTGGAAGCTGTTGCTGAAGGAGTATCCGCAGCTGATCCGCCGGCCGGTGGTGGTCACCGACGACGGCAAGGTCAGCCAGGGCTTCAGCGACAACGGCTTCAAGCAGCGCTTCGGGATCGGCTCGTGAGCGCCGCCGCGCCCAGCGAAGTCCTGGCGCTGACCTGCGAACTGATTTCGCGCGCGTCGGTGACGCCGGCCGACCTGGGCTGCCAGGACTTGATCGCGCAGCGCCTGCAGCGCGCCGGCTTCGCCTGCGAGCATCTGCGTTACGGCGAGGTCGACAACCTGTGGGCGGCCCACGGCGCGGGCGAGGGCCCGACCCTGGTCCTGCTCGGCCACACCGACGTGGTGCCGTCGGGCCCGGCCGAGAGCTGGGCCAGCGACCCGTTCCGGCCCGAGATCCGCGACGGCGTGCTGTACGGCCGCGGCGCGGCCGACATGAAGGGCAGCGTGGCCGCGTTCGTGGTCGCGCTGGAACGTTTCGCCGCACGCCATCCCGGCCACCGCGGCCGGGTCGCCTTGCTGCTGACCTCGGACGAGGAAGGCGACGCCATCGACGGCGTGCGCAAGGTCGCCGAGACCTTCCGCGCCCGCGGCGAGCGCATCGACTGGTGCGTCACCGGCGAGCCTTCGTCTACGCGCACGCTCGGCGACCTGTTGCGGGTCGGCCGGCGCGGCACCCTGTCGGCGACGCTGAGCGTGATCGGCGTGCAGGGCCACGTGGCCTATCCGGACAAGGCGCGCAACCCGATCCACCAGGCCATGCCGGCGCTGTCGGAACTGGCCGCGCGGCGCTGGGACGAGGGCTACCAGACCTTCCCGCCGACCTCGCTGCAGATCAGCAACATCCACGCCGGCACCGGCGCCAACAACGTGATTCCGGGCGAACTGCAGGTGCTGTTCAACCTGCGCTATAACCCGAACTGGAACGCGCAGCGACTGGAGCGCGAGTGCGAACAGGTGCTGCAGGCGCACGGCCTGGAGTACCGGCTGCAGTGGTTCCGCGGCGGCGAGCCGTTCTACACCCCGGAAGGCCCGCTGCGCGCCGCGGCGCGCGAAGTACTGGCCCGTTTCGCCGGCGCCGCGCCGGAGGAAAGCACCGGCGGCGGCACCTCGGACGCGCGCTTCGTCGCGCCGCTGGGCGCGCAGTGCATCGAGATCGGCCCGGTCAACGCCAGTATCCACAAGGTCGACGAGAACGTCTCGGTGGCCGACCTGGAGGCCTTGCCGGAGCTGTACCTGGCGCTGATCGAGCGCTTGCTGGTCGAGAACGGCTGAGGCGGGCGCAGGCGCGCGATCGCTTCGTTGCGATCGCGCGGCGCACGGGCACGACGCGGGTGCCCCGTCGCGGCTCACGCCGCTCCTGCAAAAGACAGCCGCTCCCTCGCAGGAGCGGCGCCCCACCGGGATTTCTTTCGGTCACGAGCCGCCACCGCGATGTTGCCGATCGCGTCGGCCGCTCACTCGATCGGCCGCAACTCCAGCCTGTACTTCGCCGGCCCCGGCAGGAACGGCGTCGGCCGCCCGTGGACCCAATCGTCGTGGCCCGCGCCCCAGAACGGCGACAAGGGGTGTCCGCTCTGGCCGCCGGGCATGTGCACGATGCCGTCGGCTTCGTGGCCGGGCGAGACCACCATGCGCTCGGACGCGCCGAAGCTCGGCCGCTGCACCCGCGGCATCGCCGCATCGCCGGGCAATTGGTCCGGCGGCATGCACAGCGCACCGCGGGCGAAGCCGGGCAGGGCCGAGGCCAGCGGGTGGCAGATCGAGGCGGTGTTGTGCTCGCCCCAGGAGTGCCTGGCCAATTGCGCGGCCGCGTTCGGTCCCGACGGCACCTTGAGTTCGTCCAGCACGTCCTGCGCGGCATGCTCGAGCAGGCTGTCCCAGGAACGTTCGCTGCGCGGCAGCAGGTGCGCCGGGCGCTGGCTCAGCAGCGGCCAGATCACTCCTTCGAGCTGCTTGAGGTCGGGCATTTCGAACTGCGCGCCCAACGCCGCCTGCGCCGGCGCGGTCAGGCCGTTGGCGATGCGGATGAACACCGCGCGGCGCCAGTTGCGGACCATGCGGTAGCTGACCGAGCCGGGTTCGGCGCGGCCTTCCCAGCGCTGCGCCGCCTGCGCCAGCGCGGCCAATGCCGGCGAATCGCCGGCTTGCTGCGCGCGCCGGCCCTGGTCTTGCAGCAACCGCCACCAACGCTGCAGGAACAGCGCGCGGTCGTCGAGCTGGATCGCCAGCAGATCGCGTTCGTTGAAGCGTTGCTTGGCGAACAGGCCGTCGCGGATCTGGCCGGCGCGCGCGCCGAGCACATAGTCGCCCTGGCCGATGCGTTCCAGTTCCAGGCCGTCGAGCGTACGCGTGTTCGCGGTCCACAGACGCCCCGACGGCGGCGCCACCAGGTCCGGCGCGTCCGCGGTCTGGATCGTCCACGGCGGGCAGGTCGGCACCTGCAGGGGGCGGCCGTCGGTATCGGCGTTCTCGGCCAGCGCGTCGGTGGTGCACGAGCCCTCGCGTTCGGGAATCGGGCCGAGCAGGCGCCAGGCGATCTTGCCGGCGCGGTCGCCGACCACCAGGTTCTGCACCGGCATCGCCACGGTGCGAGCGATCCGTAGCGCCTGGTCGACCGAACCCGCGCGCTGCAGCTCGGCCAGGCCGAGGTTGAGTGCGCCGGGCAGATGCGCGCTCCAGCGCAGGGCCAATGCGCTGCCGTCGGCGTTGTCGTGCAGCAGCGGGCCCCAGGCGGTTTCGCGCACGATGAGTTTTTCCGGCGCGCGGCCGGCGACGGCGATGGTTTCCTCGTGCACGCGCAGGCCGGCGCAACTCGCGGGCGGGGCGCCGGCGGCGCAGCCGGGCTGCAGCGACCAGTCGGCCCAGTCGCCGTAGCTGTTGGTGAAAGCCCAGGCGACATGGCCGTTGCTGCCGACCACCACCGCCGGCAAGCCGGGCAGGGTGAAGCCGGAAACGTCGATACGGCCGTCCGGCGCGCCGGCATCCGGGTAGCGCAGGCGCGCGCGGAACCAGAGGTTGGGCGCGCGCAGGCCCAGGTGCATGTCGTCGGCGACGATCGCGCGGCGGTCCGCGGTCAGGCTGCCGGCGACGGCGAAGTTGTTGCTGCCGATCTCGTCGAGGAAGGGCAGGGGGATCAGCGTGGCCGAGGCCGGCGCGGGCAGCTTGCGCAGGTCCAGTTGCTCGGCGCTCGGCAGGACGGCATCGCCGAACGGCGCGCCGTACAGCGGCGCGTCCCAGCTGCTGCCGGGATTGGTCAGCAGGGCGAACAGGGGCGGCGGCACATGCGGCCGGATCCGCCACAGCGCCAGTTCGCGCGCGTTGTCGCCGCCCTGCAGGTCGAAGTACATCGCATAGCCGACCAGGGCCGAATCGGCCACGGTCCACGGCTCGGGCTCGCTGCGCAGCAGCAGATAAGGCCAGGGTTTGCGCGACAGCCCGCGCAGGCCGGCGTTGACGCCGTCGGCATAGGCCTGCAGCAGCGCCGCCTGCTCGCCGCTGAACTCGGCCAGATGCTGCTGCACCCGCGCGCGCAGGCGGTGCACGCGGTGGCGGCGGTCGAAGTCGAGCGCGCGTTCGCCGAACAGCGCCGACAACTCGCCGGCGGCGGTACGGCGCAACAGGTCCATCTCGAAATAGCGTTCCTGGGCATGGACGAAGCCGAGCGCGCGCACCGCGTCGGCCTGGGTCGCGGCGTCCACCGTGACCACGCCCAGCGCATCGCGTTCGAGCTTCGCCGGCGCGGACAGGCCGGCCAGGGCGAGTTCGCCGTCCAGGCGGGGCAGGCTGCCGCGCAGCAGCCACCAGGCCGCGACGGCGCCGATCAACGACAGGCACAACAGCGCGAGCAGAGCGCGCTTGATCCATTTGGCCATGGGGGTCCTCCGGGGGCGAGCTTAGCCTTTCTCGGGACTCGGGACTCGGGACTCGGGACTCGGGACTCGGGACTCGGCAATGGGACCGGACGGATCTCGTCGGAGTGCGAGAGCGCAGAGCTCGGTACGGGGACGGGCGTGCGGCGGGTCGCAGTCCCGGGCCTGGGCGGGTGGGGGCGCTTGCATCCGCGGCGATCCTCAAGCAGGATCGGCCCATGATCTTCCCGTCCGCCATCGCCGACCGCCGCTGCGCCGCTCGCGCCTGCGCGACCGTGGCCGACGTGCGCGCCAACAACAATAACCGCAATAACGCCAGCCTCCCGCGGGCCGGCGATTAGCGCGCGCGACACACGCTAAATCGCTCAGGAAGCCCGCACTGCGAAGTGCGGGCTTCTTGCGTTTCAGGCCCGCGAAACGCTTTCCCATCCCACCCCAACCGCCGCTCACCCCCTCCTGGAGATACCCCGATGTGCTCGATCCTCGGTCTGTTCGACCTGCGTCCCGGCGCCGACCTGCGTCCGCTGCGCCCGCTGGCGCTGTCCCTGTCGGCGCGCCAACGCCACCGCGGTCCGGATTGGTCCGGGGTCAGCGTCGAGCCGCGCGCAATCCTGGTCCACGAGCGCCTGGCCATCGTCGACCCCACCGGCGGCTCGCAGCCGCTGCGTTCGGCCGACGGCGAGCTGGCGCTGGCGGTGAACGGCGAGATCTACAACCATCGCGAACTCGAGCAGCAACTGGGCACGCCTTACGCGTTCCAGACCAAGTCCGACTGCGAGGTCATCAACGCCCTGTACCGCGAGGGCGGCGAGATCGGCGAGTGGGTCGGTCGGCTCAACGGCATCTTCGCCTTCGCCCTGTGGGATGCGGCGCGCGGCCGCTACGTGATTGCGCGCGATCCGATCGGAGTGTGTCCGCTGTACTGGGGCCACGACGCCGACGGCCGGTTGTGGGTGGCTTCGGAGATGAAGGCATTGGCGCGGCTGTGCGACGACGTCGCGCCGTTCCCGCCCGGGCACTACTACGACAGCGAAGTCGGGGTAGCGGTGAAGTACTACCGGCGGCCGTGGCGCGAGTACGAGGCGGTGCGCGGGGTCGAGGTCTCGTTGCAGGAACTGCGCGAGGCCTTCGAGCGCGCGGTGCACCGGCAGATGATGAGCGACGTGCCCTACGGCGTGCTGCTGTCCGGCGGCCTGGATTCCTCGCTGGTGGCGGCCTGCGCGGCCCGCTTCGCCCGGCGCCGGATCGAGGAAGACGATCAGGCCGAGGCCTGGTGGCCGCGCCTGCATTCCTTCGCCATCGGCCTGGAGGGCTCGCCCGACCTGGCCGCGGCGGAAATCGCCGCCAAGGCGCTGGGCACGGTGCACCACGGATTCACCTACACCTTCGAGGAAGGCCTGGACGCGCTGCCGGACGTGATCGCCCACATCGAGACCTACGACGTCACCACCATCCGCGCGTCCACGCCGATGTTCCTGCTGGCGCGGCGGATCAAGGCGATGGGGGTGAAGATGGTGCTGTCGGGCGAAGGTTCGGACGAGATCTTCGGCGGCTATCTGTACTTCCACAAGGCGCCGAACGCGCGCGAATTCCATGAGGAACTGGTGCGCAAGCTCGACGCGCTGCACAGCTACGACTGCCTGCGCGCGAACAAGTCGATGATGGCCTGGGGCGTGGAGCCGCGGGTGCCGTTCCTGGACGTGGAATTCCTCGACGTGGCGATGCGCATGGACGCGCAGGCCAAGATGGTCGACAAGCCGGCCGGACGGATCGAGAAGGCGATCCTGCGCGAGGCCTTCGAAGGCTACCTGCCCAAGGAAATCCTGTGGCGGCAGAAGGAGCAGTTCAGCGACGGCGTCGGTTACGGCTGGATCGATGGTCTCAAGGCGCACGCCGAGGCCCAGGTCGGCGACCGCGAGTTCGCCGCGGCGGCGGTGCGTTTTCCGATCAACACGCCGCAGACCAAGGAAGCCTACTACTACCGCAGCATTTTCGAACGCAATTTCCCCGGCGAGGCCTGCGCGCAGACCGTGCCGGGCGGCAAGTCCATCGCCTGTTCGTCGCCGGCGGCGATCGCCTGGGATGCGGCCTTCGCCAATGCCGCCGACCCGTCCGGACGAGCGGTGGCGGGCGTGCACCAGGCCGCGTTGGTTTGAACGGGAAAGCATCGGGCGCCTTGCTGGCGCCCGATGCGAGAGCGATACGGTACCCGCATCGCTGCGGGCGCCGCGCCGATCAGGTGCCGCAGCGCGGCCAGCTGACGGTCAGGGTCTTGATGTCGGAGCCGCCGTTCGGACAGGCGACTTCGACGATCGCTTTGCCGGTCAGTTCGCAGGTCGAGCTGCGGAACACGCTCAATCCCTTGCGCGCCGGCGTGCCCGGGAAGCTGTAGGTGCCGTCCAGCGACTGCGAGTCGGTGGTCACCGGGACGCCGTCGTGGCTGCGGCCGGAGACCTGGGCGGTGACGATGTACCAGGCCGGGTTCGGCGCCGGCGGGCTGAAGCCCTGGCGCACGCTGGCCTTGGCGACCACGGTGGCGGTGCTGCCGCTGTTGCCGAAATCCAGCCACAGGTCGGCGGTGTAGGCGCCGCAGATGTTGACGTGGCTTTCGGTGTCCGGCGGCGGCGTGGCGGCCGAGGCCAGCGGCGCGGCGAGCATGAGCAGGGCGGTGGCGGCGAAAGCCGCGAGCGAGCGACGATTCTTCATACGCAGTTCCTTGCGTGATAGTGGGTATGCGCGCGGAAGCGGCGGCGAGTCCCCGTTGCCGTCGCTTCCTTCGCGGTCCGAGCCGGCGCGCCTGGAGCGGCGGGCCGATGCGCATTCTGGGCGATGGCCGACGCAGCGAATGCGACGTTTTGACGGCCGCGCGACAGTTCTAAAAACTGGTTCGGCGTCCAGCGGAACCGTCGCAGCGGGCGCAGTTTCGTCGCGTTTTTCGGCATCCAGGCAGCTCGCGCGCAAGCGTCGCGCAGCGACCGCGGGGCCCAGTTGCGCGGCCGACTGCGCCGGCGCGGCGGACCGCCGTGCTCAACCCGCAGCGGCGGGATAGCGCTTGCAGTCCACCCACTCCACCCCGGCGCCGCGGGTCTGCCGCAGCAGCCACGGCAGCGCCTGGCGGGCCTTGTCGTGCACGTCGTGGAACAGGATCGTGCCGCGCCGCCACAGCAGCATCAGGCTGAGCAAGCGCTGGCCGACCGCATCGGCCGAGACCTTGGCGTTCCAGTCCTGGCTGTCGATGTTCCACAAGGCCACGCGCAGTCCCTGGGCGCGGAAGAAGGCGCCGCTGTCGGCCGGGCGTTGGCCGTAGGGCGGACGGAACAGCGGCACGTAACCGTTGCCGACGCGCTGGGCGACCAGCGCGCTGCTGCGCGTCACCGAGTCCTGCCATTGCGGCCAGCGCGCATGCGACTGGTGCTGCCAGCCGTGCGAGGCCACGCACATGCCGGCGTAGAGTCGGCCGGCATCGTCGCCGCGCCGTTGCAGCGATTCGCCGAGGACGAAGAAGGTGCCCTGCAGGCGCAGCTCGCGCAGGCTGCGCAACAGCCGGTCGGTGTTGCCGCCGGGCGCGGTCGGGCCGTCGTCGAAACTGAGCAGGAAACGGCGGTCGCCGAGCTCGCTGCCGTCGGACTCGACCTCGGAATAGGTGTCGATCTCGCTGCTGACCCGGGGGAACAGCGCCGCCAGGCGCAGCTGCTCGTCCAGGTAGATGCGATGAAAGCGCGCCGCATCGGCGTGCCAGGCCGCGTAGGCCGGATCCGGCGCGGCCTGGAAGCGCAGCGCCAGGCCGCGCAGCGCGATGGCATCGTCGGCGGGGGCGCAGAAGGGCTCCTGACGGGCGCAGGAACGCAGCGCTTGGCGATAGCCCGCGGCCAGGCGTCGCCAGAAGCGGCCGCGGATGCGCTCCAGAGCCGGCCGGTCGATCCGCTTCAGGCCCAGGCGCGCGCGCAAGGCCTCGTCGTCCAGGGTTTCGCTGAGCGCGAGTTGGCGGGCGAAAGCTAGGATCTCGGCGCGCGAGGCGCGGTCGAACGCGGCCGGGGAGTTCAGCGGCTGCGGCCAGGCGCTGCGATCGGAGGCGGCGATGTTGGCCGGCCCCGCGGCGCGTGCCGGCGATGCGGCCGTCAATGCCGCCGCGGCGAGCGCGCCGGCGGCGAACGGTACGACGGCCAGAGCCAGGGCGCGCGCGCGGCGGAGCATGATCGAGTCCTTCGATGACGGTCGGCAGGCGGCGATCATAGCAACGCGGCGACGGCGGGCGCCCGGCTTCAGACCGCACCGGCGCGCCTGCTAGGCTGTCGCGACGGAGCGCGCTGCGGCGCGGCTGCGACCGATACGATCCAAACGCAAGCGAGGTGGGACCATGGCGGCCGAAGCGCAGGGCAGCGAACTGGTGAAGGTGGTGGTGCTGCTCGCCGCCGGGGTGGTCGCGGTGCCGATCTTCAAGCGCATCGGCCTGGGTTCGGTGCTCGGCTATCTGGCCGCGGGCCTGGCGATCGGGCCGTTCGGCCTGGGCTTGTTCGCCGAATCGCAGGCGATCCTGCACGTGGCCGAACTCGGCGTGGTGATGTTCCTGTTCCTGATCGGTCTGGAGATGCGGCCCACGCACCTGTGGAGCCTGCGGCGCGAGATCTTCGGCCTGGGCAGCGCGCAGATCCTGGTCTGCTCGGCGGCGATGACCGGGGTCGGGCTGCTGTTCGGTTTCCCGCCGGTGGTGGCCTTCATCGGTGCGATGGGTTTCGTCCTGACTTCGACCGCGATCGTGATGCAGATCCTCGGCGAGCGCGGCGACCTGGCCTTGCCGCGCGGCCAGCGCATCGTCTCGATCCTGTTGTTCGAGGACCTGCTGATCGTGCCGCTGCTGGCCCTGGTCGCGCTGATGGCGCCGGCCGATGCGGTCGCCGACGGCGCGGCGCGTTCGCGCTGGGCCGACATCGGCATCGCCCTGGCCGCGCTGGCGACCCTGCTCGCCGCCGGCATCTGGCTGCTGAACCCGCTGTTCCGGCTGCTGGCCGCGGCCAAGGCGCGCGAGGTCATGACCGCGGCCGCGTTGCTGGTGGTGCTGGGCGCCGCGCTGTTGATGCAGATCGGCGGGTTGTCGATGGCGATGGGCGCGTTCCTGGCCGGGGTGCTGCTGTCGGAGTCGACCTTCCGCCACCAGCTCGAGGCCGACGTCGAACCTTTCCGCGGCATCCTGCTCGGCCTGTTCTTCCTCAGCGTGGGCATGTCGCTGGACCTGCGCGTGGTGGCGTCGAACTGGCCGTTGATCGTCGGCGGAGTGCTGGTGCTGATGCTGACCAAGGCGGCGTGCATCTACGCGGTCGCGCGGCTGCTGAAGGCCTGCCACACCGAAGCGCTGGACCGCGCGGTGCTGATGGCGCAGGGCGGCGAGTTCGCCTTCGTGCTGTTCTCGGCCGCGGTCGGCGCGCGCCTGCTCGACGCGCAGACCGGCGCCAACCTGACCGCGATCGTGGTCCTGTCGATGGCGCTGACTCCGATCGCGATCCTGCTGCTGCGCCGGCTGGCGCCGAAGGCGGCGCTGTCGCTGGAAGGGGTGGACGAGCCCAACGGTCTCAGCGGCAGCGTGCTGCTGGTCGGCTTCGGCCGCTTCGGCCAGGTGGTCTGCCAATCGCTGCTCGCGCGCGGGGTCGAGGTCTCGATCATCGACACCGACGTGGAGATGATCCAGAGCGCGCAGAGCTTCGGCTTCAAGGTCTACTACGGCGACGGCACCCGCCTGGACGTGCTGCACGCCTCCGGCGCCGGCAGCGCGCAGCTGATCGCGATCTGCATCGACGACCGCGCCGCGGCGACGACCACGGTGCAACTGGTGCGGCACCAGTTCCCGCAGGCCAAGGTGCTGGCGCGCAGCTTCGACCGCGAACACGCGCTGGAACTGGTCAACGCCGGGGTCGACCTGCAGATCCGCGAGACGTTCGAATCGGCGATGCGCTTCGGCGAGGCGGCGCTGGTCGAACTCGGCGTGCCGGCCGACGAAGCCGGCGAGGTGGTCGCCGACATCCGCCGTCGCGACGCCGAACGCTTCGAACTGGAACTGGTCGGCGGCACCCGCGCCGGCGTGCCTTTGCTGTACGGCAATATGCAGCAGACCCCGCTGATCGCGCCCAAGCCGCGCGCCGGCGCGGCCGGCGCCGAAGCGCCGGCGGCCGGCACGGCGAGCTAGTCGCGGCCCTCGCGCGGCCGCGCCGGCGCCGCGCCGCAGGCCGGCGGCCAGCGGCGGTCCGGTGCCTCGACCAGGTCGAGCAGGAACAGTTCGCCCGAGCGTTCGCCGTCGGCCTGGGCGAACAGCAGCCGGTCGCCGGCCGGCGACAGCAGCGGGCCGACCTGGAACACGTCCTCGCGCGCGGGCAGGCGACCGCGCTCGCGCCACACGCCGCGCTCGCGCTCGAACCGATACAGGTGCGAGCGGTCGCCGCGATCGATCACCGCGACCAGGCGGCGGCCGTCGCTCGAGACGTCGGCTTCGTATTCGTTGGCGGCGCTGCTCAGCGGCGGGCCGAGGTTGGCCACCGTCCAGCGCCCGCCGGCATCGGCCCGAGCGAGATACAGATCTCCCTGGCCGTGGCCGCCGTCGCGGCTGGAACCGAAATACAGCCCGCCGTCGCCGGTCGGCCGCGGCAACAGCTCCGAGGCCGGCGAGTTGACCGGCGCCGGCAGGCGTCGCGGCGCCGACCAACCGTCGCGGCCGCGGCGCTCGACCACGTAGATGTCCAGGTCCTCGCGGCGCGGGTCGTGGCGCGAGGAGACGAAGTACAGCCGGCGGCCGTCGGGGCTGAAGGCCGGGTCGGCGTCGACCCCGGCTTCGGCGCTGGCGAACGGCGGTGGTCGCGGCGGCGACCAGCGGCCGCGCTCGCAGCGCGATCCCAGCAGCCGCCAGCGGGCGAAATTGCGGTCGCTGCGCATGAACACGATTTCGTCGCCGTCCGGGCTGAAGCTCGGCGAAGATTCGTAGCCGTCGCTGGCCAGGGCCGGCGGGGTCCAGCGTACCGGCGCGGGCGCCGCGCCCGAAGCTGCGGCGGCGAGCGGCAGGCACAGGGCGAGCACGTACACGGCCCGCAGGCCGCCGCGCGGCCGGATGCGTGGAGCGGTCATGACGAGCGATCCCAGTCGGCGTCGCGATGGCGCTGCTGGAAACGCCGCGCCTTGGCGACGTTGCCGCAAGTGGCCATGTCGCACCAGCGGCGGCGGCCGTTCTTCGAGGTGTCGACGAACACCCAGCCGCAGTCGCGGCCGTCGCAGATCCGCAGTCGGTCGATGCGCGGGTCCTTGAGCAGGTCGATCGCATAGGCGGTGATCACGTGCGCGATCAAATCCAGCCCGGAACGTTGCGGCGACCACTGCGTGCGCAGCCGGCCGCGGTCGGACACCAACTGCGCGGCGCGCGACGCGTCGAGGCGGGCGCGGTCGATGGCGTCCAGCGCGCTCGGCGCGGGCGCGCGTCCGCCGGCCAGCGCATACAGGGCTTCGCACAAGGCCTCGCGCAGTTGCTTGCAGCGGCTCAGCGCCGCCGCGGCCTGGGCGGGCGATTCGCGCCGCAGCGCGTCCAGCCGGCCCAGATCGGACTCGGCGAAGGCGCCGCTGCGCGCGGCCCAGTCGAGCAGGGCGGGGTAGCCGTCGAGCCAGTCGCGCGGTTCGCTGTCGCGCGCGGTGACGGTGTTGACCAGATCCAGGGCCGGATCGCCGCCGACCAGGTCGGCCGGGCGGAAGTCGTGGGGTTCCAGGCGCATAGGCGTCCCTCGTCGATGCGGGCAGGGTAGATCGCGCGCTTGTAACCTGCAATGACAATTTTAAAGGTTTTAAGCCCGGTGCGGCCTTGAGCCGCCGCAGGCGCGATCGGAACGGGATATGGCTGTTATACGCAACAGATAATCGACTGGTGCGCCATTTTTAGCGCCGTTTTGGTCAACTATTCTGCCGGGCATGCCGCAGCCGACCGGGCCGGCCGGCCCGCCTCACGCGTCCGGCGTGCCGGCATCGGTATACCGGCCCAGCCGCGCCGCTTCGCCCGTCCGACCTTCATGAGGCCCTGCCATGTCCCGAACCCATCTGTTTCTCGCCCTCGCCGCCGCCGGCCTGAGCCTGGGCCTGATCGCCTGCCAACGCGAAGCCGCGCCCGCCGCAGCGCCGGCGTCGACCGCCGCCGCGCCCGCGCCGGTCGCCGCCGTGGCGGCGCCGCTCAAGACCGAGGTCTACAACCCTGGCGAGAAAGGCCTGTTCCAGGTCGCCTCGGTGCTGGTCGTCGGCGCCAAGGACGCGGTGCTGATCGACGCCCAGTTCTCCGCCGCCGATGCGCGCCGACTGGTCGAGCGGATCCAGGCCTCGGGCAAGCGCTTGAGCGCGATCTACATCAGCCACGGCGACCCGGACTACTACTTCGGCCTGGACACCCTGCACGAGGCCTTCCCCGAAGCCGAAATCCTCGCCACCGCGCCTACGGTCGAGCACATCCGCAGCACCCAGGCCGGCAAGCTGGCCTACTGGGGCCCCAAGCTCGGCGCCGACGCGCCCAAGCGCATCGTGGTGCCGCAGGTGCTGCAGGGCGACCGGATCGAGCTGGAAGGGCAGAGCCTGCAGATCGTCGGCCTGGACGGCCCCAGCCCGGACCGCAGCTTCGTCTGGATCCCGTCGATCCGCACCGTCGCCGGCGGCGTGCCGGTGGTCGCCGGCGAGCATCTGTTCATGGCCGACACACAGACGCCGAAATCGCATCAGGACTGGCTGGCGACCCTGGCCAGGATCGAATCGCTGCAGCCGCAGACGGTGATCCCCGGCCACTTCGCGCCCGGCTCGGCGCAGACCCTGGATGCGGTGCGTTTCAGCGCCGACTACATCCGCGCCTTCGACGAGGAGGCGGCCAAGGCCAAGGACGCCAAGGGCCTGATCGCGGCCTTGAAGCAACGCTATCCGCAGCTCGGCGGCGAGCTGTCGCTGGAGATCAGCGCCAAGGTCGCCAAGGGCGAGATGCCCTGGCCCTGAGCCGTCGTTCGCGACGCGTCGACGCATCGCACGGCCGCTGCTTGCGCAGCGGCCGTTTGGTTTTCCTCGGCGGCGGCAGGGCCGCTGCCTGCAGGAGCGGCGTGCCACGGGGACTTCCTCCGGTCATGAGCCGCGACAACCGACGCGGTGCGATTCCACGACCGCATCCGAAGCCGCGAATCGTCGGGCGTCTTCCGAGCCGACTCCAGTTGCCCCGCGGCTTCGGCCGGCGCCGCTTGCGTACGTCGCTGCGGCTGTCGCGGCTTGCGCCGCTCCTACAAGAGCGGCGCGATGGGCGGCCGTCGCGGTTCGTGACTGGGCCAACCCGCTCCTGCAGGGGGGCTGCGATGCGCCGTCCGCCGCGCGGCGGACGGCGCAAGGCCGATCACGGGTTGAAGTAGCTCGACACGCTCGAATAGATGTCCGAGAAGCGCGAGTAGTAGTCCGGATCGCGCGGCGCGCTGCAATAGGAGTAGCCGCCGTAGAGGCCGCCGCGCAGCTGGTAGCCGCCGCTGCCGGTGACGGTGAACAGGCCCGAGCCCGAGGAGCCGCCTTCGGTGACGCCGGTGTTCCAGACCACGCGATACAGCGGCGACTTGCCGTCGATCGAGGTCGACAGGCCGGTCACCGAGCCCAGCGAGTATTTCTTGACGTCGCCGGCCGGGTGGTGGATGCCTTCGATCGCGGTGCCGGTGGCGCCGATCGCCGCGCTCGACCAGCCGGCGTACACGGCGCCGGCCGGCGGCGCGCTCTTCAGCTCCAGCAGGGCGGTGTCGCGGGTGGTGTTGGCGTGGCGCAGGTAGGCGCCGCCGCTGAGCGTGGTGTAGGCCGGGTTGACCGTGCTGCCGCCGCAGGTGGTGACGTCGTAGAACCAGTAGGTCTGCAGCGAATTGGCCACGGTCTGGTTGCTGATGCAGTGCGCGGCGGTCCAGAACAGGCGCTTTTTCGGCGAGTGGTTGTTGTTGAGCAGGGTGCCGGTGCACAGGTAGGTGCCGCCGCCGCTGGTGAAGGTCATGCGCGCGACCGACTTGGCGGTGGAAACGAAGCCCGACGGCGGGCTGGTGCGGCAGACGATGTCCTTCTCGCAATAGTCGCTTTCGCCTACCAGGGCCTGGAACTCGCGTTCGCTGGCGACCGGGCTGACGTCCAGGTGCGAGAGCTGCGGCACTTTCAGGCGCAGGCCGTCGCGGCGGACGCCCTTGGGCAGCACGATTTCCACGGTCAGGGTGTCGCCGGCGACCAGCGGCGACCAGCCGACCGCGTTGCCGGCGAACTCGGCGCCGCGCGCGGCGAACACCCGGCCATCGTTGCCGGCGAAATGCAGCACCGCCGAGGCCGCTCCGACGCCGCGCAGGGACAGGCCGGCGCGCAGCGCCACCGCGGTTTCCGAACGCAGTTCCAGGCGCGCCGCCTGGCCGCCGTCGGCCAGCGGCTGCCAGGCCAGGGTGCGCAGGTCGATGTCGCTGCGGGCGATGTCGCGGGCGAAGCCGATTTCCAGCGGCTGGCCGTGCTTGTCCTGCTGCACGCGGCGCTGCTTCAGCGCCGAGCGTTCCAGGTCGGTCGGGCGGACCAGGCTGATCGGACGCACCGCGCCGGCCTTGGCCGGAACGGCGAATTCGGCTGCGCCCATGGCGCCGGCCGAGGGAGTTTCGACGACCGGCGCCGAATCCATTTCGGCCGTCGCGGGCCCGGCGGCGTGGGCCGAGGCGGCGGACAGGCCGGCGAGCAGCGCGAGGCAAAGCGCGTTGTTGCGGATCATCGTGCGTTTCCTTGGAAGTCTGAGGGGAGGTCGGCGAGGCAGCCGCCGGTCCGCGCGGGCGGCGGACGTGGCGACCCTAAGCCGCGCCGGAGGCGGTTTTTGTGCGGTGGTCGGGGCTTCGCGCAAGCGCCGCCAGCGCAAGCGGGCAGGGGAAAATCGCCGCCCGCGATCTGTGCGCGGCTTTGCATATCGGCGTGCCTCGTCACGCGGCGCTGGCGCGGCTTTTACGTTTTGCTAAACGTGCTTTGACGCGGCGCAACGCGAGGGCGGCGCGCAACCGTGCGTCGGAAGGGGCGGGCCGTCGGGCCCGTCCAGACGCTGCGTTCATGGCGATGTGCGACCATAGCGGCCATGACCAAAAAACCGAAGAGCAAGAAGACCGGAAATACCGGCGGCAAGACCTCCTCACGCACCACCGCCGGCAAGCCCGCCGCCCCGCGCAGCCGCAAGAACGCGCCGCCGCGCCCGGCCTGGCTGCCGGAGAATCTCCAGCACGGGCCGGCCAAGAGCCCGCGCAAGAAGTCCGCGGCCCCGGCCGCCGCAGGCGACGCGCCGGCCTACCACGACCCCTACGCCGAGCGCGAAGCGATGCGCTACGCGCAGCCGATCGCCAGCCGCGAACTGATCCTGCAGACCCTGATCGCGGCCGACGGCCCGGTCACCGCCGAGGACCTGGCGCAGCGCCTGCAGCTGACCGAACCCGAGCGCGCCGAAGCGCTGGCCAAACGCCTGGGCGCGATGCTGCGCGACGGCCAGTTGCTGCAGAACCGCAAGGGCGAGTTCGCCCCCGTGGCGCAGATGGATCTGATCCCTGGGGTGGTGATCGCCAACCCCGACGGCTTCGGCTTCCTGCGCCCGGAGGCCGGCGGCGACGATCTGTTCCTGCCGCCGTTCGAGATGCGCAAGGCCATGCACGGCGACCGGGTGCTGGTCAGCGTGACCGGCGTCGACCGGCGCGGCCGCCGCGAAGGCGCGATCGTCGAAGTGCTGGAGCGGCGCCTCAACCGCCTGATCGGCCGCTTCACCCTCGAGCAGGGCATCAGCTACGTAGTGCCCGACGACCGCCGCATCCAGCGCAATGTGCAGATTCCGCCGGACGCGCGGATGGACGCGCACAACGGCCAGTTGGTGGTGTGCGAACTGGTCCAGGCGCCCGATCCCAAGCGCCCGCCGATCGGCCGCGTGCTGGCCGTGCTCGGCGACAAGCTGACCGCCTCGCTGGCGGTGCAGGCGGCGATCCACGGCCACGAAATTCCCGACCAGTTCCCGCAGGCCACGCTGGACGAAGCCGCCGCGGTGCCGTTGACGGTGCCCGAGTCGGTCGCCGCCAGCCGGGTCGACCTGCGCGCGATGCCGCTGGTGACCATCGACGGCGAGGACGCCAAGGACTTCGACGACGCGGTGTATTGCGAAAGCAACCGCAACGGCTTCCGCCTGGTGGTGGCGATCGCCGACGTCTCGCATTACGTGCGTCCGGGCACGCCGCTGGACGAAGAGGCGCAGAAGCGCGCGACCTCGGTGTACTTCCCCGGCTTCGTCGTGCCGATGCTGCCGGAGACCCTGTCCAACGGCATCTGTTCGCTGAACCCGAAGGTCGACCGGCTGTGCTTCGTCTGCGACATGCAGATCGATCGCGAGGGCCAGGTCGGCGAGTCCCGGTTCTACGAAGCGGTGATGAATTCGCATGCCCGACTGACCTACACCCAGGTCTGGAACGCGGTCGGCGACGTGCCCGAAGAGGCCAAGGCCGAGGCGCAGGCGCAGATCGGCTCGCTGCTGCCGCATATCCAGCGCCTGCACCAGCTGTACCAGGTGCTGTCCAAGGCGCGCGCCAAGCGCGGCGCGATCGAGTTCGAATCCGGCGAAGTGCGCTTCGTGCTGGGCAAGGACGGCGAAGTGGTGCAGGCCGGCATGCTGCAGCGTAACGACGCGCACAAGCTGATCGAGGAGTGCATGATCGCCGCCAACGTGGAAGCGGCGAAGTACCTGATCGCGCAGCGGGTGCCGGCGCCGTTCCGCATCCACGACCGGCCGCCGGAGCAGAAGTACGCCGATCTGCAGGAATTCCTCAAGGAGTTCAAGCTGCGCATGCCGGCCTGGAACCAGGTCGAACCGCGCGATTTCACCGCGTTGCTCAAGAAGATCCGCGAGCGCGCCGACGCGGCGCTGATCGAGTCGGTGCTGCTGCGCAGCCAGAGTCTGGCGGTGTACGCGCCGGAGAACGTCGGCCATTTCGGCCTGGCGCTGGAGGCCTACGCCCACTTCACCTCGCCTATCCGCCGTTATCCCGACTTGCTGGTGCACCGCGCGATCAAGCACGCGCTGAGCGGCGTCAATCCGGCCGCCTACGAGTACTCGCCGCGGCAGATGGCGGCGCTTGCGCTGCAGTGCTCCGAGCGCGAACGCCGCGCCGACGAGGCCGAGCGCGAGGTCGACGAGCGCTACCGCGCGGCCTGGATGGAGCAGCATGTCGGTGGCCAGTTCGCCGGCGTCATCAGCGGCGTGACCAGCTTCGGCTTGTTCATCGAACTCGACGAGTCCAAGGTCAACGGCCTGGTCCACGTGACCCAGCTGCCGCACGACTACTATCACTTCGATCCGATCCGCAAAACCCTGCAGGGCGAGCGCACCGGCCGCGAGTTCCGGCTCGGCGACCGGGTCGACATCATCGTGCTCAAGGCCAGCGTCGAAGACCGCAAGATCGACTTCCGCCTGGTCGAGGAACGCGGCGTGAAGCCGCTGCCCCCGCGCGGCCAGCCGGCCAAGCGGGTCAAGCAGAAATACTAGGCGCCGCGCCGCAGCCCGGAGTCGCCGCTCCACTTGGCGCCTTGAACCATCGCCCCTTTAGCGCCTCGAACCATCGCCCCCTTTGACAAAGGGGGCAAGCGCCTTGCGCGAATCGATTTTCGCCGGGCCTGGCGGCGCGGGGGATTTGCTTTTGCTGCGAGGGCAAGCCGGAACTAGGCCAAGGGCCAAAGCCAAAGCCAAAGCCAAAGCCAAAGCAAATCCCCCCTGACCCCCCTTTTTCAAAGGGGGGGGAATGGCTTGGGACGGCAGCACGTCGCGGCGGGGACGACGCCGCGGACGCCGCAGCGGGGCCGCCACCGGCCCGATAGCCTAGAATTGCCCTCCGCCCCCGCCGCGCCGCCGTTCCCCGGCCGCCGCGCGGCCTCCCAGCCCCACGGAAGTCCCATGAGCCAGAAACAATGGATCGCCGGCATCAATGCCGTGTCCGCCGCGATCGAACACGATGCGCAGAACGTGCGCGAGGTCCTGATCGAAGCCGGGGCCAAGAACCCGCGTCTGGCCGAGATCGAGACCGCCGCGCGCCGCGCCGACATCGACGTGCGCCGGGTCGCGACCCAGGCTCTGGACGGCGTGGTCGGCGGCCTGCGCCATCAGGGCGTGGTGGCGCGCTATGCCGCGGCCAAGACCTGGAACGAGAACGAGCTGGAAGGCTTGATCGAATCCGCCGAAGGCCGCGCCCTGGTGCTGGTGCTGGACGGCGTGCAGGACCCGCACAACCTCGGCGCCTGCCTGCGCAGCGCCGCCGCCGCCGGCGCGACCGCGGTGATCATCCCCAAGGACAAGTCGGTGCAGGTCAACGCGACCGTGCGCAAGACCTCGGCCGGCGCAGCCGACAGCATCCCGGTGATTCCGGTGACCAACCTGGCGCGCGCGCTGCGCGACCTGCAGCAATTGGGCGTGTGGATCTACGGCCTGGCCGGCGAAGCCGAGGCCTCGTTGTACGCGATCGACCTGCGCGGCAACGTCGCCCTGGTGCTCGGCGGCGAAGCCGACGGTCTGCGCCGCCTGACCCGGGAGACCTGCGACCAACTGGTCAAGATCCCGATGCCGGGCGGCAACGCCGCCAGCGGCGTGGAAAGCCTGAACGTCTCGGTCGCCGCCGGCGTGACCCTGTTCGAAGCGGTGCGCCAGCGCGGCTGACCCGGACAGGCAGGCGCACGGCCGCGGAACCCGCGGCCGGCAGCGACGGCTGCGGAGGAACGAGTGCGGAGGAACCGGTAGGGAGTGGTCTGCTCCTGTGGCCGCTGCGTCCGCTCCTTCACAGCGCGCGTTCGCGCCAAGGGCTAGAAGCGTGGCCCCACAGGGATTTCCTTCGGTCACAGGCCGCGACCGCGGCAACCCGCCTGCGGCGCAGGCCCCGCTGGAGTTGCGTTGCGACCCGCGCAGACGCTTTTCCCGCGCCCCTGGTCCGTCTTCGCCCGGCCGCCGGCCGTGAGGCGAACAACGCATCGCAGTACGGCTGCGCGCGCCACTCGTTCCTCGTTCCTGCGCATTCGTTCCTCTGCGGCCCCAAGCGCGAAGCCGCATCCCCGTCTTCACGCGCCGTCGGCCTGTGTAACCCCCCGCTGACCCCGAGCTCGCGCCGGCGCTCCGTCCGCGCCGGGCGTCGATATACTGCGCCGCGATCCGGGACGACCCGGGTCCGCGCAGCCCGACAGCGGCGCGCGTTTCGTCAGGGGACGGCCCCATCTGCACGGGAGCTGCGTCATGCCCTGGATTTTGCTCGTTCTCGCCGGCCTGTTCGAAGTGGGTTGGGCGATCGGCCTGAAGTACACCGAAGGCTTCACCCGGCTGTGGCCGTCGGTCGGCACCGTCGCGGCGATGGCGATCAGCGTCGGCTTGCTCGGCCTGGCGATGAAGTCGCTGCCGGTCGGCACCGCTTACGCGATCTGGGTCGGCGTCGGCGCGGTCGGCACGGTGATTCTCGGCATCGTCCTGTTCAACGAACCGGCCAACGCCCTGCGCATCGGCAGCATGGCCCTGATCGTCGCCGGCCTGGTCGGTCTCAAGCTCGCCTGACCGGCCACGCCCGCGTCGCTGCGACAGCGATGCGGGCGTGACCGCCGATCACGCCGGCTCCAGCGCGCTGGCGAACAACTCGTCGAAGCGGCGGGCGATGTCGGCGATGGTCTGGGCCTTATCCATGCCGTTGATGATCCGCCGCGCATCCTCGTAGTTCGGCGCCTGGCCCGGCTTGAAGTAATGGTCGAGCTTCTTGCCGGTGAACCAGCCCTTCTTCATGCCTTCCATCGCGATCGCGTAGGCGATCTCCGGCTGCTTGGCGTCGTCGGGCTTGCCCAGCAGGTCGACGCCGAGCAGCTTGCCGGCGCGTTCGTAGTTGGTGCGTCCGGTCAGTTGCACGTAGCCGCGGCCGTGGTAGCGCGCGCCGTCGCCGGGCTTGGTATTGCCCAGCGCCTTGCCGATCCGGGTGTGCGCGCCGTACAGGCGCTCGAAGCGCGCATCGTCGCCGAACTCGTCGATCGGGCGCAGGGTATGCGCGGTCTCCCACTTGAAAGTGGCCATGCAATAGGCGATCTGCTGCCGGTGCACCGGGCTGTCGCTGAAGCTGCGGTCCTGTTCGATCCGCCCCATCAGGAAACGCAGCGCCTGTACCAGATCGGCGCGCAGCGGGCCGAAGCGCCGGCGGTAGCCGTCGAGAAACTGCTCGTCGTCGAAAGCGAACATCCTGTCCTCCCGTCCTGGGCCCCGACCCGCGTCGCGGGCCGGATCGGCGGCACAGCGCCGCTCGCACTCCAGGAAACGAGGCCGCACGAGGCGGGCGGCCAGGACGGGCATGTTGCGCGCGCGCAACATCGGTGCGCGCGATCGCTATGCGCCTCAGTCGAGCCGATAGCGCTCGGCCACGGCCTCGGCGGCGCTGTCGTACTGCCATAAGACGTACTCGAACGCTTCGCCGCGCGGCACGCCGGCTTGGCGCAGGTCGGCGCCCCACTGCTGCAGCCGGCGGCGATCCAGGCTCCGCCTCAGCGATGCCTGCACGAGTCGGCGTCGTTCCGCATCGACGAATGCCGCCGGTAGCGCGTCCGGCACGATCGGCTTCGAGGGCGCGTCCAGCAGATGGGCGTTGAGCCAACCGGCGGGGTGGAAGCTGCCGTTGTCCAGCGCGCTCGGATAAGCGCCATCGATGAGGACCGGCGCCGCGCCGGCCAGCCAGACCACCCAGCCGGCGCGCCAGAACGGGTCGGCGATGCGCATGACCGAATCCAGCCAGTTGGCGAGCCGCCCGGGATCCAGGTAGGTTGCGATCAAGATGCAAGAGGCGGAAAACGCGTCGCTCGGGTCGAGCATGTCGCCGTGCCGGGTTCCGCGCTGCCACGGCGAGCAGAAGGCGTTTTCCTGCATGCCCGACGCGCCCCAGAGCGAGGTTGCGAACATCGCCCGGCCCAGCGTATCGAGCAGGTCCTGGCGCAGGTTCGCGGGCAGGCGTTCGCCATCGGGGTAATGGACGAAGGTGGCGGTGATCAGGCCGCTGAGCAATCGATCGTCGTCGACCGCTGCCGCGTCGGATCGGCCGAGCAGTTCCAGCGCACGCGGCAGCAGGAACGCGAACCACAGGCTCCATTCGCGCAGCGGGCCGAATGCGGCCGGCCCGGAAGCCAGTTCGTGCAGCGCCGAGTCGAGTTCGTCCCGGGGCCATCGAGACGGATCGTCGTGCATCAGCGCCGGGTACATGCGCCGGGTCTCGCCCATGAACCAGGCTTCGCCCATCGGCTGTTTCGGCACCCGGGTCAGGGCGCGCAGGCGCTGCAAGGCGGCTTGATCCGGGCCCTGGCCGGGCACCCAACGGTACGGATTCATCGACACTCCCTGTCGGCCGAATACAGCCCGCTCAGCCGCGCGCGGCGCCGGCCGGCCAGGCGTTGACGATCTTGCAGAACAGCTCGGCGGTGCGTTCGGTGTCGTAGACCGCCGAATGCGCCTCCTGCGCGTTCCAGGACAGGCCGGCGGCCTGCACGGCGCGGGCGAGCACGGTCTGGCCGTAGGCGACGCCGGCCAGGGTCACGGTGTCGAACACGCTGAAGGGGTGGAAGGGATTGCGCTTGTGGCCGCTGCGCGCGACCGCGGCATTGAGGAAGTTGAGGTCGAAGTGGGCGTTGTGGCCGACCAGGATCGCGCGCTGGCAGCCGTGGCGCTTGACCGCCTCGCGCACCGGCGCGAACACCTGCTCCAGCGCCTGCCGCTCGGGCTTGGCGTCGCGGAACGGGTGGTCGATGTCGATGCCGGTGACTTCCAGCGACTTGGGGTCGATCAGGGTGCCCGGGGCGGGCACCACATGGGCGCTGGCGACCGCGCCCGGCACCAGTCGGCCTTCGCCATCGAGCTCGAGCGGCTGCACGGCGATTTCCAGCAGGGCGTGCTTGTTCCAGTCGAAACCGCCGGTCTCGACGTCGACGACCACCGGCAGGTAGCCGCGGAAACGGGTGGCGAGGGTAGGGGGCGCGACGGGAGCGGTTGCGATGGGGCCGGTTTCGATCATGGGCGGAAGCCTAGCAGGTTGATGCTGAGCCTTCGTCCGTACGCGGCCCCGGCCTCGCGCATGGCCGCCGCCGCGGTCCAGCCGCGGCGGCAGGCAGGGGCGGTTCAGTTCGCCGGCGCGAGCGCGCAGCCCGGCGCGCGCCGGGCGCCGACGAGCAGGGCCGCCGCGCCGAGTCCGGCCAGGGCCAGGCCCGGCGCCGGCAGCAGCATCGCCACGAGCAGGCCGAACGGCGCCAGGACCAGGCCCCAGCCGAACAGATCGGCGCTCGGCGCGGTCGCCGGCAGCGCCGCGCGGCGCGTCAGCCAGGCGTCCAGGCTCAGCCGCCCGGCGCCGCCGAGGATCAGCGGCCACAGCATGGCCAGGAAGATCAGCGGCAGCTTGTAGTTGCCGGCGCCGCTGTCGCGGATCGCATAGCCTTGCGCCAGTTGGGCCAAGCCCATCCAGTCCTGCGGCCAGTGCACCGCGGCGGTGGCGACCACGGTCAGCGCGAATAGCGAAGCGGCGGCGAAGCGGGTGGCCAGGCCGAGCAGCAGCGCGGCCGCGCCGAGCAGTTCGAACCAGGTCGCCAGCGACCAGCTCAATGCCGCCGGCACGCGGTCGAACGGGAACGGGAAGTTGGCCATGATTTCGCCGAACCAGTTCTCGCCGCGCAGTTTCTCGCGTCCGGATTCGAAGAACTCCCAGGCCAGGATCAGGCGCAGGCCCACGGGCGCCAACCAGGCGCCGACGCCGGCGAGGCGATCGCGCAAGGACAGGCAGGACTTGATCAGGCAGAACGACGGCATTGCGGGCACTCCACGGTCGCGCCGGAAACGCCGGCGCTTTACCGATAAGAGGCGCCGCTCAGGCCGAAGGGTTCGCCGCGGCGAAAAAAATCACTGCGTTGGCGCGCATCTGCCGCAGCAGGCCGTGGCCGAGTTCGAGGAACCCGGCCGGATCGTCGCTGCCGGCCTCGGCGGCGAGCGCGGCGAGTTGTTCGCGCGCGCTCAACTGCGGCGCCTCGCCGATGCGTTCGATCAGGCGGTAGGCCAACGGGCTGAGTTCGGAGAAGCGGACCTCGCCGTCGGCCTCGCGGCGCAACAGCAGCAGGCTCGGCGCGGCGGGGGCGCGGTCGGGTTCGAAATCCGGGCCGATCCGGTGCACCGGCCAAGCATAGGCCAGCGGCCAGGCCAGCGGCGACAGTTGCGGCACGTGTTCGAGCAGGTCGGCATCGGCGATGCCGGCGTCGTCGCGGGGCGCCTGCGCCTCGCTGAGCTGCAGGGCGAGTTCGACCCATTCGTAATGCGCCAGCTCGGACAGGAACGGCGGGTCGTCCGCGTTCTCGCGCTGCTCCAGGTAGCGCATGAACTCGCGCGCGATCTCGGGGAACAGCGGGGTGCGGCAGCGGTGGTCGCGAAAGAAGTCGCGCACCATGCGCGGCCAGCGCTCGTCGCCGAGCAGGCGGCGGATGACCGGGAAATTGCCGGCCAGCAGGCCTTCGATGTTGTTGAACAACAGGTCGCGGTAGATGCCCAGGCGGCGGTCTTCCAGGCCGGCCGGGGCCGGGCTGGCCTGCGGGTCGCGCAGGTGCCGGGTCAGTTCGAATTGCTGCGCGCGCAGGCGCGAGGGAGCGTCGTTCATGGGCAGTCAGCCGCGCGCGCGACGGGCGGCGGCCGGCGCGGCCTGGGCCAGGATCCGGCGCACCTGGCCGAGTTCGCCGATCAGTTCTTGGTAAGGCGGGAAGTTGAAGTCGCGTTCGAGCAGGGTCGGGCGCTGGCCGAACAGCCGGTAGGCCTCGCCGAGCAGCGACCACACCGCGTCCTTGACCGGCGCGCCGTGGGTATCGACCTTGAGGTCTTCGGCCTCGTCGTAGTGGCCGGCGACGTGCAGGTAGGCGATCCGCTCGGCCGGCATCGCGGCCAGGAAGGCGCGCGCGTCGTAGCGGTGGTTGATCGAATTGACGTAGACGTTGTTGACGTCGAGCAACAGCTCGCAGTCGGCCTCGGCCAGTACCGCCAGGGTGAACTCGATCTCGCTCATCTCCTGGTGCGGCGCGGCGTAGTAGGAGGCGTTCTCGATCGCGATCCGGCGCCCGACCAGGTCCTGGGTGCGGCGGATGCGCGCGGCGACGTGGCGCACCGCCTCTTCGGTGAACGGAATCGGCAGCAGGTCGTAGAGGTGGCCGTCGTCGCTGCAGTAGCTCAGGTGCTCGCTGTAGCAGGCGACCCGGTGCTCGTCGAGGAAACGCCGGACCCGGACCAGGAAGGTCTCGTCCAGCGCCTCGGTGCCGCCCAGCGACAGCGACAGGCCGTGGCAGACCAGCGGGTGGCGCGCGCCGAGTTCGCGCAGGGCCTCGCCGTAGCGGCCGCCGACGCCGATCCAGTTCTCCGGCGCGCATTCGAGGAAATCGAAATCCCCGTCCGCGGCGGACTGCAGCGGGCCCAGCAGGGCCCGCCGCAGGCCGAGGCCGACGGCATCCGGTTTCAGGGGACGCGTGCCGTCCATCGTCATCGCGTGGCGGCGATCAGACCGAACCGCCGCACTTGCCTTCGCCGCACTTGCCCTCGCCGGCCTTCTTGGCCGCCGGCTTGGCGGCGGCGGGCTTGGCCGCGTCCTTCTTGTCGCCGCCGCACTTGCCCTCGCCGCACTTGCCTTCGCCGGCCTTCTTCTCGCCGCCGCACTTGCCTTCGCCGCACTTGCCTTCGGCGTGCTTCTTGTCGGCGCCGCACTTGCCTTCGCCGCACTTGCCCTCGGCGGCCTTCTTGTCGGCGCCGCAGCTGCCTTCCTTCGCCTTCTTGTCGGCGCCGCAGGTGCCTTCGGCCTTCTTGGCGTCGGTGGCCTTGGCGTCGGCGGCCTTGTCGGCGGTCTGCGCCGACTGCGCGCCCAGCAGGTAGCCCTGCGACAGGTCGGTCATCGCGAACGCGGAAGCCGACAGGCTCAGGCCGCCGATCAGGGTGGCGCCGAGGGCGAGAGCGACGGGCTTCTTGATTTGCTTGGACATGGAATGACTCCTACGTGGCGATGTCGGCGGTTATCCGCCGGTTGGGATGACGGTCCGACAGGTCGGGTCCGTGGTTTGCGCTGAATTCGGGTTTGCGGGTACGGAGCATGGGTCGAACCAAAGGGAATACGCAATCCGGCGCGGCCGGGTGCCATGCGGCGGGCGGCGCCGGGTCAAGTCTGCAGGTACTCGCGGGCGAGCACGCGGGCGCGGTGCAGGCGCGACTTGACCGCTTCGCGGGTCATGTCCAGGCGCGCGCCGAGCTCTTCGACGGTCAGCCCTTCCAGGTCGCGCAACAGGATGATCTCGCGGTAGTGCGCGGGCAGGGATTCCAGCGCGGCGGCGACGTCGTGGCGCCACTCGACCGGTTCCGGGGTCGTCACCGGCATGATCTCCTCGCCGATCGGCTGGCCGGCCAGCAGGCGCCGGGCGCGCTTGAGCCGGTTGCATTCGCGCTTGACGATGCGGAAGGTCCACGACACGAAGCATTCCAGCACGCGCAGGTCGCGCAGCTTGCGCGAGACGGTGATCAGGCTTTCCTGGACCGCGTCCTCGACGTCGTTGATGACGCAGTAGAACTCGGCGTAGCGCCGCAGGTCCTGGCGCGAATGCGTCAGCACGCGTTCGAGCGCCGCCCGATCGCCCGAGCGGGCCGCCGCCAAATCTCCGTTGGCCATCAGCAGGGTCATGCCGGTCCTCCTCCGGGTTGCCAAAATACACCGCCGCGCAGCGCTGCGGGCATGTACCAAGAGTCGGGGGAGGGGCGGATGGGTTCGCGCAACGCGACCGGGGTCGCGTTTTGTTCAGAACGGATTCAGTCCACGCCGCGTGAAACCGTTTGCATGCGCGGCATCGCGGCGAAATCGCGATGCATCGGCCGGCCCGCGCCTGCGTGGCGCGGCGGCAAACGGCGAAGACGAGCCTGCCGGACCGACTTCGGCGCAGGCCGGATTATGTTGCGGCGCAGCGCGGACGGGCGCGTCCGGCGTCCGTCCGCGGGCTCAGACCGGGCTGGCGGTGTTGGTGTCGTCGCGCTTTTCGCGCGGCGGCAGCGGATGCTCGCCCTTGACCAGGAACCAGACGTTCTCGGCGATGTTGGTGGCGTGGTCGCCGATGCGCTCGATGTTCTTGGCCATGAACAGCAGGTGCGTGCAGGCGGTGATGCTGCGCGCGTCTTCCATCATGTAGGTCAGCAATTCGCGGAAAAGGCCGGTATAGGCGGTGTCGATCTCGGCGTCGCGCGCGCGCACCCGCTGCGCCAGCTCGACGTCGTTGTCGCGGTAGGCGACCAGCACGTCGCGCAACTGCGCCACCGCCAGGGTGCCCAGGGCGTGCAGGCCGGCCACGTGCGGCAGCGGCGGCGCCAGGTTCAGCGCGGTCGATCGCTTGGCCACGTTGGCGGCGTAGTCGCCGACCCGCTCGATGTCCGAGGCGATCCGGATCGCGGCCAGGATCTCGCGCAGGTCGCGCGCCATCGGGCCGCGCAGGGCCAGCTTCATGACGTCGTGGCTGATCTCCTGCTCCAGCGCGTCGATCGCCTCGTCGTTGGCGATGATCCGCTCGGCGGCCTTGTCGTCGCGGCGCTGGACCACGTCGAGCGCGGCTTCCAGCTGAGCGGCCGCCATTTCGCCCATGCGCAGGGTCTCGTCGAGCAGCCGGCGCTGCTCGTCGTCGTAGCTTTTGACGATGTGGTCGTGCATGTGGTTGCTCATGTTCGGGACTCGGAGTTTTCGGGACTCGGGACTCGGGACTCGGAACTCGAAGGGATGAGGAGGGATCGGCTGCGGCTTTGCCGAATCCCCAGTCCCGAGTCCCGACCGATCAGCCGAATCGGCCCGTGATGTAGTCTTCGGTCTGCTGCTTGGTCGGCTGCGAGAAAATCTGTTCGGTCGCGCCGTGCTCGATCAGGTCGCCGAGGTACATGAAGGCGGTGAAGTCGGAGACGCGCGCGGCCTGCTGCATGTTGTGGGTCACGATCGCGATGGTGTAGTCCTTCTTCAGCTCCTCGACCAACTGCTCGATGCGGCTGGTCGAGATCGGGTCCAGCGCCGAGGTCGGTTCGTCGAGCAGCAGCACGTCCGGGCGCAGGGCCACGGCGCGGGCGATGCATAGACGCTGCTGCTGGCCGCCGGACAGGCCGAGCGCGCTCTGGCCGAGCTTGTCCTTGACCTCGTCCCACAGCGCGCCCTGGCGCAGGGCCTGCTCGACGCGGTCGTTCATTTCCGACTTGGACAGCTTTTCGTGGTGGCGGATGCCGTAGGCGACGTTCTCGAAGATGGTCATCGGGAACGGCACCGGCTTCTGGAACACCATCCCGACTTTGCTGCGCAACCGGTTCATCGGATAGCGCGCGTCGAGGATGTTCTCGCCGTCCAGCAGCACTTCGCCGCGCGCCTCCAGCTTCGGGTACAGGGCGTAGATGCGGTTGAAGATGCGCAGCAGGGTCGACTTGCCGCAGCCGGAGGGGCCGATCAGCGCGGTGACGCGCTTTTCCGGTATCTCCAGGTCGATGTTCTTCAGCGCGTGGAACTTGTCGTAGTAGAAGTTCAGGCCGCGCGCGGCGAGCTTGACCGGCGCGTCGGCGGATGCCGCGCGCTCCGGAGTGGCGACGGTGAGGCGGGGCTCGTTCATGGCGGCCTGGGTACGGGCGGCGGAAATGTTGGACAGGTCAGTCATTGGAGATCCGATTGCGCAGCACCAGGGTGCGGGCGAGCAGGCTGACGATCAGGACGAAGAAGGTGAGGACCAGGGCGCCGGCCCAGGCCAGGGTTTGCCAGGTCTCGTACGGGCTGCCGGCGAACTGGTTCATCACTACCGGTACGCTGGCCATCGGCTGCAGCACGTTGTGGTTCCAGTACTGGTTGCCGAAGGCGGTGAACAGCAGCGGCGCGGTCTCGCCGGAGATGCGCGCCAGGGCCAGCAGCACGCCGGTGACGATGCCGGCCGAGGCGCTGCGGTACAGCACCTGCACGATCACCTTCCACTGCGGCACGCCCAGCGACAGCGCCGCTTCGCGCATCTGCGCCGGAACCAGGCGCAGCATCTCGTCGGTGGTGCGCACCACCACCGGCAGGACGATGAAGGCCAGCGAGATCGCGCCGGCGAGGGCGGAGAAATTGCCGCCGGTCTGCATCACCACCAGGGTGTAGACGAACAGGCCGAGCACGATCGACGGCGCCGACAGCAGGATGTCGTTGACGAAGCGCACCACGGTGCCGATCTTGCGCCCGGCGCCGTACTCGGCCAGCCAGGTGCCGGCGGCGATGCCCAGCGGGGTGCCGATCGCGATCGCGATCGCGCACATCACCGCGCTGCCGAAGAAGGCGTTCATCAGGCCGCCTTCCTGCATCGGCGGCGGGGTGTTCTGGGTGAACAGCGCCCAGTCGATCCCGCCCAGGCCCTTGGCGATCAGGGTGTAGAGGATCCAGCCGAGGAAGAACAGGCCGAACCCGGCGGCGGCGCAGGCCAGCAGCACCGACACGGCGTTGACCAGGCGGCGCCGGCGGTACAGGGCGTCGGCGGTGCGGTGGCGCTGCTGCAGGGCGGGGTCGGCGGTAACGGCGGCGCTCATCAGGTGCCCTCCTTGCGCGAGAGTTTCAGCAGCATCAGCCGCGCGGCGGCGAGCACGACGAAGGTGACGATGAACAGCACGAAGCCGAGCAGCAGCAGGGCCGAGCGATAGGTCTCGGTGGCTTCGCCGAAGTCGTTGGCGATCAGCGCGGCGATGGTGGTGCCGGGTTCGAGCAGCGAGGCCGAGAAGTTGACCGAGTTGCCGATCACGAAGGCCACCGCCATGGTCTCGCCGAGCGCGCGGCCCAGGCCGAGGAAGATGCCGCCGATCACCGCCGAGCGGGTGTACGGCAGGACGATGTCCCAGCTGACCTCCCATCGGGTCGAGCCCAGCGCGTAGGCCGATTCCTTCAGCCGGGTGGGCACGGTCAGGAACACTTCGCGCATCACCGAGGAAATGAACGGGATCACCATGATCGCCAGGACGATGCCGGCGGTGAGCATGCCGATGCCCAGCGGCGGGCCCTGGAACAGCTTGCCGATCACCGGCCAGGTGCCGACGTGGTCGTTGAGCCAGGGGGTGACGTGTTCGGTCATCACCGGGACCAGCACGAACAGGCCCCACATGCCGTAGATGATCGAGGGGATGCCGGCGAGCAGTTCGATCGCGGTGCCGATCGGGCCGCGCGCCCAGCGCGGCGCGACCTCGGTCAGGAAGAAGGCGATGCCGAAGCTGATCGGCACCGCGATCAGCATCGCGATCAGGGCGGTGACCACGGTGCCGTAGATCGGCACCAGCGCGCCGTACTTGTCCTCGACCGGGTTCCATTCGGCGGTGACGAAGAAGCTCAGGCCCTCATGGGCGAGCACGTGGCGGCCGCCCCACAGCATCGACAGCGCCGCGCTGGCGAGGGCGAACAGGACGAAGACGACGGTGGCGGTGAGCGCGTAGCGGAACAGGCGGTCGTTGCGCGCGTCCTTGACGTCGCGCGCGGCGGGCGCGGTCGGGGCGGCGGGTAGGGCGGTCGCGTTCATTGGCGGGTGTCGGTCCGGCGGGGCCACGCGTGGGATTGGGGTTGCTGGCGGGTGTTGCGGTGAAGCGTTGTGCCGTCATCCCCGCGAAGGCGGGGATCCAAAGCCTTCAGCGTTTTGCTTCCTGCCTGGAAGCCGTATCGCGATATAGCCCTGGATCCCCGCTTTCGCGGGGATGACGCACCGGCCCGCGCTCGCCTTGCGCGCGCGGGCCGGCGCGTCACTTGAACTCCGCGCCCCAGTACGCCTCGATCTGCTTGACCAGTTCCGCCGGCAGCGGCACGTAGTCCAGCGACTGCGCCTGGGCCTGGCCGTTCTCGAACGCCCACTTGAAGAAGGCGCGGGTGTCGGCGCTGCGCTTGGCGTCCTTGGGCTGCTTGTGCATCAGGATGAAATTGGTCGCGGTGATCGGCCAGGACTTCTCGCCGGCGGCGTTGGTGATCACCAGGTTGAAGTCCTTGGCGTTGGCCCAGTCCGCGGTCGCGGCGGCGGCCTGGAAGGCCTCGGCGCTGGGCTGGACGAACTGGCCGGCCGCGTTCTGCAGCTGGGTGTGGGCCATCTTGTTCTGCAGCGCGTAGGCCAGCTCGACATAGCCGATCGAACCCTTGATCTGCTTCACGTACGAGGCCACGCCCTCGTTGCCCTTGCCGCCGACGCCGCCCGGCCACTGCACCGAGGTGCCTTCCCCGACCTTGGTCTTCCACTCCGGGCTGACCTTGGACAGGTAGTTGGAGAAGTTGAAGGTGGTGCCCGAGCCGTCGGAGCGGTGGACGATGTTGATCTTCAGGTCGGGCAGGGCCACGCCCGGGTTGGCCGCGGCGATCTTGGCGTCGTTCCACTTCGCCACCGTGCCGAGGAAGATCTCGGCCAGCAGCGGACCGGTCAGGCGCAGCTGGCCCGGGGCGATGCCGTCGACGTTGACCACCGGCACCACGCCGCCGATCGCCGAGGGGAACTGGCCCAGGCCGGCCGCGGCGAGCTCGTCGCTGGCCAGCGGCTTGTCCGAGGAGCCGAAATCGACCGTGCCGGCCTTGATCTGGGCGATGCCGCCGCCGGAGCCGATCGACTGGTAGTTGACCTTGGCGCCGGTGGCCTTGTGGTAGTCGTCGGACCACTTGGACAGCAGCGGGTAGATGAAGGTGGCGCCGGCGCCGGTGATCTGGGCGGCGACCGGGTCGCCGGCCGGGGCGGCCGCCTCGGTCTTGGCGTCGCCGGCCGGGGCCGGGGACTGGTTGCCCGAGCACGCCGCGGCGGCGAGCGCGATGGCGAGGGAGAGGACGGCGATACGGGCCGGCGATTTCATGGCTGCTCCAGGAGGGGGCCGGCGTGGGCGCCGGCTGGGTGGCGCCATTTGATGATCTTTTTGTTACACCGCTATGACATGGATCGGTAACGAATCTGTAGCGAAGCGCCGTTCCGGGTGCCGCAGGTCGCGGTTTGGCGGGGTTGGGCTGCTGTCTGGCGGTCACAAAGCGCCCGGTTGGGGCTTTGGGGCGTGATCCGGTGCCGGCCGGGATGCGACCTGCGGCGGTGCGCAGGCGCCCGGGCCGAACCGCTTGGCCCGGCGGTCCGCGCGGCCCGGCTTCCGTGCTGGGACCGAGGGGACCGAGCGCGCTTGACTGCCTGCGCCCCCTGGCACCGCGGCTCTGCGGCTCCAATCGCAGCCTCGGCCCCGGCTCGGGCCCCGGCTCGGGCCTTGGCCCCGGGCCCAAGTCCCGACCCCCGCCCCCCGAATCCCGAGTCCCGAGGCCCGAGGCCCGAGTCCCGAATCGAAAACAACAACGGGCCCGAAGGCCCGTCGCGCGATCTGTTTCCCCTGGCGGCGACCGATAACCCCCGGTCCGGTCGCCTGCGGACCGATCAGTAGTTCATGTTCGCCGACCAGTAGGTCTCGATCTGCTTGACCAGCGCGTCCGGCAGCGGCACGTAGTCCAGCGACTTGGCCTGGGCGTCGCCGTTGGCGTAGACCCAGCGGAAGAACTCCTTGGCGTTCTTGGCGCCGGCGGCGTTCTTGGGCTGCTTGTACATCAGGATGAAGTTGGTCGCGGTGATCGGCCAGGAGTTCTCGCCCGGCGCGTTGGTCATGACCAGGTAGAAGTCCTTGGCGTCGGCCCACTTGGCGCTGGCCGCGGCGGCGGAGAAGGTCTCGTCGGTCGGCAGCACGTACTTGCCGTCGGCGTTCTTCAGGCGCGAATAGGCCATCTTGTTCTGCAGCGCGTAGGACAGCTCGACGTAGCCGATGCCGCCCTGGATCTGCTTGACGTAGGCGGCCACGCCTTCGTTGCCCTTGCCGCCGATGCCGGTCGGCCACTTCACCGCGGTGCCTTCGCCGACCGAGCTCTTCCACTCGCCGCTGACCTTGGACAGGTAGTTGACGAAGTTGAAGGTGGTGCCCGAGCCGTCGGAGCGGTGGACGACGGTGATCTTCTTCGCCGGCAGCTTGAGGCCGCCGTTGAGGGCGACGATCGCCGGGTCGTTCCACATCGTGACCTTGCCGAGGAAGATGTTGGCCAGGGTCTCGCCGTCGAGCTTCATCGCGCCGGAGGCCACGCCCGGGACGTTGACCACCGGCACCACGCCGCCGATCACCGACGGGAACTGGGCCAGGCCGAACTTGGCCAGTTCCTCGGGCTTGAGCGGGGCGTCGGAAGAGCCGAAATCGACCGTCGCGGCCTTGATCTGGGCGATGCCGCCGCCGGAGCCGATCGACTGGTAGTTGACCTTCTTGCCGGTGGTCTTGGCGTAGTCGGCCGACCACTTCGACATCACGGGATAGACGAAGGAAGCGCCGGCGCCGGTGACGTCGGCGGCCTGCGCGGTGACGGCGAGCGCGCTGGCCATGGCGATGGCGCTCAGGCGGAAGGACAGGGACTTGAACACGGAGGGCTCCTGAAAAGAGACGGCTGGCACGTAACCGTTGCCGCGCATTTCATAACGGTCCGATGACCGCTGCGAGGCAATTATGTGACAGCCGGATGACACGGCACGGGCCGTGCGCGGGAAAAATAAGGGCGCGGCAGCGCCGCGCCCGTAACGACCGTCGCCGATCGGAGGGGGAGAGATGATCGGAACCGCTTACCAGTAGAACTGGACGCGCGCGGTGATGATGTTCGGGCTGTCGTCGACCACGCGGTTGAAGGTGCGGTTGTTGTTGCGCGGGTCTTGCGAATAGGTCGCGCTGGTGCGGCCGATGTACTTGGAGCTGTCGACCATCGAGTAGTCGAGCATGAACTTGAAGTTCGAGCGCCAGTACCAGTTCACGCCGACGGTCCAGGCGTCCATCTCGCCGCCGAGCACGCCGGCGACGATCGGCGCAGCGGTCGGGGTCGCGCCGGGGCGCAGCGAGCCGTCGTTGAGGTCGATCTTGTCGTAGCGCACGCCGACCTGCCACATGCCGCTGGCGGGTTCGTCGGGCAGCGGGGTGGTCGGCACGCCGGCCTTGTAGCCCCAGGTTTCGCCGGTGATGTTCCACACGCCGCTGACGTACCAGCTGTCGCCGGTGAACTTCTTGCCCGGCTGGGTGCTGGCGCGGGTCGCGTAGCGGTCGAATTCCGAACGCATGTACTCGGCCTGCAGCTTGAACGGACCGCGCACCCACATCGCCTCGGCGCCGATGGTGTTCTGGCGGTCGACGTTGAGCAGGTTGCCGGTGTCGACCAGGCGGCCGGCGGCCAGGTCGGCCTGCGGACGGGTGCGGATGCGGGCGGTGTCGGCGTCGGTGTCGAGGTCGACGTAGGACAGGCCGAAGTGCAGCAGGTTGCCCTTCTCGTTGATCGGGGCGAAGGTGCCGCGCAGGCCGAAGCCGGCGCCGTGCGCCAGGTTGCGGGTCAGCTCGCGGCCGAAGTAGCTGGCGGTGATGCTCCAGTCGTTGCTGCCGTAGCTGTAGGCGGCGCCGAGGCGGCGGGCGACGCCGAAGGTGTTGGTGACCATCGCCTTGGAGACGAAGTCGTTGTTCTTGGTCGAGGACAGCTCTTCCAGGCTGTTGGGCTGCTTGAACTGGCCGACCTGGATGTAGTGGTTGCTGTCGCCGCCGAGCTTGTACTTGAGGTTGACGTCGAGGAACTTGTCGGCCTTGGCGTCGTAGCCGGCGACCCACTCGATGTTGCCCGGACCCTTGCCCTTCAGGACCAGCTCGGCGCGGCGCAGCTCGTTGTCGCTGTCCTTGCCGTCCGGCAGGTCGGCGTTGAGGTTCAGGACGTCGCTGTTGAAATCGTTGTAATCCGCCTGCAGCAGGCCTTCGAAGGAGACTTCGGAGTCGCCGATGACGTCCAGCGCGACTTCGGCATGCGCGGCGGGAGCGGCCAGCGCGGCGAGCAACGCTACGGCGAGGGTGTTACGCGAGAGTTTCATGGTCTAGCCCTGAGGCGTGGAGTGATGGCGCGCAGGCTAGGGTGTGAAAGTTGCGTAAATGTGACAGATCTGACTTATTTCTCCGGGATGACCGCGCGATGACGCCGGCGCAACCGTCCGGCGTCGAACCGGATTTCCTTGCGAATCAGACGGCTACGGGCTCCGGCTCGCCCGGCGTCTTGTCGGTAAAGCGGCACAGATCGCGGATCGCGCAATGCGGGCAATCGGGCTTGCGCGCCTTGCAGACGTAACGTCCGTGCAAGATCAGCCAGTGGTGGGCGTCCTGCAGGTAGGCCGGCGGCACCGCCTGCAGCAGCGCGTCCTCGACCGCGCGCACGTCCTTGCCCGGGGCCAGGCCGGTGCGGTTGGCGACCCGGAAGATATGCGTGTCGACCGCCATGGTCGGCTCGCCGAACGCGGTGTTGAGGACCACGTTGGCGGTCTTGCGGCCGACGCCGGGCAGGGCCTCGAGCGCGGCGCGGTCGCGCGGCACTTCGCCGCCATGACGCTCCAGCAACTGTTGCGACAGCGCCACCACGTTCGCCGCCTTGGTGTTGAACAGGCCGATGGTGGCGATGTACGGCTTGAGCCCCTCGACGCCCAGCGCGGCGATCGCCTGCGCGGTGTTGGCGACCGGGAACAGCTTGCGCGTGGCCTTGTTGACGCCGACGTCGGTGGCCTGCGCGGACAGCGCGACCGCGACCAGCAATTCGAACGGCGTGGCGTATTCCAGTTCGGTGGTCGGGTGCGGATTGAGCGCGCGCAGGCGCGAGAACATCTCCTCGGCTTCGGCCGGGCTCAAGCGCGGCGCGCGCTTGCCGGAGCGCGGCTTGGACGCGGGCGAGGACGACGCGGGCCGATGCGGCTTGGCCGCTGCGCGCGGCGTCGACGCAGTCTCTGTCGACGCCTTGGATCGCGACGGACGCGGTTTCGACGGCACCGGCTGGGCCGTGCCGGCTTTGGACTTCGCCTTTTTGGACGGTGGCGCTTTGGACGGCTCCGCTGTGGACGTCGCGGCCTTGGGCGCGGCGGTTGCGGCGGAGCGGGCGGCCTTCGGTCCGGAGGCGGCGGAGGGGCGTGCGGGGCGCTGGCGCGAGGCGGGCTTGGGCATGCGGACGATGCGGAGGCAGTAGGGCGGGTGAACGGTTCAGTCCGGCGGCCGGCCGGCGGCTTTCGCCTTGGCCCGGGCCAAGGCCGCGGCGGCGGCGGCGGGCAGCGCGGGACGCGGCGGCGCGGTCGCTGCGGCCGCAGGCGTCTGCGCCGCCGATGCCTGCGCGACTGCGACGGCCGTCGCCGCCACGCCGGCGCGTTGCGCCGCGCGCTCGGCGGCGCGGCGTTGCAGGCGCGCTTCGCGCGCCCGGTAGCGCTCGCGCGCGGCCAGCGCGCGCAGGCGCGCCTCGCGCGCCGCGCTCAGGCGCTCGCGGCAGTCCGGCGCGCAATGCGCGCAATCGGGCGCGACCGCGTCGGCCAGGCCCAGGTCCAGCGCGCGGTCGAGATCGTCCTCGGCCAGGGCCAGCACGATCGCGTGCGCGACGGCCGCATCGGCGGTGCAGCCGCAGCGGCAGGGCAGGGGCGCGGACGAGGCCATGGCGCGGTTCAGCGGCCGGCGAAAGCCGGCTTGCGCCGTTCCAGGAAGGCGCCGGTGCCTTCGCGCATGTCCTGGGTCGAGAACATCAGGCCGAACTGCGCGGTTTCGTATTCCAGGCCTTCTTCGATCCCGCATTCGCCGCCGACCGCGACGCAGTCGAGCACGCCGCGCAGGGCCAGCGGCGCCGAGGCGGCGAGCTGATCGGCCAGCTTGTAGGTTTCGCTCTCCAGCTCCGCCGCCGGCACCACCCGGTTGACGATGCCCAGTTGCTGGGCGCGGGCGGCGTCGATCGGCGCGCCGAGCAGGCACAGCTCCAGGGTCGCCGCGCGCCCGGCCAGGCGCAGCAGGCGCTGGGTGCCGCCGAAGCCGGGAATCAGGCCGAGGTTCACTTCCGGCTGGCCGATCTTGGCGTTGTCGCCGGCGATGCGCAGGTGGCAGCCCATCGCCAGTTCCAGGCCGCCGCCGAGGGCGAAGCCGTTGATCATGCCGATGACCGGCTTGGGCATTTTCTCGATCCGGCGCATCAGCTTCTGCCCGCGCAGGGAGAAATCGCGGCCCTGGACCGGGGTCAGACCGTTCATTTCGGCGATGTCGGCGCCGGCGACGAAGGCCTTGGGGCCGGCGCCGGTCAGGATCACCGCGCGCACCGCCGGGTCGGCCGCGGCGGCCTCGAAGGCGGCCAGCAGGGCGTCCAGGGTCGCGGCGTTGAGCGCGTTCAGCTTGTCGGGGCGATTGACGGTGATCTGGCGCACGGCGCCGCGATCGGCGATCAGCAGGGGCGATTCGGTCATGTGATGGCCGTTGGGTTTCGGGAAAGGGAGGCGGACGCGTCCGCCGCGGAACTCTGCGCCCGCGGCGCGGTCGTAGCGGGACGGCGTCAGTGGCGGTTAAGCGCTGCCGCCGGTATCCTAACCCGTCCTGTCGGCCGCTTACGACCGAGCCAGGGCTTTCAAATCGGGACAGGTTGACGATGTCCCCAGCCGATCGGGGCGGCGCAGGTCGCCCCGTGCCATTAGCGGAGATTCCACCGAATGAAGTTGCGTCTGATTGCTGCCGCCGTTGCGGCCCTGGCTCTGACCGCCGGCAACGCCGTCGCGCAGGACACTTCTACCGAGAAGGGCAAGCTGAGCTATGCGCTCGGTTACGACCTCGGCCGCAATGCCGTGGAAAGCGGCGAACAGGTCGACGTGAACACCATCGTCAAGGGCTTGCAGGACGGTTACTCCAAGAAGCAGCCGTCGGTGCCGGTCGACCAACTGCGCACTGCGGTGCAGAACATGCAGAAGCGCCAGCAGGACAAGGCCAAGGCCGAGTGGGACAAGGCCGCGTCCGAGAACAAGACCAAGAGCGACGCCTTCATCAACGCCAACAAGTCCAAGGCGGGCGTAAAGGCGCTGCCGAGCGGCGTGCAGTACCGGGTGATCGAGAACGGCACCGGCGCCAAGCCGACCCAGGCCAGCACCGTGGCCCTGGAAGTGGCCGGCCCGTACCCGTTCGGCGAGCGTCCGGCGCAGGCGCGTCCGGCCAACTCGATCCCGGCGATCAAGGTCAGCGAGATCGAAATGGCGGCGATGCGCGAAGTGCTGCTGCAGATGCCGACCGGCTCGAAGTGGGAAGTGACCCTGCCGTCGGACAAGGCCTACGGCGCCGACCCGCGCACCCCGTTCCCGCCGAACGTCGCGGTGCAGTTCGAGATCAAGCTGGTCAGCGTCAAGTAAGACCCGCTTCGCAACACCCACTTGCGCCGGCTCGTCCGGCGCAAGTCGTTTCTGCGGCCGGCGCCGTCCGGCCGCCGCATTCGCCGTGCGCGCGCCGGCTGCGGTCGGCCGCCGCGCGAGGCACAATGGCCGCATGGCCAGGTTGGACGACATGACGACTTTCCGCGCGGTGCTGAGCCCCTGCATCGGCATCTGCCAACTCGGCGACGACGGCCTGTGCCAGGGCTGCTTGCGCACCACGGCCGAGATCGCGCGCTGGTCGCAGATGAACGACGACGAGCGCCTGCGGCTGATGGAACAGGTGCTGCCGCTGCGCGAAACGGGCCGATGAGCCGGGCCGCGTTCGCCGAGGGCTTCGGCGCCGAATTCCTCGCCGCCGATTCGCCCGCGCGGATCCGCCTGCTGGCCGCGCTGCATCCGCTGGACGCCGCGCCGGAGAGCGACGGCTGGAACCTCGACGACCTCAGCGGCCTGCTGCCCGACGACGCTCTGCGCGCGCAGGCGGCGGTGCTGGTCGGGCTGGTGCCGCGCGCCGAGGGCGTGCAGGTGCTGCTGACCCGGCGCACCGACGGGCTGCGCCAGCACGGCGGCCAGGTCAGTTTTCCGGGCGGCCGGATCGAGCCCGACGACGTCGACGCGGTCGCCGCGGCGCTGCGCGAAACCCAGGAGGAAGTCGGCGTGCCGGGCGCGCTGATCGCGCCGCTGGGCTTCCTCGACCCCTTGGTCACCATCACCGGCTTCCGGGTGTTGCCGCTGGTGGCGACGATCGACCCGGGCTATGTCGCCCGGCCGGATCCGAACGAAGTGGCCGAAGTGTTCGAAGTGCCGCTGGCGTTCCTGCTCGACCCCGACAATCTCACCACCCGCGCGCTCGACTACAAGGGGCGGGCGCGCCACGTGCTCGAGTACCGCTGGCCGGACCAGCGCATCTGGGGCGCGACCGCTTCGATGCTGTTGAACCTGCGGCAACGACTGGAGACGATCCGATGATGCAGTGGACCACCCTGGTGTCGGCCGAAGACCTGGCCGCGGCGCTCGGCCGGCCGGACCTGATCGTGATCGACACGCGCACCTCGCTGACCGACCGCGCCGCCAGCGAGCGGGCCTACCGCGAGGCGCACATCCCCGGCGCGCGCTATGCCGACCTGGACCGCGACCTGTCCGACCATCGCAAGCGCGGCGGCGGACGCCATCCCTGGCCGGACGCGGCCGATTTCACCGCGCGCCTGGGCGAGTGGGGCGTCACCCCGCAGCACCAGGTCGTCGCCTACGACAGCGCCGACGGCGCGCTGGCTGCGGCGCGGTTGTGGTTCCTGCTGCGCGTGCTCGGCCACCGCCGCATAGCCGTGCTCGACGGCGGCTGGCAGCGCTGGAGCGCGCTCGGCCTGCCGACCGACGCCGAGCTGCCGGCGCCGCAGCCGGCGCGCTACGAGGCCGACTACGACCGTCGCCGGCTGCTCGACGCGCAGGACGTGCGGGCGCTGCTGGATTCCGGCGGCCTGTTGATCGACGCCCGCGCCGGCGAGCGTTTCCGCGGCGAAGTCGAGCCGCTGGACCGCGTCGCCGGACACGTGCCGGGCGCGCGCAACCGCGCCTTCGCCAGCAATCTGGCCGACGGCCGGTTCAAGTCGGGCGAGGCCTTGGCGCAGGAGTTCGCGCCCTTGCTCGGCGATCGCGCGCCGGGCGAAGTCGCGGCGATGTGCGGTTCCGGCGTCACCGCCTGCCATCACCTGTTGGCGATGGCGCACGCCGGTTTCGACGGCGCGGCGCTGTACACCGGTTCGTGGAGCGGCTGGATCGAAGACCCGCAGCGTCCGGTGGCGACCGGGCCGGAATGAGGATGTTGCGGTAGCGCGGCCGCGTACGCCGTACCGGTTGCTGTAGCAGCGGCGCCCCAAAGGGATTTCCTTCGGTCGCAAGCCGCGACGCCGTCCTGCCCGTCCGCCGTGTCTTGTCCTGGCCCCCTGTAGGAGCGGCGTCCCACAGGGATTTCCTCCGGTCATGAGCCGCGACCACGGGACGCGCAGAGAACCCAAGACCGTCGTCAGTGATCGAAGCTCGAAGCTATCGTCTGTAGGAGCGGCGTAAGCCGCGACCGCGTTGTTGCGGTCTCGCGCCGTTCGCCGTTCGAAGGCTACAAAAGCTTCAAAGCTTCAAAGCAAAGCTTCCGTCCGCAAGCGGCCGGGTCGCAACCGCAACGCATCGCAACGGTGGTCGTGGCCCCAGGGGAGGAGCGGCGCGAGCCGCGACCGCCATGTACGGTCTCGCTGCGTTCGCTTTGTGTGGCGATGTTGCACGCAGCGATTTGTTGCAGCCTGGCGAAATAAAGATATTCCGCTTCGTCATTAATGTGCTTCGCGTCGCGTAATCGCCGCGTCACAGGCCGTGCCCATTCTTGCGCGCACTCTTACAGGGGGAGTGCGCATCATGTTGCGCCCGGTTCTGAATTTCTTCGTCTCGATCCTGTTCTCGCTCGCGCTGTGCGCACAGGCGCACGCTCAGGACGCCGAGCGCGTGCGCATCCACGGCTCGCACACGCTGGCCTACGCGCTGACGCCGGCGCTGGCCGAGTCCTGGCTGCGGGATATCGGTTATGCCGGCATCCGCCACGTTCGTCCGCGCGCCGGGCTCACCGAAATCCATGCGCTGCGCGACGGGCTGCCGCTGGTGGTGGAGATCGAATCCAGCGATTCGGCGCGCGGCTTCGCCGATCTGGTCGAGGGCAATGCGCAGATCGCGATGATGACCCGGCGCCCGAACGCGGCCGAGCTCGATGCCGGCTGGCAGCTCGGCGATCTGGCTTCGCAGGATCAGGAATTCGCGGTCGCGCTGGACGGGGTCGCGGTGGTGGTCGCGCGCGGGCATCCATTGGTGCGCCTCGATATCGCGCAGCTGCGACGGCTGTTCTCGGGCCAGGCGCGCGACTGGCGCGAGTTCGGCGCGGCGGCGGGCGAAGTGCATCTGCATCTGATGCCGGGCGCAGGCGCGGTGCGCGACCTGATGGACGAGCGGGTCATGCGCGGCGCCGCGTTCGGCGAAGCGCAACTGCATGCCGATGCCGAGCAGTTGGTCGCCGCGGTCGCCGCCGACCGGCATGCGATCGGACTGATTCCGATCGGCGCGCACTACGGCGCCGGCACGCGCCCGCTGGCGATCGCCGACGGCGGCCGGGCGGTGGCGCCGACCCATACCGAGGTGCTGTCGGAGGACTATCCGCTGAGCCGGCGCTTGTACTTCTACGGCGGCCAGATGATGGGCGCCCTCAGCCGCAGCTTCGCCCTGTACGCGATGGCCCGCGCCGGCCAGCGCGCGGTCGCGCGCAGCGGCCACCTGGCGATGACCTTGATTCCGGGCCGGGCCCGCCGCGTCGTCCAGGGCCCCAGCGAGTACCGGCGACTGGTCGCCGATGCGGTGCGGCTGCCGCTGAGCCTGCGCTTCAATTTCGCCGGCGGCGGCGAAAGCGGGGTGGCGGCCAGCGTCTACGACAGCCGCACGGTGCGCGACCTCGACCGCCTGCGCCGTTTCATGCAATTGCCGCCGAATCGCGGCCGGCGTTTGCTGGTGATCGGTTTCGCCGACATCAGCGCCGGTTCGAGCATGGCGGCGATGATGATGAGCAACGACCGCGCCGACCTGGTCGCGCAGGAACTGATGGCGCGCGGCCTGCGGGTGGAGCAGGCGCGCGGCATGGGCACCGCGCTGGCGCTGGCCGCCGCCGGCGCTGCGGGCGCCCGCTATCGGAACGAGCGGGTGGAGATTTGGATGCTGTAACGCCAGTAGCGAGCGTAGAGGAAGCAGAAGCCAATGACAGCGCCGACGGAGCGACCCGCAAACGGCGCCATGGCCTTTGCGGGCTGTCCGCTCCTATTCGCTAACTGTTGGCCTGGTCACTTCCTCAACTTCGCCACCAGCGACTTCAACGCCGTTTGCGTATCGACCCCGTACCAGGCTTCGATGAAACGATCTAGTTCGATGTGCTCGGGGCGCAGCGCATCGACCAGGTCGGCGCGGGCGAGGGCGCGGGTGTGCAGCATCGCGCTGCGCGGCAGGCTCAACAGATGCTCCAGCCAGACCTTGCCGCGGGTGGCGACGTGTTCGATCTCGACCAACTCGTCGACCAGGCCGATGCGCAGCGCGGTTTCGGCGTCGACCAGTTCGCCGGCGACCAGCAGGCGCTCGGCGCGGTAGGTGCCGACCACGCGCCGCATCAGGCGCTGGATGCCTTCCGGCGCGACTAGGCCGACCTCGGTCTCGTTGAGGCCGATGCGGAACGGTCCGGATGCCATGATCCGGTAGTCGCAGCACAGCGCCAGCACGCAGCCGCCGGCCGGAGCGTGGCCGCCGATCGCCGCGACCACCGGCACCGGCGAGGAGGCCAGGCTGCGCGCCAGGCCGAAAAAGGCCTGCCAGGCCAGCAGCAGTTGATCCTTGCGCTCGCCCAGCGAGAGCAGGTACGGCACGTCGAGACCGGCCGAGAACACCTTCGGCCCGCCGCTGAGGACGATGCCGTGGGCGCCGTGGCTGACGGCGCTTTCCAGCGCCTCGCGGGTGGCGTTGCACAGTTGCGGATCGAGCGCGTTGACCGGCGCGCGGCTCAGGCGGATCTCGACGATGTCGCCGTGGGATTGGGTTTCTACGAAGCTCATGAGTTGAGGTCCTGGGGCCAGCGATAACGCACGGTGTGGGTCGGCCAGGCATGGCCTGCGGCGGCGATCGCCGGATCGACGCCGGCGTGGCGCGGGTCCGGGCGTTCGCCGGCCGATCGGACGACACGATCCCCCAATCGCTGCGGCGCGGCAAGGGTCGGGCGATGCGAACCGTGGCGGAGTGCGGTTTCGCGCTGCGGCGATGGCTGCGTAACTATTCGGTGGCGGCTTACCCGGTACGGTTGTCGGGAGCGGAGCGGAGAGCGAGAGAGCGGGGGCGCTCGCCACTCGTTCCTCTTCACTCGTTCCTCTCAACTCCCCTTCACCGCCCTCGGCGCTATCATGGGGTCATGAACGCATCTCGCATCGCAATGGGACTCCTGCTGGCGCTGGCGATCGCGGCGCCGTCCGCGGCGCTGGCCGCATCGGCGGCGCCGGCCAAGCGCTGCGCAGCGCAGGTCCGCGAAGGCTGGTTGCGCTTGCCGCCGATGCAGATGCCGATGATGGCCGGCTTCGGCCGGATCGAGAATCGTTGCGCGGCGCCGGTGGTCATCGTCGGCGCCAAGAGCGCGGCCTTCGGCGAGGTCAGCCTGCACGAGACCCGGGTGGTCGACGGGGTCAGCAAGATGCGGCCGGTGCCGGAGCTGCGGATCGCGCCCGACGGCGCGGCGGTGCTCAAGCCGGGCGGCCTGCACCTGATGCTGATGCAGCCGCACAAGCCGCTGAAGGCGGGCAGCCGGATCGCGGTGGAGTTCGCGCTGAAGGACGGCGGCACCCTGCTGGGCGAATTCGAAGTACGCAAGCCGACGCCCTGAGCGCGGCTGCCGATCTTCGCCCGGCGAATCCGCGTTTCCCCTGGAGGAGCGGCGTAAGCCGCGACTGCAAGGTGCGCAGAAGATGCGAGCGTCTCCGCGCCATTGGCAATCGCTTTGCCGCATCCTCGCGGCCGCCTGCATGCGGGTCAGCGCGGTTTGGTGCGGCGCTGCGAGATGGCGAAAGGCTAGAAGCTAGAAGCTAGAAGCTAGAAGCTAGAAGCTAGAAGCTAGAAGCAAATCCCCCCTGGCCCCCCTTTTTCAAAGGGGGGAATGGCAGTCGAGGGGGGAGGCTGCATTCAACGGGACGGCGAAGGCCCCGCGCAGGGCGCAAGCGCCGCGCAGGACGGTCGGTCGGATCAGGCCGGGCTGCAGGCCGTGCGCACGGCTTGCGGGAGGGCGGCGGCCTGGCCGGTTTCGCGATGGATCCAGACCACCACGACGTTGCCGTCGCAATACAGCGCGGAAGGATCGTTGGCGCCGACGATGCGGTGGCCGACGGTGACGCTGGTGGTGCCCAGGCGCTCGACGAACAGCTCGACGTCGATCTCGTTCGGCCACTCGATCGGGCGGCGGTAGTTGAGGTGGGCGGCGGCGACCACCGGCGCGACGTGGTCGTCCATGCCATGGCCGGGCAGGGTCACCATCCAGCGCAAACGCGCTTCCTCGAGGTAGCTGAGGTACTTTGAGTTGTTGACGTGATTGAAGGCGTCGAGGTCGCGCCAGCGCACCGACAGCGGCACCTTGATCAGCGCGATCGGCGCGGGCGCGACGGCGGGCGCGGGCGCGCTCGCCGGCGCAGCGGAGACCGCGGCGGTAGCGGCAAGCGCTGCCGGAACGACCGCGGCTTCGGCCGCCACCGCGGCAGGCGTCGCGGCTTCGACGGCGACGGCGGCCTCGGGTTTCTTGCGCGCGCGCGGGGCGCGCTTGCGCGGCGCCGGCTTTTTCTTGCCGGCGGCCGGCGTGGACGGGGTATCGGTCATGCAGCGGACTTCTTCTTGGCGCGCGTGGCGCTGGTGGCGGATTTGGCAGGTTTGGCCGCCGGCTTCTTGTGCGTATCGGCCGCGGGCAGGCCGAGCAGGGGGGCGAGGAAGCGGCCGGTATGCGAATGCGGCAGCGCGGCGATCTGCTCCGGCGTGCCGGTGGCGAGAATGGTGCCGCCGCGGTGGCCGCCTTCCGGGCCCAGGTCGACGACCCAGTCGGCGGTCTTGATCACGTCGAGGTTGTGCTCGATCACGACCACGGTGTTGCCATCGTCGCGCAGGCGGTGCAGCACCGCCAGCAGGTGCTCGATGTCGTGGAAATGCAGGCCGGTGGTCGGTTCGTCGAGGATGTACAGGGTGCGGCCGGTGTCGCGGCGCGACAGTTCCTTGGACAGCTTGACCCGTTGCGCCTCGCCGCCGGACAGGGTGGTCGCGCTCTGGCCCAGCTTGATGTAGCTCAGGCCCACGTCCATCAGCGTTTCCAGCTTGCGGGCGATGCTCGGCACGGCCTCGAACAGGCTCAGCGCGGCTTCGACCGTCATCTCCAGCACGTCGTTGATGTTGAAGCCCTTGTACAGGACTTCCAGGGTCTCGCGGTTGTAGCGCTTGCCGTGGCAGACGTCGCAGGGCACGTAGACGTCGGGCAGGAAGTGCATCTCGACCTTGATCAGGCCGTCGCCCTGGCAGGCCTCGCAGCGGCCGCCGCGCACGTTGAAGCTGAAGCGGCCCGGCGAGTAGCCGCGCGCGCGCGCTTCCGGCACCTGCGCGAACAGTTCGCGCAGCGGGGTGAACAGGCCGGTGTAGGTGGCCGGGTTCGAACGCGGCGTGCGCCCGATCGGCGACTGGTCGATATCGACCACCTTGTCGAACAGCTCGATGTTCTCCACCGACTTGTACGGCGCCGCGGTCTGCGAGGCGCCGTTGAGCTCGTTGGCGGCGATCACGTACAGGGTGTCGTTGATCAGGGTCGACTTGCCCGAGCCGGACACGCCGGTGACGCAGGTCAGCAGTCCTGCCGGGATGTCGAGGTCGACGTCCTTGAGGTTGTTGCCGGTCGCGCCGCGCAGGTGCAGCATCGACTTCGGGTTCGGCTTGTGGCGCTGCTTGGGGATGTCGATCTTGCGCTTGCCGCTGAGGTACTGGCCGGTCAGCGAGCGCGGCGCCTTGAGCACGTCCTGGAACGAACCGTGGGCGACCACTTCGCCCCCGTGCACGCCGGCGCCGGGGCCGATGTCGACGATGTGGTCGGCCAAGCGGATGGCGTCCTCGTCGTGCTCGACCACGATCACCGTGTTGCCCAGGTCGCGCAGCCGGGTCAGGGTGCCGAGCAGACGCTCGTTGTCGCGCTGGTGCAGGCCGATCGAGGGTTCGTCGAGCACGTACATGACGCCGACCAGGCCGGCGCCGATCTGGCTGGCCAGGCGGATGCGCTGGGCCTCGCCGCCGGACAGCGAGTCGGCCTTGCGTTCCAGGGTCAGGTAGTCCAGGCCGACGTCGACCAGGAAGCGCAGGCGGTCGACGATCTCCTTGACGATCTTGACCGCGATCTCGCCGCGCCAGCCCGGCAGTTCCAGGGCCTTGAAGAACGACAGCGCCTCATCGACCGGCAGCACCACCAGTTCCGGCAGCGGCCGCTCGGCGACGAACACGTTGCGCGCCGAACGGTTCAGGCGCGCGCCGGCGCACTCGGGGCAGGGGCGCTGGCTGATGTACTTGGCCAGTTCCTCGCGCACCGCCGCCGACTCGGTCTCGCGGTAGCGCCGCTCCAGGTTGGGCACGATGCCTTCGAAGCGATGCTTGCGCTGGCTGCGGCCGCCGTTTTCGGTGAGGTAGGTGAAGGTGATGGTCTCGTCGCCGCTGCCGTACAGCACCGCCTTCTGCACCGGCGCCGGCAGCGACTGCCAGGGCGCGTCGACGCTGAAGCGGTAGTGCTTGGCCAGCGACTGGATCAACTGGAAGTAGTAGGCGTTGCGGCGGTCCCAGCCGCGCACCGCGCCGGCGGCCAGCGACAGCTCGGGATGGGTGACCACCCGGCCGGGATCGAAGAACTCGGCCACGCCCAGGCCGTCGCAGGTCGGGCAGGCGCCGACCGGCGAGTTGAACGAGAACAGGCGCGGTTCCAGCTCCGGCAGCGAGTAGTCGCAGACCGGGCAGCTGTACTTGGACGAGAACAGCAGCGGCGCCGCGTCGGCCTTGTCCAGCGAGACGACCTGGGCCATGCCGTCGCCGAGCTTGAGCGCGGTTTCGAAGGACTCGGCCAGGCGCTGCTTGATGTCCTCGCGCGGGCGGAAGCGGTCGACCACCGCCTCGATGGTGTGCTTGACCCGCAGCGCCAGCGGCGGCACCGCGTCGATCTCGTACAGCTCGCCGTCCACGCGCACGCGCACGAAGCCCTGCGCGCGCAGCTGTTCGAACACTTGCGCGTGCTCGCCTTTGCGCTCGCGGATCACCGGCGCCAGCAGCATGTAGCGCTGCTCCGGGTCCAGGGCCAGGACCTGGTCGACCATCTGGCTGACGGTCTGCGCTTCCAGCGGGTAGTGGTGGTCGGGGCAGCGCGGCGAGCCGACCCGCGCGTACAGCAGGCGCAGGTAGTCGTAGACCTCGGTGATCGTGCCCACGGTCGAGCGCGGGTTGTGCGAGGTCGATTTCTGCTCGATCGAGATCGCCGGCGACAGGCCTTCGATGTGGTCGACGTCGGGCTTTTCCATCACCGACAGGAATTGCCGCGCATAGGCCGAGAGGGATTCGACGTAGCGGCGCTGGCCTTCGGCGTAGATCGTGTCGAAGGCCAGCGACGACTTGCCCGAACCGGACAAGCCGGTGATCACGATCAGCTTGTCGCGCGGCAGATCGAGATCGATGTTCTTGAGGTTGTGCGTCCGCGCGCCGCGGATGCGGATGTAGTCCAGCGCCATCGGGTGCCTGCAAGGGGAGGGTCGCCGGCGCAAAGGGCGACGGCGAACAGAAGAGCGTATCGAGTGGGGAAGATGGGGGCAAATCCGCGTAACGGAAGGTCCGCGGGCGTCGCCTTCGTTGTCATGCAGGGCCCGTGGCGGCGGGCTTTGCGCCGGCGCGGCGGCGCCGGGCAGGGGCTGCGGGGCCGTCGCGGCCGGGCGCGAATGCGCGAACGGGCAGGTCCGCGAGGGGCCTGCCCGCCGGTTTCGTTCAGTTTGAAGCCTGGCTCAGGGCACGGCCTGGAAGCGCAGCGGGGTGGCGGCGGCGCCGGGCTCGCCGCGGGTCTCCAGCGCGCCCGGGTTGGCGCCGGCGACGATCAACTGGACCTTGACCGCTTCGGCGCGTTGGCGCGACAGGCTCTCGTTGTCGGCCGGCTGGCCGGCGCCGCCGCCCGGGCCGACGATCCGGAAGCGGGCGTCCTTGGGTGCGGCCTGCAGGGCTTTGCCGGCGCGGCTGAGGATGTCGAGGCTGGACGCCTGGATCCGCGCGCTGCCTTCGTCGAAGCGCACCGACATTTGGTTGAGCGCCCGGGCCACCGCCGCGCCGTCGGCCTGGCCCGGTTGCAGCGCGGCCAGCGCCTGGGCGGCCGCGTCGGCGGACGCGGCGGCATCGCCGACGCCTTCGAACAGGCCGGCGTAGCGGTAATCGGGGAACAGCTTCCTGGCCTGCTCGAGCAGGCTCGCGCGGTCGGCGTCGGAGGCTTGGCCGCTGAGTTCGACGGTCTTGCCTTCGAAGCGCACCGCGGCGCCCGGCATGGTCAGGGCGGCGGCGAATTGCGGCAGCTTGTCCTGCCACGGCGCGGGCTTGGCGGCCTTGTCGACCTGCAGGTCGCCGCCGATCTGGCCGGCGTAGGCCTGGGCCAGGGCGATGCCGAGCGCCTTGCGGGTGGCCTCGCTGTCGACCACGCCGTCGTAGCGGATCGCGCCGTTGTTGTTGACCAGGCTGAGCTTGGCGTCGAAGCGGACCACCGGCGCGGCGACCGCCGGCCGGTCGGCGGCCGGTGCGGCGTCGCCGGCGCCCGGGGCGCGGCTGCAGCCGGAGAGCGCGGCGCCGAGCGCGACCAGCAACAGGCCGGCGCGGGCCGCGGAAATGGGGGCGAAAAGGGAGGCGGAACGGAAGGCGGGCGGGGTGGTGCGCATGAAGTCTCCGCGGGTTGTTGCGCGATTCGTCAGGACGGCGCGGGGCCGCAAAAACGAAGGACCCGGCGATCCGGGTCCTTCGCCTCGCCTAGGCGGCGATCACTTGCTGGAGTTGTACTGGATCTCGACCGGATCCGCGCATTCCTGGGTCTGGTTGTTGCAGATCTTGTAGCTCATGGTGCCGCTGCCGATGATCCGGAAGGTATCGGTGTTGGCGCCGGTGTTGCGCACGGTCTTGAGGATCGCGCCGTTGCGATAGATGTCGATGTTCTTCTTGCCCTTCTCCCACGACAGGTTGACCGAGGTGCGGTGGTTCGGCAGCGCGCTGGCCTTGGCGTCGAGCCGGCGCGGCCAATTCGCGTCGACGAAGCTGGGGTACAGCGAGATGCCGGCCGAGGCGCGGTAGCCCTTGACGTTGACGTACCAGATCCCGCCCTTCGGGGTCGGGAAGAAGCAGGTCTCGTTGTTGGAGGCGGTGAACGGACGGCAGTCGTAGGAGGTGCTGGTCGGCTCGGCGCCGTACTTGACGTAGATGTCCGAGTCGCCGGTGCCGCCGTACATCGCGAACAGCAGGTTCGACGCGCCGTTCGGCACCAGCAACTGGTACTTGACCGTACCGTTGGCCGCGACCTCGATGTTGGTCACGGTGATGCCGTTCTCCAGCTCGATCGGCGGCTCGGGTTCCGGCGCCTGCGGATCCGGCGGCAGCGGCTCGCTGCCGGCGGCGACGGCGACGGCGTGACGCGCGTCGACGATGCCCGAACCGCAGTACTTGTCCCAGCTGCAGGCGCCCGGCAGGCCGCCGACATGGGCGGTGTTGACCAGGATCTTCTCGATCTCGGCCGGGGTCTTCGGCGACGGCGCCGCCGACTGCATCAGTGCGACCACGCCGGCGACGTGCGGCGCCGCCATCGAGGTGCCGGCCATCCAGGCATAGCCTTCGCCGGCCTGGCCCTGGGTGCCCAGGTTGAGGGTGGACAGGATGTTGTCGGCGGCCGGAGTGGCGCCGGTACCGCCCGGAGCGGCCACGTCGACCTTGACGCCGAAGTTGGAGTAGCTGGCCAGCGCGCCGGTCGGGCCGACCGCGGACACGGCGACGATGTTGTTGCAGTTGGCCGGCGAGAAGCCGTCGACATCCGCGCCGGAGTTGCCGGCCGCGACCACCACGGTGGTGCCGCGCGCGCGCGCGCCGTCGAAGGCGGTCTGCCAGGCCACGCTGCAGGCGCCGCTGCCGCCGAGGCTGAGGTTGATCACCTCGGCCGGGGTCGGGTTGGCCGGCACGCCGTCGACGGTGCCGCCGGACGCCCAGGCCACGGCGTCGATGATGTCCGACGACCAGCCGCCGCACTTGCCGAGCACGCGCACCGGCTGGACCTTGGCGCCGTGCGCCACGCCGGCCACGCCGAGGCTGTTGTTGCTGACCGCGGCGATGGTGCCGGCGACGTGGGTGCCGTGCCAGCTGCTGTCTTCGGGGATGTTGAAAATGTTGCACTCGCCGTCGTGCCAGTCGCCCGGATCGTTCGGATCCGCGTCGCGGCCGTCGCCGTCGACCGCGGTGGCGTCGGTGCCGTCCGGGTCCAGGTCGATGAAGTCGTAGCCCGGCACGATGTTGGCGTTCAGATCGCTATGCGGGGTGATGCCGGTGTCGAGCACCGCGACCACGATGCCGTCGCCGTCGCTGAGGTCCCAGGCCGGCTCCAGGTTGAGGCCGCCGGGGCCGTTCTTGTAGTGCCATTGCTGGGCGTAGCCGGGGTCGTTGGGCACCGACAGGCGCTGCACGCGCACATCGGGTTCGACCGCGATCACGCTGGGGTCCTTCATCAGCTCGATCGCCAGGTCCTTGACCTGGGCGGTGCTGAGCTTGCTGTCGGTGCGGATCAGGCTGGCGCCGGTGGCCAGGGTGCGCAGCGGGCGGATCGCGATGCCGAGCTTGGTCGCGGCGTCGGCGTACTGCTGGTTCACCGCGGCGGCGCTGAGCTTGGCGTTCGCGCCGGGCGCGCGGGTGACGATGAAGCGGTTGTAGGTCTCGGCGGCGGCCTTCTTCACCGCCTTCTTCGAGGTCGTCGCGGCCGGGCCGTGGACCTTGTTGAAGGCCTGCAGCTTGCCGCCGGAATAGGCCACCGGTGCGATCACGACCGCGGTGGCGATGGCCAACGCAGTCCATTTCAACGAACGAGCTTTGCGAGTCATGACAAACATCCTTGATCTTCGTTGTGCATGATCCCCTTCGCATCCCCATCAGCGTCGGGCCTTGGACCGCGGCGGCGCTACCGACCCGCCGCCGCGGGCTTGCGTTGCGCAGCCGGCATCGCGGCTGCGAGGCATCGAGCGGCGCACGCGTACGTCGCCGCGCATCGCTGCGCGGAATCGTCACGTCGATTGCGTCGTCATGCGCGAAAACGTCGATTTCGCGGGCAGTTCGGGTTGGCGGTATGGCTGCCCGGCCACGTGCAGGAAGTCCCCGAGACAACGCGACCGCCGCACCGCCGCCCGGTCGTGCGGGCGCCACCGATGCCGCTGTTCCTTGTCGCGCGACCCCTTGCAAGTCGCTCGCGACCGAAGCTAAAGGAGCTTCTCGGTCGCATGCAAGTGTCATGCAAATCGTGTAACGCGCATGAATGCGACTGAGCGCACATCGCGACGTATCGCAGGCGCAACGGCGGGCTTTGCGCGCATCGATTGAACGGGAAAAAACAAGGGGTTTTCGTCTGCCCGCCGGGACGCTGCGCAGGCGCGAAGATTTTTCCGTAACGACCAAATTTCTTTCGGATCTGTGAACTGCGTCGTGCCATGTCGGTGCCGCCGGACGCGCTCGCTTCGGGCGATGCGCAATGGCGCCGACGAAGCGCGCCGATGACGCATGCGCGCGACCTGGGGAAAACCCTAGTGCGCGCCGCGCACCGTGCGTCGCGAGCGCGCGGCCGCAACAGATCGCATTGCGGATGCGCGCGCGGCCTCGGCGGCGCGCGCAGCCGCGCGGCGCGGCGATCGCCGCACGCGCGCTGCGCGAGTGCGCGGTGCGAACGAAACAGGGCGCCTTGCGGCGCCCTGTGGGTGTCGTCGATCGCGCCGCGGCATGGCGCCGAGCGCTCCGGTCCGGACGCGGTGGCGCGGATCAATCCAGCACGGTGAACTCCATCCGGCGATTGCGCGCCTTGCCGGCTTCGCTGGCGTTGTCGGCGATCGGACGATCCTGGCCATAGCCCTTGCCGACCAATTGCTCGCCGCTCACGCCCAGTTCGACCAACCTGGCGGCGACTGCGTTGGCGCGATCCAGCGACAGTTGCAGATTGGCCGCGGCGTCGCCGCTGGCGTCGGTGTGCCCGCCGACCTCGATGCGGGTGCCGGCCGGCGCTGCCTTGATCGCTTCGGCCGCCTTGCGCAGGGTCTCGTAGCTGTCGCGGGTGATCGTCGCCGAGCCGGTGTCGAAATGGATCGCCGACAAGTTCAGCGCCTTGACCAGGTCGTCGGCGCTGAAACCGGACTTGAGCGAAGCCAGCGCGGCCAGCGCCTGGTCCCACAAGCCGCTGATCTCGAACCCGCCGAAACCCTGGCGCAGTTTCTGCGACAGAGCGAAGCGCTCGGCCTCCGGCAGCGTCGAGGTGTCGATGTCGATCTTGTCGCCGTCGAAGCCGAGCTTGATTCCGCGCGCCTTCAACTCCGGCAGCAGGGCGATCAGGCGCTCGAGCCAGCCCGCCGGAGCGGTGCTGGCGTCGACCACCAGGTCGCCTTCGACGTTGCCGGCGCCGAAGACGGCCTTGATCGCGTCGAGCAGCTTGGTCTTCTCGGCTTCGCTGGCGACCTGGCCGGCGATGCGCGCCTTGCCTTCGGCGTTCTCGAAGCTGAAACGTGCATTGGCCTGCGCGGCTGGCTCGATCGCGGCCGGCGCGGTCGCCGCCGGCTCGGTGCCGAGCGGGGCAGGGGTGGAGACCGCTGCGTCGGCCGGCTCGCGTTGGCGCTGGCAGCCCTTGAACCAGGCCAGGGCGGCGAGCAGGGCCAGCAACAGGATCAGCCAGGGCAGCAACGCGGCCAGGCCGCGGCCGGTCTTGCGCGCCGCATCGGTCGCCGCATCGACGGTGGCGTCGGCGGCGTGGCCGACCGCGCGCGCGCCGCCGGCGACCGCGCCGCCGATCGCCGCAGCGCCGGCGGCCAGGGCGCCCCAGCCGAAGCGGCCGAGGTCGCCGAGCCAGTCGGCGATGCTGGCCACCCAGTAGCGCAGGGTTTCGGGGATGCCGGCCGGGGCCTGGCCGTCCTCGGTGAGCTCGTTGATCAGGCCGGGCAGCAGGGCGCCGATCGCGCCGGCGGTGGTCGGTACCGGGGCGCCGAGCTTGCCGGCGATGGCGCCGATCAGCGGCGCGCCGAAAGCCTGTTCGACCTGGGGCACGCTGATCGGCTGGTTCGGCCCGGTGCCGATCCAGGACTGCACCAGGCGGCCCAGGCCCTTGCTTTCGAACAGGTGGACGAAGCCGGTGAAGCCGCCGCGCTTTTCGTCGAAGACCAGGGCGATGAGGACGCCGGCGAGCTGGCGGGCCTGGTCGGTGCTCAGACCGAAGCGGTAGGCGACGTCGCCGATGAGGGAGTTCAGGAAGTCGATGCGCATAGTGCTTTCCATGGAATGGGATGCGCATCACGAAATCCCGATGCGCGCCGCCGATGTAGCACGGGGCCGGGGGCGCGCAGGGGGGCGTCGGGGGGTTTTTACCAAACGGTGGCGTAGGGCGGACGAACGGTCGAAAAAACGACGTAACTGTGCTTTTTTATTGGGGTTTTCCCCCGTCCAGTGTGTCGCGAAGGTCATCCGGTTTGACCCGGTGCGCGGATTTCCTCTAGAATTCCGCTTCTGTCCGCCCCGTTCGGGTCGGCAGGACCAAAATAACTACAGAGGAATCTGGTCATGTACGCAGTACTGGTCACCGGCGGTAAGCAATACCGCGTGATGAAAGGCGAGACGCTTCGCGTCGAGCTGCTGGACGTCGAAGCCGGCAGCGAAATCAAGTTCGACAGCGTCCTGATGCTGGGCGACGGCGAAGGCATCAAGATCGGCGACGCGCTCAAGGGCGCCAGCGTCACCGCCAAGGTCGTCGGCCACGGCCGCGCCGACAAGGTGCGCATCGTCAAGTTCCGTCGCCGCAAGCACCATCGCAAGCAGATGGGCCATCGTCAGCACTACACCGAAATCGAGATCACCGGCATCGCCGGTGGCGACAACAAGTAAGGAGCAGCAGCCATGGCACATAAAAAGGGCGTAGGTTCCACCCGCAACGGCCGCGACTCCAACCCGAAGTACCTGGGCGTGAAGATCTACGGCGGCCAGGCCATCGAAGCCGGCAACATCATCGTGCGCCAGCGCGGCACCCAGTTCCACGCCGGCACCGGCGTCGGCCTGGGCCGCGACCACACGCTGTTCGCGCTGATCGACGGCAAGGTCGAGTTCTCGACCAAGGGCCCGAAGAAGCGCCGCACCGTCAGCATCGTCGCTGCCGAGTAATTCCGGCGCGACGCGACGCGAGGAGCCCCGCTTCGGCGGGGTTTTTCGTTTCGGGACTCGGGACTCGGGACTCGCAAAAGCGGGTGCCGGTTTGCCGGGCTCGGCCTGAAGTCTTTCGCGTCTTTACAATGCCGCGGGCTTGTTATTTCCTCGAGTCCCGAGTCCCGAGTCCCGAGTCCCGAGTCCCGAGTCCCGAATCCAGAGTCCCCAATGAAACTCGTAGACGAAGCAGAAATCCAGGTCATCGCCGGCAACGGCGGCAACGGCTGCGTCGGCTTCCGTCGCGAGAAGTTCATCCCGCTCGGCGGGCCGGACGGCGGCGACGGCGGCGACGGCGGCAGCGTGTATCTGGTCGCCGACGAAAACCTCAATACCCTGGTCGATTTCCGCCACCAGAAGCAGTTCCGCGCCAAGCGCGGCGAGAACGGCATGGGCCGGCAGATGTACGGCAAGGGCGGCGACGATCTGGTCATCACCGTGCCGGTCGGCACCGTGGTCACCAACGTCGAAACCGACGAAGTGATCGGCGACCTGACCGCGCACGGCGACCGTCTGCTGGTGGCCCAGGGCGGCAAGGGCGGCCTGGGCAACATGCACTTCAAGAGTTCGGTCAACCGCACCCCGCGCAAGGCGCTGCCGGGCCTGCCGGGCGAGGAGCGGATGCTCAAGCTCGAGCTGAAGCTGCTGGCCGACGTCGGCCTGCTCGGCTTCCCGAACGCCGGCAAGAGCACCCTGATCCGCGCGGTCTCGGCGGCGACGCCGAAGGTCGCCGACTATCCGTTCACCACCTTGTATCCGAACCTGGGCGTGGTCAGCGTCGAGGCGCACCGCAGTTTCGTGATCGCCGACATTCCGGGCCTGATCGAGGGTGCGGCCGACGGCGCCGGCCTGGGCGCGCAGTTCCTGCGCCATCTGCAGCGCACTCGCTTGCTGCTGCACCTGGTCGACATCGCGCCGATGGAGGGCGGGGTCGAGGGCGTGTCGCCGGCCGAGCAGGTGCGGGCGATCGAGCGCGAGCTGCGCAAGCACGACCCCGAGCTGCTGGCCAAGCCGCGCTGGCTGGTCCTGAACAAGGCCGACCTGTTGCTGGAGGAGGAGCGGCAGGCGGCGGCGCAGGCGGTGATCGACGAACTCGGCTGGAAGGACAGCTGGTACCTGGTCTCGGCGATCGGCCGCGAAGGCACCTGGCCGATCATGAAGGACGTGATGGCGTTCTTCGACCGCCAGCGCGAAGAGGCTCTGGAAGCCGCGAACGCCGCCGGCGACCATGTGCCCTGAGCCCGGCGCGGCTCGGCATTCTTCTTCGCAATCTTCGCCGCGGCGCATCGCGCGTCGCGGCCTGGCCGCGCCCGCCGCCTCGCGGCGCGCCGTGGCCGGCTTCAATCCCGCTTCGCTCGGCGCGCCGATGCTGTGCGCGATGCGGGTGTCGGTGTCCCTTGGCGGCTGCTCTGCGGCTGGCGCGCTCGCGCCGGCGGCGACGGCTGTCGCCCGCGTGGTGGGCGAGGGTTCGCTCGCCGAGGCGCGGGCCGCGGCCGAATCGCGGGCAAACAAAAACCCGGCCATGGCCGGGTTTTTGCGTCGCGCTGCCCGGGTGGGCGGCGGATCAGGCGGCGGTGGCCAGCGCCTTGATGCGCGCGGCCAGGCGGCTCTTGTGGCGGGCGGCCTTGTTCTTGTGGATCAGGCCACGGGAGCTGAAACGGTCGAGGATCGGCTGGGCGACGTCGAACGCGGACTTGGCACCCGCGGCGTCGTTCTCGCCGAGGGCCTTCAGCACCTTCTTGACGGCGGTACGCAGCATCGAACGCTGGCTGGCGTTGCGGGCGTTACGCACGACAGTCTGCTTGGCGCGCTTCTTGGCGGACTTGATGTTTGCCACGGGTGGATTCCTGGAATTATTTGGTTGAAAGCAGTGATGAAACTGGACGAGGAACTACGGTTGAATTCGCAGTTGCGGAAAATCAGACCCAAAAGTATGGCCGATTCAGTGGGTTGCGTCAACTCCGCCGGAGGCCGCCGATGAGCCGGGGCGGGGGGCTGCTGCGCTCGTCGATCGTGTTCAGCGCGATGACCTTCATTTCCCGGGTTTCCGGCCTGGTCCGCGACCAGGTCTACGCCTGGCAGTTCGGCGCCAGCCCGGCGATGGACGCGTTCTTCGTCGCGTTCAGGATCCCGAACTTCATGCGCCGGCTGTCGGCCGAGGGCTCGTTCTCGATGGCCTTCGTGCCGGTCCTGGCCGAGTACAGGCAGCAGCACGACCAGGCCGCGGTCAAGGAACTGGTCGACCGGGTTACCGGCACCCTGGCGGCGGCCCTGCTGGTGCTGACCGCGGTGGTGATCCTGGCCGCGCCCTGGGTCATGGCGGTGTTCGCGCCCGGCTTCGAGCCCGGCGGCGAGCAGTACCGCCTGGCCACCCGGATGTTGCAGATCACCTTTCCCTACGCCTTGTTCATCTCCCTGGCCTCGCTGGTCGGCGGGGTGCTGAACAGTTACGAGAAGTTCGCCATCCCGGCCCTGTCGCCGGTGCTGCTGAACCTGTCGATGATCGCCGCCGCGGTCTGCGCCAGCACGGTCATGCCGCCGCTGGGGATCGAGCCGGTGCTGGCCCTGGCCTGGGGCGTGTTCGTCGCCGGCGTGCTGCAACTGGGCTTCCAGTTGCCCGCGCTGGCCAAGCTGGGGCTGCTGCCGCGGCCGCGCTGGGGCGGGGCGCATGCCGGGGTGCGCAAGATCATGCGGCTGATGGTGCCGACCCTGTTCGGCTCGTCGGTGGCCCAGCTCAACCTGCTGCTGAACACCGCGATGGCTTCGTTCCTGATCGCCGGCAGCGTGACCTGGCTGTACCTGACCGACCGCCTGCTGGAATTCCCGCTGGGCATGTTCGGGGTCGCGATCGGCACGGTGATCCTGCCGCATCTGTCCAAGCGCCATGCCGCGACCGACAGCGACGGCTATTCCAAGGGCCTGGACTGGGGTTTCCGCCTGTGCCTGCTGATCGGCGTGCCGGCCTGCCTGGGCCTGGTGCTGTGCGCGGAGGCGCTGATCGCGGCCTTGTTCCAGTACGGCCGGCTCAACGCCGACGACACCGCGATGATCCGGCTCAGCCTGATGGCGCAGTCGCTGGCGGTGCCGGCGTTCCTGCTGGTCAAGGTGCTGGCGCCGGCGTTCTATTCGCGCCAGGACACCAAGACCCCGGTCAAGGCCGCGGTGGTGTCGGTGGCGGTGAACCTGCTGAGCACGGTCGGCCTGCTGCTGGCGGCGGTGTATTGCACCGACGCCGGCCGCGCCGCGTTGGCGTCCGGGGCGAGCCTGACCCAGGCGCTGGGCCGGGTGCCCGGCGCGCACGCCGGCCTGGCCGCGGCGATCGCGATCGCCGGCTGGGTCAACGCGCTGCAGCTGGCCTGGTATCTGCGCCGCGCCCGGGTCTACCGGCGCCAGCCCGGCTGGGGCCGGTTCCTGCGCCAGATCGCGGTGGCCAGCCTGGCGCTGAGCGCGGTGGTGCTGGCCCTGCTGTGGGTGTGGACCGGCTGGACCGGTTGGCCGTGGTGGGAGCGGGCCTGGAAGCTGGCGGTGGTGGTCGGCGCCGGCGGCGCGGCCTACGCCGCCGCGCTGTGGCTGCAGGGCATCCGGCCGCGCGATCTGCGCGGGCATTGAGCCCGCGCGTGCCGCCGCAGTCCGTACCGTTGAGAGTCGCGGCCGGCGGCTATACTTCAGGGTTCATCCTTCGAGCTGAACCCGGCCGGTCCGGGTCCCCACGCCAGATCCAATGAGCAGGCTGTTTCGTGACGTCGAAGGCGGGCTGCGTTGCCCGCACGGCAGTGTGGTCTGCATCGGCGCCTTCGATGGCCTGCATCTCGGGCATCGCGCGCTGGTGCGCCACACGATCGCGCGCGCGCAGGCGCTGGGCCTGGAAGCGGTCGCGCTGAGCTTCGAGCCGCTGCCGCGCGAGTACTTCGCCCCGGCCGCGCCGCCGCCGCGGCTGTTGTTGCCGCGCGCCAAGGCCGAAGGGCTGTTGCGGCTCGGCGTCGACCAGGCCGGCCTGCTGCGCTTCGGCCGCGCGCTCAGCGGCCTGAGCGCCGAGGATTTCGTGCGCCGGGTGCTGGTCCAGCGCCTGGGCGCGCGCGAAGTCTGGGTCGGCCCGGAGTTCCGTTTCGGCAAGGCCCGCGGCGGCGACATCGCTTTGCTGCGGCGGATGGGCGAGGCGGGCGGTTTTGGCGCGCACGAGATCGAGCCGGTGCTGCTCGACGGCGAGCGCGTGTCCAGCACCCGCATCCGCGAAGCGCTGCTGGCCGGCGATTTCGCCGCCGCGGCGCGCTGGCTGGGCCGCCCGTACGCGATCGGCGGCAGGGTGGTGCGCGGCCAGCAGCTCGGCCGCACCCTGGGCTTTCCCACCGCCAACCTGCGCTTCGCCGGCAAGACGCCGGCCCTGTCGGGCATCTACGCGACCTGGGTGCACGGCGTCGGCGAGCGTCCGCGGGCCTCGGTGGCTAGCCTGGGCACCCGCCCGACCGTGGCCGGGGTCGAACCTTTGCTGGAAGCGCATCTGTTCGATTTCGACGGCGACCTGTACGGTCGCAGGATCGAGGTCGAATTCGTCGCCCATCTGCGGCCCGAACTGAAGTTCCCCGATCTGTCGTCCCTGACCGAGCAAATGCACCGCGACGCCGAACAGGCCCGCGCGCTGTTGCGACTGGACGCTCCGCGCGTCGGCGCGTCCGCGCCGGCCGCGCGCGCGGCCGCGACCCCTACTGCCTGAGACCCGCTGTGACCAACGATCCGAACCAATCCGCCCCCGCCAATGCGTACAAGGCGACCCTGCTGCTGCCGGCGACCGAGTTCCCGATGCGCGGCGACCTGCCCAAGCGCGAGCCGGAGACCCTGGCGCGCTGGGAGAGCGAGGGCCTGTACCAGCGGATTCGCGAGCAGGTCAAGGATCGCGAGCGCAGCTTCGTCCTGCACGACGGCCCGCCGTACGCCAACGGCGAGATCCACATCGGCCACGCAGTCAACAAGGTGCTCAAGGACATCGTGGTCAAGTCCAAGCTGCTGGCCGGCTTCGACGCGCCCTACGTGCCGGGCTGGGACTGCCACGGCCTGCCGATCGAGACCAAGGTCGAGAAGGAGTTCGGCAAGGTCGGCGACAAGCTCGACGCGGCCCAGTTCCGGGCCAAGTGCCGCGAGTACGCCGCCAGCCAGATCGAGCTGCAGCGCCGCGACTTCAAGCGCCTGGGCGTGATCGGCGACTGGGACAACCCCTACCGGACCATGGATTTCCGCTACGAGGCGGACATCGTGCGTTCGCTGGCCAAGATCGTCGAACGCGGCCACCTGGTGCGCGGCTCCAAGCCGGTGCACTGGTGCTTCGACTGCGGCTCGGCCCTGGCCGAGGCCGAGATCGAGTACCAGGACAAGGAATCGACCCAGATCTACGTGCGCTATCCGGTGCTCGACCGCAAGCGCGTGTTCGAGGTGTTCGGGCTGCAGGACGACGGCGCGCCGCTGTCGGTGCCGATCTGGACCACCACGCCGTGGACCCTGCCGGCCAGCCTGGCGGTGTCGATGGGGCCGCAGGTCGAGTACTCGCTGGTCCGGATCGAGCCCAGCGAAGCGGGCTTGTTCAAGGAGCCGGCGCAGCGTCCGGAGTACCTGCTGATCGCCAGCGAGCTGATCGGCGGCGTGCTCGCCGCGATCACCGCGCCGGAAGCGCTCAAGCAGGGCCACAGCGTCGAGACCCGCGACTGGTCCTCGCACAAGGGCGAGGCCTTCGACGGCCTGCGCCTGCAGCATCCGTTCTATGCCGATCGCGAGATCCCGGTGCTGCTCGGCGACCACGTCACCACCGACGCCGGCACCGGCGCGGTGCACACCGCGCCCGGCCACGGCCAGGAAGACTATGCGGTGTCGCTGAAGTACGGCCTGATCGAGCGCTACAGCGCGGCCCAGATCAATCCGGTCGACGGCCGCGGCAAGTACCTGCCGTCGACGCCGGGCGTCGGCGAGCACGTCCTCGCCGGCCAGCACATCTTCAAGAGCGATGCGCTGTTGCTGGAGATCCTGCGCGAGCGCGGCGCCCTGCTCGCCACCGGCCGGCTCAAGCACAGCTATCCGCATTGCTGGCGGCACAAGACGCCGGTCGTGTTCCGCGCCACCCCGCAATGGTTCATCTCGATGGAGCAGGCCGGCCTGCGCGGCGACGCGCTGGCGGCGATCCCGGGGGTGACCTGGATCCCGGGCTGGGGCGAGGCGCGCATCTACAACATGATCGAGGGCCGGCCGGACTGGACCATCTCGCGCCAGCGCTACTGGGGCGTGCCGATCGCGCTGTTCTTCCATCGCGAGAGCGGCCAGCCGCATCCGCGCACGGTCGAGATCATGCGCCAGGTCGCCGACGCGGTGGAGCGCGAAGGCGTCGACGCCTGGTATGCGATGACCGCCGAACAACTGCTCGGCGACGAGGCCGGCGACTACGAGAAGGTCACCGACATCCTCGACGTCTGGTTCGATTCGGGCACCAGCCACGAATGCGTGCTGGCGCAGCGGCCGCAGGACGGCCTGCGCAAGCCGGCCGACCTGTACCTGGAAGGCTCCGACCAGCACCGCGGCTGGTTCCACAGCGCGCTGCTCAGCGGCGTGGCGATGGACGGCGCGGCGCCGTACCGGCAGGTGCTGACCCACGGCTTCGCCGTCGACGAGCACGGCAAGAAGATGTCCAAGTCGCTGGGCAACGTGGTCGTGCCGCAGAAGGTGATCGACGCGATGGGCGCCGACGTGCTGCGCCTGTGGGTCGCGGCGACCGACTTCAGCGGCGAGATGTCGGTGTCGGACAAGATCCTCAAGCAGAACGGCGACGTCTACCGCCGGATCCGCAACACCGCGCGCTTCCTGCTCGGCAATCTCAACGGCTTCGACCCGGCGCGGGATCTGGTCGCGCTGGAGGACATGGTCGCGCTGGACCGCTACATCGTCCATCGCGCCGCCGAGCTGCAGGACCGCATCGCCTCGGCCTACGAGCGCTACGACTTCGCCGAGATCGTGCAGCTGCTGTCGAATTTCTGCAGCGTCGACCTGGGCTCGCTGTACCTGGACGTGACCAAGGACCGGCTGTACACGATGCGCGAGGACTCGCGCGGCCGACGCTCGGCGCAGAGCGCGATGTACCGCATCGCCGAGGCCTTCGTGCGCTGGATCGCGCCGATCCTGGCCTTCACCGCCGACGAGATGTGGCGCCACCTGCCGGCGACCACCGAGCGCGGCGCGCGCGCCGGCAACGTGCTGTTCGCGACCTGGTACGACGGCCTGGCCCTGCTGCCGGCCGACGCGCCCTTGTCGGCCGAGGATTTCGAGCGCCTGCTGGCGCTGCGCGAAGGCGTGGCCAAGGTGCTGGAGCCGATGCGCGCCGCCGGCGAGATCGGCGCCGCGCTCGAGGCCGAGATCTCGCTGCGTTGCGGCGTCGCCGACCAGAACTGGCTGGCGCCGCTGGCCGAGGAACTGCGCTTCCTGTTCATCAGCGGCGACGTCGAAGTGGTCGCCGACGACGGCATCAAGGACATCGCCGTGCTCGCCGCGCCGACCGCCAAGAGCAAGTGCGTGCGCTGCTGGCATTACCGCGCCGACGTCGGCGCCGACGCGGCGCATCCGGAGCTGTGCGGCCGCTGCGTCAGCAACGTGGCGGGCGAGGGCGAGGACCGTCGCTGGTTCTGACCCCGGCCCGCGCGCGCCCGGCGACGGGCGCCGCTGCCGTCGCCGCCGCCGCAGCAGCAGCAGCAGCAGCTTTTCACGCTCGCTTGCGAGTTCCACCCTTTCATTAGTTTTTTGCGGATTCCCGAACCGATGACCGACACCGCCCACCGACCCGACAAGAGCGCGCTGCCGTGGCTGATCGTCTCGATCGTGGTCATCGCCCTCGACCAGTGGAGCAAGGCCTGGGTGCTGGCTTCGCTGCCCGAGTACACCGCGGTGCCGGTGATCGACGGTTTCTGGAACTGGTACCGCAGCTACAACACCGGCGCGGCCTTCAGCTTCCTCAGCGACGCCGGCGGCTGGCAGAAGTACTTCTTCCTGGTCCTGGCGGTGGCGATCAGCGGCCTGCTCGGGTTCTGGCTGTCGCGCACCCGCCGCGGCGACTGGAAGACCGCGCTGCCGTACGCCCTGGTGATCGGCGGCGCGATCGGCAACGTGATCGACCGGCTGATGCACGGCCACGTGGTCGACTTCATCCAGTGGTACTGGCGCGACTACCACTGGCCCTCGTTCAACATCGCCGACTCGGCCATCGTCGCCGGCGCGATCGGGATCGCGGCTTACGGGTTGTTCAGCAAACCCACAAAGGCGAGTAACGAGTAAGCAGTAGCGAGGAACGAGTTTTTCCTCGTTTCTCATCGCCGATCCGCCCGCAGCCGCCAGTCCGGGACAGGAGTACAATCGCCCCCATGGACGTCATCCTCGCCAACCCCCGCGGCTTCTGCGCCGGCGTCGATCGCGCGATCGAAATCGTCAAGCGCGCCATCGAGACCCTGGGCGCGCCGATCTACGTGCGCCACGAAGTGGTGCACAACCGCTTCGTGGTCGACGATCTCAAGCACCGTGGCGCGATCTTCGTCGAAGAGCTCGACGAAGTGCCCGACGGCGCGACGGTGATCTTCAGCGCCCACGGCGTGTCCAAGGCGGTGCGCGCCGAGGCCGACCGGCGCGGGCTGAAGGTGTTCGACGCGACCTGCCCGCTGGTGACCAAGGTCCATCTGGAAGTCTCGCGCCATTGCCGCGCCGGCCGCGACGTGGTCCTGATCGGCCACGAAGGCCATCCGGAAGTCGAAGGCACGATGGGGCAGTGGCGGCGCGAGGCCGGCTCGGGCCGGATCTATCTGGTCGAGGACGCCGACGACGTCGCCCGGCTGGTGGTCGACCAGCCGGAGAACCTGGCCTACACCACCCAGACCACGCTGTCGGTCGACGACACCCGTAGCGTGATCGAGGCCCTGCGCGCCAAGTTCCCGGCGCTGCAGGGACCGAAGAAGGACGACATCTGCTACGCCACCCAGAACCGCCAGGACGCGGTGCGCGAGCTGGCCCAGCGCTGCGACCTGGTGCTGGTGGTCGGTTCGCCGAACAGCTCCAACTCCAACCGCCTGCGCGAGCTGGCCGAGCGCGACGGGGTCGAAGCGCATCTGATCGACGGCGCGATCGAGATCGATCCCAAGTGGGTCGAAGGCCGCCAGCGGATCGGCATCACCGCCGGCGCCTCGGCGCCGGAAGTGCTGGTGCGCGGAGTGATCGAGCGCCTGCACGAACTCGGCGCGGACCGGGTGACCGAGCTCGACGGCGAGCCGGAGAACATGGTGTTCGCCCTGCCCAAGGAATTGCGCCTGCAGTTGGTGGACTGAGGGCGGGGATCGGGGATTGGGGATCGGCAAAAGCCAGAGCCAAACGATCGCTTCCCCAGTCCCTATCGCCGGGCGGGTTTCCCCACGCAGCGGCTAGGCGGCAGAATGCCGCGATCGGCGCCGCACCGGCGGCGCGACCACGATGGCCCAGGGAGAGGACCGATGTTCGACGCGATGCGCCGGCCGATGGCGGCATTGTTGGCTGCGGCCGTGCCGTTGCTGCACGCCGCCGAGCGCCCCGCCGGCGCGGCGATTTCGCCGGTCTACGCCCTGGCCGAGAACACCCTGGTCGAAGCCGCCGGCGCGCAAGCGCATACGGCCAGCTTTTTCGCCTACGACGGCAGCGGCTGGAGCGCGTCGCGCGACGGCGATCGGATCGGGCCGTCGCGACCGCTGAAGTGGTATTCGCGCTCGGACGGCCGGTTCTGTACCCACGCCCCCGAGCGTTCGTACCGCGAGGCCGATTGCCGCGTCGTCGCGGTCGACGGCGACCGGGCGAACTGGACCGGCGAAGACGGGCGCGCCGGTACCGGGCAGGTGCTGGCCGGCGATGCCTGGCGCCTGGAACAGCGCTGGCTGCAGCGTCCGGTGCGCGCGCTCGCCGGCCGGGATGCGGTCGAAGCCCTGATCGATCGCACCTTCGTCGTAGCGGTGCTCGGCGACGACAGACCAAGCGGTACCGAATCCGGCGCCTACCGTTTCGAACCGCGCGGCCGCGGACAGATGCTGGTGCCGGACCCCGGCAATAGCACCGACCGCATCGCCGGCGCTTCGGTGCGCCCGTTCCGATGGACGTTCGACTCCGAGCGCGGCCTGTGCATCGGGGTGGAAGAACGCTCGCCCGAGCAGGGCGATTGCCGCAGCGTCCGGCTCGCCGGCGACCGCATGAGCTGGCGCATGAACGACGGCGGCGGCGTCTACGGCCGCGTGCTGGCCGACGACCCGCGGCGATTGTCGGCTCCGGCCCGCGAGGCCGCCCGGCGGCTGCGGGCGCGGCTGGTCGGCCACACCCTGGTCGTCCGACACCGTGACCGGCCGGAGCAGGAGCGCGGGATCCGCCTGTTGCCCGACGGCGACGGCCGCATCGCGCTGCGCGGCGCCGGCGCGGCCGGCACCGTGCGTCCGCTGCAGTGGCTGCTGCGCGACGACCGCGCGCTGCTGTGCCTGACCGATGTGCCCGCCAGCGTGCGGCGCCGGGAATTCACCGCGCACGAGTGCTTCGGCGTCGCCGTGGAGGGCGAGGCCCTGCGTCTGCAGCCGCCTTCCGGCAACGCCTTGGTCGGGCGCATCCTGACCGGGAACGCCTGGGATCTGTAGCGCGGACCGGCGACGGGCGAGGGTGGCCCGCAGATTCGCGACGCGGCGCCGCCGCCCACGACGCTCCGCCGTACGGGCGGTGCGCTGCAGCGCCGGCCCCGCCGGGTCCGCCGTAATGTCCGCTTCCCGGCCATTTGGCGCCTCTATTTGACAACGTTGTCTTTTGTGCGGGAGATTGCTTCGCTCGACCCAGCGCAACCGACCGGTCACCAACCAAAGGACGACACCATGGGGCTGCACCGCACTTTTCTCGCCAGCATCGTCGCGGCGTCGATCGCCGTCGCCGGTTGCGATTCGAACACCGGCGCTCCGGCCGAGCCGGCCTCCAAGCCGGCGGACACGGCCGCGGCCGCGCCCGCTGCGGCGCCGGCGGAAGCGGTGTTCTTCGACGATTTCAGCTACCCCGACCTCGCCGCGTTCCACGCCAACGGCTGGAAGGTGCGGACCGAAACCGGCCACCCGGGGATCAAGGGCGCGACCTGGTCGGCGCAGGGCCTGTCGTTCCACGCCGACATTCCCGATACCCAATCGGGCGCGGTCAGGATGAGCTCGGTCACCGACGGCAGCGGCGAGAAGACTCGCCACACCCAGTTCTGCCACGCGCGCAAATACCGCGAAGGCACCTACGCCGCGCGGATCTTCTTCCGCGATGCGCCGAGCTTCGGCCCGGACGGCGACGAAGTGATCCAGACCTTCTACGCCATCAGCCCGCTCAAGGCGCCGATGGACAAGGACTACAGCGAGACCGACTTCGAGTACCTGCCCAACGGCGGCTGGGGCGAAAACGCCATGCCGGCGATGTGGACCACGACCTGGGAAACCTTCCAGCTCGAGCCGTGGACCAAGGTGAACGAATTCACCCGCAAGCAGGGCAGCTACGCCGGCTGGCGCACCCTGGTGCTGACGATCGCCGGCGACAAGGTCCGCTATTTCGTCGACGGCCAGTTGTTCTCCGAGCACAGCAGCGCCGTGTACCCGGAAGACTTCATGTCGATCAACTTCAACCTGTGGTTCATGCCCAAGGGCGCGGACGGCTCGCTGGGGCCGGTCGATTCGCCGGAACTGCGCGAGTACCAGCAGGACATCGACTGGGTGTTCTTCCAGCAGGACGCGGCCCTGGCCAGCGCCGAGGTGGAGGCGAAAGTCGCCGCGCTGCGGGCCAGGAACGTGGCGCATATCGACGGGGTGAAAGAGCGCAGCCCGGCGCTGCCGTCGCCTTGCGGGTTGTGACCGTGGCGTAACGCGGGGCGTTCGTCCCCGACATCGACCGCTGCGTCCGAACGGGGCTACAGTGCCGGCAACGCGCGGGCCGCCCGCCCGCGCAGGATACCGATGCCATGGACGCCGCCAGCCACCGCCTGCTTTCCCGGTCGCGCCCTCGCGCGGCGTTTCGCCGCGTTCCTGCGATCGCGCTCGGCGCCGGCCTGCTGCTGGCCAGCTTGTCGGCCCTGGGCAGCGGCTGGATGCCGGGCCCGCCGATGGAGCCCCGACGCTTTCCCAGCTACGCCGCCTGCAAGGCCCATCTGCAGCAGCGAAACCGGGAGGATCGCGCGCAGGCCGACGCGCGACCGCGCCCGGTCGCGGCCGGCGGCACCGTGCAGACCGTGGTGACTACCGACGGAGTGGTCGAACCGGGCCGCCGCCATGCCCGCTACCAGGTCCAGATCGGCTGGGCCGGGCGCGGCAGCGAGCGCGACGCCATCGACGGCATGATCCAGACCCAGTACTCCTATGAAAACACCTTGCTGGAGTGCAAAGGCCGCACCCTGACCGGCGAGACCGCCCGCGGTTACCACTCGCCGGGGTTTGAGAGGATCGAACCGAAGGCCCCGCCGGCGCACCCGCAGCCGCCCGCCGAGCGTCCCGCAGGCGCTACCCCGGTGAACGGCGGCGCCCGGAGGTGAAGCGACCGGCCCGGCCCGCCAGGCGCGCATGCGCCCGGTTCCGCCGTCGCTCGAATTGACCGCCCAAGCCCCAGCCGCCTAGAATTACCGACTCCGCCGGAATAGCTCAGTTGGTAGAGCGGCGCATTCGTAATGCGTAGGTCGCAGGTTCGATTCCTGTTTCCGGCACCAGTGACACCGAGGGCTTGCAGAATCCGCCAGGACTGCAGGCCCTTTTTGTTTGGCCAGCACGAGGCCGGCGCCGATACGGCGGCGGACGCATGCCGATGCGGCCGACTCCGGCGCGCCTGCGACCGCACCGCTTGCAGCGGGGTTTTCTGCCGGGTCGGCGTGCGATGGCGATACGGCGCAGACGGCCGGCGCCGAACTCGGCAGCCCGGTCGAGTGCGACTTCACCGAGTACCCGTCCGATACCGGTACCGGCCAAGCGTCCGGCACGAATCCGACCTGCTGCCCAAGTCCGGCCGCTTGCGGGGCGCCGTTTGGCTGCATTGCATGAACATCGTTCGCTCGGGCGCGCAACGAGCGGGAAAGGCCGGGAGTTGCGGCGTCGGCCGCGATGCGGCGACCGCTCGCGATTCACGCCAGCGCTGCCGGAACGTTTGCGAGAGGAGATCTCGCGGATCGAAGTTTCGCGCCCGACGGTCCGGGTACGAATCCGAGTTCGCGTTCCGGCGTGCAGGAGCGTTGCGATGAACGGTTACGGCCGCGAACAGAATTACCGTGTCGGAAAATTCGAGCTGCAGCTGCATCCCTACGTCGCCGCACCCGAAAACGTGTTCGCGACCGGGGCCGCGGTCGAGTACGGCATCGACGGCAAGGTGGCGTACGCGCGTGCGGCGCTGCATTCCAGTGCGGTCGGTTTGATCCAGTTGGTCCAGTCGCCGCTGGCGCTGTTCGCGCATGCCCAGGCCGGGCGCTGGAGCGTGCACAAGCGCGAGCCGGAGCCCAGTGCCTCGTTGCTCGGCCGTTGCCTGTACGGCGAGGCGAATCTGTTCGTCGGCGAGCATTCGCCGCATTACGCCGGTCAGCCGGTGCGGCGCTTGGCGGCGACCGAGTGCTGGCTGATCGACACGGCGCGCGAGGTCGCCGACGCTCTGGCCGGCGGCGTGCTCGACAGTCCGGCCGCCACCCGCTTCGCCGAGTACGCGCTCGATACCGGCACCGGCAAGGTGGCCGGCGTGGGTATTACCTGGGGCTACAAGCTGGCGCAGAACCCCACCTATCTCAACCGCTTCGAACTGGTGGTGATCGCGCCGCGCGAAACCCGCTTGCGCGACCACCCGGAGCACCTGGACGCGCTCGCGGAGTTCCTCGACGTCGGCCGCGCCCGGGTCGAGAGCTGCATCGATTGAGGGGGCGGGCGCACGCCGCCGCGATGCGCTGCGGCGGCGTGCGCACCGTTAGGCATGCGGCGTCGGGCGGAGCGGGCCGCCCGGCGCGCTGCGCGCACGACCGGTCCGGCGGACGCGGCCGCTTGGCCGACGATTCGCCTGGCACCGGTTCATCGTCCGTTGCAGGTGCGAGACCGCGTTCGCGCGGCCTGCGCCGTCTCGGCCGGTGAGAGCCGCGCCGGTCACACTACGCTTCCGCCGGGCTTGTCACATGTCTGCATTGAATCGGAATCCATCATTCAGGCGGCTGCCTGGATTCACCAATTGGCCATTCCTTCTTCACTCCTTTTTATCGGGCGGATCGACACCATGCGCCGGCTTGCAACGCATACAGCAAAGGCACCGACAAAAATGCGCGTAGACGTATTCGTAGTGGGCGACGACGAAGGCTATGTGGTCGCACCGTCCGACAGCTGGCTGCCCCTGGACGAAATGAAGGCGCTCGGCGCGCTGCGTTTCGGCTGGACCATCGACACCCGCATGGCCATGCCCAAGCTGGACTGGCATGCGATCGCCAACGACATCGACGCGCGCGGCTACAGCATCGTCGCCTCCAACGACGTCAGCGGCCTGCTGGCGATGCCGCAGCAGCACCTGCAGGCGATCTATCCCGAGCAGCACCGGCCGAACCAGCCGATGGCGGCCTGACCCGCGCCGGTCCGCTCCCGGCGTGCGGCGTCGCCGGCGGCGGGTAGGACTTCGCCGCGTCCGCGGGTCCCGGTCTCGCACGCTGCGACCGGCAGCGGCTAAAGTGCGGCTTCGTCCGTATCTTCGCCGTCCGCCATGTCCAAGACCCCGCTCAAATCCGCCGCCGCCAAGGCCCGCACCGCCTATGTTTGCGGCGAATGCGGCGCCGACTACAGCAAGTGGCAGGGCCAATGCGGAGAGTGCGGGGCCTGGAACACGCTCAGCGAGTTCGTGGTCGAGCCGGCGGCCAAGGCCGGCGCCGCCGCCAGCGTCGCCGCCTCGCGCCGCGCCGGCTGGGCCGGCCGCGCCGACGCGCCGGCGGTGACCGCGCTGAAGGACGTGCGCCACAGCGAAGAGGAACGGGTCGGCACCGGCATCGGCGAGTTCGACCGGGTGCTCGGCGGCGGCCTGGTTCCCGGCGCGGTGGTGCTGGTCGGCGGCGACCCGGGCATCGGCAAGTCGACCCTGCTGCTGCAGGCGATCGTGCGCATGGCCCAGAGCATGCCCGGCCTGTACGTGACCGGCGAGGAATCGTTGTCGCAGGTGGCCGGGCGCGGCGCGCGCCTGGGCCTGCCGTTGGACGGCGTGCACGCGCTGGCCGAAACCTGCGTCGAGCGCATCCTCGAACACGCCGCGAGCATGAAGCCGGCGCTGATCGTCGCCGACTCGGTGCAGACCCTGTGGACCGAACAGCTCGGCGCCGCGCCGGGCTCGGTCAGCCAGGTGCGCGAGAGCGCGGCGCGGCTGGTGCGCTACGCCAAGGAAACCGGCACCTCGGTGTTCCTGGTCGGCCACGTGACCAAGGAAGGCGGCATCGCCGGCCCGCGCGTGCTCGAGCACATGGTCGACGCGGTGCTGTACTTCGAAGGCGAAAGCGGCAGCCGCTTCCGGGTGCTGCGTGCGTTCAAGAACCGCTTCGGCGCGGTCAACGAGCTGGGCGTGTTCGCTATGAGCGACAAGGGCCTGCGCGAAGTGCCCAACCCGTCGGCGATCTTCCTTTCCGGCAGCCGCGGGCCGCAGCCCGGCAGTTGCGTGATGGTGACCCGCGAAGGCACCCGGCCGTTGCTGGTCGAAGTGCAGGCGCTGGTCGATTCCTCGCCCTTGTCCAATCCGCGCCGGGTCGCGGTCGGCATGGAGCAGAACCGGCTGGCGATGTTGCTGGCGGTGCTGCACCGCCACGGCGGCATCGCGGTCGGCGACCAGGACGTGTTCGTCAACGTGGTCGGCGGCATCCGCGTGCAGGAGACCGCGGCCGACCTGCCGGTGCTGCTGGCGGTGCTGTCCTCGCTGCGCGACCAGCCGCTGGCCGAGCAGACCGTGGCCTTCGGCGAGGTCGGGCTGTCCGGCGAGATCCGGCCGGTGCCCAACGGCGAGGACCGGCTCAAGGAAGCGGCGACCCACGGCTTCAAGCGCGCGATCGTGCCCAAGGGCAACGCGCCGCGCGGCGGCCGCATCGGCGAGATGGAAGTGATCGCGGTCGAGCGGCTGTCCGAGGCCTTGGACGCGGCGTGAGCCCGGTGCCGGGTCCGCGCGAGGGCGACCGCGGGGAGACCGACGCCGGTGCGGCGTTCGCGCTGGCGCGTGCGGTGTCGGTGGCGTTGCACCCATTCGCGGTGTTCCTGACCCTGACCGTGCTGGGCGTGCGGGCGCTGGCGCCGCAGGCGTTCGCCGCGGCGATGGCCGGGGTCGGCGCGGCGGTGGCGGTGGTGTGGCTGTTCGTCTGGCAGCGCCATCGCAGCGGCCGCTGGAGCACGGTCGACGCTTCGCATCCGAGCGAGCGGCCGCTGCTGTATCTGATCCTGCTACCGGTGCTGGCGCTGGTCTGGTGGTGGATGCGCGAACGTGCGGCGCCGTTGGGGCAGGGGATACTCGCCGTCGCGGCGATGCTGGTCGCTGCCGCCCTGTTCAATCGCTGGATCAAGTTGTCGCTGCACATGGCAAGCCTGAGCTTCGCGGCGGTGGCGCTGTGGCCGCTGGCGCCGACGGCGGCGGCGATCGGGATGGCGCTGTTGCCGCTGCTGGGCTGGGCGCGGCTGCGCATGCGCCGGCACGGCGTGGCCGAGGTGATCGGCGGCGCGGTGCTGGGGGCGGGCTTCGCGATGGGCTTGCGCTGGTTGGCGTAAGCGGCGCGCCGGGCGCTACGCGCTCCGGTCCGGAATCCGTGCATCAGGGCAGCGGCGGCGACGATCGCATTGCGCCGACGCGCTGCGGGCCGCCTGGGATCCGCGGCGGCCCGCAGGGATGCGCCGGCTCAGGCCGCCGGCTTGGCGCCCTTGGCGTGTGCGGCCAGGATCTCGGCCAGCTTGGCCTCGTCGTAGCCGTGCAGGCTCTGGTTGCCGACGTAGATCACCGGCACGCTCTTGATCTTCAGCCCGTCGGCTTCCTTGCGCGCGGCCTCGTCCTTGTCGATCACCCGTTCGACGAAGCGGATGTTCTGCTTTTGCAGCAGTTCCTTGGCCTTGTGGCAGAACGGGCAGGTCGACAGCGAGTACAGCACCACCTCGCCGCCGGCCTGGGCATAGACCTGCGAGTAGTCGCCTTGTTCGACCATCGCGCCGCCGCCCTTGCCGCCGTCGCCGATCAGGCCGGTGCGTTTGACCAGGGTGCCGGCGCCCACGCCGAGCGCGAGCGCCACGACCACGATCGCGATGGTGCCGAGTATCGACTTGAAGCTCATTCCTTGTCCTCAAGAGTCGCCGGCGCAGCGCGCGGCGGTGGATGGAGTCAGGGGGCGGGAGCGCGGCGCCGTTGCGGGCGTCGCGGGGTCGGCATGCGGGACGGTGGATTCGAGATTGCGCGCACGATCCGTGGCGTCGGCGATCCATCCTGGCTCGAACATCGCTCCTGCTCCCTGTGCCCGTCGTCGGGCTTTGCGTTTATAGCATCGCCGTACCGAATCGCGACCGCTGCCAGGACGATCCGCGACGCAGTCGGCGATTGTCCGCGCCGCGGCGTCGGCGGCGCTCGCGCGAGGCCGTCGCCGAGCGCGGATTCGTTGCGCCGCAGCACGGCGCTGCGCGGCGGTGGGGAGGCGCGCGGCCTCCCGCACCGGGTCGGGCTCAGGGGATGTCGCAGCCGCAGGACAGGCCGCAATGGCGCCAGTTGGTCTGGCAGACGTAGGCCGGGCTGCCGGAGTCCATGCACTGGTCGAACTGGACCTGGCAATTGTCCCAGCAGGACTGGCAGCCGCCGGCGCCGAACGCGCTCATCGAAAACGCCGCGCCGAAACAGAATGCGCAGATGCCCAACAGCTTGCTTGCACGCTTCAACATCGCTGCTCTCCTTGATTGCCCGTCATGGGCGATGGGGCCGTGTGGCGGCCGGTTCCCGGACGCGGTCCGAACCATCGCGGCGCCGCGTCCCGGGCGCCGCGACGATGAAGCGGTGTCGGCCCGGCGAGCATCGGCCGGAGAAACCGGACTTGGCTACTGTCAGTTTCGATAGGTGCGGCGGCTCGGCAAACGAAGTATGGCGGCGCGCACGGTCAGGCTGCGCACTGCGCCGCAGGCGCGATCGCGTTCGTCGACCGGAACGATCCGATCATCGCGTCCGATCCGCCAGGGCGCGCGATTTGTGATCGGCGCTCAGGATCGTGAACGAGAGTTGGCGGACATTCGAGCCTTCGTCGTGACAAGGAGCGTGCGATGTCGTTGCGTATCCTGTTCCTGTGCACCGCGTACAACGGCCTGGCGCAACGCGCCTGGGCCGAGCTTGGCGATCTCGGCCATCAGGTCGTCGTGCAGGTCGCCGCCGATGCGGCGACGATGCGCGCGGCGGTGGCGCGGGAGCGGCCGCAGCTGATCGTCGCGCCGATGCTCAAGTCGGCGATTCCCGAAGACATCTGGCGTCGGCACGTGTGCTTGATCGTCCATCCCGGCATCGTCGGCGACCGCGGTCCGTCGTCGCTGGACTGGGCCATCCTCGAGCGCGAACCGGACTGGGGCGTGACGGTGCTGCAGGCGGCCGAGGATATGGACGCCGGCGACATCTGGGCCAGCGCCGGCTTCGCCATGCGCGCGGCGCCCAAGAGCCAGTTGTACCGGCACGAAGTCGCCGACGCGGCGATGCGCGCGCTGCTGCAGGCGGTGGAGCGGTTCGAGAACGGCGAGTTCCGCCCGCAACCGCTCGACTACGCCCGCGCCGACGTGCGCGGCCGGCTGCGTCCGGCGATCCGCGCCAGCGATCGCGAGATCGACTGGCATGGCGATACCGCGAGCCTGCACGACCGGATCCGCAGCGCCGACAGCGCGCCCGGCGCGCGGGTGGAGCTGGCCGGGATGCGTTGCCATGCTTACGGCGCGCACATCGAACCGAGCTTGCGCGGCCGCCCCGGCGAGTTGCTCGGCCGGCGCGAAGGCGCGGTCTGCGTCGGCACCGCAGACGGCGCGCTGTGGCTGAGCCATCTGCGCGCGAAGGACGGGATCAAGCTGCCGGCGACCCAGGTGCTCGGCGAACGCCGCCTGGCCGGCGTCGCCCAGCGCCCGCCGCGGCCGGCGACCTCGGTCGCCGCGCGCCGCGACCGCGCCTACCGCCAGATCCGCTATCGAGAGATCGGCGCGGTCGGCTACCTGCATTTCGATTTCTACAACGGCGCCATGTCGACCGGGCAATGCGACCGTCTGCGCACGGCGTTCCTGCAGGCGCGACAGCGGCCGACCCGGGCGATCGTGCTGATGGGGGGGCAGGACATCTGGTCCAACGGCATCCACCTCAACGCGATCGAGGCCGCGGCCGACCCGGCGCTGGAGTCCTGGCGCAACATCCTGGCGATGAACGCCCTGGTGCGCGAGATCGTGCTGACCGAATCGCACCTGGTGATCTCGGCGATGCAGGGCAACGCCGGCGCCGGCGGGGTGATCCTGGCCTTGGCCGCCGACCAGGTCTGGGCGCGCCGCGGCGCGGTGATGAACCCGCACTACAAAGGCATGGGCGGGCTGTACGGTTCGGAGTACTGGACTTACCTGCTGCCGCGTCGGGTCGGCCAGGCGATGGCCCAGGAGCTCACCGAGGAGTTGCGTCCGCTCGGCAGCGCCAAGGCCGAACGCATCGGCCTGATCGACGCCGCGTTCGGCGCCGGCGTCGCCGACTTCGCCGCGCATGTCGAGCAGCGCGCCGAACGCGCGGCCGACCCGGTCGCGTGGCGCAAGGCGGTGGCGCTCAAGCGCCGCCACCGCGCCGCCGACGAGCGCCGCAAGCCGCTGGAAAGCTACGGCGCCGAGGAACTGGCGCACATGTACCGCAACTTCTTCGGCCCCGACCGCAGCTATCACGAAGCGCGCCGCCGCTTCGTGCGCAAGCACGCGGCGGTGTGCGAGGCACCGGCGCCGGCGGCGGAGGCGATGGCTTGATGCGGGAGTCGGGAGTCGGGAGTAGGTTAGCGGGAATCGGGAATCGGCGCTGCAGGCGCCAGGGCGTCGGTTTCGGCGTGGCTTATGAGCCGTTGCCGCACTCGATCGGGACGGGACGAAAACGCAACCGGCCGGGCGATGCCCGGCCGGTTGCGGCGTTTGGGGAGAAAGGCGAGCCGATCAGTGGCCGCCCGCGGCTGCGCCGCCGCCGGCCTTGGCGGTGAACGGCGGTTTGGCGAACCAGACGAACGCGATCACCACCAGGAACAGGATGCCGAGCAGGTGGAAGATCTCGTTGAAGCCGATCTGCGCCGCCTGCTGCGAAATCATCTGGTTCAAGGACACCGCGCCGCGCTGCAGGTCGCCGCGGCCGAGCAGGTCCACGGTCTGGCGGATCGCCGGGTCGTAGGCGCCGATGTGCTCGGTCAGTTCGGCATGGTGGATGGTGCTGCGCTGGTTCCAGCCCCAGGTGGTCAGCGAGGCGGCGAAGCTGCCGCCCAGGGTGCGGACGAAGGTCGCCAGGCCGGAGCCGGCGGCGATCTCGTGCGGTTCCAGGTCCGACAGCAGGATGGTCAGCACCGGCATGAAGAACAGCGCCACGCCCAGGCCCTGCCACAGCTGCACCATCGCCACGTGCTGGAAGTCGACGTCTAGGTTGAAGCCCGAGCGCACGAAGCTGGTGAAGGCCATCGCCACGAAGGCCAGGCTGGCGACGATGCGCAGGTCGAAGCGGGTCGCGTACAGGCCGACGAAGGGCGTCAGCAGCACCGGCAGGATGCCGATCGGCGCGGTCGCCAGGCCGGCCCAGATCGGCGTGTAGCCCAGGTTGCGCTGCAGCCACAGCGGCACCAGCAGGCCGACCGCGAAGAACGCCGAGTAGGCCAGCACCATCGCCGCGGTGCCGCTGGCGAAGTTGCGGTGCCGGAACAGGCGCAGGTTGACGATCGGATCGCGCTCGGTCAGTTCCCAGATCACGAACACCGCCAGGGCGATGGCGGCGACGATGGCCAGGACCACGATCTTGCTCGAATTGAACCAGTCCTCGTCGTTGCCCAGGTCGAGCAGCACCTGCAGCGCGCCGACGCCGACCACCAGGGTGACCAGCCCCATGTAGTCCATCTTCGGGTTCTCCAGCTTCTCCGGCCGGCCGCGCAACTGATTGCCGACCACCAGGCTGGCGAAGATGCCGATCGGGACGTTGATGAAGAAGATCCATTCCCAACTGTAGTTGTCGGTGATCCAGCCGCCGAGAATGGGGCCGGCGATCGGCGCGACCACGGTCACCATCGCCAGCAGGGCGATGGCCTGGCCGCGTTTGTGCGGCGGGTAGATCGAGATCAGCAGCGCCTGGGTGACCGGGTACATCGGCCCGGCGACGAAGCCCTGCAGCGCGCGCGCGGCGACCAGCAGGCCCATGCTGTTGGCCAGGCCGCACAGCAGCGAGGCGATCACGAACAGCATGGTCGCCCACATGAACAATTTGCGTTCGCCGAACTTGCGGGTGAAGAAGCCGGTCAGCGGCAGGGCGATGGCGTTGCTGACCGCGAACGAGGTGATGACCCAGGTCGCCTGGCTGCTGCTGCCGCCGAGGTTGCCGGCGATGGTCGGCAGGGAGACGTTGGCGATGGTGATGTCGAGCACCTGCATGAACGAGGCCAGGGCCAGGCCCAGCGTGGTCAGCGCGATGTTCGGCGGCCGGAAGCCGGCTTGCGGCGCCGGTGCGGCGGCGGGTCCGGCGTTGGCGGTGGTGGCGGACATGGATCGGCCTGTGCAGTCGGTGGGGACGCGGACGGCTGCGCTAGCGCGGCGCCGCGGTCCTTAGTCCGCCGTTCCGGCGCGGGGCCGGAACGGCGGCTTCGGAGTTCGCGCCCGGTCGCGGGGGGAGGCGAGGCCGGCGGGGGAGGAGGCCGGATCGCCGGACGACGGCGCGAACAGCGGACGAGGCACGACGAGGGGGGAGGGGCGTCGTCCGCGGGGGAGGGGTCAGCCGTGCTGGGCGCCGTTGGGCAGGTTCTCGCGCACGATCTTGTCGATCATCGAATCGGCGTCGTGCAGTTGCCTGGCGTAGGCATCGGTGGCCAGCACCGGCTTGGCCGGCGGCGCGCTGGCGAGCACCGCGCCGGCCTGGTCGCGGATGCTGACGTCGACGTGCATGCTCAGGCCCAGGCGCAGCGGATGCTCGGCCAGTTGCTTGGGATCCAGTTCGATCCGCACCGGCACGCGCTGGATGATCTTGATCCAGTTGCCGCTGGCGTTCTGCGCCGGCAGCAGCGAGAACGCGCTGCCGGTGCCCAGGCCGAGGCTGGTCAGCTTGCCCTGGTAGACCACGTCGCTGCCGTACAGGTCGGCATGCACTTCCACCGGCTGGCCGATGCGCATGTCGGCGAGCTGGGTTTCCTTGAAGTTGGCTTCGACCCAGACCTGCTCCAGCGGAATCACCGTCATCAACGCGGTGCCGGGCTGGACCCGCTGGCCCAGCTGCACGCTGCGCTTGGCGACGTAGCCGTCGACCGGGGCGACGATCGCCGAACGCTGCAGGTTCAGATAGGCCTGACGCAGTTGCGCGGCGGCGGCGGCGACCTGCGGCTGCTTGGCGACCGTGGTCGCATCGACCAGGGCGCGGTTGCGCGCCAGGGTGCCGCGCGAGGACGACAGCGCCGCTTCGGCCGCGGCCAGTTCGTCGCGGGCGTGGGCCAGCTCTTCGGCCGAGACCGCGCCGCCGGCGACCAGGCCTTCGCGGCGCTTGACGTCGGCGCGGGCCTTCTGCACCGCGACCTGGCGCGCCGACAGATCGGCCTGGCCGGCATCGACCGCGCTGTACAGGCCGCGCACCTGGCGCACGGTATTGGCCAAGTTGGCCACCGCCTGGTCGTAGGCGACCTGGGCGTCGTTGGGGTCGAGCTGCACCAGCACCTGGCCGGCGCGCACCTTCATGCCGTCGTCGGCGCCGATGCTGACCACCGTGCCCAGGGTCTGCGGGGTGATGTTGACCACGTTGCCCTGGACGTAGGCGTCGTCGGTGTCCTGGTGCCAGCGCAGCACCAGCAGGTAGTACGCGGTCCAGGCGACAGCGGCGATCACCACCACGGTGAGCAGGATCAGCAGCGCCTTGCGACGCTTGCCGTTGGCCGGCGCGGCGGCGGCCGCGGTCGCGGCTTGCGGGTTGATTTCGGAGGTCATGGCGTGGGGGCCTTGGCGATGGCGTGGATCGAAGAAGGAGCGGCGCGTTCGGACAAAGGCGCGACCGGGTCGGGCGCCTGCAGCGGCAGGCCGCCGCCGAGCGCGCGGTCGAGCTCGATGCTCGCCGCCAGGCGCTGCGCGCGCAGGCCGGCGAGCTGTTGGTCGAGCTGCAGCAGGGGACGCTGCGCGGCGAGCACGTCGAGCTGGGTGCCCAGGCCGGCGCGGTAGCGGGTGCTGGCGATCTGCCAGGCCTGCTGCGCGGCGTCGCGCGCCTGCTGCGCGGAAGCCAACTGGCCGTCGAGCGAACGCGCCGCCTGCAGCGCGTCGGCGACTTCGCGCAGCGCGCCGACCAGGCTCTGGTTGTAGTTGGCGACGGCGAGGTCGTAGTCGGCGTCGCGCCCGGCCAACTGGTTGCGCAGCCGGCCGCCGTCGAAGATCGGCAGGCTGATCGCCGGGCCGCCCTGGACCAGCAGCGCGTCGCGGCTGAACAGGTCGGACAGCCCACCCGAGGCCAGGCCGACGAGCGCACTGAGATTGACGCTCGGATAGAACTCGGCCTTGGCCGCTTCGATGCCGTGCGAGGCGGCTTCGACTCGCCAGCGCGCGGCGACCACGTCGGGACGATGGCCGAGCAATTGGCTCGGCAACACTGCCGGCACGGCCGGGGCCTGCGCGGCCAGCGCGGCGGGACGGGCGATGGCCAGGCCACGGTCCGGGCCCTGGCCGAGCAGGGCGGCCAGGGCATTGCGCAGCGCGTCGATCTGCTGCTGGGCGGACTGGATCTGCTGGTCGGCGGCGGCGCTGGCGCTTTCGGCGTTGCGGATCTGCAGTTGGTTGTCTAGGCCGGCCTTGACCCGCTGGCGACCGAGCGCGAGCAGGTTCTGCGCGCGTTGCCGCTCGGCCTTGGCCACGTCCTGGGCCTGGAAGGCCTGGGCCAGCGCGACATAGTTGCGGGCGAGGTTGGACGACAGGGTCAGGCGCGCGGCCTGGGCCTCGACTTCGGCGGCGCGGGCCTGGCCCAGCGCGGCCTGCCAGCGCGCGCGCTGGCCGCCCCACAGGTCGGGGCTGTACTTGAAGCTCAGCGACAGCACTTCCACGCCGCTGTACTTGCCGCCGAGCGGTTCGGGGGCGACGGTCTCGGGCAGTTGCAGGCCCGAGTACTGGGCGCTGGCGCCGAGGGTCGGCTTGCGCGCCGCGTCGGCGAGGCCGGCCTGGGCGACCGCCTGGCGCACGCGCGCGTCGGCGGCGTCCAGGCTCGGGTTGCCGGCCAGGGCCTCCTCGATCAGCGCGTTCAATTGCGCATCGCCGAACCCGGTCCACCAGTCGGCGCGCGGGAACGCGGCGTCGGACAAGGCGGCGTCGGCGAAGCTGCGCTGCGCGACCAGCGTGTCGGCGTCGAGCGCGCGGCCTTCCGGAGCGAGGCCGCGGCTGCTCGCGCAACCGGCCAGGATCAGCGCCGCGACGAGCGGCGCCAGCACGAATGGCAGCCCGCGGCGCGGGCGAGGGGCGTGGCGGGTCATGGGCTCAGGAACCGGTAAGGGTGAGGTTGTCGCGCACCTGTTCGAGCAAGCGGTGCAACTGGTCGCGGTCGGCGTCGCTGAGGCCGGTCATGGCGCGCTCGCGCACGCGCCGGCCGCAGGCGTCGATGTCGGCCCAGATCGCGGCGCCGGTTTCGGTCAGGTGGATGTTGAGCGCGCGGCGGTCGTCGGGATCGGCGACGCGAGCGACCAGGCCGCGGGTTTCCAGCTTGTCGAGCAGGCGGGTCATGGCGCCGGGGTTGAGCTGGGCGGCGCGCGCCAGCTCGGTGACCCCGGCGGTGCCGATGGCCAGTTCCTTGAGGGTGATGAACTGGCTGAAGGTCAGGTCGTGGCCGGCCTGGGCCAGCTCGCGTTCCATTTGCGCCCACATCGCATCGCGGACCTGGCGGAACAGCAGGCCGAGGTTGGAAGTCGAGCAGACGGGGTTCGGGGGCAGGGTGGTCATGGCGCGGGATGATCTGCGCCTGCGCAATAGTTGTCAATGCAAATATTGTTCTTGCAAAAGACATGTTCAGCAAACATCGAACGAGCGTGCGGAAACGCCGTCGCTTTGCGACTTCGCGATAAATATTTGATTTATGGATTTAAATTCTGGCTTTGCCGGGGGCGGGCGGCCCCCGGGTCTGAGCCGGGGGATGCGGACTTTCCCGTGCTACTCGCCAAAACAGGCAAGGCGCCGAAGGGCGAAGGGCAGGCGATCCGGTCCGCCGGGCTCAGGCGGCGCCCAGGGCCCAGGCGTCGAGCACCACATGCGCCAGCACCAGCGGCCATAGCCGGCCGGTGACTGCATACAGCCAGGCATAGCCCAGGCCCATCGGCACGATCGCGATCACGCCGACCTCGCCCTGGTAAAGGTGATAGGCCAGGCGGATCGCCGTGCTCAGGTGGATCGCGGTCCACATCCCGCGCTTGCCGCGCATCGCCGAGATCAGATAGCCGCAAACCAGGGCCTCTTCGTAGAAGCCGTTCACGACCGAGGCCGTCAGCACCAGCGGCCAATTCATCCCGGTCTGGACCGGCACGGCTTCTTCGACCGCGCGGGTCGCCAGGCCGACGCTCGCCGCCACCGTCTGCATCAGCCAGAACACCAGGGCGGTGGCCAGGGCCAACGACAAGCCGGGCAGGACGTCGCGCCACGACGGCGGCGGCCCCAGCCGCGCCCAGGTCCAGCCGCGTTCGCGCAGGAACAGCCCGATCATCGCCAGGATCGGCAGTTCCATCCACAGCACGCCGATCAGCCAGTTGGGGTCGATCGGCTGCGGCGCTTGCGGCGGGGCGAGCAGCAGGCTCAGATTGGCGTAGATCGTCCAGCCGAACGCCAGCGTCAGCACGCCGACGAACTCGCTGCGGTCCGGCAGCGCCCTGATCCATCCCCCCATGCGACGCCATCCTTAGGTCGGGCCTCGCCGACCGTTACGGTCAGACCCGCTGCAGCACCAGTTCCAGGACGAATTTGCTGCCGAAGAACGCCAGCACCAGCAGGATCATCGCCGCCAGGGTCCAGCGCACCGCGACCGCGCCGCGCCAGCCGTAGCGCCAGCGGCCCAGCAGCAGCCCGCCGAAGGCCAGCCAGGACAGCACGCTGAGCACGGTCTTGTGCACCAGGTGCTGGGCGAACAGGTTCTCGACGAACAGCACCCCGGTCAGCAGGGTCGCGGTGAGCAGGGCGAAACCGACCCCGATGGTGCGGAACAACAGGCTTTCCAGTTCCACCAGCGGCGGCAGCGCGCGCAGCCAGCGGTGGAACTCGCGCCGGCGCAGGGCGCGTTCCTGCGCCCACAGCATCAGCGCGAACAGGGCCGCGACGGCGAGGGTGGCGTAAGCCAGCAGGGCCAGCCAGGCGTGCAACTGCAGGCGCCAGTCCAGCGGCTCGGGGTGCTGGACATGGCCGTAGGCCTGATAGCCCAGCAGCGTCAGCGCCGCCAGCGGGAACACCACCACGCCGAGCGCGGCCATGCGCCCGGAGGCGCCGACGATCGCGGTCAGCACCGCCATGCCCAGCCCGACCAGGGACAGCGCGGCGAAGAAATGCAGGTCGGCGCCGCCGGCGCTGCGCCAGGCCAGCAGGTGCGCCAGGCCATGGCCGAGCACGGCCAGATTGGCCGGCAGCAGCCACCAGCGAGCGCTGCGGCCGTCGCCGTTGCGCACCGCCGCGACCAGTTGGCCGGTCGCGACCAGGTAGAGGGCGACCGCGATGAGAACGATTGTCATCGCCGCAGTGTGGCATAAGGCAGGAGCGAGCGGAGAGGAGCGAGGAGTGAGCGGCGGGGCTTTCGCTCGTTCCTCGCTTCTCGCTCCTCTGCGCTCACTTCCCGCCCCCGCTATACTTCCCGCCCCGTCGTTCGCCCCAGCCCCTCATGTTCGAATCCCTGACCCAACGCCTGTCCGGCACCATCGAGCGCCTGCGCGGCCGCGGCCGTCTGACCGAAGAGAACATCCGCGAGTCGCTGCGCGAAGTGCGCATCGCCCTGCTCGAAGCCGACGTCGCCCTGCCGGTGGTGCAGGCGCTGATCGAGCGGATCAAGGTGCGCGCGGTCGGCCAGGAAGTGCTGAAGTCGCTGACCCCGGGCCAGGCCCTGATCAAGGTCGTGCGCGACGAGCTGACCGCGGTCATGGGCTCGCAGGCCGCCGACCTCAACCTCAACGTGCCGGCGCCGGCGGTGATCCTGATGGCCGGCCTGCAGGGCGCGGGCAAGACCACCACGGTCGGCAAGCTGGCCAAGCACCTGCGCGAGCGGCGCAAGAAGAAGGTGATGGTGGTCTCGGCCGACGTCTATCGGCCGGCCGCGATCGAGCAGCTGCGCCAGCTCGCCGAGCAGGTCGAGGTGCTGTTCTTCCCGTCCAGCGCGTCGCAGAAGCCCGAAGAGATCGTGCGCGCGGCGATCGCCGACGCCAAGAAGTCGTTCGTCGACGTGCTGCTGGTCGATACCGCCGGCCGCCTCGCCATCGACGAGGCGATGATGGCCGAGATCAAGGCGCTGCACGCCGCGGTCGCCCCGGTCGAGACCCTGTTCGTGGTCGACTCGATGACCGGCCAGGACGCGGCGACCACCGCCAAGGCCTTCGCCGAGGCGCTGCCGCTGACCGGCGTGGTGCTGACCAAGACCGACGGCGACGCCCGCGGCGGCGCCGCGCTGTCGGTGCGCTACGTCACCGGGCGGCCGATCAAGTTCATCGGCGTCGGCGAGAAGCCCGACGGCCTGGACGTGTTCCACCCCGACCGCGTCGCCAGCCGCATCCTCGACATGGGCGACGTGCTGTCGCTGGTCGAGCAGGTCGAGCAGCAGGTCGACAAGGACAAGGCGCAGAAGCTCGCCGAGAAGGTCGCCAAGGGCAAGAAGTTCGACCTCAACGACATGAAGGACCAGCTCGAGCAGATGCAGAACATGGGCGGCCTGCACGGGCTCATGGACAAGCTGCCGGGGATGGGCCAGATCCCGGATGCGGTCAAGAACCAGATCACCGGCAAGGAAGTGCCGCGGATGGTCGCGATCATCAACTCGATGACCAAGAAGGAGCGGCGCAATCCGACCCTGCTCAACGGCTCGCGCCGGGCGCGCATCGCCAAGGGCGCCGGCCTGACCCCGGCCGACGTCAACAAGCTGATGAAGCAGTATCAGCAGATGGAGAAGATGATGAGCAAACTCTCCGGCGGCGGCATGAAGGGCTTGATGCGCGGCATGCGCGGGATGATGGGCGGCCGCGGCGGGATGCCGTTCCGCTGAGCGGCCGCGCCGCGAACCCGGCGCACATCGTTACAAAAACGCGACGGCGGCCTTCGGGTCGCCGTTTTTGTTTGTGCCGATCGGCCGCGCATCACGTTCGGCCGGCGTCGCAACGCTTGTGCGGCGGCGTGCGCTGCGCACACTTGCTGCGCGCCGCGGCGGCGCGCCGGTTTCGTCTTCGCTCGGGACGCAGGGCCGCCGCCGACGGCGCGTTCTGTTCCGGTTCGTTTTTCATCGTTCGCGAAGCATCGCGACGAATCAACAAGGATATCCAACGCATGATGCAGTCGTTCCCCATTCGCGGCGCGCTCGCGCTCGGCGTCGCCGCCAGCGGCCTGTACGGCGCGCCGCAGACGGCCATGGCCGCTTCCAGCTTCGCCTATGTCAGCGAGGCCGGCGATCCGGTCGGCGGCGGACAGCGCGCAAGCCATACCGACGCCAATGCGCAGTTCCGGTTGTACGGTACGGCCGAAGCCGCCACGCTCGAGGTCTCGACCGGCGACAAGCTCTGGCGCGTGCGTCTGGCGCCGCCGCCGGGCGAACGCCTGCGCCAGGGGCGCTATTACCTGGCCGAGCACGTCGATACGCGCACCGGGCGCGCAGCGGGGGTTTCCGTGTCCAGCGCCGGCAGCGGCTGCACCTACGCCTGGGGCACGGTGCAGATCCAGCAGATCGCATTCGACGATATCGGCACGATCAAAGGGCTGGAGGCGGTGGTCCAGCAACGCTGCGATCACGACGACATGCCGCTGTTGACGGTGGCGATGCGCCACGGCGTGCCGCCGCTGTCGTTCAAGATCAAGGCGACGTCGGGCTCGCCGAATTGGCCCGGCTTCGACCTGGGCTACGCCGGAGACATGTCGGTGTTCTCGCTGGGCGGCACCGACACCTTGATCAGCTACACGGTCGCCGGGCGCCAGAACCGCTGGCAGTTGCAACTCGCGCCGCCGACCGGCAAACGCCTGGTCAAGGGGACGTATGCGCTCGCGCCCAGGGCCAGCGCCAATGCCCTGGGGCTGGAGATGACATCGCGCCAGTACGGCATCGGCGCTTGCGAGGGATTGTCCGGCACCTTGCAGATCAACGACGTGCGCTACACCGGCGGCGCAGCGACCGCGTTGTGGGCGCAGTTCGAGTACCGCTGCTCGGACAACGACGTGGTACGCGGCGTCATCCGCCACAAACTCTGACCGGCCCTGGCTCTCGGTCGAAGGCCGGCGCGGATGCGCCGGCCTTTTTTTGTGCCCGATCGAAAGCGGCGCGCGAGTTGCGACCGCGCTTCGCATCGAAGCCGGCGGTCGCCGACGAGCGGGTGCGCGGTTCTCGGCCAGCGAGACCCGCGCTGCCGATCCTATGCCTGCACGACGCGGATCACCGGCCTTCGCGCCCATCGCAGGCAAGGCCGCGCCTCTTCCCGCCGTCGTCGCGCAGCCGCATGCACTCGCCGCCACCGCGCGGCGCACACACACGGAGGTCGTACGCATGGCTTTGAAGCAGCGCAGTTCCCGCAATTCCCGCAATTCCCGTCTGGCCGGCGCGTTCGCGCTGGCCCTGATCGGCGTCGCCGCCGCGCCGGTCGCCGCCGCCGATGCCTTGTACTCCTACGTCAGCCAGGCCGGCGATTACATCGGCGCCGGCCAGTCCAAGGTCTACACCGACGCCGATTCGACCATCACCGTGTCCGGCAACGCCCAGGCCTTGTCGATGAACGTGCGCTCCGGAGTCGACAACTGGCGCATCGACCTGGCCGCGCCGCAGGGGCAGAAGTTCCAGCGCGGCCGCTACTACTACGCCGAGCGCTCGGCGTTCCGCACCGGCCTGTCGCCGGGCATCGACATCGGCGGCAACGGCCGCGGCTGCAACGAGACCTGGGGCTCGGTGTACATCCAGCAGATCGAGTTCGACGCCAACGGCGCGGTGACCGCGCTGGAGGCCACCGCGCTGCAGCGCTGCGAGCGCGAGAGCGCGCCGTTGCTGGCGGGCGTGCTGCGCTACAACGTGCAACCGCTGGCGCTGAGCCTGGACAGCGACGTCGGCGACTACATCGGCGGCGGGATCAAGAAGAGCTACGCCGGCGACACCAGCATCTTCCTGCTGCAGGGCAACAACCGCTATTTCAGCTATGCCGCTTCGGGCCAGCGCGACGACTGGATGGCCTTCGTGCAGGCGCCGACCGGCAAGACCCTGGCGCCGGGCACGTACCCGATCGCGCGGTTCGCCGACACCACCCGGATGGGCTTCGACTTCGGCGGCAACGGCCGCGGCTGCAACCGGATTTCCGGCACCGCGACGATCAAGCAGATCCAGTCCGACCCGGTCACCGGCCTGGTGACCCGGCTGCTGATGGATTTCGAACAGCATTGCGAGGCCGGCACCACCGCCCTGCGCGGCACCATCCGCTACAAGGCCTGAGCCGGCGCCCGCGAGGGGGCGGGCGACGGGGCGCCGGTTCCCTCCGGGGGGAGGGGGCGGCGCAAGGGCGGGGCAGCAGACCCGCCCGGCCGGCATCGAGGGAGCGAGCCGGCCGCGAGACCCGGCAGGCGGGCGCCAGGGACGGCGATCGCGGCCGGGCGCGGATCGGGGAGGCCGGGCAGGGACGCCCGGCGCTCCGGGCGCTGTGGGGCTTGCGGGGCGGGGTGTCCGGGAGGAGCCGATGGCGCCGAGACCCGGGCAGGTTTGCTCAAGCCCTCGAATCGGTTAAACTTTCCGGCTTACCCCGTCATTCCGACGGCTGGGCAACACAGGAAAGCAACCCTCATGGTCAAGATCCGACTGACCCGCGGCGGCGCCAAGAAGCGTCCGTTCTACCACATCATCGTCACCGACAGCCGCAGCGCCCGCGACGGCCGCAATATCGAGCGCGTCGGTTTCTACAACCCGGTGGCCGCCGGCAACGAAAAGCGCGTCGAGCTCGACCTCGAGCGCGTCAAGCACTGGGTCTCCAAGGGCGCCCAGCTGACCGACAAGGTCGCCGACCTGTACAAGCAGGCCGCCAAGGCCGCTCCGGCCGCCTGATCCGGCGGGCCGCGCACCGTTCTTCGGCACGCGCGGCCCGACCTTCGCATCATGAGCGATACGACGCGCCGCATCCTGTTGGGCAGGGTGCTCGGCGCTTTCGGCATTCGCGGCGAAGTCAAGCTCGAGTCCTGGACCGAGCCGCGCGCCGCGATCTTCCGTTATCAGCCCTGGACCGTACGCGACCCGCAAGGGCGCGAAAGCGAGTTGTCCGGGGTGCGCGGGCGCGAAAGCGGCAAGTACCTGATCGCCACCTTCCCCGACGTGACCGACCGCAACGCGGTCGAGGCCATGCGCGGGACCGAAATCTACGTGCCGCGCTCGGCCCTGCCGCCGCCCAAGCCGGGCGAGTACTACTGGGTCGACCTGGAAGGCCTGCGCGTGGTCACCACCGAGGGCGTGTCGCTGGGCACCGTCTCGCATCTGTTCGCGACCGGCGCCAACGACGTGCTGGTCGGGCGCGACGACGAGCGCGAGCGCATGATCCCGTTCGTGATCCCGCAGTACGTGCTGTCGGTCGATTTCGAGGCCAATCTGGTCACGGTCGATTGGGATCCGGATTTTTGAGCGGTCGGCGGATAGGCCAGGCGCTGGCCAACGCCAAGCTCCGCTCTGCTGTCCGCTGACTCCCGACTCCTATTCGCCAGTTCCTAGCCCATGCGCATCGACCTGATCAGCCTGTTCCCCGAATTCGTCGCCCAGTGCGCCGCGTTCGGCGTGGTCGGGCGGGCCGGCGAGCGCGGTCTGTTGGCGCTGCACGGCTGGAATCCGCGCGACTACGCCGAGGGCAACTACCGCCGGGTCGACGACCGTCCGTTCGGCGGCGGCCCGGGCATGGTGATGCTGATCGAACCGCTGCGGGCGGCGATCCGCGCCGCGCGCGCCGCCGATCCGGCGCCGGCGCGGGTGATCTATCTGAGCCCGCAGGGCGCGCGCCTGGACCAGGCCAAGGTGCGCGAACTGGCCGGGCACGAACGGCTGATCCTGCTGTGCGGCCGCTACGAGGGCGTCGACGAGCGGCTGATCCAGGCCGAGGTCGACGAGGAATTGTCGATCGGCGACTACGTCCTGTCCGGCGGCGAGCTGGCCGCGGCGGTAGTGGTCGACGCGGTCGCGCGGCTGCAGGATGGCGCACTCAACGACGCCGAGTCCGCGGTCCAGGACAGCTTCGAGGAGGGCCTGCTGGACTGCCCGCACTACACCCGCCCGGTCGAGCACGAACTGGGCTCGGTGCCGGCGGTGCTGATGTCGGGCAATCACGCCCAGATCGCCAAGTGGCGGCGCCAGCAGGCGTTGGGCCGGACCTGGCAGCGCCGCCCGGACCTGCTCGACGAGGCCGCGCTGTCCAAGGCCGACCGCCAGTTGCTCGCCGCCTACCGGGCCGAACTGGCCGCCCAAGCCGCCGCCGGGGCGGCCGAAACCGTTTCCACGCCCGATCCGGCCGTCGCGGCCGGCGGCGAGACCGGCCGGGATTCGGGCGCCAGCGCCTGAGCCCTAGCCATCCGGAAAAAAACGCCGCTATAATTAGCCGCTTAGCTGTACCCATGCCATGACGCGGGTCCACGTGCACTCGCGCAACAACTAATCCAACAGGCCGCACCCATGAACAAGCCGTCGATCCACACCCTGCTGCAGAATTTCGAAGCCGAACAGGTCCAGCGCCAGCTGCCCGACTTCAGCCCCGGCGACACCGTCGTCGTCAACGTGAAGGTCAAGGAAGGCAACCGCGAGCGCGTCCAGGCCTACGAAGGCGTGGTCATCGCCAAGAAGAACGCCGGCCTGAACTCCTCGTTCACCGTGCGCAAGATCTCGCACGGCTTCGGCGTCGAGCGCGTGTTCCAAACCCACAGCGCCGTGATCGATTCGGTCAACGTCAAGCGCCGCGGCAAGGTCCGTTCGGGCAAGCTGTACTACCTGCGCGGCCTGGAAGGCAAGAAGGCGCGCATCAAGGAAGATCTGGCCGCCTACGCGCGCGCCAAGAACGCTCCGACCGCCGAGTAATCGTCGTCGTCGAGCTTGCGCCGCGCGCATCGCGCGACGCCCGCAACGGCCGCCTTCGGGCGGCCGTTTGCGTTTGTGGCCGCGGGCCGGGGCCTTCCCCGCCAACGGCCGCCGCGCGGCGCTGTGCGCGGAGCGCGGTTCGCGCTAGATTCCCGACGCGGCCTGTGCGCCCGCACCGTTGTCCATCACGCCGCCCCCGCGGCAGGAGCGCATCGTGAATCCGGGTCTGTCCGAAGGCGACATCTGCACCTATCTGCGCAGCGACGGCGTGTGGGGGTTTTTCTGGGTGCAGCGCATCGACGCGCTGGCCGACGGCCGCGACGCCCTGTCGCTGCGCAAGTTCGCCGTGCACGCCCGCGACGAGGTGCTGCGCGAGCACCTGGACGACGTGCGCGAACTCAAGAGCAAGCCGCTGCAAGGCCACTTCCCGATCGTCGGCACGCGCGTGGCCGAAGTGGAACCGCGGGTGATCGGCTCGATGCCGGTAAGCGAGGCCGACCTGGAGGGCTATCGGATCTGGCGCGCCGCCTACGAGCAGGGCGAGGCCGGGGTGTTCACCGTGGCGCTGGAAGATATCTGAGTCCGCGCCGGCTGCGCTCGGTTCCGGCGCGACCGGGCGGCCTGCGTCGTCAGTCGGCCTTGGCCGGCGCGGCGACGGGTTCGGCCTGGTCGGGACAGGCGTCGGCGACCGGCGCCGGAGGCTGTGCCGGCACCTCCGCAGGCGCGGCGATGGTCTGCGCGGCGACCGGTGCGGCGATGCGTTCGGGCGCGGCCATCATCCGCGCCTTGCGCCAGCCGCCCCAGCGGTAATAGGCGATCGACATCAGCATCGAGCACAGCGCGCTGACCGGGAAGCTCCACCACAGCGCGTCGGTGCCGAGTGCCGGTTGCAGCCAGGTCGCGAACGGCACCCGGATGCCCCACAGGGCGAAGCCGAGGATCAGCAGCGGCGGAATCACCGCTCCGGTAGCGCGGACCACGCCGGAGATCACGAAGCTGACGCCGAAGAACAGGAACGACCACACCGAGATATGGTTGAGGTGGCGGGCGATCTCGAACGAGGCGCTGCCCTCGGGCAGGAACAGCGCCAGGGTGTAGCGGTCGAGCAGGATCAGCGGCGCGATCAGCGCGCCGGTCATCAGGAAATTGAACATCGTGCCGGTGCGCGCCGCCGCGCCGACCCGGTCCCAGCGTCCGGCGCCGACGCTCTGCGCGGCGATCGACGAGCAGGCCGCGCCGATCGCCATCGCCGGCATCTGCACATAGGTCCACAGTTGCAGCGCGGCGCCGTAGCCGGCGGCGGTGGCGGTGCCGTGGGCGTTGACCAGCGAGATCATCGCGATCATCGCCAGCGAGATCAGCATCATCTGCAGGCCCATCGGCACGCCCTTGACGATCAGCGCGCGCAGCACCTCGGCGTCGATCTTGAGCAGGTGCGCGTCCTGCCGGCCCAGCCACAGCGCGTGGCGCTTGCGCCGCAGGTGCAGCAGCATCGCCGCCAGGCTCACGCCCTGGGCGAAGAAGGTCGAGGCCGCCGAGCCGGCGATGCCCAGCGCCGGCACCGGTCCCCAGCCGAAGATCAGCAAGGGGTTGAGGACGATGTCCAGCACTACCGACAACAGCAGGAAGCGGAACGGCGTGCGCGAATCGCCGGCGCCGCGCAAGGCGGCGGAGATGAAGGCGAAGGCGTACAGGAACGGCATCGACAGGAAGATCACCCGCAGGTACTGCTCGGCCAGCGGCAACGCCGCGGCCGGCGTGCCCATCGCGCGCAGCACCGGGTCGGCGAGGAACCAGCCGGCGGCGGCGATCAGCGCCGACAGGCCGATGAAAAAACTGGCGCTGGTGCCCATGATCCGGCGCGCGCGGGCGAGGTCGCGCGCGCCGGTGGCCTGGCCGATCAGGATCGTCGCGGCCATGCCGATGCCGAAGATCGAGCCGATCAGGAAGAACATGATGTTGTTGGCGTTCGCGGTCGCGGTCAGCGCGGCCTCGCCGAGGTAACGCCCGACCCAGATCGAGTTGACCGAGCCGTTGAGCGATTGCGCCGCGTTGCCGGCCATGATCGGCAGCGCGAACGAGATCATGGTGCGGCCAATCGGGCCTTCGGTCAGCAGATGGCTGCCGCGGGCGGGGCTGGTGGACATGAGGCGGTCCGGACGGGGATGCGGAAGTATGCCGCCATCGCGGTGAGCGGACCGTGGCCGCAGGCGCGGCTGCGGGATATCCCGCGCCTTCGCGTTTCCATTGTCGTCGGTGGCCGTCCGCGCGCGGCGCGGACGGGATCCGCAGGCGCGAGCGGGCGCGGAAGGAGGCCGCCGCTGCGCTTGCCGGTCGTCCGCCGCTGCGCGCCTGCGGTCGCGTTTCCGCTGTCCGGGAACGGTCGCGGTGGTATCGTTCGCGACGATGAGCGACCAGCACGATTCCAAAGGCGCGCCGCAGGCGTCGGTCCGTCTGGACCTGTGGCTGTGGGCGGCGCGTTTCTTCAAGACCCGCAGTCTTGCGCGGCAGGCGGTGGAGACCGGCAAGGTCGACGTCGGCGGCCAGCGCGCCAAGGCCTCGCGCGCGGTGCGCGTCGGCGATGCGATGCGGGTGGCGCGCGGCGAAGAAGTCTTCGAGATCGTCGTGCTCGGCCTCAGCGACACCCGCGGCCCGGCCAGCATCGCGCAGACGCTGTACTCCGAAAGCGAGGCGTCGCGCCTGGCCCGCGAGGAGGCGCGCGCGCTGCGCGCGGCCGAACGCACCGGCTATCGCGCGCCGGAGACCAAACCGGACAAGCGCGCGCGGCGATTGATCCGCGCGTTGGGCGATATCGATGCGACCTGAGGCCTGATTCGCCGCGCCTGCCGTTCGCCTGCGCGCTCCCCAGACGCCATGCCCGCGAAGGCGGGCATCCAGAGACTTCAGAGTCTCCTCGCGATGACGCCCTGGGTATTCGGCTACGCCGGAGTGAAGCGGAGCCCGTCTTCGCGGGAACGACGGCAGGGGGGCGACGGAATCCGCGCCTCGGGTTTGCCTGCGGACCTCCCAGCCGTCATCCCCGCGAAAGCGGGGATCCAGAGCCGTCAGCGGCATGCCTGGATCGGCTGCGATGGCGTCCGGCCCACGCAGCCCCGAACGCGCGAACGGCCGCGCGAGGCGGCCGTTCGGCTGACGCCGGCGCGGGCGCCGGAGCAGGGGAACTCAGCGCTTCCCGCCGAGCAGGCTGCCGCCGATCTTGAGCAGGTCGCCGAGGCCGAGCTGGCCGTCGCCGTCCTGATCGAGCACCGCGCCGAGCAGGCCGCCGGTGGCGTCCTGCTGCTGGATGCGTTGATGTTCCTGGCCCAGCACCTGGCCCAGTTGCTGCGGCGAGGCCGCGGCCTGGTTGCCGCCGGAGAGCATGCGCTGGGCCAGGTAGGACAGCACGATCGGGGCGAGAATCTTCAGCAGGGCATTGGCCTGGCTGCCGCCGAGCCCGGTGCTCTGGCCCAGGCCCTGCGCGGCGGCTTCTTCGCGGCCGCCGAAGATGTGGCCGAGGATGCCGGCGCCGTCGGTCTGGCGGCTGCTGGCGCCGCCGAGCACCGCACCGAGCACGTTGCCCAGATCCAGCCCGCCGGCGCCGGCGTGATCGCGCTGCAAGGCGCCGAACAGGGCTTCCGCGCCCTGCGGCTGGCTGGCGTTGCGGCCGAGCGCGCCGAGCAACAGCGGCAGCGCCGCGCCGACCGCGTTCTGGGTCTGCGGCCCCGACAGGCCGAGCTGGCTGCTCAGCTGCGCGAGCGGCTGGCCCTGGAGTTGGTTGAGTAGATCGTCGGTCAGCGAAGCGCTCATCGGGGTCGTCCGTTGCGAGGAATCCAGATGCTAGCGTCGGCCGGTGAGCTTGAGGTGAGATTCGCGGGTTTTTTTCCCAGGCACATTAGCCCGCCGATGGACGGCATTCGACGACGATGGATGGCGTTCGCGTCGGCGCAAAAAAACGCCGCCCGGCCGGAGCCGGGCGGCGGAGGTCGCGGGCACGGCCCCGCGACGGGGACGCGTTGCGGGCGCGGCAGTCACGCCCGCTGCGGTGCGGCCCGGTCAGGCCAGTTCGAAACGATCGGCGTTCATCACCTTGTGCCAGGCCGCGGCGAAGTCGTGCACGAACTTCTCCTTGGCGTCGCTGCTGGCGTACACCTCGGCCAGGGCGCGCAACTGCGAGTGCGAGCCGAACACCAGGTCGACCCGGGTCGCGGTCCACTTCAGCTCGCCGCTCTTGCGGTCGCGTCCTTCGAAGCTGTCCTTGGCCTCGGAGGTCGCCTTCCACACCGTGCCCATGTCGAGCAGGTTGACGAAGAAGTCGTTGCTCAGGGTGTCGGCGCGATGGGTGAACACGCCGTGCCGGCTCTGCCCCGCGTTGGCGCCGAGCACGCGCAGGCCGCCGACCAGCACGGTCATTTCCGGCGCGCTGAGGTTGAGCAGCTGCGCCTTGTCGATCAGCAAGGACTCGGCGCTGGCGCCGTACTTGCCGCCGAGATAGTTGCGGAAGCCGTCGGCGATCGGTTCGAGCACGGCGAAGGAATCGACGTCGGTCTGCTCCTGCGAGGCGTCGGTGCGGCCCGGGGTGAACGGCAGCTTGACCGCGACGCCGGCGTTCTTGGCCGCCTGCTCGACCCCGGCGACGCCGGCCAGCACGATCAGGTCGGCCAGCGAGACCTTCTTGCCGCCGTTTTGCCCGGCGTTGAAGTCGCGCTGGATGCCTTCCAACGCCGCCAGCACCTTGGCTAATTGCGCCGGCTGGTTGACCTCCCAGTCCTTCTGCGGCGCCAGGCGGATGCGCGCGCCATTGGCGCCGCCGCGCTTGTCCGAGCCGCGGAAGGTCGAGGCCGACGCCCAGGCAGCGGAGACCAGGTGCGAGACCGGCAGGCCAGAGGCGAGGATCTTGTCCTTCAGCGCGGCGACGTCCTGTTCGTCGATCAGCGCATGGTCGACGGCCGGCACCGGGTCCTGCCAGATCAGTTCCTCGGCCGGCACCTCCGGGCCGAGGTAGCGCGCGCGCGGGCCCATGTCGCGGTGGGTCAGCTTGAACCAGGCGCGGGCGAAGGCGTCGGCGAACTGGTCGGGGTTCTCGAAGAAACGGCGCGAGATCTTTTCGTAGGCCGGGTCGAACCGCAGCGACAGGTCGGTGGTCAGCATGGTCGGCGCCAGGCGCCGGTTGGGATCGTGCGCATGCGGAATGGTGCCGGCGCCGGCGCCGTCCTTGGCCACCCACTGGTGGGCGCCGGCCGGGCTCTTGCTGAGTTCCCACTCGTAGCCGAACAGATTGGCGAAGAAACCGTTGCTCCACTGGGTCGGGGTGCTGGTCCAGGTCACTTCCAGGCCGCTGGTGATGGCGTCGCCGCCGAGGCCGCTGCCGTAGCTGCTGGCCCAGCCCAGGCCTTGCTGTTCGAGTTCGCCGCCTTCCGGCTCGCGGCCGACGTGCGATTCGGGGCCGGCGCCGTGGGTCTTGCCGAAGGTATGGCCGCCGGCGATCAGGGCCACGGTTTCCTCGTCGTCCATCGCCATGCGGGCGAAGGTCTCGCGGATGTCGCGCGCGGCGGCGATCGGGTCGGGGTTGCCGTTGGGGCCCTGCGGATTGACGTAGATCAGGCCCATCTGCACCGCGCCGAGCGGGTTTTCCAGGACCCGGTCGCCGCTGTAGCGCTTGTCGCCGAGCCAGGTGGTTTCGGCGCCCCAGTAGACGTGCTCTTCGGGCTCCCACACGTCGGCGCGGCCGCCGGCGAAGCCGAAGGTCTTGAAGCCCATCGACTCCAGGGCGACGTTGCCGGCCAGGATCATCAGGTCGGCCCAGGAGATCTTGTTGCCGTACTTCTGCTTGATCGGCCACAGCAGGCGGCGCGCCTTGTCCAGGTTGCCGTTGTCCGGCCAGCTGTTGAGCGGGGCGAAACGCTGCTGGCCGGCGCCGGCGCCGCCGCGGCCGTCGGAGATGCGGTAGGTGCCGGCGCTATGCCAGGCCATGCGGATGAACAACGGGCCGTAGTGGCCGAAGTCGGCCGGCCACCACTCCTGCGAGTCGGTCATCAACGCGTGCAGGTCCTGCTTCACCGCGGCCAGGTCCAGGCTCTTGAACGCGGCGGCGTAGTCGAACTCCTCGCCCATCGGATCGGACTGCGGACCCTGCTGGTGCAGCATCTTGAGGTTGAGTTGGTTCGGCCACCAGTCGCGGTTGGAGGTGCCGCCGCCGGCGGCGTGGTTGAACGGGCATTTGCTTTCGGTCGACATGGTGTAGGCCTTTGACGGTGAAGGGACGACGGTGGGAATCGTTGCGGCGGACGCCGGCGAGCGGGCGGCACGCCGCGCTCGCGATCGTTCTAGGAGGGGGGAGGGAGGACATCGACAGGCGCGGCGGCGCTGCGTTTCGCTGCGGCGCAGCACGCAGCGACGGCGACAGCCGCGTTCGGGGCAAACACACGTTGTGCGTCCTGCTGGCTCATCGCTGGCGGTCCGTGTCTTGGGGACAACGGGACGATAGGGCGGCGCGATCTCGATGTGAAATCGATCCTTTCGACGTATCCGATAGGGCTGGGCTATGACAGGGCGCGCCTGCCGGATGGCGCCGTCGGGCGATGATGCGAGCGTCGCGTTTGCGGCGATGTGACCGTGCGCGGGAATCGCGTCGCCGCGCCGTCGTCGCAGGCCGCGCAGTCGGTCGCGGATCGCGGTGCGGCGGGTGCCGATACTGGCGCGGGCGCCAGCCGGCGTCCGACCCTGTCTAAGGAGAGATGAGGAATGAAGCGTATCGATGCGACCCGCGCGGCGTTCGTCGCGCTGGTGTTCGGGCTGGGCTTCGGCGCCACCGCGTTGGCCTACGACCCCTATTGCTACAGCACCTGCCAGGAACTGTTGAACGATTGCCGCGCGCAGGTGCCGCCGGGCGGCAGCACCGCCCATTGCAGCCGCGCCTATCGGGAATGCCTGGCCGGTTGCGAAGCCGGCTGATGCACCGGCGCGGCGGACGTATGCGCCCGCCGCGCCGTCGGCGCCGCGCCGCCGGCGCGGCTCAACCGCTCTGGATCACGTCGAACTCGCCGCCGAGCACGCGGTCGAGGCGGCCGCTGCGCCAGCCGCGCACGCCGTCGCGGACCAGCGGCGAGGGCGCGTGGCGGTAGCGGCGGACGATGCGCCGTTCTCCGTCGCCGGCCGGTTGCGGCGCGCGCGCGCGGCCGGGCAGGTCGGGCGTTACCTGCACCGACAGCGAGACCCGCTGGGTCGCGCCTTCGTCCTGCTCTTCGTAGACGTGCAGGCCGGATTCGTCCTGCAACAGGTCGTAGGCGCCGAAGCCGCTGACCGCCAGCCAGGCGCGGCAGCGCTCGGGATCCTGGCGCAGCACTTCGACCCGCATGTTGCGCCGTTGCGCCCAGGCCAGGTACATGCCGAGCAGGCGCTGCCACCACAGCCGCAGATCGGCGCCGTGGCGTTGTTGCGCGGTCGCGTCGGCGTCGATCTCCAGCAGCGCGTCCTGCGGCCCGTGCGCGCGCAGCGCGGCGACCGCCGGGTCGAGCAGGAACAGCAACTGGGCCAGGCGGCCGGCGAACTCGTCGTTGCCGCCGTCCTGCTCCAGGCGCCGGTGCAGGCGGCGTGCGCTGTCCAGCGCGCTCTCGATGCGGTCGCGGCGCTCGATCCGGTCGAGCACGCCGTGGCGGTCCGGCGCCGACCAGAACTCGGCCTGGGCCATGCGCGCGTAGTCGGCGTCGCGGGCGGCGCTCCAGTCGCCGCCGTCGACTTCGCTTTCCAGGTTGCGCAGATGCGCGTCCAGCCGCGCTGCGGCCTCGGCGCTCGCCGCCGGCGCGTACACCAGGTCGCGCAGATCGCCGACCGCTGTATCCGCCCCGGCGTCGCGCGCGGCCTCGACGGCCGGCGCGGACGCGTCGGGGTCGATGAACTGCACCTCCAGGCGGTCGCCGGCGCTGCGCACGAACAGGAACTGATCGCCCTGCGGCGCGCGGTGCTCGACGATGCTGCGCGCCAGCGGCGCCAGCAGGTAGTGCTCGATCGCCCGGCGCAGAGGACGCGCGCCCAGGTCCGGAGTGAAGCCGCGGTCGAGCAGGAACTCGATCGCCGAAGGCTCCCATTCCACCGCCCAGTCGCGGTTGCGCAGGCCGCGCCGGGTCAGCACGCGCTTGAGTTCCTTGTGCAGGATCTCGCGCATCAGGCTGCGGTCGAGCGGGTTGAACAGCACCACCCGGTCGAGGCGGTTGATGAACTCGCGGCGGAAGGTGTCGAACAGCGCCTTCTCGACCGCGTCGCGCGAGTAGCCGCCGCGCACCGCGGTGAAGCCCGGGCCGGCGCTGCGCGAGATGGTCGAGCCGACGTTGCTGGTCAGGATGATGATGCTGTGGCGGAAGTCGGCGCTGTGACCGCTGCGGTCGCTGAGGCGGGCATCGTCGAACACCTGCAGGAACAGGTCCCAGACCTTGGGGTGGGCCTTCTCGAATTCGTCCAGCAGCACCACCGAGAACGGCTGCTCGCGGATCCGCGCGGTCAGCGAGCGCACCCCGCCGCTGCCGCCGCCATCGTCGGCGGTCAGCCGCCAGGCCGAGTCCTCGGACTGGAACTCGCTCATGTCCAGGCGCAGCAGGCGCTCGTCGCTGCCGAACAGCAACTCGCCCAGGGCTTTGGCCAGCTCGGTCTTGCCGGTGCCGGTGGGGCCGGCGAACAGGAACACGCCGATCGGCCGCGCGCTGTCGATCAAACCGGCCTTGAGCAGGGCGATGCGGTCGAGCAGGGCGTCGACGGCTTCGTCCTGGCCGAGCACGCGCTGGCGGAAGAACCCGCGCAAACGCTCCAGGTCCAGGCTCTGGCGGTCGTCGACGATGTCCAAGGGCAGGCCGCTGCGTTCGGCGACCGTCGCCAGCAGGCGTTCGCCGTCCAGCGGCAGCGCCGGCGGCTGTTGGCTCAGCGCGCCCTGCAGGGCGTCGCCGAGCAAGCGCAGCAGGCGGCCGGGTTCCTGCTGCTCGGGGAAATACTGCGCGGCCATGCGCCCGGCTTCGGCCAGCAGCCGCTCGTCGGCGACCTGGCGGCCCAGGCGCTCGCTTTCCAGCCGCGCCCATTCGCCGGCGATCGGCGCCAGCGCGGCCGGGTCCAGCGGCGCCAGTTGCAGCAACTCGAAGTGATGCTTGAGCACCGGGCGCGCGACCAGCAGTTCGGCCAGTTGGCGCGGCGTCAGTTCGCCGATCATCCGCAGCTGGCCGCGCTCGATCGCCGGCAACACCAGGTCGAGCAAGCCGCGCGGATCGCGCGAGTGAGCGCCCTTGGCCAGCAGGTCGAAGAATTCCGGCGCGCGCCACAGCGCGCGGCGGCGGTCGAGCACGGCGAGCATCTCGCGCACGCGGCCTTCGAGCTCGCCGATGTAGCTCTGCCCGGACAGCACTTCCGCCGCCGAGGCCTCGAACACCAGCCAGCCGTCGCTTTGCAGGCTTTCCACCAGCAGGTCGACCAGCACGGTCTTGCCGACGCCGTGCTCGCCGACCACCAGCACCGAGCCGCCGCCGTCGCCGTCGCCGTCGCCGTCGAAGGATTCGCGCAGGCGCTGCAACTGTTGCGCCAGCGCTTCGTGGACGATGCGCAGGCCCGGCTTGGGGCTGGGGCCGACCCGGCCGAAGGCGCCGAGCACGCGGCTCTCGCGGCGCGCGCCGGCGATGCGGTCGAGCCGGTCCAGCATCGGCTGCAGCAGCGGCGACTGGAAACGCTGCAGCAGTTCGCGCAATTGCCCGGCCTGCTGTTCGTCGAGTTCGTCCAGGCTCTCTGGCGCCGGCGCCGGCGGGAACGCGCCGGCCCATTGCAGGTAGTCACGCAGTTGCTGGCGGGTCGGGGCGAAATCCCACCACCAGGCCTGGGCCTGCCGCATCAGCCGCGGCAACAGTTGGGCGTCGGCTTGCTGGCGCAGGTGTTCGAGCAGGAAGTGCAGCGGGTAGCCGCCGAACTGGCCGGCGTGGTCGATCGCCGCCTCCAGCGCTACGTCGGGGCGGTGCGGCAAGGCCTTGGCGACCATCGACTGCAGCACGTAGCCGCTGCCGTTGAGATGGCGCAGCAGTTCCTCGGCGCTGAAGGCGTCGCTGGCGAGCAACTCGGCGCCCTGGTGGAATTCGGGCAGGGCGATCAGGTCCTGCGGCCGCTGGATGCGCTCGTCGACCGCGTCGATGCGGCGGATCAGGGCGAACAGCCGTTCCTGCGCGGTGTCCTCGCCGGCCTGGGCGGGCGGCGCGGCGGGCTCGTCGTCCTGGTCTGCGCCGGTGTCGGCGACGGCGACGGCGACGGTCTGACCGGCGGCGCGCGCGCCGTCGCCCGTCAGCGTTTGCGTTTGCGCAGGTGAAGTCGCCGCCGGCCGATAGAGGCGGGCGAGAATCAGGCCGGCGACCACGCCGACCACGAATAGCAAGGCTTCCACGAGCGCTCCGGTGTCCGTTCCGGGCCACAGTGTAGCGGCGGCCGCGCAGGGGCGACTGCGAAACGCTGCGGCGAAACCGCGCCCGGGCCGAGGCCGGGCGCGGCGCGCGCGGGCTCAGCTCAGCGCCTTGATCCGGTACAGCGCTTCCAGCGCCTGCTTCGGGGTCAGCTCGTCCGGGTCGATCGCGGCCAGCGCGTCGAGCGCCGCCGAGGACGGCGCGAACAGGCCGAACTGCTGCGGCGCGTCGAGCGCGGCCTGGGCGAAGGACGGCTTGGGCGCATCGCGGCCCTGCTGCTCCAGTTCGGCCAGGCGTCCGCGCGCCTGCTTGACCACCGCCTTGGGCAGGCCGGCCAGCGCCGCGACCTGCAGGCCGAAGCTGCGGTCGGCCGGGCCGTCCTTGACCGCGTGCATGAACACCAGTTGCTCGCCGCCGTTCTTGTCGTGATGTTCGACCGCGTCGAGGTGGACGTTGGCGATGCCGTTGCCCGGCTCGGCCAAGGCGGTCAGCTCGAAGTAGTGGGTGGCGAACAGGGTGTAGGCGCGGTTGTGGTGGGCGAGGTGGCGCGCGCAGGCCTCGGCCAGGGCCAGGCCATCGTAGGTCGAAGTGCCGCGGCCGATTTCGTCCATCAGCACCAGCGAACAGTCGGTGGCGTGGTGGAGGATGTAGCTGGTCTCGCTCATCTCGACCATGAAGGTCGACTGGCCGCGGGCGAGGTCGTCGCCGGCGCCGATGCGGGTCAGGATGCGGTCGATCGGGCCGATCGTCGCCCGCGCCGCCGGGACGAAGCTGCCGATGTGGGCCAGCAGCACGATCAGCGCGTTCTGGCGCATGTAGGTCGACTTGCCGCCCATGTTCGGGCCGGTGATGACCAGCATGCGGCGGCCGTTGGCCTCGTCGAGGATCAGATCGTTGGGTTCGAACGGCTCCTTGCGCACCGCCTCGACCACCGGGTGGCGGCCGCGCTCGATGCGCAGACCCGGCTGCTCGCTGAGTTCGGGCTGCGACCAGTCCAGGCTGGTCGCGCGCTCGGCGAAGCCGCACAGCACGTCCAGTTCGGCCAGCGCCGCGGCGCAGCGCTTGAGCGGCTCCAGGCGTTCGTTGAGCGCGTCCAGCAACTGTTCGTACAACAGCCGCTCGCGCGACAGCGCGCGTTCGCGCGCCGACAGCACCTTGTCCTCGAACTGCTTGAGCTCTTCGGTGATGTAGCGCTCGGCGTTGCTCAGGGTCTGGCGGCGGGTGTAGTGGGTCGGCGCCTTGTCGGCCTGGGCCTTGCTGACTTCCAGGTAATAGCCGTGGACGCGGTTGTAGCCGACCTTCAGGGTCGGGATGCCGCTGCTGGCGCGCTCGCGCGCTTCCAGGTCGACCAGGAACTGGTCGGCGTTGGTCGACAGGGTGCGCAGCTCGTCGAGCTCGGCGTCGTAGCCGGGCGCGAACACGCCGCCGTCGCGCGCCAGCACCGGCGGCTGGGCCACGATCGCCTGCGCCAGCAGGTGCGCATGTTCGTCGTGCTCGCCCAGTTCGGCGCACAGCGCGGCCACGCGCGGCGCGTCCAGCGGCGCCAGCAGGCCGCGCACGTCCGGCAGCAGGCCCAGGCCGTCGCGCAGGGTCGACAGGTCGCGCGGGCGCGCGCTGCGCAGGGCGATGCGCGAGAGGATCCGTTCCAGGTCGCCGAGCGCGCGGAAGCGTTCGCGGATATCGTCGCCGGCGCGCGATTCGATCAGCGTCGCCACCGCCTGGTGGCGATGGCGCAGCGCGTCGCGGTCGCGCAGCGGTCGGTGCAGCCAGCGCCGCAGCAGGCGCCCGCCCATCGGCGTGACCGTGCTGTCGAGCACGCCGAGCAGGGTGGTGCGGCTGTCGCCGTCGATCCGGCTGTCCAGCTCCAGATGGCGCCGGGTGGCGGCGTTCATCGCGATCGCGCCGTCGCCGGACTCGATCGCGATCGAGGTCAGGTGCGGCAGGCGCTGCTTCTGGGTTTCCTCGACATAGCCCAGCAGGGCCGCGGCCGCGGCGATCGCCAGCGGCTTGTCTTCCAGGCCGAAACCGGACAGGTCGTGCAGGCCGAAGAACCGCAGCAGCTGGCGCCGGCCGCTGTCGGCGTCGAACAGCCACGGCGGCCGCCGGCGCAGGCCCGGGCGCTCGGCCACGAACGGCGCCCAGCCGTCTTCGTCGGCGATCAGCAGCTCGGCCGGCTCCAGCCGCGCCAGCTCGGCCTCCAGCGCATCCTCGCTGGCGACTTCGTTGACCAGGAACCGGCCCGCGGCCAGGTCGGCCCAGGCCACGCCGTAACCGTGCTTGCCGCGCGCGACCGCCAGCAGCAGAGTGTCGCGGCGCTCGTTGAGCAGGGCCTCGTCGGTGACCGTGCCCGGAGTGATGACCCGCACCACCTTGCGCTCGACGATGCCCTTGGCCAGCGCCGGGTCGCCGATCTGCTCGCAGATCGCCACCGATTCGCCGAGCGCGACCAGGCGCGCCAGATAGCCCTCGGCCGAATGGTGCGGCACCCCCGCCATCGGAATCGGCTGCCCGGCCGAAGCGCCGCGCTGGGTCAGGGTGATGTCGAGCAAGCGCGCCGCCTTGCGCGCGTCGTCGTAGAACAGCTCGTAGAAATCGCCCATGCGGAAAAACAGCAGCACGTCCGGGTGCTCTGCCTTGGCGGCGAAGAACTGGCGCATCAGCGGGGTGTGCTCTTCGGACCCCTTGCCCGGGCCGGCTTTCTGGCTTTTTTGCATTTGATTCAAGGTTTTAGGGTTCTTCAGTTCAGCGCAATGCGGCAAGTATGAACAACTAGGGACGGCCAGGCACGCCGCCGTGTGGCGCCGGTGCCGAGGCAACGCTGGGACGGCGGCAGGGACTCGGAAGCAAAAAGGGAAAGCAAACGGTCCCGCAAGTCGGCGCTTACGGCCGCCACAGGAGCGGGATCGTCAATTTTGCCCCGAATAGAGGTCGAAAGCCTGTCCCCGTTGGCCACCAACGGGGGGCTTCGGACCTGGCTTGGACGCAGGCGCCCTGTTGCAAGGCCCTTTGCTTCCACCGCTGCCTCGGTCCGAGCAACGAGGCGCTGGAACAGCGCTGGGCGCCATGAGCCTGCTCCGGCGCAAAGACGGTTACGGCCAATCGCCAACCTTGGGCCAGGAGCCGCTCGCCGACAGCGGTTCGAGCGGCAGCGCGACGAGGTTCGAGCCGAGAGCCGGCGGTGGCGGCGGACGCTCAGCGACCGGCCTGGGCGATGGCCGTCGCCAGTTGCGACCGCAACCGGGCGAGAGGGGCGGCGAGGTCGTGGTAACGCTCGATTCCGGCCGACAGCTCGTGCAGAACGGTGGCGATGGCGGCGATAGTCGTCGCGGTTCCGTGGTCGCCGGCCGCGTCGGCGACGGCGATGCCGTCGAACCGGCGCAGCAGTTCGCGGTAGGTGCCGGGCAGGCGCATGAGCCTGTCGTAGGCCGGTTTCACCGCGGCGCGGTCGTCGAAGTGGAATGCGGCGTCGAGCGCTTGGGTGCCGGCTTCCAGTTCGGACAGCAGCGCGCTCAGTTCGCGTGGTGAGGGTTCGCCTGGAGATGCATCGTGGTCGATCATCGGCTGGCGCCCGCGAGAGGTTCGGTGTCGGCGCCCAGCTTCGGGGCGGCGAGGCTGCGGCGCAAGCCGCGCCGAGCGTGGCGAGCTGCGGATCGGTTCGGGCTTGCCCGGCGCCGCGGGAAGGGCGGCTCGCGCAGCGCGCGCCCCAACCGCGAGGACAACACGGGTGGCGCTTGCGTGAGGTCGCTCGCCGCGCCGACAGCGCGGGCGCGAAAACGTGATGCCGCCCGCCGCGCCTGTTGCAGCGCACATTGCGCCGGGTCGGAACCGTACGCTAGCGTCCGGGGGCGATGACAGGGGGAGAAACGCCCCGGGTTCCGGGGCCTCCTCGTCGTGATTCGGGTTTCGCGTTTTCTCATCGGGCGCCGGCCGGCGCCCCTGGCGCATTCCATCTCGAAGGGGAGTTAAGGATGAAGACTCTGTTCCGCAACAGGGCGGGGCGGTGGTTGTCGGCTGCGGCTTTGCTCGCGCTGTCGGCTCCGTCGCTGGCCAATACCTTGAACCAGAACGTGTCCTGGACCATCGACCGGGCCGGGACCAGCAGCAAGTACCGGGTGGTGGCCTACGGCGATTCGATCTTCGCCGGCTACAACGGTTCGATCAGCAATGCGGCGCGCTATTCGGCGCCGACCGTGGACGGCGAGTATCTGTCGGCGCGCTGGAACGCCGATATCGAGAGCGTGCGCCGGGCCAAGTCGGGCGCGGTGGCGCGCGACGTCTACGAGAACAAGATCGTCGCCGAGCGCTCCTACATGCAGGCCGCCTCGACCCGGGTGGTGAGCTTCGAGATGTGCGGCAACGACGGCCTGCAGGCGCGCTCGGCGTTCAAGTCGCAGAGCGGCACCTGCGACTACAGCGGGCTGGATGCGGCGATCAACTCCTGCAAGACCTACGTCGCCGCGGCGATGGACTACATCAACGCCAACGCGCACGCCAATACCCGGCTGAAGGTCATTTCCAACCTGTACTACCCGGGCTACAACGCCGACAACGTGCAGAGCTCGTGCCGCGACGCCGGCACCGGGCAGACGGTGAACCTGCGCGACCGGTTCCTGCCGGCGATCGCCAAGATGAACTACTGGATGTGCGAATACGCGCGCCAGAAGGGCTTCAAGTGCGTGGACAGCTTCGCCCAGTACATGGGCGCGGACTACGACAGCAACGGCGACGGCCAGGTCGACGCCGACGCGCTGCGCTACGTGTCCGGCGAGAGCGAGGCCAGCTACATCAACCGCACCGCGGTGACCCTGCGCTCGACCCTGCGCGACGCCAACACCAAGTTCGTCTCCTCGTCCAGCTCGTTCGACTACATCCAGTCCGACGACACCCACCCGACCTACACCGGCGGCACCGTGTCGGCCGGCCTGTGGGGCGGCAGCACCGGCAGCGGCGCACCGCGCTACTCCAGCTACAACAACGGCCGCAGCCCGATCTGGAACCAGTACGGGCACGAGCGCATGGGCTGGGCGCTGTCGGTGTATCAGCCGGCCAATCCCTGATCGGCGCGACCGGCGGAGCACCGAACCGTGGCCGAGCGCCGCCCGCCGCATGCCCCGCCGTCCCGCGCGGATGGCGAGGGCATGCGCGTGATCGACAAGGCGCCCGTCGCCCGCGGCGGCACGCTGCGGTGGGTGGCGGCCGCCGTCGCGGTGGTGCTGGCGCTGGCGGGATGGTGGTCGATGCGCGAACCGGCTTCGGGCGCCGCCGGCGCCGTCGCCCAGGCGGATGCGCCGGGCGATGCGGCGAACGGCGCCAGCGACGAGCGGCTCGCTTCAGCGCCTCGCGCGCCGCGCGACGCGACGCAGGGGAGGCAGGCCATGCCGAACCAAGACCCCGACGATCTGGCCGCTTACTTCCAGCCCGGCGATCCCGAACCTAGCGGCGCGCAGGTCATCCAGGCGCTGCAGCAGGCGGGCATCCGCACCGGCCTGGGCGCGTTCAATCCGCCCGGCACCAGCCCGCCGCTGGTCGGGCTGGCGGTGCCGGAGGATTTCGCGCTGCCGCCGGGCTATGTGCGCCACCACCAGGTGACCGACGAGGGCGTGGCGATCGAACCGATCCTGATGTTCTCGCCCGATTTCGCCCTGCACGATGCGCAGGGCCGGCCGATCGCGATGCCGGCCGACCGGGTCGTGCCGCCGGCGCTGGCGCCGCCCGGCCTGCCGTTGCGGCAGATCCAGATCCCCCCGCGCTAAGACCGCGACACGGAGTTCTTCGACTTGACCACGGAGCGGCTGTCCCAGCCCCGCTGGCGTAGCTACGCCGGCATCCTCGCCACCGCCGTGTTGCTCGGCCTGTACGCTCGCGGCGGCCCCGCCTGGGGGCTGGGCTTCGTCGCCCTGGTGCCGTGGCTGCTGGCCTTGAACCGCATCGGCACCGCGCCGGGCGCGTTGGCCAACGCGGCGTTGATGAGCGTGGCCTTCGTCGCCGCGGTGTTGCATTGGTTCGGCGCGGCGATCGGCGCCTACACCGGCATGGGCGCGGCGACGGCGACCGCGCTGCTGCTGGCGCTGGCGCCGCTGATGCAGCCGCAGTTCCTGGCCTATGCGCTGGTCCGGCACTGGGTCGGACGCCGTTATGGCGCGCTGTTGCGCGCGCTGGCTGCGGCTTGCGCCTGGGTGGCCTGCGAATGGCTGGCGCCCAAGCTGCTGGGCGACACCTTGGGCCACGGCCTGTTTCCGTCCGCGACGCTGCGCCAGGTCGCCGACCTCGGCGGCGCAGCGGGCCTGACCCTGCTGTTGTTGCTGGTCAACGAGGCGCTGGCGGCCGCGATCGGGCGCCGCGGCCTCGGCGCGCGCGCGCTGCTGAAGCCGCTATGGCTGGGCGCCGGGATCGTGGCCTGCATGGCCGGTTACGGCGCGGTACGGCGCGACGGCCTGCAGGCGCCGCCGGCCGCCGACGCGCCGACGCTGCGCGTGGCCATGGTCCAGGCCAGCATCACCGATTACGAACGCCTGCGTAAGCAGATCGGCGCCTATGCGGTAGTGCGCAAGGTGCTGGACACGCATTACGCGCTGTCGTGGTCGGCGATCCGCGACCACGGCGCCGACGTGCTGCTGTGGTCGGAAACCGTATATCCCACCAGCTACGGCAACCCGCGCAGCGAGGACGGCGCGGCGCTGGATCGCGAGATCCAGGGCTTCGTCGACGAGTCGGGCGTGCCGCTGGTGTTCGGCACTTACGACCGCGACGGGCAGGGCGAGTACAACGCCGCGGCGTTCCTTGAGCCCGGCCGGGGGCTGCTCGGCATGTATCGCAAGACCTATCCGTTCCCGCTGACCGAGCATGTGCCGGATTGGCTGGACGGGCCGCGGCTGCGCCGCTGGTTGCCGTGGACCGGCGGCTGGCGCCCGGGCGACGGCGCGCGGGTGCTGCCGTTGCGCAGCGCCGACGGGCGCGAGGTCAACGTGGTGCCGCTGATCTGCCTGGACGACGTGGAGACCGGCCTGGCCATCGACGGCGCCCGGCTCGGCGCGCAGGCCATCGTCGGCCTGTCGAACGATTCCTGGTTCACCGATTATCCGGTCGGCGCGCGCCTGCACCTGGCGGTGGCGGCTTTCCGCAGCATCGAAACCCGCCTGCCGCAGGTGCGCGTCACCACCAACGGGCTCAGCGCGATCATCGACGACACCGGCGAGGTGTTGGCCAGCACCTCGACCGGCGACCAGGCGGTGTTGACCGCGTTCGTCAGCGCCCGCGATCCGGCGCCGACCCTGATGGTGCGCTGGGGCGATTGGGTCGGGCGTGCCGCGGCGGTTTTCCTGCTCGGCCTGGCGGCGTTCACGCTGTGGCGGACCGCGCGCGGCCGCACCGCTGCCGCCGACGCGCAGCCAGCGACGCTCGAGGTCGTCGTACTGACGCCGTTGTGGCGCGCGACGAGCGGCGCGCTGCGGCTGTGCGCGGGCGCGGGCTTGCTGTGGCTGGCCGCCGACATGCTGCTGCGCACCGGGCTGCAGATCCAGTCCTTGTCGCAGCTGATGCTGTTCGCCGTGCTGGTGGTCGCGCCGCTCGTGGCCGCCTGGGCGATCGAGCGCAGCTTCGCCGCTCAGGCGCGCGTCGAAGCGACGTTGCTGGTGCTGGACCGGCGCCGGCAACGGATCGAGCTTCCGCTGGCGTCGATCGCCGCGCTGCGGCCCTGGTACGTCCCGCTGCCGCGCGGCGGCGCCGATCTGCGCCTGGCCGAAGGCCCGCTGTGGTCGCGCGGCCTGGCGCGGGCGAACCCGCGCGCGTTGCAGCGCATGACCGCGGCGGCGGGCGCGCCGTGGCGCCTGGAAGGCCGTTTCGCCGCCGGCCTGGCCGAATTGGCGCAAAGCCGCGCCGACGCGCGCCGGCCGCGGCTCGACCATGCCTTGTTGAAGTTCGGCCTGTTTCCGCTGCTGCTGGCGCTGGTCGCGTTCCGCCTGCACCAGATCATCGCCTTCGGCGGTGCGTTCGGCGAGTACTACAGCTATGGGCTGGTCGCCTACCTGACCGGCCTGGCGATCTGGTGGGCGTCGTGGTCGATCGGCCTGATGCTGTTCGCCGCCGCGCTGCGGATCGCGATCGAGGCGGTCGCGGCGCTGGCGGTCGCGTTGCGCAGCGCGCACGCGGCGGCGTTGCGCGACGCGCTGGAGTGGCTGGGGCGGGCGGCGTTCTACCTCGGCGTTCCGGCGTGGCTGGCGATGCGCCTGTTGGCCGTGTGACGGCGAACCGGCGCCTGGTCGGCGGGCCGCGCCCGCCGGGACGGCGGGCGACGGCCGGATCGGCGGCTTACTTCAGCACTTGCTGCAGGTCGACGATCTCCACGCCCTGCATCTGCCCCAGCAGCGAGTCGAACCAGGGCTTGTGCTGGCTGCCGACGATCGCCAGCACGCGCGCGCCGGGGCGCTCGCGGAAGCTGGCGCGGATGTTGGCGACCATGCGCAGGTTGCGGGTTTCCCAGCCGGCGACGTAGACCTGGGCCAGGCGCTGCGGCGAGGCCTCGCGCATCGCTGCGCCGAAGTCGCCGTCGGCGACTACGCCGAGCACGTCCGGGCGATTGATGTAACGGTACAGGGCCAGCATGTCCTGGCCGCGGCGCAGCGCATCGTCGCGTTCGCGCACCGTCTTGGAGGCCTCCTTGGCCGAGGCCCAGGCGGCCATGATCGCCTGGCCGTAGGCCTGCGGGTCGGAGACGTCGACGGCGTCGCCGGTGTGGTCGTCGGTCGGGTGGACCCGCTGCAAGCCGGCGCGCACCGCCAGCGGCGCGGCGATCAGTTCGTTCTCGCTGCGGCCGGCGCGCGCTTTTTCCAGTCGGGCGACGAGCTTGGCGTCGAGACCGTCGCCGGCGCGGCGTTCGGCGGCCGGCAGATACAGCCACTGCACCAGGGCCGAGGTCGAATCGCCGGCGGCCAGGAACACCGCGGCCAGACGCCGGCGTTGCGCCGCGCTGGGCTGGGCCGGCCACTGCTTGAGGGTCCGGTTGGCTTCGGCGATCGCCGCCGGCACGTCCAGGCCGGTCGCCGCGCGCGCGTCCGAAGTGTCGCGGCAATAGGGTTTGAAGTCGTCCGCGCTGTAGACGGCCGGGTGGCGCGCGACCAGGTCGCAGCTTTCGCCGGAGATCGACTCGATGGTGATGATCTCGGGCTCGAACCCGGCGACCCGGTCGAGCAGCGGCGCCAGCGCCTTGGCGTCGAAAGTCTTCGGCATGTCGGAAAGATGCACGGTGCCGAGCACCAGCACCTGCGCCGGGCGGCCATGCATGTGCTTGTCCAGCGCCGACAGATCGACTTGCTGCGCCTGCGCCGTTCCGGCCGCCAGCGCCCATCCCAGAGCCCACACCGCCCACTGCCTGCTCATGCGTCGCACCGTGTAGATAAAGTCCGGCGACGGTAGGGCGGCGGGCGCGGGACGCGACAGTGCCAAGTGTCAGTAGCGGCCGCTACGGGCACTCGGGATCAGAGGCTCGGGGTTGGGCAGCAACTACCGGGACGACGGGTCAGGGGCGCCGGTGCGGCGCAGGATGCGCTGGCCGTTTTCGTCGATCACGCGCCAGCGGCCGTCGTGCGACAGGGCGAGGGTGCGGCGCGGGCTGGCGCCGTCGGCGCCGAGCGCAGGCAACTGTTCGGCCAGGCCGGCCGCGGCCGGTGCGGCGCCGGCGCGCAGCGGTTCGCCAGGATCGTCGCCGACCTCGCGGATGTGCGAAGGCAAAGGCCGGGTGTCTTCGCGCACGGTGCGGCAGTCGGACGACAGCCACAGTTGCTGGCGCAGCGGGCCGACGCCGTCGGAATGCATATAACGGGCGACCGCGGCGCCGTCGGCATCGGCGCCGAACCAGCGGCTGAGATCGCCGGCCTCGCTGCGGCACGCGCGCTGGCCGTCGCGCCAACGCTCGGCGCGGTCGGCGATCAGCCACAGGTCGCCGTCGGCGGCGAAGCCCAGGTCGGCCACCGGCGACTCGGCGAGATGGTCGCTGCGCTGGCCGCTGTCGAGGTCGAGCGTGTGCCAGCGGTTGCCGTCGGCCCAGGCCAGCAGCGCGCGCTGCGGATGGAAGGCGACCGCGCCGGTGCCCGTCAGCGATTGCGAATCGACGATCGCCGCAGCGCTGGCGGTGGCCGGCGGCGGCCCGGCCAGGCAGGCGCACAAGGCCAGCGGCAAGACCAGGCTCAGCGCGCCGGCGGCGATGCGGGCCCAGCGGCGCCGCGCCGCGGGTCTCGCAGCGCGGCATCGGTCGATCGTGGCGAGACGTTCGGCGTTCATGGCCCAGGCAGTCTAGCGCGCGGATGCGCGGCGGTTCTGCGGATCAAGGCTGCTGGCCGATGCCCATCCGGTCCCAGACCGCTTCCAGCCCGCCTTGGCGATGGCTCTGCTGCATGTGGCGCGCATCGCCGGCGTCGAAGCCGGGGTGGTATTCGACATGCGGACGGTCGACCAAGCCTTGCCAGTTGCCGCCCCATTCCAGGCCCTGCGACACCGCGATCTGGCCGTAGCGGTCCCAGTTGTTGGTTTCGGCCCAGCTCGGCCGGCCGTTGGCGTCGTTGAACACCACGTCGACCGCGACCCCGTAGTTGTGCCAGGACTGGCCGCCGCGCGCGTTGGTGACCCGGTTGCCGGGCGCGGTGCGGCCCTGCGCGTACAGCGCGTCCTGCTCGGGGAAGCTGCGGTAGGCGGTGTCCACGCGCATGTTCATGCCTTCGCGCCGCGCCTGCTCGATCACCGCGGTGACCCGGTTGGCCACCTCTTGGTTGAGGTTGGGGTTGTCCAGGCGGCCGCGCGGATCGGCCGCGTGCAGGTCGAGCACGTTGCGCATCTGGGTGCCGTCGAGTTCTTGCAGCTGCACCCGGGTGGAGATGTTGTCGTAGACGCTGCGCGGCGCGGTCTCGACCGCCAATTGCAGGCTGCCGTCGTTGCGGATGGTGCCGACCGTCCGGCCCTGGGCATCGAGCAGGCGCCCTTGTTCGATGCCGTAAGTGACGCCGTCGAGGGTCAGGGTGCCGGCGTCGGGGGTCAGGCCGCTCGGTGTGGCCTGCGGATTCAGGCTGAGTTCGGCGGCGCCTTGCAGATAGCTCGCGGTGGCGGCGTTGGGTGCGGCGGCGAAGGAATTCAGCGACTCGACTTTCTGCTCGTCGGTCAGTTGGGCGAAATTCCGGTCGGCGACCAGACGGTCCAGCGCAGCCACCGCCTGCGGATTTTCGCGCAACGTTTCGCGCAGCTCGTCTTCGCGCAGCTCGCTCGCGGTCGGTGTGGCCTGGGCCGGGTCGCTGGCGTTGGCGGACTGGGTTTCGTTGCTGCGCGATGCGCCGTTGACGCTGTCCATGAGCGGTCCCTCGTCGTAATTGCGCCCCTGTAGGCGCATTGCACAACGCGGCCTGGGCCGGCGCTACCTGGGAACGACCCTAGCCCGGGGCCGATCCGGGCGCCGAACTGCGAGCGGGTTCGCAATTCGGCGCTTGTCTCAGGACTCGGCCGCGGCCGGGCGCAGGCGCAGCACCGGCGAGCGGATCGCCGCATAGACCAGCCAGGTCGCGGCCATCGCCAGCGCGGTGGCGAAGAACAACTGGGCGAAGCCGGAGCGGAACAGCTCGCGGGTCGGCGCCGACAGGGACTGCGCGGCGAATTCGCTCAAGCGCGCGCCGGCGAACTCGCCGCCGCCCCGGCGCACGTGCAGCAGGATCAGCGCCGAGCCGGCCGCGGTGACGACCGCCGCGCCGAGGGTGCGGGCGAACGCCATCGCCCCGGTGACTGCGCCGAGTTGCTCGGCCGGCGCGGCGTTCTGGGCGATCACGTTGACCAGCGCGCTGCACGGGCCGGTGCCCAGGCCGACCGCGGCGAACAGCAAGGCCGTCGCGAGCGGGCTCAGCGCCTGGGCCCACAGTCCCATCGCCAGCGCCGCCAGCATCGCCACCGGCAACGCCAGCAACACCGGCCGCCGGTAGTCGCCGTTGCGTGCGGCGTAGCGCCCGGCGCCCAGCGCGCCGATCGCGCCGGCCACCAGCGCCGGCACCAACAGCAGGCCGGCGCGCGAAGCGGGCAGGCCGTGGCCGATCTGGAAATAGGCCGGTATCAGCACCGCCACCGCGATGTAGAAGCCGTACATCAGCAGGCAGACCAGCAAGGCCGGGCCGATCACCGCATCGCGCAACAAGGCCGGCGCCAGCATCGGCTCGGCGCTGCGGCCTTGCTGGCGGGCGAAGACCAGCGCGCCGAGCGCGGCCGCGGCGAAGCCGCCGAGCACCGGCGCCGACAGCCAGGGGTAGCGGCCGCCGCCCCACGACAGCGCGGTCAGCAGGGCGCAGGTGGCGAGCACGAACAGCGTCGTGCCGGCCAGGTCGATGCGCCCGCCAGGCCGGCCCATGCCGAGCCGGCGCAGCGCCGGCGCGCCGGCCCACAGCGCCAGCGCGCCCAAGGGCAGATTGATCCAGAACACCGCGCGCCAACCCAGCGCGTCGGTCAGCAGGCCGCCGAGCACCGGCCCGATCAGCCCGGCCAGCGCCCACACCATCGCGAACAAGCCGGTGTAGCGGCTGCGCTCGCGCGGCCCGGCAATCTCGGCCACCGCCGCCTGCGCGATCACGATCAACCCGGCGCCGCCGACGCCTTGCAGGGCGCGCGCGGCGATCAGCGCCGGCATGCTCGGCGCCAGCGCGCAGGCCAGCGAACCCAGCCCGAACAAGCCGATGCAGGCGTGCATCAGCCGGCGCCGGCCGTGCAGGTCGCCGAGCTTGGCGATCACCGGCGTGGCCGCGGCGGTGGCCAGCAGATACACCGAGATCGTCCAGCCGAGCAGGTCGATGCGCTGCAGCTCGCGCACGATCGCCGGCAGCGCGGTCGCGACCACGGTCTGCTCCAGCGCGCCCAGGAACACCGCCAGCATCAGCCCGCCGACCGCGCGGCGGTCCGTCGCCGCGGCCGCGCTCATGCGCCGACCGCCCGCGCCGCGGCCAGTTGCGGAAAGCCCTGCGGTGCGGCCGCACCGGGCGCGGCGGGACCGACCGGCACGATCAGATGGGTCGGCGGCGGCGCGGTCTGGTCGATGCTGGCGGTGAAGTCCTTGCCGTCGTCCTTGCAGATGAAGTGCATGACGTGGCGACCGGCGGCGGCGGCGCGGATCAGCCCGCCGGTGGTCGCCCACACCCCGGAGATGTAGAAGTTCGACAGGCCTTGCATCACCGGGCCGTGCTCCTTGATCGCTTCCTCCAGGGTCTCGCCGCTTTCCACGAACGGCTGCCAGCCGAGCACGGTGCCGTCGAAATTGCCGGTGTAGCGCACCTGGGTCAGCGGGCTGGACACGTCGCGCACGCTGATCGAATCCTTCAGCCCGGGGTAGCGCTTTTCCAGGAACCGGATCATCGCGTTGCTGACCCGGCGCTTGGCCGCGTGGTACTCGTGCCCGCGCCGCACCGGCAGGGTGTGCAGCTCCTCGCCCTTGCGCACCCGGCTGACCTGCTCTGGGCCTTCGTTGAGCGCGCGCCACGGCGCGATGTCGCAGAAGTAGGTGGCGTAGACGATGCTGGTGCCGTCCGGCGCCAGCTCGGGGTAGTGCCGGCTGCGGAACTGGACGTTGATGCTGGGGTGGCGGATGCCGATCATCTCCTCGGCTTCCTCCGGTTCCAGCAGGTAGGTGGTGCAGGGCTCGCCTTCCGGGAAGGGCTTGTCCAGGCCGAGGAAGGCGATGAAGTAGCCCGGGAACACCATGTGCGGTTGGTTGATGGTTTCGGTGTAGAGCTTGCGGAAGGTATCGTTGAGGTAGCGGCCCTTGAGGAAGCGCATCATCGTGGTGTAGCCGTCGGCGGCCGAGACCACGATGTCGGCGCGGACCTCGCGGCCGTCGCTGAGGCGCACGCCGACCGCGCGATCGTCCTCGACCAGGATCTCCTCGACCTTGGCGTTGTAGTGCACCTGGCCGCCGAGCCGGCGGTAGCGGGCCTCGATCGACTTGGCCAGGCCCAGCGAGCCGCCCTCGGGCACGCCGGCGGACAGGTTGGCGTGCGAGGCGAGCTGGAAGTAGAACGGCAGCACCGGGAAGTTCTGGTGCTTTTCGTAGAGGATGAAGTTGAACGCCTCGCGCAGGAACGGGTCCTTGAACTTGGCCGAGTAGTCGGTCATCAGCACCGTGATCGACTTGCGGATGGCGTTGAAGTAGGGGACGAAGGAGGCCAGCATCTTCCAGCGCTCCCAGCGCCCCATCAGCCCGACCGGCTTGAGGAAGGGGTACACCGCCAGGGCCTTGCGGAACTTGCGCAGGCCGCCGACGAAGTCGCGGATCAGCTTGGCGTCGGCCGGCGAGATTTCGAGCAGGTGCGCTTCCAGCCGGTCCGGGTCGGAGTAGAAGTACACCACCTGGCCGTTGCGGCCGCGGACGATGTTGAACACGTCGAAGTGGCGCATCTGCTTGCCCTGCAGCGCGCCCAGTTCCATCCAGATCTGGTGCATCTCGTTGCCCGGGCCGTTGCCGAGCAGCCAGCTGATGCAGCAGTCGAAGGTGAAGTCGCCGCGCTCCCAGGCGGTGCAGCAGCCGCCGGGGATTTCGTGCATCTCGAAGATCTGGGTCTTGTAGCCGTTCATCTGCGCGTAGCAGCCGGTGGACAGGCCGCCCAGCCCCGCGCCGATGATGATCATGCTTTCTCTGTTGCCCAACGTATGCGACATGTCCTGGCTTCCTTGGCGGTCAGGCGACGGGCGCCGGTGCGGTCGGGGCGGCGGCGTCCGCCGCGCGCAGCTTCGGTGTGCTGCGCTCCAGCGGCGGCCCCTTGTCCAGTTGCGGGAAATGGCCGAGCTGCTCGATCCGCCACGGCGCGGCGTTGCCGCTTTCCCAGGCCTTGAACGGCAGGCCCAGTTCCCGGCACAGGAACTGGATGACGAAGCGGCCGGTCGAGGCGGAGCGGATCAGGCCGCCGCCGCCGACCCAGTGTCCGGCCATCGAGAACCCGCCCAGGCCTTGCAGGCGCATGCGGTCCTTCTTGACCAGGTCGGCCATCAGGTCGTCGGCCTCGGGCGACTTCCAGGCCAGGATCGCGCCCTTGTAGTTGCCGGTGTAGCGCTCGGTCGAGGCCGGCGTGCCGACGTCGACCAGGCGGATCCGCGCGCCCAAGCCCGGATGGCGGCGTTCGAGGAACTCGCGCACGAACTCGGCGACCTGGCGCTTGAGCGCCCAGTACTGCTTGCGGTCGCTGCTGCGCAGGCGCTTCCAGTAGTCGTAGTCGCTGAAGTAGGTACAGTGCAGGATCGAGTGGCCGGGCGGGGCGAAACCCTCGCAATAGCGCGAGCGCAGCTGCACTACCAGGCTGCCCTGGACCGCGCCCGGCAAGGCGTCGGCGTCCTGCGCCGAGAGCAGGTAGGTGGTGCTGTGCGGCGTGTCCGCGGGCAGGTCGCCCTCGAAGCCGACGAAGGCCGAGACCACGCCGGGATAGCGCTCGCCGGGGCGGTCGAGCACCTGGTCGTAGAGCTTGTCCACGCGCGGGTTGCCGTACTTGCCGTCGAGCAGGCTGCGCAAGGCGGTCAGGCCGTCGCAGGCGGCGATCACGTGGTCGGCGTAGTGGCGCTCGCCGTTCTTGAGCTCGATTCCGATTGCGCGCCCGTTCTCGACCAGGATCCGGCTGACCCGGGCGCGGTAGTCGATGCGCCCGCCCAGTTCGAGGTAGCGCGCCTCGATCGAGCGCGACAGCCCGAGCGAGCCGCCCTGCGGGAAGCCGACGTTGCCGTTGTGCGCCTCGGCGATGTTGTACAGGTAGGGCACCAGGGAGAAATTGCCCGGGTCCTGGAAAAAGATGTTGCGCAAACCGCGGCGCAGCAAAGGGTCCTGGAAGCGGTCGGCGAAATCGTTCATCTGGGTCGCGCCGTTGCGCCAGAACAGCCGGAACGCCGGCAGCACCTGGCGCAGGGTGGCGTACTTCTCGCGCCAGCTCTCCAGCGGCGGCGGGGTCAGGAACGGATGCAGCGCCATCCGGGTGAAGCGGCGCAGGTCGTCGCAGAACTGCCGTATCAGCGGCGCGTCGATCGGCGACAGGTCGATCAGGTGGCGCTCGAGCCGGTCGGGATCGTTGTAGAAGGTGACCGAGCGGCCGTGCTCGTCGCTGACCGTGTTGAAGCTGTCGAACAGGCGGATCGACTTGCCGTCCAGCGCGCCCAGTTCGCGCCAGACCCGGTTGGCGTCGTTGCCGGCCGCGGTGCCGTTGAGCCACTCGATGCAGTAATCGAAGATGTAGCCCTGGCGCGACCAGGCGGTGCAGCAGCCGCCGGGCAGCACGTGCTTCTCGAAGATGCGCGTCTCCATGCCGCTCATCTGGCCGTAGCAGCCCGAGGCCAGGCCGGCCACGCCGGCGCCGATCACGATCACCCGCGGCTTGTCGCCGGGGCCGCGGGCGCGCGCCTCCCAGCGCGGCCCGTCGGCGGACTTGCCGCCGGCGCGCGCCGGCGGCTCGAGACGGTATCCGGAATCAGCCGGCATCGCTGACCTCCCCGACCAGGATGCCGCGCGCCAGCGCGGCGTTGAGGGCGATGTAGTCCTGGTCGAGCATGTCGGCGTGCTTGCCGAAACCCTTGAACACCTCGGTGCGGGTGGTCGAGCTGCCGTGCCAGGTGCCGCGGTGGCCGGTGCCGTAGAACACCACCTTGTCCTCGTCGGAGATCACGCTGACCGGGGCCGAGACCATCCCCGTGTTCGGGGTCTGGCTGCAGAAGCGGATGTAGTCCTTGGCCTGCTGCAGGGTCTCCTCGGCGACGATCTCCGAGCCGGTGTGCTTGCGCAGGTGCTCGCTGAGCTCGCGCTCGAACGCCTCGAAGTGCTCGTTGCCGAGCTCGAACGACTCCGGAATCCGGTACGAGTCCATGATCACCACGTTCGGCACCTCGCGGCCGCGGCGTTCCAGCTCCTTGGCCACTTCGAAGGCGAGGTTGCCGCCGAGCGAGTAGCCGAACAGGGTGCAATGGCCGTCGGCGTGGATGCTCTCGATCAAGTCGGCGTAGCTGGCGACCTTCTCGTCGCCGAGGATGTAGTTGAACGAAACGAACTCGTACTCGGGCAGGTGCACCGCGAGCTGGCGGTAGACCAGGCCGTGGCCGCCGGCCGGCGGGAAGCAGAAGATGGTCGGGCCGTGGCCGACGTTGAAGCGCAGATAGGGCTGGGCGCCGGCGATGCGGCCGGTACTGATCGCCTCCACCGTCTTGGCCATGCCGTGCAGGGTGGTGACTTTGAACAACTGGCTGACCGCGATGGCGATGTTGAACTCGGTCTGCAGGTTGTAGATCAGTTCGATCAGCTTGATCGAGCTGCCGCCGACCTCGAAGAAGTCGTCCTGCAGGCCGACCTGCTCCAGCCCGAGCAGGCGCTGCCAGTGCTCGGCCATGCGCAGCTCGAACAGGGTGGTCGGCGGTTCGAACTGCGCCGCGCCGGCGTTCGCGTCCGGCGCGGGCAGCGCGGCCAGGTCGACCTTGCCGTTGGCCGACAGCGGCAGGGCGTCGAGCTGGACGAAGCGCGCCGGGATCATGAAGGTCGGCAGGTAGCTGGCCAGGTGCTCGCGCAGCGCGCGCCAGTTCAGCCGTTCGCCGGCGTCGGCCGGCACGCAGTAGGCGCACAGCGAGGCTTCGCCGCGGCCGTCGTCGCGCACGGTCAGCACCGCCTCGCGGATCGCCGGCCAGGCGGCGAGCTGGGATTCGATCTCGCCGATCTCGACCCGGTGCCCGCGCACCTTGACCTGGCTGTCGACGCGGCCGATCAGCTGCACTTCGCCGGACGCGCTCCAGCGCGCCAGGTCGCCGCTGCGATACAGCCGGCGCAGGCGGCCGTCGCCGAGCTCGAGCTCGACGAAGCGCTGCTCGGTCTGGGCGTCGTCGCCGACGTAGCCGGCGCTGACCCCGCCGCCGCCGATCCACAGCTCGCCCGGGACTCCGGCCGGCACCGGCTGGCGGTGCGCGTCGAGGATGTACAGCTCGCTGTTCGGGAACGGACGGCCGATCGGCACCATCCGGCTGGGGTCGAGGTCGTCGGTCGGACCCTCGAAGTAGGTGCTGTCGATGGTCGCTTCGCTGAGGCCGTAGGAATTCACCACCCGGCTGGACGGCCCGGCCAGGGCGCGCAGGCGCCGGTACTCCTCGACCTTCCACACGTCCGAACCGACTGCGAGCAGGCGCATGAAGTCCAGGCGCCGGCCTTCGCGCTCGCAGTAGTCCATCACCGAGCGCACCACCGCCGGCACGAACTCGGCCGCATCGATTTGTTCGTCGAGCATGGTCCGGTACAGGCGCTCGGTATTGAACAGCAGCTCGCGCGGCACCAGCACCAGCTTGGCGCCGGAGCACAGCGCCCGCACCAGGTCGCCGGCGAACACGTCGAAGGAGAAGCTGGCCATCTGCAGATGGGCGCCGGTCTCGCTCAGGCGGTACTCGCGCTCCCAGCCCGCGTAGGCCGACGCCAGGTTGGCGTGGGTGACCCGCACCGCCTTGGGCTTGCCGGTCGAGCCGGAGGTGTAGATCACGTAGGCGGCGGACGACAGCGGCACCGCCAGGTCCAGCGCGGAGGCATCGGTGTCGGCGTCGGCGATCAGGTGCAGGTCGTCCGGGGTCAGCACGTCGCCGTCCCAGCCGGCCAGGCGCGCGCGGCGGCTTTCCTCGACCACCGCGAACCGGGCCTGGGCGTGGCTGGCCATGTAGGCCAAGCGCTCGGCCGGATAGTCCGGATCCAGCGGCAGGTAGGCGCCGCCGGCCTTGAGCACCGCGAGCAGGGTCACGATCAGTTCCGGCGACTTGTCCAGGCACAGCGCCACCACCGTGCCTGCGCCGACGCCGAGCTCGATCAGCTTGCGCGCCAGGCGGTTGGAGCGTCGCTCCAGTTCGCCGTAGCTGAGCTGCTGCACCGCGCCGGATTCGCTAGGCGCCGATACCGCGACCGCATCCGGCCGGGCGCGGGCGACTTCGCCGATCAGTTCGTGCACCGGGCGCGCGGCATCGACCGTGTCGGCCGCGCCGCTCCACTGCTCCAGCACCGTGCGGCGTTCGTCGTCGCCGAGCAGGCGCAGCCGGGCGATCGAGGTCGAGGCCGCGGCGCGGGTCAGTTCCTCGAGCAGGTTGACGTAATGCCCGGCCAGCCGCTGCATGGTCTGCGGCAGGAACAGGTCGGTGTTGTACTTGAACACGCAGTGGAAGCGCTGGTCGGCCTCGTCCTCGTAGGCCGACAGGGTCAGGTCGAACTGGCCTTCCTCTTCCGGCAGTTCGATGTACTCCAGGCGATAGCCGTACTTCTCGGTGGCGACCTTGTGCGCGAGCAGGATGAACATCGCCTGGAACACCGCCGAGCGGCTCGGGTCGTGCTGCAGGCCGAGCTTCTCGACCAGCAGCACGAACGGGTATTCCTGGTTGTCCAGGCCGTTGAGGACGATGCGCTGCACCTGCTCCAGCAGTTCGGCGACGCTGGGCTGCGAAGCCAGGTTGACGTGCAGCGGCAGCGGGTTGACGAAGTAGCCGTAGACCTGGGCGAACTCCTCCTGGGTGCGGCCCATGACCGGGCTGCCGACGATCACGTCGTCCTGGCCGGTGTAGCGGTGCAGCAGCAGGTAGTAGGCGCTCAGCAGCACCATGAACACGGTGACTCCGTTGTCGCGCGCCAGTTGGTGGATGCGCGCGCTCAGCTCGGGGTCGAGGGCGAAGAACTCCGACGCGCCGTTATGGGTCTGCACGATCGGGCGCGGCTTGTCGGTGGGCAGGTTGAGGATCGGCACCTGCGCCGGCAGATGGTCCTGCCAGTAGTCCAGCATCTTGGCCGCGTCGCGGGTGGCGAGGAAGCGGTTCTGCCAGTTGAGGAAATCCAGGTAGCGCGCGCGCACCGGCGCCAGCTGGACCTGTTCGCCGCGGCGCAAGCCCTCGTAGATCGACAGCAGTTCCTCGATGAAGGTGAAGGTGGAGATCGCGTCCGAGATGATGTGGTGGACGGCCTTCATGATCACCCAGCGGTCCGTGCCGCGCTTGAACAGGCGGAAGCGCACCAGCGGATCGTGCTCGAGGTCGTAGGGCTTGCGGTACTCGCGGATGATCTGCTGGTAGACCTCGTCCCAGGGCTTGTCCTGGACGTCGAACAGGGCCAGGTCGTGCTTGCCCTCGGCCGAGATCTTCTGCACCGCCTGGCCCTGGTCGAGCATGAAGTTGGCGCGCAGGCTGGGATGGCGGGCGATCAATCGGCGCACCGCTTCGAACATCAGCTCCGGCTCCAGCTCGGTGCGCACCTCGACCGCGCCGCCGATGTTGTAGGCGAAGCCGTCGGGGTTGAGCTGCTTGAGGAACCACAGCGCGTTCTGGTTCTGGGTCAGCGGATAGCGGGTTTCGTCGCTGTGGGCGACGAAGCCCGAGGCGTCGCTGTCGCCGCCGTCGCCGGCGACCAGTTCGGCCAGGCCGGCGTAGAGCTGGTCGCCGAGGGTGCCGATCGAGCTGCTGCTGAGCAGGGTGACCACCGGCAGGGCGACCTTGAGCTCGGTGTGGATGCGCGCGCGCAGTTCCATCGCCAGCAGCGAGTCCAGGCCCAGCGCGTTGAGGCTGGCGTCGGTGTCGATCTGCTCGCTCTTGATCCGCATCACCTGGGCGATCAGGGCATGGAAGCGCTCGTCGAGCAGGCGCCGGCGGGTGTCGCCGTCGGCGGCGCGGAAGGTTTCGACGAAACTGCCGCGCTCGCCGCTGTCGGCGCCGGCGCCGTGCTTGGCCAGCTCGCTCACCAGCGGCGGCGGCGAGGCGTACCAGGCCAGGAAGATCGGCCAGTCGACCACGGTCGCGACCAGCAACTGGGCGCGGTCCTGGCCGATCACGCGTTCCAGCACGTCCATGCCGGCGTCGGGCGAGAGCGAGCTCATGCCGCGGCTGTTGCGGTAATGGTCGATCAGGCCGAGCTCTTCGATCATGCCGGTGGCCCACGGGCCCCAGTCCAGGCTCAGCGCCGGCAGGCCGAGCGCGCGGCGGTGATGGGCGAGGGCGTCGAGGAAGGCGTTGCCGGCGGCGTAGTTGGTCTGGCCGGCGGTGGTCACCAGCGAGGCGATCGAGGCGAACAGGACGAAGTGCTCCAGCGGCTGGTCGATCAGGTGCCGGTGCAGCAGCCAGCCGCCGATCACCTTGGGGTCGTAGACCGGATCGAAGGCGTCGCGGGTCATTTCGCCGAGCAAGGTGTCGCGGACCTGGCCGGCGAGGTGGAAGGCGCCGCGGATCGGCGGCAGGTCGCGCTGCTTGTAGTCCTGCAGCCAAGCCGCGAGCGCGCCTTCGTCGGTGATGTCGAGCTGGGCCAGGATCGGCTCGGCGCCGAGCAGCTCTAACTGCTTGATGAAGCGCACGTTGCGGCCGACTGCGCTGGCCGGATCGGTGTCGCTCCATTGCGCGCGCGGCGGCAGCTTGCTGCGGCCGACCAGGATCAGCTTACGCGCACCGCGCTTGACCAGGGTGCGGCAGAGCAGCCGGCCGAGCGCGCCGAACGCGCCGGTGACCAGGTAGGCGCCGTCGGCGCGCAGGCGCAGCGGCAGCGGCCGGGTCAGCGCGTCGGCCGGCTGCAACCGGCTGGTGTAGCGCTTGCCGTCGCGCAGGGCGATCTCGTCTTCGTCCTGCTGCAGCATTTCGGCCAGCAGCACGTCGGCCTCGGCGCGGCGCGCCGCGTCGGCGGCTGCGCCGGTTGCTTCGCCGGCGGCCTGCAGGTCGATCAGCTTGCCGCGCTGGGCGACCAGTTCCTGGTACCACAGCACTCGGCCGATGCCCCAGGCCGGCGCGCCCAGCGGCTCGACGTCGTCGCGGTCGGCCACCGCCTGCGTGGCGCGGGTGACGATGTGCAGGCGCGCGTCGGGCTGCGAAGCCAGCAGCGCCTGGCTCAACGCGATCAGCGAATAGGCGCCGCGGGCGTTGCCGGCCTTGAGTTCGGTCGCATCGACCTGTTCCAGGTGCGGCTGGTCGAGATTCCACAGGTGGACGACGCGGGCGAACTCGCCGGCGCCGGCCTTGGCCAGATCGGCGAACAGTCGCTGCAGGTCCTTGAATGCGCCCGGCACCACCGTCGATTCGCGCAGGTCCTTTTCCAGCTTGTAGCGCTTGCCCGGACGGACCAGGTGCACGCGCTCGCCGCGCGCCTGCGCCAACGCGGCCAGTTCGTCGCCGACCCCCTGGGCATCGGCGAGGATCAGCCAGCTCGGCGCCGCGGCATCGCTCTGCGCCGGCGCCACTGCGGCGCTATCGTCGGCCGCCTCGGCCGCCGCGATCGGCGCCAGCTCGACCCAGCGGGTTTCGGCCAGCCAGTTGTCGATCGTCGCCAGGTTCACCTTGGCGCTGGCGTTCTCGACGTTGGCGGCGCGGAAGCCGGCGACATAGCCGAGCGGAGCGCCGTGCTCGTCGTAGACCGCGATGTCGCCGATCAGTTCGTCGCCGCCGTCGTGGCGCACGCGGGCGTGCACCCACAGGGCGCGGTCGCCGATCGCGTCGGTGCGCACCTCCTCGATCGACAGCGGCAGGCGGATGCCGCTGTCGGCGGGGCCGTCCTCGGCCTGCTGCAGGATCTGCGGCGTCAGCAGGGTCTGGAAGCAGGCGTCGAGCATGGCCGGGTGGAAGTGGTGGTCGGCCGCGCCGCCTTGCAGGCGTTCGGTCGGCACGATCCGGGCCAGGGCTTCGCCGCGGCCGACCCAGACTTCCTCGATGCCCTGGAACGCCGGGCCGTAGTGGTAGCCCATCCGCGCCAGCGCGTCGTAGCAGGCCGAGCGCGCCAGGAACAGCGGGCTGCGCTCGCGCACCGCGCGCACGTCCAGCGCCGCGCCGCCGCGCCGGCCCTGGCTGGCGCGCACGCTGCCGCTGGCGTGGACGGTGCGGTCCTGGCCGTCGGCGGACAGGCTGGAGACGTGGAAGCTGGCGCCGTCGGAGGCGAACGACAGCTGCACGGTCGCGGCTTCGGCATCGGGCAGGAACAGCGCCTTGCGCAGTTCGATGTCGGCGATCGCGGCCCCGTTGCCGCCGGTCAGCGCGCGCACGGCCTGGGTCGCCATTTCGATGTAGCCGGCGGCGGGGAACAGCACGTTGCCCTGGATGCGGTGGTCTTCCAGGTAGGGCATGCGTTCGGCATCGAGCTTGGCTTCCCAGGTCGGTTCGGCCACCGCCATGCGCCGGCCGAGCAGGGCGTGATCGAGCTGGCCGAGGCGGACCTGTTCGACCGGACGCGGTTCGACCCAGTAGCGGTCGCGCTTGAACGGATAGCGCGGCAACGGCAGCGGGCGGCCCTGCGCATGCAGCGTGTTCCAGTCGATGCTCGCGCCGAGGTTGTGCAGGCCGGCCAGCGAGGCGGCGAAGCGCGCGGCCTCGTCTTCCTGGCGACGGATCGAGGGCAGGCTGCGCGCGCTGGCGCCGCGCGCGGCGAAGCATTCGTTGATCGAGTGGCCGAGCACCGGGTGCGGACCGATTTCCAGGAACAGGTCGTAGCCGTCGTGGGCCATCTGGTCGATCGCGGCGCGGAAGCCGACGCTGTTGCGTACGTTCTCCCACCAGTAGCCGGCGTCGAGTTCGTGGCCGGCGGCGATGCCGGGCTTGGCGGTCATGTACAGCGGCACCTGCGCCGGATGCGGCGCCAGGCCGTCCAGCGACTCCAGCAATTCGTCCTTGATCAGGTCCATCTTGGCGCTGTGGTAGGGCACGCGCACGCTCAGGAACTTGGCGAACAACTGCTCGGCCTGCAGCTTCTCGGCCAGTTCGGCCAGCGCGTCCTGGTCGCCGGCCAGGGTGATCGCGGTCGGGCTGTTGACCGCGGCGACCGAGACCCGGTCGCCGTAGGGGCGCACCCGGCGCAGGGCTTCGGCTTCGGTCAGGCTGACCGCGAGCATGGTGCCGGTGTCGACCAGCTTCTGCTGCAGGCGGCTGCGGTGCACGACCACCCGCACCGCCTGCTCCAGGGTGTAGACGCCGGCCTCGTAGAAGGCCGCGACTTCGCCGGTGCTGTGGCCGACGATGGCATCCGGGCGCACGCCCTTGGCCCGCCACATCGCCGCCAGGGCGATCTGCACGGCGAAGTTGGCCGGCTGCGCCAGCCAGGTCTCGCTCATCTTCGATTCGGCTTCGGCGGCGTTCATCTCGGCGATCAGCGACCAGTCGACATGCTTGGCCAGTTCGCGATCGCAACGTTCGATGACCTCGCGGTAGACCGGCTCGTTGTCGAACAACTGCCGGCCCATCGCCCACCATTGCGGGCCCATGCCGGTGAACACCCAGGCCAGCTTCGGCGGCGTCGCGCGGCGTTCGTCGGCGACCAGGTGCGGATGCGCTTCGCCGGCGGCGAACGCGGCCAGGCGCTCGCGCAGCGATTCGCGGCTGTCGTAGACGACGCCCAGGCGCGACTCCAAGTGCTGGCGGCGATGGGCGAGGGTGTAGCCCAGGTCGCGCAGATCGACGGCCTCGTCGCCTTCGCGCTCCAGTTCGCGTGCGATGCCCGCGGCCAGGGCCGGCAGCACCGAGGCGTCGCGCGCGCTCAGCGGCAGCACGTTGTAGCCGCCGGCGGCGCGGCCGGCGTTGTCGCCGGCGGCGACGGCCAGCGGCGCCAGCGGCGGCGCTTCCTCCAGCAGCACGTGCGCATTGGTGCCGCCGAAGCCGAACGAGTTGACCCCGGCGCGGGCCGGGCCCTCATGCGCCGGCCAAGGCGTGACCTGGGTCGGAATCTTGTACGGCATCGAGGCCAAGTCGATGTCCGGGTTGACCGTCTGCAGGTTGATGTGCGGCGGGATGGTCTTGTGCTTGAGCGCGAGCGCGGTCTTGATCAGGCCGGCGACGCCGGCGGCGGCCTCGGTGTGGCCGATGTTGGTCTTGACCGAGCCGACGTAGCACTCGTCGCCGGGTTTGCGCCCGACCGCCAGCGCGCGGCCCAGCGCCTTGGCCTCGATCGGGTCGCCGACCGGGGTCGAGGTGCCGTGGGCTTCCATGTACTGCAGGCTGCCCGGCACGATCCCGGCTTCGCGGCAGACGCGCTCGATCAGCGCGACCTGGGCGTCGGGATTGGGCACGGTGATGCCGTTGCTGTGGCCGTCCTGGTTGACCCCGGTGCCGACGATCACCGCATAGATCGGGTCGCCGTCGCGCAGCGCGTCGTCCAGGCGCTTGAGCGCGACCAGGCCGACGCCCTCGGCGCGCACGTAGCCGTTGGCGGCGGCGTCGAAGGTGCGCGACTTGCCTTCCGGCGACAGGAAACCGCCCTTGGTTTCGGCGATGGTGTACTGCGGGGTCATGTGCAGCAGAGTGCCGCCGGCCAGGGCCAGGCTGGTCTCGCGCCGGCGCAGGCTCTGGCAGGCCAGGTGCACCGCGACCAGCGAGGAACTGCAGGCGGTGTCGATCGACAGGCTGGGGCCGCGGAAGTCGAAGCAGTACGAGATCCGGTTCGACGCCATCGTCATCATCGTGCCGGTCGCGGTGTGCGCGGCCAGGGTCTCGAAGCTGAGATCGGCGAACTGGACGATCTTGTAGTCCAGGGTGAAGGCGCCGACGAACACGCCGATGTCGCGGCCGGCCAGTTCGGCAGGCTTTTGGCCGCCGTCCTCCAGCGCCTCCCAGGCGACTTCCAGCAACTTGCGCTGCTGCGGATCCATGTAGTCGGCCTCGCGCGGGCTGATGCCGAAGAACGCCGGATCGAATTCGTCGAAGCCCTCGATGTAGCCGCCGCGGCCGCCGACCAGGCGGCCGGGCTTGCTCTTGTCGCGGCTGCCCAGGGTGGCCACGTCGTAGCGGTTGAGCGGCGTATCGGTCAGGCAGTCCTTGCCTTCGATCAGGTTCTGCCAGAAGCCGCGATGGTCGCAGGCGCCGCCGGGCAGGCGGCAACCGATGCCGACGATGGCGATGCGTTCGAGCGGCTCGTGCGCCTGGCCGGCCGCGGCCTGCGCGGCGGCATCGGCGGCTGCGGGCGCGGCGCCGTCGGCGTGGTCGCGGAGGGAGGCGTTCTTGCTGGGGTCCGTCATGATCGAGTCCTTGTTCTTTACGTCGGGCGACGCCGGGGAGGTGAGGGACGGGCGATGAAAGTCGTGGCGCTACCGCGCGCCATTCGGCAACGCAGCGTTCACGGCGCGCGCTTGGCGCGCGGCCGCAGCGGATGGATCAGGGTCGAGAACACCGCGCCGGTGCGCGGAAACGAACCGGGATCGAACAGGCCGATCCCGCGCGGCCGCCGATCCGGCCGCCAGGTGTAGCTGCCGAACAGCCGGTCCCAGATCGACAGGTCCGAGCCGAAATGACCGGCTTCGCTGCGGTCGCAGCTGTGGTGCATGCGGTGCAGCTCGGGGCTGGCGAGCAGTTGGTTGAGCCAGCCCAGGCGCACGTCGATGTTGGCGTGGACGAAGTAGCCCTGGGCGATGACGAAGATGCCGACCGCGTACAGCGACGGCGCCGAGAAGCCGGCCAGGGCCAGCGGCAGCTGCACCGCGAACTGCGACAGCACCACGTCGAACACGTGGTTGACGCCGTTGTTGGCGACGTTGACCTTGTCCGGCACGTGATGCACGCCGTGCAGGCGCCACAGCAGCGGGATGTCGTGGCCGGCGCGATGGATCGCGTAGCTGGCCAGCGAGCTGAGCAACAGCGCGAGCGGGATCTCGGCCCACAGCGGCAGCGCCGGATCCAGCGGCGACAGCGCCGCCACCGCCGCCGCGACCGGCAGCTGAGCGAACGCGCCGGCGCTCACGGTGAGCACGAAATAGACCGCGTACAGGCCCCATTCGCGTCCGCTGGGCTGCCATGCGCGCTGGTACGGAATAATAAATTCGAGAATCGCCAGATAGAAAATAGTGGCGAACACGAACCCGAAACTGGCCGGACCCGGGTCCCAGTCCAGAATCAGGCCGGCGCCCGCATAAGTAACTACCGCCAGCATCAGCAAAGGATGGGCGATATAACGCAGCAGCCGGCGCCGCCGCCGCGCCGGCGCGACTGGCGCCGTCTTTGCGGAGGCGGCGTGAAAAGGAGGTGAAATGGAAACTTCTAGTTTCTGATCACAATTTTCTACCGCGACGCCAATCACCATTCGTTCGGAATCAGTAGGCGCGCTCATGACGGTATTTCCGCAATATTCTGGAATATACGCGGCGAATCCGGCGCTGCGCGCGATAAACGGCGCGGATATGCGACGTGTCCTGCGCAAATTGTTGATTTGTCGAGATTTGTGCCTGACTGCCGAACGTCCATGCGAGCCTCAGGGTGACCAAGGGCGTCAGCTGACGCACGCGGTCAGGGCGTGGTCGCTGTTTGCGGGGAAGGGGATTTGCCGCGAATTCCGATTTTCTCGGGCGGCTAATAATCGACGCTAGCCCGAGCCGCAGTCAAAGGCGCAGTCCCGCTGGGCGAGTGACGCTGATCATTCTTTGGAACATTGATTCCCAAGTGGGAAATATTATGTGCTGGTATTGGTGGGCCGAATCGCCGCCGGCGCCGATGCGAGCCGCCCGCGCTGGCACCCAATAATGACGCCCGCACGTCAGCCGCGTGACGAATATCGCCACGCGCGGGTGCGGCCGGGAATTTTCATAACAAGGAGTCAGGACGATGCAGTTGGCGACAGAGCGCGTTATCGAGGTCAAGCACTGGAACGACAGCCTTTTCAGCTTCCGCACCACCCGCGACCCCGGCTTCCGCTTCGACAGCGGCCACTTCGTCATGGTCGGCCTGGAGGTCGAGGGCCGGCCGCTGATGCGCGCCTACTCGATCGCCAGCGCGCACTACGAAGACCATCTGGAGTTCTTCAGCATCAAGGTGCCCGACGGTCCCTTGACTTCGCGCCTGCAACACATCAACAACGGCGATTCGATCCTGGTCAGCCGCCGGCCCACCGGCACCCTGGTGCTCAACGATCTCAACCCGGGTAAGCGCCTGTATCTGCTCGGCACCGGCACCGGCCTGGCGCCGTTCCTGAGCATCGTCCGCGACCCCGCCACCTACGAGCGATTCGAAACCGTGGTCCTGGCGCACGGCGTGCGCCACGTCAGCGACCTGGCCTACGCCGATTTCCTCGAGCGCGAACTGCCGGCGCACGAGTTCCTCGGCGAGGCGGTGCGCCGCCAGCTCAAGTACTACCCGAGCGTGACCCGCGAGCCGTTCCGCAACCGCGGCCGGATCACCGACGCGATCGCCGACGGTCTGATGGCGAAGACCCTGGGGTTGCCGCCGCTGAACCCGGCCGAAGACCGGGTGATGCTGTGCGGCAGCCCGCAGATGCTCGAAGACACTTCGACACTGCTGGAAGGGCGCGGCTTCAAGCCCTCGCCGCGCACCCGCGAGCCGGGCGACTTCGTGATCGAGCGCGCCTTCGTGGAGAAGTGACCCGGCCGCGCGCTGCCCGCCGCTTCCTTTCATCCGCGCCACCGCCGTCGCCGCCGCTGCAGGCGGCGCGGCGCTGCGCCCCTGCCTGAGGATTCGCACCATGAGTCGCACTGCCACCCCGGTCAGTCTGATCGGCGCGCCCACCGACGTCGGCGCCGGCGCGCGCGGCGCGCGCCTGGGACCGGAAGCCCTGCGCATCGCCGGACTGACCGAGGCCCTGCGCGGCCTGGGCCTGGACGTCGCCGACCGCGGCAACCTCGACGGCCCGCCCAACCCCTGGTCGTCGCCGGTCGGCGGCTACCGCCATCTCGACGAGGTGGTGGCCTGGAACCGCAACGTGATGGACGCGGTCGCCGCCGAACTGCGCGAGGATCGGGTGCCGATCCTGCTCGGCGGCGACCACTGTCTCGGCCTGGGCTCGATCACCGCGGTCGCCCGCCATTGCCGCGAACGGCGCAAGAAGCTGCGCGTGCTGTGGCTGGATGCGCACGCCGACTTCAACACCCACGAGATCACTCCGACCGGCAACATGCACGGCATGCCGGTGGCCTGCCTGATCGGCATGGGGCCGCCGTGCCTGACCCGGCTCGGCGGCGAAGCGCCGGCGATGCAGGTCGGCGAGATGCGCCAGATCGGCACGCGTTCGGTCGATCCCGGCGAGAAGCAGCTGATCAAGCAGCTCGGTCTGCCGGTGTACGACATGCGCCGGATCGGCGACATCGGCATCAAGCGGGTGATGGAGGAGGCGCTGGACGGCATCGACGCCGACACCCATCTGCACGTCAGCTTCGACGTCGACTTCCTCGATCCCAGCATCGCCCCCGGCGTCGGCACTGTGGTCGCCGGCGGGCCGAACTACCGCGAGGCGCAACTGGCGATGGAGATGATCGCCGAGAGCGGCTGCATCGGCTCGCTGGACATCGTCGAGCTCAACCCGATCCTGGACCGCGACAACCACACCGCCCTGATCGCGATCGATCTGGTCGAGAGCCTGTTCGGCAAGTCGACGTTGGCGAGGGCTTGAGGGCGGGGTTCGCGATTCGGGATTTGGGACTCGGGACTCGGGACTCGGGACTCGCGGCGGGCGCCCTGGGCGACGCGCAGCGGCGCTTGCTGCGCGAGACCGCTGCGGCGCGCGCCTGCAGTTGTCCGACTCCGGTCCCGAGCGAACGTTCGTACGAATAGGCGCTTATACCCCTGAGGACCGCGTTCCGCGCGACGCGAGTGTTGCGCCGCGGCACGCTGGTTGTGATCGTCGTGCTAGTTTCGGCGGCACGGCCGCACGCACGCTCCGGCACGGCGGCCGCCATCGCTTCCGAATTACGTAACGATCTGTGATGCGAGCCGCTCCGGATGCCACGACGCCGCGCGTCGCGGCCGCGGTCCGCGTCGCCGAACTCGAAATCGTCGTTCGCCATCAAGGGGAAAACTCAATGATCGCTCGCCCGCCGGCCCGTAAGTCCCTGTCTTTGGCCATCGCCCTGAGCATGGCCGCGCTCGCCGCGAACGTGCAGGCGCAACAGGCGCCGGCCGCCGCGGAAGATACCGAGGCCAAGACCCTGGCCGGACTGACGGTCACCGCGCAGAAGCGCGAGGAGGCGATGCAGGACGTGCCGATCGCGATCACCGCCTTGCCCGAACAATTGCTGCAGGACAGCGGCGTGCGCGACATCAAGGATGCGCAGATGCTGGTGCCGGGCCTGACCGTGACCAGCACCCAGAGCGAGGTGCAGACGGTGGCGCGCATCCGCGGCATCGGCACGGTCGGCGACAACGCCGGCCTGGAGTCCTCGGTCGGGGTGGTCGTCGACGGCGTGTACCGGCCGCGCAACGGCGTCGGCTTCGGCGACCTCGGCGAGATCGAGCGGATCGAGGTGCTGAAGGGCCCGCAGGGCACGGTGTTCGGCAAGAACACCTCGGCCGGGGTGATCAACGTCATCACCCGCCGACCCAGCTACGACACCACGCTGGAAGGCGAGCTGACCGTCGGCAACTACGGCGCGCTCGGCGCCGCCGCCTCGTTCAATACCGCGATCGGCGAAAACGCCGCATTCCGCATCTACGGCGCCAAGCGCAAGCGCGACGGCTTCACCGACGTCGAGATCGGCCGCGGCCCGCGCCGCGAGCGCGAGGACGGCGACCAGAACTTCCACACCGTCCGCGCCCAGTTGCTGCTCGAGCCGACCGAGAACCTGGACATCAACCTGATCGCCGACTACACCGGCCGCGAGGAGAACTGTTGCGTCGGCCTGACCACGGTGCGCGGCCCGACCGCGGCGATCATCAACGCCCTGGTCGGCGGGGTCGGCGTGGCGCCAGTGGCCGACCCGTTCGCGCGGGTGGCCTGGAGCAACCGGCCGACCACCCAGGACATCAAGGACAAGGGCGTGTCGGCCCAGGTCGACTGGATCACGCCCTGGTTCGGCGGCGCGACCCTGACCTCGATCACCGCCTCGCGCGACTGGCAGGCGATCAACGGCCTGGACTTCGATTTCACCGCGGCCGACATGATCTACCGCAACCCCGACCCGGACGAGTCTTTCACCGGCTTCAAGCAGTTCAGCCAGGAGTTCCGCCTGACCGGCGCCACCGACAAGCTGGACTGGATGGTCGGCCTGTTCTATTCCGACGAAGACCTCAAGCGCCACGATTCCTACAGCCTGGGCGCGCACTACGAGCCCTACCTGTCGACCGCGGTGCTGAGCCAGATCGCCGCGCGCTTCCCGGCCGGGGTGGTCAACACCGCCAACGCCGCGACCTTCCTGTCGCAGGCCAGCGGGCGGCCGTTCGGCAGCAATTTCGGCGGCCTGGGCGCGCTCGACCGCTACGACCAGAACAGCAAGAGCGTGGCCTTGTTCACCAACAACACCTGGCACGCGACCGACGCGCTCGACATCACCTTGGGCCTGCGCTACACCAAGGAGAACAAGGAACTGGATTCGGTCTACAGCAATCCCAACGGCGGCCTGGGCTGCGGCGCGGCGATGGCCAACCCGGCCCGGGTCGGCGCGGCCCTGGCCGCGCGCGGCGTGCCCGCGGCGGCGCGCGCGGCGCTGGTCCCGCAAGTGATCGGCTTCATGTGCCTGCCCTGGGCCAATACCTTGCACAACGGCCGCACCACCAACCAGGAGCGCGACGAGAAGGAATGGTCGGGCACGCTCAAGGCGGCCTACCGCTGGAACGAGCACGTCATGGGCTACGCCTCGGCCGCGCGCGGCTACAAGGCCGGCGGCTTCAACCTGGACCGGGTGCAGTCTTCCAACGGCCTGTCCTCGGGCACGGCCGGCATCGCCCCGGTCGACGACACCTCGTTCCCGGGCGAGTTCGTCGACAGCTACGAGCTCGGCGCCAAGACCACCTGGGCCGGCGGCAACCTGCTGCTCAACGCGACCTTGTTCCACCAGACCTACAGCGACTTCCAGCTCAACAGCTTCCTCGGCACCAGCTTCGTGGTGCGCTCGATTCCGGAAGTGGTGTCGCAGGGCATCGACACCGAGATCCTGTGGCAGACCGGGCTCAAGGGGCTGATGCTGCAGGGCGGGTTGATGTACGCCGACACCCGCTACGGCGACGACCCGCTGCCCGACGCCGACCTGGCCAAGTTGCCCGGCTCGCGCGCCAGCTTCGCGCCGCTGTGGTCGGCCTCGGCCTCGGCGACCTACCAGTGGGACTTCGGCCCCGACCTGGTCGGCCGCGCCCACCTCGGCGCCAAGTTCTCCTCCGACTACAACACCGGCTCCGACCTCGACCCGGAAAAGGGCCAGGACGCCTACACCGTGGTCAACGCCCGGCTCGGCATCGGCGCCAAGAACCGGCGCTGGATGGTCGAGGCCTGGGCGATCAACCTGACCGACGAGGAATACAAGCAGGTCGGCTTCGACGCGCCGCTGCAGACCGGCTCCTGGAACGCCTTCCTCGGCGCCCCGCGCACCTACGGCGTCACCCTGCGGGTCATGTACTGACCGCAGCGCGGCGCGACCGGACCCCGATCGCGCCGCTTCCCCCTGTAGGAGCGGCGTCCCACAGGGATCGCCTTCGGTCGCCAGCCGCGACCGCGCCCGCTAACCGCGTGCTTGTCCAGCGCCCCTTGTAGGAGCGGCGTAAGCCGCGACCGCGGGACGCGCAGACGACCCAAGGCCGACGCCATCGATCGAAGCCCAAGGCCGTCGCCTGTAGGAGCGGCGCCCCACAGGGATTTCCCTTCGGTCACAAGCCGCGACCGCGCGGTCGCGGTCGCGCGCCGTCTGCCGGGCAGGGCGCGGTTACTGCGCTCAGGCCCGGCGCGCCCGACGACCCGGCCAGCCGCCCCACCCAGCAAAGCCCACCGCGCCGCGCCGGCTATAGTGGCGGCCATGACGCCCGAGACCTCCGACCCCGCCCTGCAGACGCTCGCCGCCGGCATCGGCGAAGCCGCCCGCCTCAACCACCACATGCTGGTCACCGCCGAAAGCTGCACCGGCGGCTGGATCGCCAAGACCCTGACCGACATCGCCGGCTCCTCGGCCTGGTTCGAATGCGGCATCGTCGCCTATAGCTACGAAGCCAAGCAGGCCCTGCTGAGCGTGCGTCCGCAGACTCTGGAACAGTTCGGCGCGGTCAGCCGCGAGACGGTGATCGAAATGGTCTCCGGCGCCCTGGCCAACACCGGCGCCACCGTCGCGGTCGCGGTCACCGGCATCGCCGGCCCCGGCGGGGGCACCGAGGACAAGCCGGTCGGCACGGTGTGGCTGGCCTGGAAGCGCCGCGGCGGCTACCCGCGCGCCGAAGCCTTCCATTTCGACGGCGACCGCGAAGCGGTGCGGCGCCAGACCGTCGCCGCGGCGCTGCGCGGACTGGAAGCGCTGACGGTCTGAGCCGGGCAGGGCAGGCATCGTCGAGGCGCTGCGGCGAGACTGCGCGGCGTGCCCGGCGAGCCGCGCCCGATCGCAGCGCGGCTGCCGACCGACGGACTCGGCCGAATCCGATCGCGGTGTCCGGCCCGAGGCCGCACCCCGATGCCGCCGCCGGCACCGATGCGGCCGATACGCCTCGGCGATGCGCGATTCCCGTCAATCCAGCGCGCGCTCCCACACCTGCCCGACCAGGTCGTGGCCGAAACTGCGGTGCGGGTTCTCTTCGACCAAGGCGAAGCCGCAGGCCTGGTAGAGGCGCCGCGCCGCGACCAGGACATCGTTGGTCCACAGCCGCATCCGCGCATAGCCAGCCTCGCGGGCGAAGTCGAGGCAGGTATCGACCAGGCGCCGGCCCACGCCCAGGCCGCGCGCGCGCGGGTCCACCAGCAGACAGCGCAACTGGGCCACGGTCGGGTCGTCGGCGTGGGCGACCAGGAACACGCAGCCGACCCGTTCGCCGTCGATCTCGGCGATCCAGCAATGCTCGCGGGCCGGGTCGTGGCGCGCGGCGAACTGAGCGAACAACTGCGCCACCAGCGCCTCGAACTCGTGGTTCCAGCCGTACTCCTGCGCGTACAGGCGGCCGTGACGCTCGATCGCCCAACCGATGTCGCCGACCGCGTGCGCGCGGATGCGCAACCGCTGCGGCGCCGGCAAGGCGTGCGGGGTCAGCGCGCGCTCGGCTTCGGCGATGGCGCGCAGCAGGCGGTCGCGATCCAGCGGCGACAGCGTCGCCAGCATCGCCGCGGTGGCGGCATGCGAACTGCGGTCGAGCTCGGCGAAGGCGTTGCGGCCCGGGCCGGTCAGGCGCAGCGCGAAGCTGCGCGCGTCGCGTTCGCTGCGCTGCTTCTCGACCAGCCCGGCGTCGACAAAGGCCTGCACGATCCGGCTCAGATAGCCCGGATCCAGCCCCAGCGTTTCGCCGATTTCGCGCGCCGCCACCGGTTCGCGCTGGGCCAGTTCGAACAACACCCGCGCCTGGGTCAGGGTGTAGGGGCTGTCGAGCAGGTCCTCGCGCAGCACGTCGATGCGGCGGGTATAGAAGCGGTTGAAGGCACGGACGGCATCGACCTGGGCGGGGGCGATTTCAGCGCTCATGGCGGCGGCTCGCGAGGAGGGCGGGGCGCGGTCAAATTGCGCGAACTATTTGACTTAGTCAATTAGTTCGCGGACGAGCGGCCTTGCTCGCTTAGTGAGTTAGTAGTATTACTACTAACCATGAGCCTGACCGACACCCAGCAAGCCATCCTGGCCCTGATCGCCGAGCGCATCGACGCCGAAGGCCTGCCGCCGTCGCAGACCGAGATCGCCAAGGCCTTCGGTTTCAAGGGCGTGCGCGCCGCGCAGTATCACCTCGACGCGCTCGAGGCGGCCGGCGCGATCGAACGCGTGCCCGGCCGCGCCCGCGCCATCCGCGTTCTGCAACCGCCGCCGCAGGCCCAGCGCGAACTCGGCCTGGCCCCGGCCAACGAAGAAGCCCTGCGCCTGCCGGTGCTGGGGCGGGTTGCGGCCGGCGCGCCGATCGGCGCCGGCGCCGGGGTCGAACCCGACGATTACGTCCTGCTCGACCGCAACATGTTCTTCCCGTCGCCCGACTACCTGCTCAAGGTCAAGGGCGATTCGATGCGCGAGGAGGGCATCTTCGACGGCGACCTGATCGGCGTGCACCGCACTCGCGACGCGCGTTCCGGCCAGATCGTGGTCGCGCGCATCGACGACGAAATCACCGTCAAGCTGCTCAAGATCGGCAAGGACCGCATCCGCCTGCTGCCGCGCAACCCCGACTACGCGCCGATCGAAGTCCAGCCCGACCAGGACTTCGCGATCGAAGGCCTGTACTGCGGGCTGGTGCGGCCGAACCGTTGAGCTGGGAGCGGGCGATGGAAATGATCCGGATTTCCTCTTCGGCGATCGCGGCGGTCGGCTACGACCCGCTGACCCAAAGGCTTAAAATCCGCTTCGTACAGGGGCACGCCTACGATTATTTCGGGGTGCCGCAACATGTCCACACCGGTCTGATGCAAGCCCATTCGATCGGAAATTACTACAACGACCACATTCGGGACCGGTATCAGGGCTGATCGCAGGCGGCGGTTTCGCTCACCCGAAGATGCGGCAAAACCCCACGCGGGGATCGGCAGCCGACCGGCTGCCGAGCCTGGATCGGTCGAATAATTTAGCTCTGGGCGCCACGATCTCAGCCTCTGCGATGCGAGCCCTCTAACGTACCCCCACCACGACAAGACTCAGCAAGGACACCACGATGGACGAGAACAAGAAGCGCGCGCTTGCGGCGGCCCTGGGCCAGATCGAGAAGCAGTTCGGCAAGGGCTCGGTGATGCGCATGGGCGACCGCGCGGTCGAGGCCGCCGAGGTCGTCGGCACCGGCTCGCTGATGCTCGACATCGCCCTGGGCATCGGCGGCCTGCCCAAGGGCCGCGTGGTCGAGATCTACGGTCCGGAGTCCTCGGGCAAGACCACCCTGACCCTGCAGGCCATCGCCGAATGCCAGAAGAACGGCGGCACCGCCGCCTTCATCGACGCCGAGCACGCGCTCGACCCGATCTACGCCGCCAAGCTCGGGGTCAACATCGACGACCTGCTGGTCTCGCAGCCCGACACCGGCGAGCAGGCGCTGGAGATCGCCGACATGCTGGTGCGCTCGGCCGCGGTCGACATGGTCGTGGTCGACTCGGTCGCCGCGCTGACCCCGAAGGCCGAAATCGAAGGCGAAATGGGCGACCAGCTGCCCGGCCTGCAGGCCCGCCTGATGAGCCAGGCGCTGCGCAAGCTGACCGGCAACATCAAGCGCTCCAACGTGCTGGTGATCTTCATCAACCAGCTGCGCATGAAGATCGGCGTGATGATGCCGGGCCAGAGCCCGGAAACCACCACCGGCGGCAACGCGCTGAAGTTCTACGCCTCGGTGCGCCTGGACATCCGCCGCATCGGTTCGATCAAGAAGGGCGACGAGATCATCGGCAACCAGACCAAGATCAAAGTGGTCAAGAACAAGCTGGCGCCGCCGTTCAAGCAGATCGTCACCGAAATCCTCTACGGCGAGGGCATCTCGCGCGAGGGCGAGCTGATCGACATGGGCGTGGACGCCAAGCTGGTCGAGAAGTCCGGCGCCTGGTACAGCTGCGACGGCGAGCGCATCGGCCAGGGCAAGGAAAACGCCCGCCAGTACCTCAAGGAAAACCCCGAGATGGCCGCGCGCCTGGAGGCGGCGCTACGCGAGAAGTTCGTCCCCGGCGAAGCTTCGCGCGGCGAAGAAGTCGAGGACTGAGCGGTCTAACCGGCGACAGCGATGGCGGCGGATCGTCATTCCCCCGGCGGCGGCCGTGGCCGCCGCGGCGACGTGCAGGCGGGGCAGGGCGAACTTCCGCCGGGCGCCGGCGCGGCCGCGGCCCGGCTGCGCGATGATTTGCGCGCTCGGATCCGCGCGATCGAAGCCGGGCGCTCCGCTCGGGCCGCGTTAGGTGAGCACGCCAGCACACGTCCGGTGGCGTCTTCCGACGAGTTCGTGGCCGATGGGCTTGTAGCCGGCGAACTCGTCGCCGGGCAGCTCGTCGCCGACGAGTCCGCCCGGTCTGCCGACGCCGCCTCCGCCCCCGGCGACGCGGTCGGGCCCTCGGCGGCCCGGGCCCATCGTCCGGCACCGCGCACGGCGCAGTCGGCGCCACCTCGTGCGGGCGCCGCGGGCCGGGACGCCGGCGTGCCGGTTCGCCCCCGGCCGCAGCCGTCCCCGTTCGCCGATCCGGAGCCGGCGCGGTTCGATGACGACGCATGCGGCGGCCTGCGTTCCGCGGCCGGCCCCTCCGGCTTGGATTCCGCAGCGGACGGCAAGCCGGATCCGGGCTCCGATCTGTCCGCTGGCGACGCGTCCTTCGTCGGCCTGTTCGACGACCCGCCGCCGCAGCGCGAGCGTCGTCGCGGCGGCCGCGAACAGAGCCCGACCCAGCGCGCCCTGGGCTTGCTGACCCGGCGCGAACATTCGCGCAAGGAACTGACCCGCAAGCTCAAATCCCGCGGCCTTGACGCGGGCGAAGTGGATGAGGCGGTCGATCGCCTCGCCGAAGCCGGCTGGCAGAACGACGAGCGCTTCGCCGAAAGCCTGGTCCGCAGTCGCGCCGGCAACGGATACGGACCCCTGCACATCCGTGCCGAACTGGCCACCCACGGCCTGCCCGCCGAAGCCATCGCCGCGGCCCTGGCCGCCTACGAGGGCGACTGGCTCGAGAACGCCCGCGACCTGGTCCGGCGCCGCTTCGGCGAGGCGCATTGGGCCGATCCCCGGCTGCGGCGCAAGGCCGCCGACCTGCTGCTGCGGCGGGGCTTCGATGGCGAAACCGCGCGTAATGCGAATCGTTCCCGGGACCCGGACTGAACGCCCGGACACTTTTGTGTCGAACCCTTGCGCATTACGGCCCGCAGCCTGCTAGGCTTACCGGCTTTCGGGTCCCCGGGTTGCCTGTTCCAGTCGATGCCTCCATAGACGGTGGCATGGGTTCGGTCGAGCGCCGCGCTCCCGACCAGGCGATTATCCCAGGCATGAAGACGACCACCGAAATCCGCAGCGATTTCCTCGAGTTCTTTCGAGGCAAGGGCCACACCATCGTGCCGTCGGCGCCGCTCGTGCCGGCCAACGACCCGACCTTGCTGTTCACCAACTCGGGCATGGTCCAGTTCAAGAACGTGTTCCTCGGCAGCGAGAAGCCGGGCTACGTGCGCGCGGCCGACGTGCAGCGCTGCCTGCGCGCCGGCGGCAAGCACAACGACCTCGACCAGGTCGGCTATACCGCGCGCCACCACACCTTCTTCGAGATGCTCGGCAACTGGTCGTTCGGCGACTACTTCAAGGAAGACGCGATCGTCTGGGCCTGGGAGCTGCTGACCGGGGTGTGGAAGCTGCCGGCCGAACGCCTGCTGGTCACGATCTACCAGACCGACGACGAAGCCTTCGAGATCTGGAACAAGAAGATCGGCGTGCCGGCCGAACGCATCGTCCGGATCGGCGACAACAAAGGCGCGCCGTTCGCCTCCGACAATTTCTGGCAGATGGCCGACACCGGCCCCTGCGGCCCGTGCACCGAGATCTTCTACGACCACGGCGCGCACATCGCCGGCGGCCCCCCGGGCTCGCCGGACGAGGACGGCGACCGCTACATCGAGATCTGGAACCTGGTGTTCATGCAGTTCGACCGCCAGCCCGACGGCAGCCTGGTGCCGCTGCCGGCGCCGTGCGTCGACACCGGCATGGGCCTGGAGCGCCTGGCGGCGGTGCTGCAGGGCGTGCACGGCAACTACGAGATCGACCTGTTCCGCCGTCTGATCGCGGCCGCGGCCCAGGCCACCGGCACCGCCGATCTGGAGAACAAGTCGCTGCGGGTGATCGCCGATCACATCCGCGCCTGCTCCTTCCTGATCGTCGACGGCGTGCTGCCGTCCAACGAAGGCCGCGGCTACGTGCTGCGCCGGATCATCCGCCGCGCCCTGCGCCACGGCTGGATGCTCGGCCAGAAGGGCGTGTTCTTCCACAAGCTGGTGCCGGCCCTGGTCGAGGTGATGGGCGAGGCCTATCCCGAGCTGGCCGCCAAGGCCGACTTCGTCGCCGCCGCGCTGGCCGCCGAGGAGGAGCGCTTCGCCGCGACCCTCGACTCGGGCATGCGCATCTTCGACGAGATCGCCGCGCGCTCGCAGGGCGTCATCGCCGGCGCCGACGCATTCAAGCTTTACGACACCTACGGCTTCCCGGCCGACCTCACCGGCGACATCGCGCGCGAGCGCGGCCTGTCGGTGGACATGGCCGGTTTCGAAGCCGAAATGGAGAAGCAGCGCGAGATCGCGCGCCAATCCGGCAAGTTCGGCAACAAGACCGCGATGCCGGCCGAAGTCGCCGCGCGCCTGGCGCCGACCGAGTTCCTCGGCTACGACCGCCTGACCGAGGGCGGCCTGCAGGTCGTGGCGCTGATCCGCGACGGCGTCGCCGTCGACGAACTGCGCATCGGCGACGAAGGCGCGGTGATCCTCGACCGCACCCCGTTCTACGCCGAAAGCGGCGGCCAGGTCGGCGACACCGGCGAGCTGGACGAAGCCGGCACCCGCTTCGCGGTCGAAGACACGCTGAAGTTCGCCGGCCAGTTCCACGGCCACGTCGGCCGCCTGACCGCCGGCAGCCTCAAGGTCGGCGATCGCGTCCTCGGCGCGGTCGACCCGGCGCGCCGCGCCGCGACCGTGCTCAACCATTCGGCGACCCATCTGCTGCACGCGGCGCTGCGCCGCCTGCTCGGCGAACACGTGACCCAGAAGGGCTCGCTGGTCGCTCCGGACCGCCTGCGCTTCGACTTCTCGCACTTCAATCCGCTCAGCGATGCCGAACTGGCCGAGCTGGAGCGCCAGGTCAACGCCGACGTGCGCCGCAACTACGCCGCCGAAGTGCACCAGATGGGCATGCAGGAAGCGCTGGACTTCGGCGCCATGGCGCTGTTCGGCGAAAAGTACGGCGACCGGGTGCGGGTGCTGCGCATGGGCGAGGCCTCGACCGAACTGTGCGGCGGCACCCACGTGTCGCGCACCGGCGACATCGGTCTGTTCAAGATCGTCTCCGAAGGCGGCGTCCAGGCCGGCGTGCGCCGGATCGAGGCGGTGACCGGGCAGGGCGCGCTGGACTACGTGGCCGAGGAAGAGCGTCGCCTGGAGCAGGCTGCGCGCTTGCTCGGCGGCAATGCCGCCGACGTGGCCGACAAGCTGCGCGCGCTGCTCGACCGACAGAAGAAACTCGAGCGCGAACTCGAAGCGATCAAGGCCAAGGCCGCCTCCGGCGCCGCCGCGGACCTGGCCGCTTCGGCGACCGAGGTCGGCGGGGTCCGGGTCGTGGCGACCCGCCTGGAAGGTTTCGACGCCAAGGCGTTGCGCGAGGCGGTCGATCGCCTCAAGCAGCAGCTTGGCGACGCGGTGATCGTGCTGGCGGGAGCCAGCGACGGTAAGGCGGCTTTGGTCGCCGGTGTGAACGGAAGCGCGTCTGGCAAGGTCAAGGCGGGGGAACTCCTCTCGCACGTGGCCAGTCAGATCAACGGTAAAGGCGGCGGACGCCCCGACATGGCGCAGGGCGGCGGCGACGACGGCCCGGCTTTGTCGACGGCTCTTGCGGGTGTCGCCCATTGGGTTGAGAGTAGGCTTGTCTGAACGGCGAACAGTGATCCCTATCGCTTGCGACCATGTTTGGCCGGTCGCTAAGATGGTTCACGTTTGTGTACAAATTGAAGCATTCGTCCTAGTGGAAAAGAATGCCAACGCCGGCACCGCGGTGCCGGCTCGAGGAGGTTTTCAATGCTGATCCTGACGCGTCGCGTCGGCGAAACCTTGATGATCGGCGACTCGGTGACGGTCACCGTGCTCGGCGTCAAGGGTAACCAGGTGCGCATCGGTATTACCGCACCCAAAGATGTCGCGGTCCATCGCGAGGAAATCTATCAGCGCATTCAGCGCGGCGAGGACGCGTCGGACGATTCGGGCAAAAACAGCGGCGGTTAAAAAAAATCGCCGCAAGACGTTGCCGTGGACTGGGTGAGCCGTTATGCTTCCCGCCCGCATTGCTTCATCGATGCGGAGAGTTGCCCGAGAGGCTGAAGGGGCTCCCCTGCTAAGGGAGTATAGGGTCAAAAGCTCTATCGAGGGTTCGAATCCCTCACTCTCCGCCAGTTGTACCGAAAGCCGCCTTCGGCGGCTTTTATTTGCCGGCCCGTCCAGCGCGACACGGTCGGGTCGGCAAGAAGTTCGAAGAGTGTTGACGGAAAGCGGTTCGTCCGTCATAATTTTTCAACTAAGCGCCCGTAGCTCAGCTGGATAGAGCACCAGGCTACGAACTTGGGGGTCGGAGGTTCGAATCCTTCCGGGCGCGCCATTATCAGGAAAGCCGGCAATCGCGAGATTGCCGGCTTTTTTTTTACTCCGATTCTGTTTCCGATTCCGGATTCCCGAATCGGCCAGCGGGTTTATCCGGCCTGGGGATTCGCCGAGCCCGGTTCGGCTCGGTCCGATGCGACTCGTCCGATTCGATTCGCCGCCGCGGTTATCGATCCGTCGCCCTTTCCCCTGTAGGAGCGGCGTCAGCCGCGACCACCGCAGCCACGCACGACAGCGCAACTCATTAAGCCCGGCAGGCTGGGCGCTGAGGGGCGCGCGCCACAGGCCCGGGCTTGCGGTCGGACGCTCGCGTACGCCGCCACGGTGGTCGAGGCTCGTGACCGGAGGACATCCCGAGCGACGCCGCTCCGACAAGAAGGGTGCTGCGACTGCGTGCGGCAACAAGGCCCGATGCCCGAGGCGCTCGTGCGCGCGCCATGCTCCCCGACTCGGCGAGGCCGACCGTGCGCATCCTGGCGTTGCGCGGGGCGCGGGCGCGAGTTCGCGAACAGCGCTTCCCGTCGCGCGAATTCCGCGGCATAATTGCCCGCCTTAGGGCGCCCGTAGCTCAGCTGGATAGAGCACCAGGCTACGAACTTGGGGGTCGGAGGTTCGAATCCTTCCGGGCGCGCCATTTTTCGAACCCGGCCATCGCGAGATGGCCGGGTTTTTCTTTGCGCCGTCGCACCGACGCAGGGTATCGCCGCGCCAGCCGGCGCGGCCTCGTGCGGCAACGCCTGCCGATCCCGGTACACCCGCGAACCCCTTATGAACGCCATCGTCGCCATCCACCCTTACCAAGCCCACGGCATGGGGGTGTTCGACGACGCCGCGGCCGGCCTGACGCAGGAGCCGTTCGTGTCCGGCGCCGACGACATCATCGACCGCATGGTCGCAAGCATCGAAGGCGCGCGGGACGGCTTCACCCTGTTGTTCTCGGCGCAGCCGTTTCCCGGCTTCCAGCTCGAACTGGAGTGGATGCGCGCCGACCTCAGCGGCAACTGGTACCGCAGCGAGTCGATCGGCATGGAAGGCTGGCTGTGCCCGGCGCTGCTGCGTTATTTCGAGGCGCCGCCGCCGAAGCTGTATGCCCAGTTCCGCGCGAAGCGCGGCTGAGCGCGCGCAAGCCGCTTGCCGTAGCAGCGGTGTTCCACGGGAGCCTTCGGCCATAAGCGGCGACCCACCGCAGCGGCGTCGGCAAGCGTGGCCGCCGAAGGCCGGACAACCGGTTGATCCTGGAAATCCATCCGGCCATCCGGGCTGCGGGCGCATGCGCTTGCGTCCACCGCTGCGGCTGTCGCGGCTCACGCCGCTCCTACGTGGGGACAAGACCGCTGCGCCGGTTGATCCTGGAAATCCATCCGGCCATCCGGGCTGCGGGCGCATGCGCTTGCGTCCACCGCTGCGGCTGTCGCG
>NZ_JBDGIR010000009.1:166330-200899 GCF_057657315.1 Lysobacter sp. Soil_C_15
GCTCACGCCGCTCCTACGTGGGGACAAGACCGCTGCGCCGGTTGAATCCTGGAAACCCATCCAGCCATCCAGGCTTCGGATGTTTGCGCTTGCGTCCACCGCTGCGGCCGTCGCGGCTTGCGCCGCTCCTGCAAGGTTGACGCTGCCGTACCGGTTGATCCTGGAAATCCATCCGGCCATCCGGCCGCCCGCGCGACGGTTTCGCGCTTCGATCGGCGGCCTCGGCGATGGGGGTTCTGCGTGTCCCTCGGCCGCGGCTCACGCCGCTCCTACAAGGGGCGATGGCGCTGGGTTGCGGGGCTCAGCGCTTGTCGATGAAGCGCAGGCCGACGCCGGGTTCGGTGGCGATGTAGCGCGGCGCGGCGGCATCGTCGCCGAGTTTGTGGCGCAGCTTGCCGACCAGGATGCGCAGGTAGTGGGTGTCTTCCTGGTGGGTCGGTCCCCACAGTTCGCGCAGCAACTGCGGCTGGGTGACCACGCGGCCGGCGTGCTGGAACAGCAGCGCCAGCAGGGCGTACTCCTTGCGCGCCAGCGTCACCGGTTCGCCGTGCAGATGCACTTCGCGCCGGGCCAGGTCGATGCGCAGGCGGCCGTCGTCGAACACCGGCAGGGTTTCGCCCTGCGCGGCGTGCGCGCGCAACAGGGCGCGTACGCGCGCCATCAGCTCCTGCACGCCGAACGGTTTGGTCACGTAGTCGTTGGCGCCGCCGTCGAGTGCGGCGACCTTCTCCGCCTCGCTGGACCGCACGGTCAGCAGGATCACCGGCACGCCGGACCATTGGCGCAGTTCGCGCAGCACGTCGTGGCCGTCGCGGTCGGGCAGGCCGAGGTCGAGGATCACCAGGTCGGCGCCGCGCGTGGCCAGGCTTTCCAGACCGGCGTTGCCGCTGTCCGCCAGTTCCACCGCATGGCCTTGCGCGCGCAGGGCGATGTCGAGGAACTTGCGTATCTGCGGTTCGTCGTCGATCACCAGCACGCGCGCGGGCGCGGCGGCGGAATGGGAGGTGTGGTCCTCGGTCATGGCGCGGGGGCGGGGGCGGCCTTGGGTTCGGGTTCGATGGGCGGCAGGGTAATGCGGATCGTGGTGCCGCGGCGACCCTGGGCGTCGGCCTGGCCGGGCAGGGCGACCACGCTGCCGCCGTGCGCGCCGATCATGCCCTGGCAGATCGCCAGGCCCAGGCCGGTGCCCTGGCGACCGCGGTCGCCGCGCTCGACGCTGTAGAACATGTCGAAAATCCGCGCCCGCTCGTCCTCGGGAATGCCGGGGCCGCGGTCGCCGACGTCGATGCGCAGCAGCCGGTCGGGGCCGCCGGGTTCGCCGTCGATGCGGCGCGCGTCCACCGTTACCGGCGCGTCGGGCGGGGAGAACTTGACCGCGTTTTCCAACACGTTGAACAGCGCTTGTTCGATCAGGGCCGGATGCACCCAGATCGGCCCCAGGCCGGGTTCGATGCGCAGCTCGAAGCGCGCCGTGGGCTGGTAGCGTTGCAGGCGCGAGACCGCCGAGCCGATCAGTTCGTCGACGCCGATCCAGTCGCGGTTGAGGGCCAGGCCGCCGTGGCCGAGCCGGGTCATGTCGAGCAGATTCTGGATGTAGCGGTCCAGCCGCTCGCCTTCGATGCGGATGGTCTCGAGCAGGGCGTGGCGGTCCTCGCGCGGCATCGCTTCGGCGTAGTTGTCGAGGCTGCTGGCGGCGCCGATGATCGAGGCCAGCGGCGAGCGCAGGTCGTGCGAGACCGAGGACAGCAGGGCCGAGCGCAGGCGCTCGGTCTCGCCGCTGACCCGCGAGTCCTCCAGGTCGGCGACCAGGCGGGTGCGCAGCACCGCCTGGGCGATGTCGTCGGTCATGGCTTCGGCGAGCCGGCGCTGTTCTGGCCCGAGCCGGCTCAGCGAGGGCGCGAAACGCAATCCGACCAGGCCGGCGCCCGGCTTGCCGGCGTCGCCGCTCAGCGGCAGCAGCCACCAGTCCGAGCCGGCCAGGGTGTCGGTGTAGCGGCCGGCGGGCTGGCGGTGCTTGAGCGCCCAGTCGGCGGCGGCGCGGTCCTTGTCGCCGAGCTCGGGCAGGTCCGGCCCGGCCAGCGGCGCCGCGCCGATGTAGACGAAGGCCTCGGCACCGAGCGAGCGCTTGAGCGCGCGCTTGCCGGCGCGCACCACCTGGTCCACGTCCGCGGCGCTGGCCAACTCGCGACCGAGGGTCTGCAGCTCGGTGGCGTGGGCATTGGCCGCGCGCAGCGCCAGCACCTGCATGCGCAGTTTGGACGCCAGGCGTCCGGCGACCAGGGCCGCGACCAGGAACAGGCTCACCGTGGTTACGCCTTGGCTGGCGCCGATCAGCAAGGTGTAGCGCGGTTCGATGAAGAAGAAGTTGTAGGCGAGGAAGCACAGCGCCGAGGCGAGCACGGCCGCGGTCATGCGGGTGCGCGCGGCCACCATCACCACCGCGACGATGAACACCAGCGACAGGTCGTCCAGGCCGATCCAGCGTTCGGCCACCGCAGCCAGCGCGGTCGCTGCGGCGCTGGCGATTGCCGCCAAGGCGGCGTCGCTGCGGCTGAGCAGGCCGCGCAGGCGGCTGCCGCTGTCGCGCAGCGAACGGCGTGCGCGGGCGCGCGCCTCGGGGGTGCTGACGATGGTCAGCTCGTAATGGGCGCCGCGCTGGATCAATTGCTGGGTCAGGGTGCGGTTGACCATCCGCGCCAGCGGCCGTTCGCGGGTGCGGCCCAGGACTATCGTCGATACGCCGGAGCGTTCGGCATGGTCGAGCAGGGCGTCGACGATGCTGTTGCCGTGCAGGACCACCGCTTCGCCGCCGAGCCGGCGGGCCAGGGCGAAGGCGCGGTCGAGTTCGCCCTGGCGCTGGCCATCGGGCGCGCCGCCGGTCTGCACCGTGACCGCCAGCCAGGGCGCGTCGCGGCGTTCGGCCAGGCGCCGGGCCACGCGTACCAGGTATTCGGATTGGCCCAGGCCGTCGACCGCGACCATCACCGCGCGCCGCAAGGGCAGGCCGGGCAGGCCGCGCGCGGTCTGCGCCTCGCGCAGGTCGCTGTCGACCCGATCGGCGGCGGTCTGCATCGCCAGCTCGCGCAAGGCGGTGAGGTTGGACGGCGAGAAGTACGCCTGCAACGCGTGCGCGGCCTGCTCGGGCACGTAGACCTTGCCCTGCTGCAGGCGCTCGATCAGCTCGCGCGGCGGCAGATCGACCAGGACGATGTCGCGCAGTCGGTCGAACAGCGCATCGGGCACGGTCTCGCTGACGCGCACGCCGGTGATTCGATGGACCACGTCGTTGAGGCTTTCCAGATGCTGGATATTGACCGTGGTGTAGACGTCGATGCCGGCGTCGAGCAGCTCCAGCACGTCCTGCCAGCGCCGCTCGTGGCGGCTGCCCGGGGCGTTGCGATGGGCGAGTTCGTCGATCAGCGCCAACTGCGGACGGCGCGCCAGCACGGCGTCGAGGTCGAGTTCCTCCAGCGTGCGTCCCTGGTAGTCGATGCGCTTGCGCGGCAGCAGGTCGAGGCCGTCGAGCAGGGCGGCGGTTTCGGCGCGGCCGTGAGTCTCGACCACGCCGACCGCGACATCGCTGCCGCGGCGCTGCAGTTCGCGCGCGCGCCCGAGCATGGCGTAGGTCTTGCCGACGCCGGGCGCGGCGCCGAGAAAGATGGTCAGCCGACCGGCGCCCTGGCGCTGCAGTTCGCCCATCAGGGCATCGGCTTGGGCGCTGCGGGGGTCGCTCATGAGGAGATTGTGCGCCGGGCGGGTGAGGAGTGTGTGGTTGGATGGGAAGCGCGGCCTGGGGCGTTGCTTGGGGCGGGAGGCGACAACAGCAACAGCAAATCCCTCGCGCCCGCTGCGCGAGCGCCGCCCCCTTCTCAAGGGGGCGGCGGCCGGAGCGGCATGCCTCCAATCCCGCAGCGTCCGTCCGAAGCATTCCCTCCATTTTCAATGAGGCAACGGCCGCAGCGGCGCGCTTCAAATCCCGCAGCATCCGTCCGAAGCATTCCCCCCTTGAAAAAGGGGGGGCTAGGGGGGATTTGCCTTTGCCCCCTCAGCGCGCCGCCTGCGCCGCGTCCAAGGCCAAGTTGAGCTGCAGTACGTTGACCCGCGGCTTGCCGAGCAGTCCGAACTGCGGGCCTTCGGTGTGCTGGGCGATCAGCGCATCCACCGTCGACAGGCTGAGCCCGCGCGCCTGGGCTACGCGCATGGCCTGGACCTCGGCCGAGGCCGGGGAGATGTGCGGGTCCAGCCCGCCGCCGGACTGCGTGGCCAGCTCGGCCGGGACTTTCTCCGCCAGCACGCCTTCGCGCGCGGCAATCGCGGCGGTTTCATCGGCCAGGCGCTTGCGCAGGTCGGGATTGCTGCGCGCCTGATTGCTGCCGGACGCGGCCATCGGGTCGTACTGGGCCGCCGACGGGCGCGGCTGGAAGTAGCGCGCGTCGACGAAGGGCTGGGCGACCAGGGCCGAGCCGACGGCCCGGCCGTCGCGCTCGCCGATCGAACCGGTCGCCTGCGACGGGAATGCGGTGCGGCCGATGGCGGTGCCGGCGAGCGAATAGAGCAGGCCGAAGCCGAGCAGCGAAACCACGGCGAACAGCAGCGGAGCGCGCAGGCAGGCGCGGTCGTCGATGATGGGGAGGGTGGGTTGTGCGTTCATTCGAGTGTTCCTTGATGTTGCGAGGGCGCGGCCCTCGCCCAACCCCTCTTCCGCCAGCGGGAGAGGGGCTTGAAGCGTTCAGAACCGGACGGCCGCGGCCAGCGCCATGTCGATCAGCTTGATCGCCGCGAACGGCAGCAGCACGCCGCCCAGGCCGTAGACCAGCATGTTCCGGCGCAACAGCGCGACCGCGGTCGCCGGCCTGAAGCGCACCCCGGCCAGGGCCAGCGGGATCAGCGCCGGGATGATGACGGCGTTGAAGATCAGCGCCGCCAGCACCGCGTTGGTCGGGCTGGACAGCCGCATGACGTTGAGCGCGGCCATTTGCGGGATGGCGGCGGCGAATAGCGCCGGCAGGATGGCGAAGTACTTGGACACGTCGTTGGCCAGCGAGAACGTGGTCAGCGCGCCGCGGGTGATCAGCTGCTGCTTGCCGACCTCGACCACCGCCAGCAGCTTGGCCGGGTCCGAATCCAGGTCGACCATGTTGCCGGCTTCCTTGGCGGCTTGGGTGCCGGAGTTCATCGCCAGGCCGACGTCGGCCTGGGCCAGCGCCGGGGCGTCGTTGGTGCCGTCGCCGACCATCGCCACCAGCCGGCCGCCAGCCTGCTCGGCGCGGATCCGCGCCAGCTTGTCCTCGGGCCGGGCTTCGGCGATGTAGTCGTCGACGCCGGCTTCGGCGGCGATCGCCGCGGCGGTGAGCGGGTTGTCGCCGGTGATCATCACCGTGCGCACGCCCATCGCCCGCAGCCGGGCGAAGCGCTCCTTGACCCCGTGCTTGACCACGTCCGACAGCTCGACCACGCCGAGTACGTAGCGGCCTTCGGCGACCACCAGCGGGGTGGCGCCGCCGCGCGCGATCTGCTCGATGCGCGCCGACAGTTCGGGGGTGACTTCGCCGCCGAGCGAGCGCACATGGCTGCCGATCGCATCGCCCGCTCCCTTGCGGATCGAGCGTGCGCCGCCCTCGTAGTCCTGCGGCAGGTCGACGCCGGACATGCGGGTCTGGGCGGTGAACTGGAGGTAGTCGGCGCGCTCCGGTTCCGGCACCGCGCTGTGTTGCTCGCGCGCCAGGCGCACGATCGACTTGCCTTCCGGGGTCGGGTCGGCGAGCGAGGCCAGCAGGGCGGCGTCGCGCAACTGCGAACGCTCGATGCCGGCCAGCGGATGGAAGGCGGTGGCCTGGCGGTCGCCGTGGGTGATGGTGCCGGTCTTGTCGAGCAGCAGCACGTCGACGTCGCCGGCCACTTCCACCGCCTTGCCGGACTTCGCCAGCACGTTGGCCGACAGCGCGCGATTCATGCCGGCGATGCCGATCGCCGGCAACAGGCCGCCGATGGTGGTCGGGATCAGGCAGACCAGCAGTGCGATCAGCAGCAGCGGATCGAGCTTGGCGCCGACGAAGCCGGCGAACAGCGGCAGGGTCGCGACCACGATCAGGAAGGTCAGGGTCATCGCCGCCAGCAGCATGGTCAGGGCGATTTCGTTCGGGGTCTTCTGCCGGTTGGCGCCTTCGACCAGGGCGATCATGCGGTCGAGGAAGCTGTGGCCGGGCTCGGCGCTGACCTCGATCACGATCTCGTCGGACAGCACCTTGGTGCCGCCGATGACGCCGGAACGGTCGGTGCCCGCCTCGCGCAGCACCGGCGCGGACTCGCCGGTGACCGCCGATTCGTTGATCGTGGCCAGGCCCCGCACGATCTCGCCGTCGGCCGGGATCAGCTCGCCGGCGGAGACGATCACCCGGTCGCCGGGCTTGAGCGTCGACGCCGCCACCCGGCTTTCGTTGCGGCCGACGGTGTCGAGCTTGCGCGCGACCAGGTCGCGCCGTGCCGCACGCAGCGAGGCGGCCTGGCCGCGGCCGCGCGCTTCGGCGACGGCCTCGGCGAAGTTGGCGAACAGCACGGTCACGAACAGGATCGCGGTGACCGCGGCGCCGAAGGCGAGGTGGCCCGGGACGAAGATCGTGATCAGCGCCGACAGCAGGGTGCCCAGCAGCACCACCGCCATGATCGGACTGCGGATCGCATGTTGCGGGGAGAGTTTGACGAAGGATTCGAGCGCGGCCGCGCGCAGGCCGGCGGCGTCGAGGCCGGCGACCGCGCCTTGGCGGCGCTGTGCTCCGAGATGGATTTGTTCGTTCATAAGGCTTCTCCTCACAGAGCCTTGCTCGCCAGGGTCAGGTGATCGGCGATCGGGCCGAGCACCAGCGCGGGCATGAATTGCAGGACGGTCAAGATCACGATCACCGCGATCAGGGTCAGGGCGAAAGTCGGTGTTTCCGCGTGCAGGGTGCCGGCGCTTTCCGGCGCCACGCGCTTGCGCGCCAACAGGCCGGCGACCGCGAGCGGCACGATCAGCGCCGGATAGCGGCCCAGCGCGAGCACCGCAGCGCAGCTGAGGTTCCACCAGTACGTCGCGTCGCCGAGACCTTCGAAGCCCGAGCCGTTGTTGGCGAAGGCCGAGGCGTACTCGTAGAAGACCTGGCCGATGCCGTGGAAGCCCGGATTGGAGTTGCCGGTGATCGCGGGGAAGGCCAGGGCGACGGCGCTGAAACCCAGCACCACCATCGGCTGCAACAGGATCAGCAGGGCCAGCAGGCGCACTTCCGGCGCTTCGATCTTGCGTCCGAACAACTCCGGCGTACGCCCGGTCATCAGTCCGGCCAGGAACACCGACAGCAGCAGATAGACCAGGAACTGCTGCAGGCCGCAGCCGATGCCGCCCCAGATGGCGTTGATCAGCATGTTGACCATCGCCACGCCGCCGGTCAGCGGCGCCAGCGAGTCGTGCATGGCGTTGACCGAGCCGTTGCTGCTTTGCGTGGTCAGCGCCGACCACAAGGCCGAGCCGTCGGCGCCGAAGCGGGTTTCCTTGCCTTCCATCAGCGCCCGGTCGGCGCTGGTCGAGGAATACGCTTCCGACCACACCGACAGGCCGGTCGATACCACCGACATCAGCAGCATGCTGCCGAACACCAGCGCGGTGAGTTTGCGCCGGCCGGTGAGCGGACCGATCATGAAGGTCACCGCGACCGGGATCAGGATCAGCGCCAGCACCTCCAGCAGGTTCGACAGCGGGGTCGGGTTCTCCAGCGCGACGGTGCTGTTGGGGCCGTACCAGCCGCCGCCGTTGGTGCCCAGTTGCTTGGCCGCGACCATGGCCGCGACCGGACCTACGGGAATCTTCTGTTGCTTCAGCTCCGCGCTCTGGTCCAGCGGCGAAACGGTCGCGCCGCTCTGCAGCGTCGACGGCACGCCTTGCCAGGTCAGCAAGGCCGCCCAGAGCAGGCACAGCGGAATCATGAAACGCAGGGTGGCGCGGGTGACGTCGACCCAGTAGTTGCCGAGATCGCGGGTCTGGCCCTCGCGCGGCGCCGCGCCCGGGTCGGTCAGGGCTTGGCGGCCGCCGAACAGGCCGCGCAAGGTGGCGACCACGATCGCCAGGCCCATCATCGGAGTGACGACTTGCAGGCCGACGATGCCGACCATCTGCGACAGATAGCTCAGCTGGGCCTGGCCCGAGTAGTGCTGCTGGTTGGTGTTGGTGAGGAAGGACACCATGGTGTGCAGCGCGGTGTCCCAGCGCAGGTTGGGCACGCCGTCGGGGTTGAGCGGCAGCCAGGCCTGGGTCATGAACAAGGCCCACACCAACACGGCGAGCGCCGCATTGCTGAGAGCGAACGCCAGCGCATAGCCGCGCCAGCTCATGCCGCGCGCCGGGTCGGTGCCTACGACGCGGTAGATCGCGCGTTCGACCGGCGCGAACAGCGGGTCCAGGCGCGAGCGGTCGCCGCGCATGACGCGCGCCAGGTACAGGCCCAACGGCCAACCCAGGCCGACGGCCAGCGCGAATACGAGAAAGATTTCGATCATGACGAACACCGGACGGTGATGAGGCCGCTGCGGCGCGTCCGGCGCAGCAACGGCCTGGCGCGCGTCCGCTCAGAGCGCGGACGCGCGTCGGTAGAGTGGAACCGCGCCGCGTTCCCTGCGGCGCGGGCGCGCGCTCAGAAGTCCTCGGGGCGCAGCACGACGTAAAGCAGATAGGCGCCGGCCACCAGGACCGAGATCGCGCACAGCATCGAGAGCCAACCGGGCATGTCGTGTCTCCTTCAGAAGGTCGCCTGGACCGCCGCCTCGATGCGCGAGCCGGCCAGGGAATCGCCGAAGATCCGTTCGGCATTGCGGTCGGTGGCGTGGGCGGTCAGGCGCAGTTCGAGGTCGTTGGACGCCGTCTTCACCGCCCAGATCGCGCTGAGCTGACCATGGCTGTAGCTGCGGTCGTAGACGTCGTCGAGGAAGTAGCGGCCGACCGCCGCTTCGAAGCGCACCGCGTCGTTGACCGGGAAGCGCGCGCCGACCTGCGAGTACAGGCCGCGTTCCTCGCTGCCCAGGGCTTGGTTGGAATAGGCCAGCGACAGCCAGTAGTTGTCGCGATAGGTGACCGTGCCGTTGAGCTCGGTCCAGTTCAGGTCGACCGTGGTCGACGGATAACGGTAGTGCAGGACGTTCACGTCCAGGCCCCAGTGGTCGGCGACCTTGCCGGCCCAGCCGACGGTGAAATCGAACTCGCTGCTGGCATGGGTGTCCGGCGCAAACTCGACGTTGGAGCCCCACACCGAGGCATAGACGCCGCTGCGGTGGGCGAGCTTGAAGCCGGCCTGCACGGCCGGGTCGCCCTGGGTCTGCGAGCTGCCGCGCCAGACGTAGTCGCTGGTCAGCGCGGCCGAGCCGCTCAGGCTCAGGGTGGGGGAATCGGCGGCGCGGGCGTTCGCGCCCAGGGCGAGCAGGCCGAGGCCGGCGCAGGCGGCCAGCAACAACGGCGCGGCGGCTTCGCGGCGGCGGAACGGGTGATGCGAGGACGACATGGAAGTATCCGAAGACTGCGTAAGAGGCCGGTTCGGCCACGCGCTCATTCTCGGAAAGGCGGGCGTAAAGCCGCTATTTCGCGAGCGCCGTCGCGGCGTAAATTCGCCGTAAACAATCGACGGCGCGGCGTAAAGCGCGGTCGCTGCACGTGCAGGAAGATCAGAGCCCGCTGCTGCCGATCGGGGCTCGAAACCATCGCCTGTGGGAGCGGCGTCTCACGGGGATTTCCCCCGGTCACAAGCTGCGACGACCGAAGCGGTGGAACTGCGCGCTGCTGCCCGCAGCGGCGTACTCGCCACCCCCCATAACAAAGCCCAGTTGTCCGGGCTTCGGCGATGGCGCTGAGCTACCTCGCTTCGGTGGTCGCGGCTGACGCCGCTCCTACAGTGGATCGTCGCGCAGCAAGGCGGCGACCACCGCCTCGGGCTGTTTCATCCAGGCGAAGTGATCGGCGCGCGCGCCCAATGCGGCTGCGTCCATGTCGGTCGATGCGACTTGCGCCAGCGGCAATTTCGACAACAGGAAATCCTGCGACGCGCGCGGCACCAGCCAGTCGTCGGTCAGGCGCACGCTGCGGGCCTGGATCGCGACCTGGGCCATGCCGGCTTCCAGGTCTTCGCCGACGCCGCGGGCGGCGTAGCGGCCGCTGAGCCCGGTGCGGGCCCAGTCGCGGATCAGGCTGCGCGCCTCGTTGCCGCCGAAGCCGACCCGGCGCCCCGGCAAAACGCCGTTGACCCGGGCCAGCCAGGGCAGGAACCGGTACACCCAGGACAGGCCGATCTTGCGCGGCATCGGCCACGCGCGCCAATACGGCGCGCCGCTGGCGACCAGCCACAAGCGCTGCGGAACGGCCTGGCCGCGCAAGGCCATCAGGCCCAGGCGCACGCAGGCCAGTTGCCCGCCGAGGCTGTGGCCGCCGATCGCGCGCGGCACTCCCGGCAGCGCGGCGGCCGCGGCCGCTTCGCTGGCCGGCAGATCGTCGAGCAGGACTTCGCGATAGCCCCAGTCCACGCTTCGGCCGGCGCGCAGGCTGCTGCTGCCGTTGCCGCGCCACTCGTGCACGAACACCGCCACGCCGCGCGCGGCCAGCGCCTCGGCAAAGGGCAGGTAGTGGCGCGCGGCGACGCCGAGCGCGGGCAGCCACAGCAGGCTGTGGCGCGGTTGGGCCGGGATCCGGCTCAGCAGCGTCCAACGATGGCCGTCGCCGGCGCGCAGCGCGATCCGGTCGCGGTCGGAGAGCTCACTGTCGGCCATGCGCGGCGGCTCCGAAGTGATCCAGCACCAGCACCTCGCCGCGGCCGGGCCGATAGCCGCCGCGCAGCGCCGCATGCACGTAGTCGGCGGCGGCCGCGCTGGCCTGTTCCAGCGACAAGCCGCGGCACAGGTTCGCCGCCACCGCCGAAGCCAGGGTGCAGCCGGTGCCGTGCGCCTCCACCGACAGGCGCGGATGGGCGATTTCGCGCACGCCGCCGGCGTGCGCGAACAGGTCGACCACGTCGCCGTCGTCGGCCAGATGGCCGCCCTTGAGCAGCACCGCGCGCGCGCCGATCGCGAACAAGGCGTCGACCGCGGCGCGCATGCCGTCGCGGTCGGCGATCGGCCGGCCGAGCAGCAGCTCGGCCTCGGGCAGGTTGGGCGTCACCAGGCTCGCCAGCGGCAGCAGGCGGCCGCGCAGGGCTTGGAGGGCCTCGGGTTCGAGCAGGCGCGCGCCGGAGGTCGCGACCATGACCGGGTCCAGCACGATCCGGGCCGGGCGGTAATGCTCCAGCGCATCGGCGACGGCGTGGATCACCGCGGCGTTGGCGAGCATGCCGAGCTTGACCGCGCCGATCGCGAAGTCGTCGAAACAGGCGTCGATCTGCGCGCGCAGGAAGCCGGTGTCGGGCACGTGCACCGCGCTCACGCCGCGGGTGTGTTGCGCGGTCAGCGCGGCCAGTGCGCTGAGCCCGTGCACGCGATGCGCGGCGAAGGTCTTGAGATCGGCCTGGATGCCGGCGCCGCCGCCGGAGTCGGAGCCGGCGATGGTGAGGGCGGAAACGGGGCGCTGGGTCATCGGGTGCGGTCGGGCAGGGCGGAGGGAATGAAGGGACGGGACGCCGGCAGGCGCCGCCGCGCCCGCCTGGCAGGAGCGGCGAGCGGCGGTCCCATCTTATCGGCCCCGCCGGCCGGCGCGCTTGCTGCGCCCGGCGGTTGCGTCCGGCGACTTGGCCGGCGGGCGAGGCCCGGGCCGGCGCGGTGCGCCGGCAACGGCCGAAGCGCGATCGGCGGGCCGATGATGGACCGGGCGCCGCGAGAACCCGGCCGCCGGCAGCGCAAACGAAACAGCCGGCGCACGCGCCGGCTGGTGTTTCGGCGGCGGATTGGCGCGGTGGCCCCGCGCCGCGCCCGCCTACAGCACTTCCGAGGCGTAGTCGGCCAGGCGCGAGCGTTCGCCGCGGCGCAGGGTGACGTGGGCGCTGTGCGCCCAGCCCTTGAAGCGGTCGACCGCGTAGGTCAGGCCCGAGGTGGTCTCGGTCAGGTACGGCGTGTCGATCTGCTCGACGTTGCCCAGGCAGACGATCTTGGTGCCCGGGCCGGCGCGGGTGATCAAGGTCTTCATCTGCTTCGGGGTCAGGTTCTGCGCTTCGTCGAGGATCAGCCAGCGGCTGAGGAACGTGCGGCCGCGCATGAAGTTCATCGAGCGGATCTTGATCCGCGAGGCGAGCAGGTCGTTGGTCGCCGCGCGGCCCCAGGCGCCGCCTTCCTGGTTGTGGGTCAGCACTTCCAGGTTGTCGGTCAGCGCGCCCATCCACGGGGTCATCTTCTCTTCCTCGGTGCCGGGCAGGAAGCCGATGTCCTCGCCGACGCTGACCGTGGCGCGGGTCATGATGATCTCGCGGTAGCGCTGCTGGTCCATGGTCTGGGCCAGGCCGGCGGCGAGGGCCAGCAGGGTCTTGCCGGTGCCGGCGGTGCCGAGCAGGGTGACGAAATCGATCTCCGGGTCCATCAGCGCGTTGAGGGCGAAGTTCTGCTCGCGGTTGCGCGCGATGATGCCCCACACCGCATGCTGGTTGTGGCGGTAGTCGTCGACGATCTGCAGGGTGACGCGCTCTTCGCCGACCTTGACCACCTTGAGCTCGGACTCGTCGTCGCCGGGCAGGTACAGGAACTGGTTCGGGTACCAGTCGTCGTCCGGCGCGCGGCTGAGTTCGTAGTAGGTGCGGCCTTTCTCGGTCCAGGACTTCAGGTCCTTGCCGTGGCGCTGCCAGAAGTCCTCCGGTAGCGCGGTCGCGCCGGTGTAGAGCAGGCTGAAGTCGTCGAGGGCGCGGTCGTTCTCGTAGTCCTCCGACACGATGCCGGCGATCGAGGCCTTGATCCGCAGGTTGATGTCCTTGGACACCAGCACCACCGGCACCTCCGGCTCGGCTTCCTTCAGCGCCAGGATCGAACCCAGGATGTGGTTGTCCGGGATGACCGCGCCGAAGCGCTTGCCGGCGTCGAACGCGCTGGTCTGGAAGCGCAGCTTGCCGATGCTCTGCGCATCGCGCAGCTGCAGCCCCTGCGGGCGGTTGAGGGTGATGCCCGAGGCGATCTTGGCGGTGCCTTCGGCTTCGATCAGCTCGTTGAGGAAGCGGCTGACCTGGCGCGCGTTGCGGCTGGCTTCCGAGGTGCCCTTCTTGCCGTTGTCGAGTTCCTCGATGACCTGCATCGGCAGGTATACGTCGTGCTCCTCGAACTTGAACAGCGCGGTGGGATCGTGCATCAGCACGTTGGTATCCAGCACGTAGATGCGCTTGCTTCTGGTCATTTAGCGGTCTCGTCGGAGAAGAGCGTGGAAAGCGGGGCGGAACGCGGTGCCGGGACGCGGCGCAGGCCGCGCGCGGACGGCGCCCACGGTCGCGCCGCCGTGGCCCGCGGGGCGGGACGGCTGGCGAGCGTGGACGGGGAGGGCCTCACTGGGCGTGGTGCTCCTAGGCGGAGTGTTCCTTGAGCGAATCGAGTACGGCCTGGGCATGGCCGGCGACTTTCACCGGACGCCATGACGCCACGATGACGCCTTTCGGGTCGATCAGGAAGGTGCTGCGCTCGATGCCCATATACTTGCGGCCGTACAGGTTCTTTTCCTTGATCACGCCGAAGGCGTTGCACAGCGATTCGTCGGCGTCGCTGACCAGGTCGAACTTGAACCCCTGCTTGGCGCAGAAGTTCTGGTGCGAGCGGATCGAGTCGCGCGACACGCCCAGCACGGTCGCGCCGAGCTTGTTGAACTTGGGCAACAGGGCGTTGAAGTCCAGGCCTTCGGTGGTGCAGCCCGGGGTGCTGTCCTTGGGGTAGAAGTACAGCACCAGCCATCGCCCGGCGTAGTCGGCGAGGCGGACGGTCTCGCCGCTGGACAGAGCCAGCCGCAGCGCGGGCGCTTTCTTGCCGTATGCGTGATCGCCGGTGTCGAGCATGGTCAGAACTTCATCGGGTCCATGATGGCGTCGAGGTTCAGATGGTCGCAGAACTCGAGGAAATCGTCGCGCAGGGCGGCGATGTGCATGCTCGACGGCACGCCGATGGTGATCTGCGCCGAGAACATGTCCGCGCCGGTCTGCATCGCGCGGTAGCGCGAGCAGTGCAGGCTTTCGATGGTGATGCCCTGGCGGTCGAAGAAATCGGCCAGCTGGAACAGGATGCCCGGCTTGTCGGCGGCGACCACCTCGACCACATAGGGCAGCAGGCTGGACTGGACTTGCTTGGCGCCGGTGCGGTACCACACCAGCTTCAGGCCTTCCTCGCGCTCCAGCCGCGCCAGCATCGCTTCGAGCTTGGCGACCGCGTCCCAGGAGCCCACTGCCAGCGCGGTCACCGAGACGTCGCGGCCGACCGTGGACAGGCGCGCGTCGACCAGGTTGCAGCCCGAATCGGCGATGCGGCGCGTCACCGACAGCAGCGGAGACTCCGGATGCGTCGTATAGGCGTTGATCAGGAGGTGGTTTTCGTTCGGCGACGGCCGGGAAGCGGAATCGGTCAAGGCGGCGCCTGCAAGGGAGCGGAAGGCTCGGAAATGAACGGCGGCCCGGGCTCGGGTCGCGGCTATAAGGCAGCATACTTGCCCCCGCTTTCGGGCCGCAAGTAACATCGCCCCGTACTTGGCGGCACCGCGCACGTTTTTCCAGGCCCGGACGCTCCGCCCGGAACACTGGCCCGGCGGTCCGCAGCCCGACGGCGCGGACGGCCTCAACACGATCATTGGTAGGTTTTCTCTTGCGACTTTCCGGCAGCATCACCGCGCTGGCGACGCCGTTCACCGCGGCCGGCGAACTCGACCTGGACGCCTGGCACAAAATGCTGGCGGCGCAGTTGCAAGGCGGCACCCAGGCGTTGGTCGTGGCCGGCTCGACCGGCGAGGCCGCGGCGCTGTACGACGCCGAATACGACACTCTGCTGCGGACCGCGGTCGAGGCGGTCGCCGGGCGCGTCCCGGTGCTGGCCGGCACCGGCCTGTCCAACACCGCCAAAACCATCGAGCTGACCCGCCGCGCCGCCGCGCTCGGCGCCGACGCCGCGCTGGTGGTGACGCCGCCGTATGTGCGTCCGACCCAGGCCGGCCTGATCGCCCACTACCGCGCGATCGCCGACGACGGCGCCTTGCCGCTGGTGCTGTACAACGTGCCGGGCCGCACCGGCGGCGATCTGCTGCCGCAGACCGTAGCCGCCCTGGTCGACCATCCGCGCATCGTCGGCATCAAGGAAGCGGTGGCCGACGGCGCGCGCATGGACGCCCTGCTGGCGTTCAAGTCGGAAGGCTTCGCCGTGCTCAGCGGCGACGACCCGACCGCGTGCCGGGCCATGCTGGCCGGCGCCGACGGCATCGTCTCGGTCGGCTCCAACGTGCTGCCGGCGGCGTTCCGCCGTCTCGCCGACCTGGCCCGTGCCGGCCGTCGCGACCAGGCCGAGGCCTGGGACGCGCGCCTGCGTCCGGCCTACGACTTTCTCGGCGTCGAGCCCAACCCGATCCCGGTCAAGGCGCTGCTGGCCGCGCAAGGCCTGGGCCACGGGCTGCGCCTGCCGTTGCAATCGCTGTCGCCGGCGCACGACGAGGCGGCGCGCCGCATCGCCGCGCTGGTGATCGAACTCGAACACGCCGGTCGCGAACCGATCGCGGCCTGACCCTTTTCAGCAGGAGATGCTCATGCGTTGCAACCCCAATCTGTCCCGTGCGCTGGTCGCCGGTCTGCTGCTGGCGGTGGTCGCCAGTTCGGGCTGCAGCTGGTTCCGCAAGGGCAACAAGCTGTATGCCGAAGCGCCGGAAAACCGTCCGCTGGAGGTGCCGCCGGACCTCGACCAGCCGCGTACCGATGGCGCCATGGCGGTGCCGGCCGGTTCGGTGACCGCGTCGGGCCTGGCCGCCTCGCGCCCGACCCAGGCCGCCCCGGGCACCCCGGCGTCGGCGGCCAACGGCTTCACCGTCAGCGGCAACCGCGACGACATCTTCAACAAGGTCGGCGACGCGCTGGGCAAGGTCGAAGGCCTGAGCATCGCCAGCCGCGCGCAGCTGCTCGGCGCCTACGACGTCAACTACCAGGGCAGCAACTTCCTGGTCCGGGTCAGCGCGGTGGAAGCCGGCGCCTACGTCTCGGCGGTCGACCCGCGCGGCCTGCCGGCCGCCGGCGAAGCGCCGGCGCAGCTGATCGCCAGCCTCAAGGGCACGCTCGGCGGCCGTTGATCGCCAGCGTCGCTTGCGACACGGGACGGGCGCCGCGAGGCGCCCGTTTTCGTTGCGGCGGCCAGCGCGAAACCGGCCGGGCGCGCTGTTCCGAACAGGAGCGGCCGCTTCCTGTAGGAGCGGCGTCCCACTGGGATTTCCTCCGGTCGTAAGCCGCGACAGCCGAAGCGGTTCGCGCGAGCGCAGGCCGCCGAAGCCCGGATAAGCGGTTCTTGCGCCGACCCGGGATGCCCGATCGGCCGGGCTGCGGAAACCGGCGTGGTATCGCGTCGCTGCGGCTGTCGCGGCTCACGCCGCTCCTACAAGAGCCGCGCCGATACAAGAGCCGCGCCGACTGCGGGCGCGGTGAGCTGCGGCCATCGCGCCAGGCGACGCTCAGCGCTCGCCGGGCAGGGCGCGGGCCAGGCCCTCGTGCAGCAGCAGGCGGGTGGTCGCGGCGCGTTGCGCCAGCGGCATCTGCGCCAGCGCGTCGAGCACCCAGGCGAAGGCGCGGCAGCGCGCCTGGCGCGCTTCGGGCGCCGGGCCCTGCGCGCCGAGTTGGGTGGCGAAATCCTCGTGCAGCAGCGCGGCGGTGACCCCGGCCCGCTTGAGCGCCTGCTTGGCCGCGCCGGCGTCGTAGGCCTGCGGCGGGTTCTGCAGGCCGCCCAGGGCGATGCGCAGCAAGGCGTCGAGGAAGCGCTGCCGGCTGTCCTCGCCCAGGCGCTGCGCGGCCCGGGTCAGGGCCTCGGGGCTGCGGTCGGCCTGCGGGTCGAACAGGCCGCACAGCACCGCGGCTTCGTCCGGGCTGCGCGCGGCGCGGTGCAGAGCCTGGAACAGGCTGTCCAGGTCCGGATCGGCGGCGCGGGTCAGCAGGTCGGCGCCGCCGCTGCGCAGCGCGTCCGGGTCCAGCCGCGACAGGTCCAGCTCGCCCAGGCCCAGGCCAGCCAAGTCCGGCGAGCCCAGGTCCAGCGAGCCCAGGTCCAGCGAGCCGCGGTCCCGGGCCGGACGCGGCTGGTGAGGTTCCGCGGCGGGCCGGGACTGGCCGGCGGCACCGGCGGCGGCCGGGACCAGGCTCAGGACGAGCAGCAGTGCGGGCAGGGCCTGCGCGGTACGGTGGGGAGTGGGCACGGCGGCGGTCTCGGGCAGCGCGGTCGGCCCGAGTCTAGGCAGCGGTCGATGAACGTCCGCAGGCGGCCCGGCCGCCCGGCCGGTTCAGCGCTCGAGCAGGTCGAGCTTGCCGGTCTTGCCTTCCCAGTCCTTGGCGTCGGGCAGGCTGTCCTTGCGCGTGGTGATCACCGGCCAGGCCTGGGCCAGCTCGGCGTTGAGGGCGACGAAGGCCTCCTGGCCGGCGGGCACGTCGTCCTCGGGGTAGATGGCGTTGATCGGGCATTCCGGCTCGCACAGGGTGCAGTCGATGCACTCGTCCGGGTCGATCACCAGGAAATTCGGGCCTTCATGGAAGCAGTCGACCGGGCACACCTCGACGCAATCGGTGTACTTGCATTTGATGCAGTTCTCGGTGACGACGAAGGGCATGAGCGAAATCCTGGGGTCTGGGCCGTGCCGGCGGGTCGGCGGCGATAGTGTAGCCATCGCTGCGCAACGACCCAAGGCGCGGCTTGGCGGATGCGTGACGGGCGCCGCGGGCGCGCAACGAGACGGCGTCGCCGTCGCCGGAGGACAAGAAAAAGCCCGCGCAGGCGCGGGCTTTTTCGGCGACCGGGTCGCTGGTTTGGCGCTCCCTACGGGATTCGAACCCGTGTTTTAGCCTTGAGAGGGCCACGTCCTAGGCCTCTAGACGAAGGGAGCAGGGGATTGCAACGCTGGCGGGGAGCGGGCTCCTCGTCAGACCGCAGGGACTCTCAATCCGGTGCGGCCTGCTAGTATATGCGCCGCCGTTGCCGCGGGCAACGGCTATCCCGAATTCCTTTACAGGCGGCGCGCCCGCTCGATGCAAGCCGATAACTCCTCATTCCAACCTACGCTGCGGGTGATCCCGCGCGACCAGCACAACGTCTCGCGCAAGGAGATCAGCCCCAACGCGTTGCGGGTGCTGTACCGGCTGCGCGACAGCGGCTTCGGCGCCTACCTGGTCGGCGGCGCGGTGCGCGACATCCTGGTCGGCGGCCATCCCAAAGACTTCGACGTCGCCACCGACGCCACGCCCGAACAGGTCAAGGGTCTGTTCCGCAACTGCCGCTTGATCGGGCGCCGGTTCCGCCTGGCCCATGTGGTCTACGGCCGCGAGATCATCGAGGTGGCGACGTTCCGCGCCAACAGCGACGACGGCAGCGGCGACCGCGAGACCGACACCGGCGGCCGCCTGGTCCGCGACAACGTCTACGGCAGCATCGAAGACGACGCGGTGCGCCGCGACTTCACCGCCAACGCGCTGTACTACGCGGTCGAGGACTTCTCGGTGCGCGACTACGTCGGCGGCTTCGAGGACGTGCAGAACCGCCTGATGCGCCTGATCGGCGATCCGGAAACCCGCTATCGCGAAGATCCGGTGCGGATGCTGCGCGCGGTGCGGTTGGCGGCCAAGCTCGGTTTCGAGATCGAGCGCGACACCGCCGAGCCGATTCCGCGCCTGGCGCCGTTGCTGGCCGACGCCGCGCCGGCGCGTTTGTTCGAGGAATGCCTGAAGCTGTTCCTGTCCGGCCACGCGGTCGAGAGCTTCCTCGGCCTGGAGCGCTACGGCCTGCTCGGCGCGTTGCTGCCCGAGAGCGCCGCCGCGCTGCGTTCCAACCGCAGCGGCGCGTTGCGGCGGATGGTGCTGGAAGGGCTGAAGGGCACCGACGCGCGCGTCGCCGCGGACGAGCCGGTGTCGCCGGCGTTCCTGTTCGCCCTGCTGCTGTGGCCGGCCTACTGCCGCGCGCTGATGGCGCTGCAGGCGCAGGGCGTGCACACCGCCGAAGCGCAGCGCCGCGCCGCCGACCGGGTCACCCTGCACCAGTTGTCGACGATCGCCCTGCCGCGCCGCTTCTCGCTGCCGATGCAGGAGATCTGGCTGCTGCAGTCGCGTTTCCAGCAGCGTCAGCGCAAGCGCGTGTTCCGGCTGCTGTCGCATCCGCGCTTCCGCGCCGCGTTCGATTTCCTCAGCCTGCGCCAGGCGGCCTCGCCCGAGCACACCGCCGACGTCGAGTTCTGGCGCGAAGCGCAGCTGCACCCGAACGAGACCCTGGCGCAGCAGCAGGACGCCGCCGCGCACGGCGACGAGGACGACAGCGGCGAAGGCCGCGCCCCGCGCAAGCGCCGCCGTCGCCGCCGCGGCGCGCCGGTGGAGGAATAAGAGCGAGGAGTGAGCGTAGAGGAGCGAGCGAAATCGCGAATTCCGGCTCTTGCCTTGCTCACTCCTCACTTCTCTTCGCTCACTCCTTCTGCTCATGCATACCGTCTACATCGGCCTCGGCAGCAACCTCGGCGACAGCGCCGCGGTGCTGCGCGCGGCGCTGCGCGCGCTGGAGCGCCTGCCGGACAGCCGGCTGCTGCGCGCGTCGAAGCTGTACCGCACCCCGGCCTGGGGGCGGACCGACCAGCCGGACTTCCTCAATGCGGTCGCGGCGCTGGAGACCGGCCTGCCGGCGCCCCGGCTGCTGGCGGCGATGCTGGAGATCGAGCGCGACGCCGGGCGTTCGCGCCTGGCCGACCGCAGCGATCGCTGGGGCCCGCGCACCCTGGACCTGGACCTGCTGCTGTACGGCGAGGCCACGATCGACGCGCCCGGCCTGCACGTGCCGCATCCGCACCTGCACGAGCGCGCCTTCGCCCTGGTGCCGTTGCTGGAGATCGCGCCGCAGGCGCGCATCCCCGGCGCCGGCGCCGCGCGCGACTGCCTGGCGCGGCTCGGCGCCTCGGACATACGCGCCTTGCCGGCGGACAATCTTTGACCGCCGCCGCGCGGCGTATGGGCTGAGCGGACCCGGCGGGCGGGCGAGGACGCGGGTTTGCCGCCGCCGGTCGAGCCGGCTGTGTTGCGCCAGCGGAGGCCGCGGCCGCGCGGCAACCTGTTAAGTTATGGCGCCACCCCACAGACGTCCGTCGCCACCGGACGAGTCGCCCATGTACACCTCGGCTTCCACCGACAAGCCGGCCGCCAAGGCCTGGACCGTGCCCATGCTCGCCGACGCCAAGCGCGACGGCCACAAGCTGGTGATGTTGACCGCCTACGACACCAGCTTCGCCCGCACCATGGACGCGCTGGTCGACCTGGTCCTGGTCGGCGATTCGCTGGGCATGGTCGCGCAGGGCCATAACAGCACCTTGCCGGTGACCGTCGCCGACATGGCCTACCACACCGCCTGCGTCGCCCGCGGCCTGAGCAAGGCGCTGCTGATCGCCGACCTGCCGTTCCAGTCCGACGCCACCCCCGAACGCGCGCTGGACGCCGCCACCCGCCTGCTCCAGGCCGGCGCGGCGATGGTCAAGATCGAGGGCGCGGCGCACAAGCTGGAAGTGATCCGTTTCCTGGTCGAGCGCGAGATTCCGGTCTGCGGCCACCTCGGCCTGACCCCGCAGTCGGTGCTGCGCCTGGGCGGCTACAAGGTCCAGGGCCGCGACGAAGCCGCCGCCGCGCGCCTGCGCGAAGACGCGCGCGCGGTCGAGGAGGCCGGCGCGCAACTGCTGGTGCTGGAATGCGTGCCGACCGCGGTCGCCGCCGCGATCAGCGCCGACCTGCGCATCGCCACCATCGGCATCGGCGCCGGCCCGCAGTGCGACGGCCAGGTGCTGGTGCTGCACGACCTGCTCGGAGTCAATTCCGGCCATCGCCGGCCCAAGTTCGTCAAGGATTTCCTCGCCGAAGGCGGTTCGGTCGCCGGCGCGTTCTCCGCCTACGCCGAGGCGGTGCGCAGCGGCGCCTTCCCCGACGCCGCCCATTCCTACGACTGAGCCGCATCCGCGGCTCGCTCCGGACGTCATCGCGCAGGGATTCGCGCTCCGCCCCGGCGGATATTTCTTCGAGTACCTCATGCTGACTGTCGATCAACTCGGCGCCCTGCGCGCCACCCTCGGCGCCTGGCGCATGGCCGGCCAGCGCGTCGCCTTCGTGCCGACCATGGGCAATCTCCACGAAGGCCATCATTCGCTGATCCGGCTCGCGCGCGAGCGCGCCGACCGGGTCGTGGCCAGCGTGTTCGTCAATCCGACCCAGTTCGGCCCCAACGAAGACTACGGCCGCTACCCGCGCACGCCGGAAGCCGACGCCGATGGCCTGCGCGCCGCCGGCTGCGACCTGCTGTGGCGGCCGACGGTCGAAACCATGTACCCGTTCGGGGTCGAGCACACCGTGCAGGTGCGGGTGCCGCGGGTCACCGACACCCTGGAAGGCGCGCATCGCCCGGGCCATTTCGACGGCGTGGCGACGGTGGTCGCGCGGCTGTTCAACCAGGTCCGCCCCGACGTCGCCGTGTTCGGGCGCAAGGACTACCAGCAACTGGCGGTGATTCGCTACCTGGTCCGCGACCTGGCGTTCCCGATCGAGATCGTCGGCGCCGAAACCCGGCGCGAGGCCGACGGCCTGGCGCTGAGTTCGCGCAACCAGTACCTGTCCGAAGCCGAGCGCCCGCGCGCGGTCGAGATCCACCGCTGCCTGCAGTGGATGCGCCAGGCGGCCCAGGCCGGCGAGCCTCGCGCGGCGATCGAGGCCGAAGCCGGCGAACGCCTGCGCGCGGCCGGGTTCGAGGTCGATTACGCGGTGCTGCGCCGGCCCGACCTGGGCCTGCCCGAGCAGGATCCGGGCGAACCGGCGCGGGTGGCCCTGATCGCCGCCCGGCTGGGCCGCACCCGGTTGATCGACAACCTCGAATTCGAGGCCTGAACAGGACCGCCGGCGGCCCGGGAGGCGGCGCCGGCGGGCCGGCCGGGGTCCGGGCTGAACGGGAAATCTCCGTTCCGCCGGCGAGGCCCCGGGGCCATGTTGCAGCGCGCCATGCGCTGCTAGACTTCTGGCCTTTCGCGCCCGCGCGTCTGCGGACGGAGTAACGACCATGCAACTGAATCTGCTCAAGGCCAAGATCCACCGCGCCACCGTCACCCACGCCGAGCTGCATTACGAAGGCTCCTGCGCGATCGACGGTCGCCTGCTGGACATCTCCGGCATCCGCGAATACGAGATGGTCCACATCTACAACATCAACAGCGGCCACCGCTTCTCCACCTACGCCATCCGCGGCGAAGAGGGCAGCGGGGTGATCTCGGTCAACGGCGCGGCCGCGCACAAGGCCCAGCCCGGCGATCTGGTGATCATCTGCGCCTACGGGATCTGCGACGAGGCCGAGGCGGCCAAGTACAAGCCGACCCTGGTGTACGTGGACCGGCACAACCAGCTGACCCATACCAACCACTCGATGCCGGCACAGGCCGCCGCCTGACCGACCGGCCCCAACAGAGCCCTCGCACACGATGAGCGATGACGTCCGACTCCACGAGCTACGCGCCGAGGTCGGGCGCGTCGGCATCACCCCGCTGGCGCAGCTGATCGCCGCCGATCCGTCCCGCGCCGCGGATTTCGCTCTCCAGGTCGGGCCGGTCTATGCCAGCTTCGCCCGCCAGCGCTACGATCGCGCCGCGCTGGATTGGCTGTTCCGCGCCGCCGCGGCGGCGCGCAGCGAGCAGCGCCTGCGGGCGCTGTTCGACGGCGAAACCGTCAACCTCACCGAGGGCCGCGCGGCCCTGCACACCGCCCTGCGCGGCGACCTGTCGGCCAGCGAGACCGCCCGCGCCGCGCACCGCCAGGCGTTGGAAGCGCGCCGGCGCATGCGCGCGACGATCGAGGCGCTGAGCGCCAGCGAGGTCACCGACATCGTCAGCGTCGGCATCGGCGGTTCCGATCTCGGCCCGCGCCTGGCCGTGGATGCGCTCAGCGGCGCGACCCCGGGCCGGTTCCGGGTCCACTTCCTGTCCAACGTCGACGGCCACGCCGCCCAGCGCCTGCTGGCCGGGCTGGACCCCAAGCACACCGCCGCGCTGCTGATCTCCAAGACCTTCGGCACCCAGGAAACCCTGCTCAACGGCGCGATCCTGCGCGACTGGCTCGGCGACGCCTCGCGCTTGTACGCGATCAGCGCCAACGTCGAGCGCGCCGGCGCCGCGTTCGGCATCCCGGCGGAGCGGCTGCTGCCGATGTGGGACTGGGTCGGCGGCCGCTATTCGCTGTGGTCGGCGGTGGGCCTGCCGATCGCGCTGGCCATCGGCATGGACGCGTTCGAAGACTTCCTCGCCGGCGCCGCGCTGATGGACGCGCACGTGCTGGAGACTCCGCTGCCGCGCAACCTGGCCGCCTGGCACGCGCTGACCGCGGTGTGGAACCGCAACGGCCTGGGCTACGCCACCCAGGCGGTGCTGGCCTACGACGACCGGCTCAAGCTGCTGTCGAACTACCTGCAACAGTTGGTGATGGAGAGCCTGGGCAAGTCGGTGCGCCTGGACGGCTCGGCCGTGGCCGGCGATACCGTGCCGGTATGGTGGGGCGGGGTCGGCACCGACACCCAGCACAGCTTCTTCCAGGCCCTGCACCAGGGCACGTCGATCGTGCCGGCGGATTTCATCGGCGTGGTCCGCGCCGACGCGCCGTACCCGCAGAACCATCGCGCCCTGCACGCCAACCTGCTGGCCCAGACCGAAGCCTTCGCCAACGGCAAGGCCAGCGACGACCCGCACCGCGCCTACGCCGGCGGCCGTCCGAGCACGACGATCCTGCTCGACGCGCTGACCCCGCAGTCGCTGGGCGCGCTGCTGGCGATGTACGAGCACAGCGTCTATCTGCAGTCGGTGTTCTGGGGCATCAACGCCTTCGACCAGTTCGGCGTCGAACTCGGCAAGCAGGTCGCCAGCAAGCTGCTGCCGGCGCTGGCCGGCGAAGCCGAGGCCGACGACCCGGTGACCCGCGAGCTGTTGCGCAAGCTGCGCGGCTGAACGCCGCACCGCTCGGCTGTAGGAGCGGCGTTAGCCGCGACCGCGCCGCTTCGGTCTCGCGACGTCTGTCGTTCGAGGCCTCAAGAGCAAGGCTTCCGCCCGCAAGCGGGCGGGTAACTTTCTTTTGGCGCCGCAAAAGTCCCACCGGATTTGCTTCGGCCAAAAGTCACCAAAGCAGAGCGCAGCGCGCGAAGCTCCCCTGCGAGTTCGATGTCTGCGCCGGGATGTTTCGACAAGACATCGCTGTCTTATCGAGTCGTGCTGTTCAGCGGCGGGGCGCACGTCCTGTGCGCCGCCCTTCGGGTCCAGGGGTTCTAGCGGGAGTCTGGCGAGTGCGATGCTATGCCAAGCGCTTGCAGCAAGAGCGAGGATGACGTTGGCGCCGAGCAGCGTCGCGACTCACGCAGCGCCGTGCCGCGCCAGCGCCCACTCGACGTGCTCGCGCACCAGCGCGCTGGGATGATCGCGGCGCGAGCGCAGCGCGGCGATCGTCTCCGGCGTGGCCGGCGCGTTGCCTAGCGCGACGGCGATATTGCGCAGCCAGCGCTGGTGGCCGCTGCGGCGGATCGCCGAGCCTTCGGTGCGGCGCAGGAACTCGTCCTCGTCCCAGGCGAACAACTGCGCCAGGCTGGCCGTGTCGAGCCCGTTGCGGGCGCGGAAGTCCGGCTCGTCGTTGCGCTTGGCGAACTTGTTCCAGGGGCAGACCAGTTGGCAGTCGTCGCAGCCGAAGATGCGGTTGCCGATCGCCGGGCGCAGTTCCTCGGGAATCGCGCCCTCGTGCTCGATGGTCAGGTAAGCGATGCAGCGGCGCGCGTCGAGCCGGTGCGGAGCGACGATGGCCTGGGTCGGGCAGATGTCGATGCAGCGGGTGCAGGTGCCGCAATGGGCGCTGGCCGGCGCGTCGATCGGCAAGGGCAGGTCGACGTAGATCTCGCCGAGGAAGAACCACGAGCCGCCGTCCTTGTCGATCAGGCAGGTGTGCTTGCCGATCCAGCCCAGCCCGGCGTTGCGCGCCAGCGCGCGCTCCAGCACCGGCGCCGAGTCGACGAACACCCGATGGCCGAACGGGCCGACCACCCCGGCGATGCGGTCGGCCAGGCGTTGCAGGCGCTGGCGCATCAGCTTGTGGTAGTCGCGGCCGAGCGCGTAACGGGCGACGTAGGCGCGTTCGCGGTCGGCCAGGGTCGCCCAGGCGTCCTCGTCGTCGCGGCGGCCGTAGTCCAGGCCGACCGAGATCACCCGCACGGTGCCGGGCAGCAGCCGGTCCGGCCGGCCGCGCAGCTCGCCGTGGCGCGCCATCCAGTCCATCGAGCCGTGCAGGCCCTGTTCCAGCCAGTCGAGCAGGTAGGCCTCGTCGTCGCCGAGTTCGATCCCGGCGATGCCGCACCGCTGGAAGCCGAATTCGCCCGCCAGCGCGCGGATCCGCGCGGCCAGCGCCGCGTAGTCGGGCGCCGCCGTGGGCGCGGCGAGGGGCGAAGCGGAACGGGCGTCGGGCTGGCTCACGATCCGGCAAGTATAGAATCCGGCCATGTCGCCGAACGATCGCAATGCCGAACCGGCCGCTGGCGCAAGCGCGGCCGCCGCCGCGGCGCCGCCGCGGGCGCTGTACGATGCCGCCGCGCTGCGGGCGATCGAGGCCGGCGCCGCCGCCGAGCTGGGCGACGCCTACGCGCTGATGCAGCGCGCCGGGGCCGCCGCCTGGCGCGAGTTGCTGAACCAGTGGACGCGCGCGTTCCGGCTGCTGGTGGTGTGCGGCCCCGGCAACAACGGCGGCGACGGCTACGTGCTGGCGACCCTGGCCCGGCAGAGCGGTCGCGAGGTCGCCGTGCTGCGCCTGCCCGAGCACGCGCCGCGCAGCGCCTTGGCGCGCCGCGCCGCGGCCGAGTACGCGCAGGCCGGCGGCGCCGCGCTCGAGTTCGACGGCGCGCTGCCGGCGGCGGACGTGGTGGTCGATGCCTTGTTCGGCATCGGTCTGTCGCGCGCGCCGGATGCGGCGTCGGCGGCGCTGATCGCGGCGATCAACGCGCACCCGGCGCCGGTGCTGGCGCTGGACGCGCCGAGCGGGGTCGACGCCGACCGCGGCCGCGCCCACGCCGCGGCGGTGACTGCGCAGCGGACCCTGGAGTTCATCGCGCCCAAGGCCGGTTTGCGCAGCGGCGCCGCGCTCGATCACACCGGAGCCTTGGCCTTGGCGCCGTTGCAACTGCTGCCGGAGCGTTACGGCATCGAGGCCGTGGCCGAAGCGCTGGCCGCCGACGACCTGGGCCGCTGGCTGCGGCCGCGCCGGCGCGACAGCCACAAGGGCCGCAACGGCCGAGTGCTGTGCGTCGGCGGCGACCACGGCCACGGCGGCGCCTTGCTGCTGTGCGCGCAGGCGGCGTTGCGCAGCGGCGCGGGCCTGCTCGATGCGGCGACGCGCGCGGCGCACGTCGCGCCGATGCTGGCGCGCCTGCCCGAAGCGATGCCGCGTGCGGTCGAGGACGGCAACGCTCCGAACGGCAGCGCTCCGAACGGTACCGAGCTGGACGCCGCGCTCGACGCGGCCGACGCGGTCGCGATCGGGCCCGGCCTGGGCCAACAGGCCTGGGGCCGCGCGCTGTACGCGCGCGTCCTGGCTTGCGCCAAGCCGCGCCTGTTCGATGCCGATGCGCTCAACCTGCTCGCCGCGCAGCCGCAGGCGCTGCCGGCGGACTGCGTGCTGACGCCGCATCCGGGCGAGGCCGCGCGCCTGCTCGGTTGCGATACCGCACACGTGCAGGACGACCGTTTCGCCGCGGTGCGTGCGCTCGCCGAACGCTACGGTTGCGCGGTGGTGCTGAAGGGCGCCGGCAGCCTGGTCGCGGCGCCGCGACGGCGCACGCGCGTGATCGGCGCCGGCAACCCGGGCATGGCGGTCGGCGGCATGGGCGATGTGCTCAGCGGCGTGGTCGCGGCCTTGCTCGCGCAAGGCCTGGACGGGTTCGATGCGGCCTCGTGCGGCGCCTTGCTGCACGCCGTCGCCGGCGACCAAGCCGCGCGCGACGGCGGCGAGCGCGGTTTGTTGCCGAGCGATCTGATGCCGTGGCTGCGGCGCTGCGCCAATCCGCGCGGCGCGGCTTAGAATCGCGCGATGACCGCAGCGCGCACGACCCTCACGCTCGCCGACGCCGACGCTACCGACGCGCTCGGCGCCGCGCTCGCGCGCACCCGGCCGCAAGGCGAGGGCGCGGTATTGCGGGTGCATCTGCACGGCGATCTCGGCGCGGGCAAATCGACCCTGGCGCGCGCGCTGTTGCGCGCGCTCGGCGTGCGCGGCGCGATCCGCAGTCCGACCTATACCCTGGTCGAGCGTTATCCCTTGGCCGGCGGGCGCGAAGCCTGGCATCTGGATCTGTATCGGATCGGCGACGCCGGCGAGCTGGAGTTTCTCGGCCTGGACGGCGGCGAGGCCGAGCTGTGGCTGGTCGAATGGCCGGAGCGCGGCCGCGGCTGGCTGCCCCCGGCCGACCTACGCATCGACCTGGCCGTGGCCGACGGTGGCGCCGGGCGCCGCGCCGAGTTGGCGGCCGATTCGGCGGGCGGAGCGGCCTGGCTGGCCGGCCTGGCGGCGGACACCGGTCCCCAGGGGCTTGCGGCGGACTCCTGAACGATTCCCTAGGAAGTGCCCCCAGGTACCGGATTTGCAAGGAAAAAATGCTTGCAATTGTGATTTTCCGGTGCTTGACTTATGCCCATGCGAGTCAAAGGGGCCACCGTCCAGAAGTTCCTGCTCGGTCTAGCGCTGCTGGCGGCGCTGGCCTGGAATCTCGCACATGCAAGCGAAATCAAGGGCTTAGAGCTGCGCAACGGCGCCACCGGCACTCGCGCCGAGATCGCTCTCGACGGCGCCGGCCAGTACAAGGTGCTCAGCCTGAAGGGCCCCGACCGCTTGGTGGTCGACCTGCCGGCCTCGCGTCTGGGCAAAACCTTCAAGCTTCCTGCCGCTGCCGGCATCGTCAAGGCGGTGCGCACCGGCGAGCCGCAGCCCGGCACCGCACGCATCGTGTTCGACCTCGCCCAGCCGGTGGCGACGCTGAAGCCGCGTATCGAGCAGGGCGCCGGCGGTTCGCGCCTGGTGCTGGAATGGCCGGGCGACGGCAACGAAACGGCCGTCGCGCCGAAGCCGGCCGCCGCGCACGCGCCGGCGCAGCCCAAGCCGGCCGCGCCGGCGCCGGTTGCGGCCGCTCCCGCCCAGACCGTGGCGTCCGCGGCTGACGAGCCGGATCCCGCGCTGGCCTCGAACGCGGCCACCAGCAAGCTGATTTCCGAACTCGCCGCGCGCGGTGCCGCGGCGCCGGGCGCCCCTGCGCCGAACCTCGCCAACCCGCCGCCGGCCGCCGCTGCCGCTGCGGCGGCGTCGCCGGCGGCGAATCCGGCCGGCGCAACGCACAACCTGGCTGCCGCACCGACGCCCGCCCAACGCGCCGCCACCCAGGCGGTGTTCGAGCAGGCCGCACAGGCGCCGGTGCCGGGCGCGGTGGCGACCGGGGTGCCGACCCGCATCGCCACCGGCGTTCCGACCCGCGTCGCCACCGGCGTGCCCGCGCCGATGCCGTCGGCCGCGAGCGTCGCGCCGCCGGCGAACGTGCCGCCGGCCGAGGCGGTGCCGCCGCCCGGCGCGGTCAAGACGCTCAAGGACGTGATGCGCGGCCGCGGCATGCGCCCGCTGATCATCGCCATCGATCCCGGCCACGGCGGCCAGGATCCCGGCGCGATCGGCCTGGCCGGCAAGCGCGAAAAGGACGTGACCCTGGCGATCGGCCGCGAACTGGCGCGCCAGATCAACGCCACGCCGGGGCTGAAGGCCTATATGACCCGCGACACCGACGTGTTCATTCCGCTGCCGCGCCGCGCCCAGCTGGCGCGCCACGCCAAGGCGGACATGTTCATCTCGATCCACGCCGACGCCGCCGAGAACCGCTCGGCGAACGGCTCCTCGGTCTACGTGCTGTCGCTGAAAGGCGCGTCCTCGCAGCGCGCGCGCTGGCTGGCGGACAAGGAAAACGCCTCCGACCTGATCGGCGGCGCGCGCCTGCCGCAATCCGACAACACCCTGACCTCGGTGCTGCTCGATCTGACCCAGAGCGGTCACATGAAAGCCTCCGAAGACGCCGCCGGGCACGTGCTCGACGGCCTGCGCCAGCTCGGCCGCAACCACAAGCCGAACATCGAGCGCGCCAACTTCGCCGTGCTGCGCACCTCGGACATGCCGGCGATGCTGGTCGAGACCAACTTCATCTCCAACCCGGAAGAAGAGCGCCGCCTGACCGACCCGGCGCACCAGCGCGCGCTGGCGCGAGCGGTGCTGGAAGGGGTCAACACCTATTTCACCCGCCAGCCGCCGCCGGGCACGATGTACGCCGCGCGCGCGGAAGCGCAGCAGGGCGGGTTCGGCGGGGGCGGCAGCCCCTGAGCTGGGCGACATCGACGCTACTCGCGCGGCCCCGAGCGATCGGGGCCGCGGTCGTTTTGGGCGCTGGCGTGGCGACGGCAACGGCGGTGGGGGCGAGGCTGGGCGAAGGCAAAACGAAGCAAGGCAAAGCAAGGCAAGGCAGGGCAAAGGCAAATCTCCACTGGTCCCCCTTTTTCAAAGGGGGAATCGATGCCAGGCGATTCAGGGGGCGATCCAAGGGAGGCGGTTCAAGGCAGGCGGTTCAAGGGGGGCAAGTTGGACAGTGCTTGGAGAACCGGTGCCGAGAAACGGGGCTGAAGGACGCTGCGCATAGGGCGCAGACGCAGTTGTTGCCCCCTTTGGCAAAGGGGGCGGCGGCCGCGCAGCGGACGCGGGGGGTGCTTTTGCCGTTGCTGTTGCTTCGCCCGCGACACCCGCAGTCCGGCCCGGTCCGGCGCCCCGGCGCAAGCTGCGGATCGCGAAGCCGCGCCGGCAGCGGCTATCATCGTTTCCCATTCCCCCGCCGGTGCCCGCGCACCGAACGCCGCCCGTGAGCATCCGCCAACTGCCCGACACCCTGATCAACCAGATCGCCGCCGGCGAAGTGGTCGAACGGCCCGCGTCCGTGGTCAAGGAACTGGTCGAGAACGCGCTCGACGCCGGCGCGCGCCGGGTCGACATCGACCTGGAGGAGGGCGGGGTACGGCTGATCCGGATCCGCGACGACGGCGCCGGGATCGCCGCCGACGAACTGCCGCTGGCGGTGTCGCGCCACGCCACCAGCAAGATCGCCTCGCTCGACGACCTGGAAGGCGTGACCACCCTGGGCTTCCGCGGCGAGGCCTTGCCCTCGATCGCCTCGGTCAGCCGCTTCGCCCTGTCCTCGCGCCGGATCGGCGAGGACCGCGGCGCGGTGCTGGAGATCGACGGCGGCCGGGTCGGCGAGGTCGCGCCCAAGCCGCATCCGCAAGGCACCACGGTCGAAGTGCGCGACCTGTTCTTCAACGTGCCGGCGCGGCGCAAGTTCCTCAAGGCCGAGCGCACCGAGCTGGGCCATATCGAAGAATGGCTGCGCCAGTTGGCCCTGGCCCGGCCCGACGTCGAACTGCGCGTATCGCACAACGGCAAGCCGACCCGGCGCTGGAAAGGCGAGGGCGACCTGGTCGAGGTCGGGCTGTCGGACCTGCGCATCGGCGAGGCGCTGGGCGAGGAGTTCGCCCGCAACGCCCTGCGCGTGGACCACAGCGGCGCCGGCCTGCGCCTGCACGGCTGGATCGCCCAGCCGTCCTACAACCGCGCCAGCGCCGACCAGCAGTATTTCTATGTCAACGGCCGAGCGGTGCGCGACCGCAGCGTGGCCCATGCGGTCAAGCAGGCCTATGCCGACGTGCTGTTCCATGGCCGCCAGCCGGCCTATGTGCTGTTCCTGGAACTGGACCCGCGCCGGGTCGACGTCAACGTGCACCCGGCCAAGCACGAGGTGCGCTTCCGCGACGCGCGCCTGATCCACGATTTCGTCTACCGCACGCTCAACGACGCGCTGGCCGAGACCCGCGCCGGCACCCTGCCGTCGGCGCAGGTGCCGGGCGCCGACGGTTTCGTCGCGCCCGATGGCGGCGCCTCCGCCGCGGCGGCTGCGGCCAATGCCTACCAATGGCGTTCGACCGCGCCGCTGGGCCTGCAGCAGGTCGCCGAAACCCGCGCCGGCTATGCCGCGCTGTACGGCGGCGCTGGCTCGGGCGGCTCGGGCTACGGCGGCGGTTCGCTCGCCGGCAGCGGCAGCGCCTATGCGTCGCCGGCGCCCGGCCTGCCGATCGGCGCGCCGGCCTTGCCGAGCAGCGACGACGCCAGCCTGCCGCCGCTGGGCTATGCGATCGCCCAGTTGCACGGCATCTACGTGCTGGCCGAAAGCGCCGAAGGCCTGATCGTGGTCGACATGCACGCCGCGCACGAGCGGATCGGCTACGAAAAGCTCAAGAGCGCGCACGACGGCGAAGGCCTGCGCACCCAGCCTTTGCTGGTGCCGGCGACGCTGGCGGTGTCCGAGCGCGAGGCCGAGGTCGCCGAGCGCGAAGAAGCGACCCTGGTCCAACTGGGCTTCGAAGTCACCCGCAGCGGCCCGCAGTCGCTGACCCTGCGCGCGGTGCCGGCCTTGCTCGCCCATGGCGATGTCGAGGCCTTGCTGCGCGACGTGTTGGCCGACCTGCGCGAGCACGGCGAATCGCGCCGGGTCGCGGCGGCGCGCGACGAACTGCTCTCGACCATGGCCTGCCACGGCGCGGTCCGGGCCAACCGCCGTCTCACTTTGCCGGAAATGAACGCCCTGCTGCGCGAGATGGAGGCGACCGAACGCTCCGGCCAATGCAATCATGGCCGCCCGACCTGGGCGCGCTTCAGCCTGCCCGAAATCGACCGCTGGTTCCTGCGAGGGCGTTGATGATGTCGTTTGCGCGCAAGCCGTTGTCCGCTTCGTCCCGGCCCGCCGTGCTGGCGCTGCTGCTGTTGCCGGCGCTGGCCGCCTGCGACTCGACCGAGCAGCAGGCCGCGCGCCAGCGCGAGGCCGAGCGCGTCGCCGCCGCCAACCAGGCCTTCGACCGCGACCAGCAACTGTGGCGCGAGCAACGCAAGAGCGAACTGCTCAAGCCCGACGGCTGGGCCAGCCTGATCGGGCTGCACCCGATCGAGCCGGGCTCGCATTACCTGGGCAGCGATCCCGACAACGGCATCCGCCTGAGCGCGGGACCGGCGCATTTCGGCCTGCTCTCGCTCGCCAACGGCCGCCTGCGCTTCATCCCCGAACGCGGCGCGCCGCTGACCTTCAACGACCAGCCGCTCAAGGGCGCGGTGACCCTGCTCGCCGACGATTACCCGGCCGGGCCGACCCGGATCGGTTTCGACCAGGGCCAGGGCGGCTTGACCGTAATCAAGCGCGGCGAGCGCTATTTCCTGCGCGTGCGCCATTCGCAGGCGCCGACCCTGACCGGCTTCAAGGGCATCGACTACTGGCCGGCGCAGCAGGACTGGAAACTCAACGCCAAGTTCGTCGCCCATCCGGCCGGCAAGACCCTGGAGATCGCCAACATCATCGGCACCGTCGAGCCGACTCCGAACCCGGGCGCGATCGAGTTCCAGCGCGACGGCCGCAGCTACCGCATCGAAGCCCTGGACCAGGGCGGCGAGCAGTTGCTGCTGGTGTTCGCCGACCGCACCAGCGGCCACACCAGCTACAGCGCCGGGCGTTTCCTGGAAGTCGCCCGGCCCAATCTGCAGGGCGGGGTCGTGGTCGATTTCAACAAGGCCTACAACCCGCCGTGCGCGTTCACCGCGTACGCGACCTGCCCGTTGCCGCCGCAGGAAAACCGGCTCGATCTGGAGATCGCCGCCGGCGAGAAGACCTACAAGCCGGCGGCGCCGGCCCACGCCTCCTAACGCCTCTCCGGACTCTGCGCATGCGGTTGTTGAAGCTGTTCCTCGCCCCTCTGACCGCCGCGGTGCTGCTGAGCGCGCCGCTGACCTCGGCCACCACCGTCGCCGCCCAGGCCGCCGCGGCCGCGCCGAAGGCGCCGCCGGTGCCGCTGCTGTGGAAGGTCTCCGACGCCGACAACGCGGTCTACCTGCTGGGCTCGTTCCACCTGCTGCGTCCGGACGATTACCCGCTCGCGGCCGACGTCGACCGGGCCTTCGCCGATTCGGCCAAGCTGGTGTTCGAAGTGCCGCCGGAGCAGATGTTCGACCCGAGCGTGGCGCAGCGCTTCATGGCCCGCGCGCGCTTCGACGACGGCCGCAGCCTGAGCCAGGTGCTGCCGGCCGACCTGCGCGAGAAGCTCAACCGGGTGCTGGCCAAGAACGGCGCCTCGCTGGCCCAGCTCGATCCGCTGGAGCCGTGGTTCGTCAACCTGTCGCTGGTGCTGGGCGTGTCGCAGTCGCTGGGCTTCAGCCCGCAGCTGGGCCTGGACCAGTACCTGATGCGCCAGGCGGCCGCGGCCGAAAAACCGACCGCCGGCCTGGAAAGCATGGACGCGCAGTTGCAGGCGATGGACTCCGGACCGTTGCCGGAGCAGATCAAGGCGCTGCGCGAATTCGTCGACCAGCCCGAAGAGGTGCCGGGCATGCTCGAACAGATGCACGCCGCCTGGCGCGGCGCCGACCTGGCGACGCTGGACGCGAAGGCGCGGGTGGAGATGCGCGACAAGACTCCGGAGACCTACCGGATCGTCAACGTCGAGCGCAATCAGGCCTGGCTGCCGCAACTGCAGAAAATGCTCGACGAGTCGCGTCAGGGCAACACCCTGGTGGTGGTCGGTTCCCTGCACCTGCTCGGCGACGACGGCCTGATCGAGTTGCTGCGCGGCAAGGGCTACAAGATCGAGCGCGTCTGCGGCGCCTGCGCCGCCGGCACCGCGGATTTGCCGGCGCCGGTCGCGGCGCCGGAGCCGGCTGCGGGCGAGAAATCGGTCGGCGGCAAGGCCAAGGGACGCGCAGAAAACTCAAGGCCTTCGTAGCCGATCGAAGCTCGAACCCGGCGCCGGTAGGAGCGGCGTCCCACGAGGGTTTCCTGCGGTCATAAGCCGCGATCGCCATCTAGCTCCTTCGCCGCGTCTTTGTCCTGCGCCCCTGTAGGAGCGGCGTGAGCCGCGACCAAGGGATGGGCAGAGGAATCAACGCCTCCGCCATCGATCGAAGCCCGAAACCATCGCGAAGGGTAGGAGCGGCGTGAGCCGCGACCGCGCTGCTGCGGTCTGGCGCCGTCTGTCGTTCGAAGGCTTCGAAAGCCGCGACCGCCGTCCCTCCCTCTCGCCACATCTTTGTCCTGCCCCCCCTGTAGGAGCGGCGTGAGCCGCGACCGCGCTGCTGCGGTCTCGCGGCGTCTGTGTTCGAAGGCTTTGAAAGCTTCAAAGCTCAAAGCTCAAAGCAAAGCTCCCGTCCGCAAGCGGCCGGGTCACTTTCTTTGTCCAAGGCGACAAAGAAAGTAACGACACTGTCTAACCTCAAGTGCATCACCCGGTTGAGGCTAGGCGATGGGAACCCACTACAGCCATTTCAGTGCGGAAGA
>NZ_JBDGIR010000010.1:0-190630 GCF_057657315.1 Lysobacter sp. Soil_C_15
CGCTGACCCCGAACGGCAAGCTGGACCGTGCGGCGCTGCCGGCGCCGGAAGGCGAGGCGCATGCGCGCCAGGCCTACCAAGCGCCGCAGGGCGAGGTGGAGCAGGCGCTGGCGCAGCTGTGGACGCAGTTGCTGGGGGTGGAACGGATCGGCCGCCACGACCATTTCTTCGCCCTCGGCGGGCATTCGCTGCTGCTGGTGCAGTTGTCGTCGCGGATGCGCGAGACCTTCGCGGTCGAGTTGAGCATCGACCTGCTGATCCGCAACCCGGCGCTTGGCGCAATGGCCGCGGCGGTGGTCGAGGCGCAGTTCCAAACCTATCTGGGTAGCGATGCGCAGGCCCTGGCCGAGCAACTGGACGGATTGTCGCGCGAGGAACTATTGGCCTTGCTGGACGAGGAGGATGGGGTGACCTGATCCGCACGCTTGCCGACCGAAGAACACGCCTACCCACGCCGCTTCCTATCGAGGACGACAACATGAAGCACGCAGTCAACAGCGAGATCCGCGCCATCGATGGCGCGGCCGATGGCGCAGGCCACGATCCGGCGCAGACCGCCGCAGCGGCCGGGCGACGGCGCCCGCTGGGCGGGCTGGCGGGAATCGCGGCTTTCGTCCTGCTGGCGTTTTCGGCCGCCGTGTCGGCGCGCCAGGCGACGCCGGTCGCCGGGGTCGACTATCAGGTGTTGCCCAAGCCGGTGCGCGCTGCGCAAGGGGCCGGCATCGAAGTGGTGCAGGTATTCAGCTACGCCTGCGGCGCCTGCGCGAAGTTCGACCCGGCGATGAGCGCCTGGCGCGCCAAGCTGCCCCGCGACGTGCGCTTCCAGTACGTGCCCGCGGCCTTCGGCGGCGCATTCGACGCGGCGGCCAAGGCGTACTACGCGGCCAAGGAACTGGGCGTCGCCGACAAGACTCATGCGGGCATCTATCGCGCGGTGCACGTCGAGCAGACCCTGACCGGCGACAGTCCCGAACAGGTCGGCGAAGCCTATGCGCGGCTCGGCGTGGACCGGGCGCGATTCGACCGCGCCTACCGGAGCGACAAGACCGCCGAGCGCCTGCGCTGGGCGCGGTCCTACGCGATCGCCGCAGGCGTGGAGAGCACGCCGACGGTCCTCGTCGCCGGCAAGTACCGGGTGGCGCCGAAGCCGGGCGCGCCGGCCGAGGCCCTGCTGGCCACGGTCGACTACCTGATTGGGATCGAACGCCGCGCGCACGCCAAACGCTGAGCCCGATCGGCACGGACGCATGAAGGAGACCGCTTTGTTATACGAATCGATCCTGGATACCGTCGGGCGTACCCCGATCGTCAAGATCAACCGACTGGCGCCGGCGGGGGTGGACGTCTACGTCAAGGTGGAAGCGCGCAATCCCAGCGGTTCGATCAAGGACCGAATCGCCGCCTCGATCCTCGACGACGCGATCGGGCGCGGCGCGCTGCGCCCCGGCCAGACCGTGGTCGAGGCCACCTCCGGCAACGCCGGCGTCGCGCTGGCGATGGCCTGCGCGGTGCGCGGCTACCGCTTCGTCGCCTTCATCAGCGACAACTACTCGGTCGAGCGCCGGCGTCTGATGCGCGCCTACGGCGCGGAGGTGGTGCTGACCCCGGCGGTCGAGGGCGCGCTCGGCCGCAGCCGTGCGGCGCGCGAATACGCCGAACGCAACGGCGCGTACTTCGCCGATCAGTACGCCAACCCGGCCAACCCGGCCTGCCATCGCGACAGCACCGCGCGCGAGATCCTCGACGCCTTCGCCGGGCGGCGGCTGGACTGGTTCGTGTCCGGCTGGGGCAGCGGCGGCACCTTGAGCGGGGTCGGGGCGGCGCTGAAGGCGGCACGCGGCGATGTGCGCGTGGCGGCGGCCGAGCCGGCGCGCGCCCGCGTGCTCGCCGGCCAGCCGTGGGCGGCCCACGAGATCGCCGGCTGGGCGCCCAATTTCATGCCCGCGGTGCTGACCCCGCAGGTGGCCGACCGCACCGTTGCGGTGGACGAAGCCGAAGCGCGCCAGGCCGCGCGCGAACTGGCGCGCCAGGAGGGCTTGTGCTGCGGCATTTCTTCGGGCGCTGCGTTCGCCGCGGCGAGCGCCATCGCCCGGCAGATGCCGGCCGGCAGCGCCGTACTGACCATCCTGCCCGACACCGGCGAACGCTACCTGTCGACTTCTCTGTTCGACGCGGCCGGCGCCTGAGCCGGCCGCGCACCGCACCACGCGACGCCCCATCCGATATCGCCTAGCCCTCATGACCGACGACCACGCCAGCCTGGAACAACTCAAGCGCAAGATCCTGCAGCGGAAGCTGGACCAGCGCATGCGCGAAGCCGCTCCGGCCGCGGCGCCGATCGCGATCGCCGACCGCGACGGCGGCCTGCCGCTGTCGTTCTCGCAGCAAAGGCTGTGGTTCCTGGATCGGCTGGAGCCGGCCAGCGCCACCGCCTACCTGCTGCCGGCGGCCTTGCGCCTGAGCGGCCGCCTGGATCGGGCGGCCTTGCGCGCCGCGCTGGACCGCATCGTCGCCCGCCACGAAGCGCTGCGCTGCGCTTTCGTCGAACGCGACGGCGCCGGCCGCGCGGAGCCGGCGGCCGCCGATATCGGCATGCCGATCCGCGAGGACGACCTCAGCGACCTGTCGGCCGAGGCACAGCAGGCGCAGATCCGCGCCATCGTCGCGCAGGAATGCGCCACCGCCTTCGATCTCGCGCGTCCGCCGCTGGTGCGCTGCAGGCTGCTGCGGCTGGGCGAGTGCGAGCATGTGGCGATCCTGGTCCAGCACCACATCGTCTCAGACGGCTGGTCGCTGGGGGTGCTGGTGCGCGAGTTGGGCGCGCTGTATTCGGCCTACGCGCAAGGCCAGTCCGATCCGCTGTCGCCGCTGCCGGTGCAGTACGGCGACTACGCCGCATGGCAGCGCGAGCGGGTCGAAGGCGATGCGGCGCGGGCGCGCCTGGATGCATGGCGAGCGCGCATCGGCGATGCGCCCGGGTTGTTGGCCCTGCCCAGCGACCGGCCGCGGCCGCCGCAGCAGAGTTTCGCCGGCGCCGCGATCGAACTGGCGCTGCCCGCCGCGCTGACCGCGCGGGTGCGCGAGTTCGCGCTGCGCTGGGACGCCACTGCTTTCAACGTGCTGCTGGCGGCCTGGGCGGTGCTGTTGTCGCGGCTGAGCGGCCAGCGCGACCTGCTGATCGGCGCCTCGGCGGCCAATCGCGGCCAGGCTGGCGTGGAGGGCTTGATCGGCTTTTTCGTCAACACCCTGGCGCTGCGCGTGGACCTGCGCGATGCGCCCGATGTGGCGGCGCTGATGCAGCGCAGCCGCGAGACCCTGGCGTTCGCCTACTCGGCGCAGGACGTGCCGTTCGAGCAGGTGGTCGACGCCGTGCGCCCGGCGCGCAGCCTGGCGCACGCGCCGCTGTTCCAGGCGATGCTGAACTACGACAACACGCCGGCCGGGGCCCTGGACCTGGCCGGGCTGCGGGTGGAGCCGTTGCGCCTGGAGCAGGCGACGACCCATTTCGATTTGACCCTGGCGTTGAGCGACGACGGCGAACGGATCCAGGGCCGGCTGGAGTACGCGACGGACCTGTTCGACGCGGCCACCGCGCAGCGCTGGGCCGGCCATTTGCTCAGCCTCCTCGAATCGCTGACCCAGGCCGCGCCGTCCACCGCCGTGGACGCGCTGGACGTGCTCGGGCCGAGCGAACGCACCCGCTTGCTGCAGCGGTTCAACGACACCCACACCGTGTTCGCCGAACCGATGCTGATCCACCGGCTGATCGAGGCGCAGGTGCGGCGGACGCCGGATGCTGTGGCGGTCGAGTTCGAAGGCGCGCAACTGACATATGCCGAACTGGATGCGCGGGCCAACCGCTTGGCGCGCTACCTGCGCGCGCGCGGTTGCGGGCCGGACGTGCTGGTCGCGATCGGCATGGAGCGTTCGCTGGAGATGGTCGTGGCCCAGCTCGGCACGCTCAAGGCCGGCGCCGCGTTCCTGCCGCTGGATCCGTCCTACCCGATCGAGCGCCTGCGCTACATGCTCGACGACGCCCGCCCGCCGATCCTGCTGACCCAGGCGCGGCTGCGGTCGATGTGGCCGGCGGACGAAACCCGCCGGGATCTGGCTCTGGATGAGGGCTGGGACGAGGTCGAAGCCTATCCGGCGACGGCGCCGACGCCGGACGAGGCGCCGGCGGAGCCGAGTCCCGAACACCTGGCCTATGTGATCTATACCTCCGGCTCGAGCGGACGGCCGAAAGGCGTGATGGTGCAGCACCGCGGCATCGCCAACCACATGTGCTGGCTGCGCGCGCAATACCCGATGGACGGCCGCGACATCCTGATCCAGAAGACGCCCTTCAGCTTCGACGCCTCGATCTGGGATTTCTTCAGCGCGCTGATCTGCGGCGCCCGCCTGCTGATCGCCGCGCCAGGGCGCCATTTCGACGCCGAGTATCTGATCGACCTGATCCTGCGCGGCGGAGCGACCCGGCTCAAGCTGGTCCCGACCCTGCTGCGTGCCATGCTCGATCATCCGCGCTTCGGCCAGTGCACTTGCCTGCGCCAGGTGTTCTCCGGCGGCGAAGCGCTGCCCTACGAGCTCGCGCAGCGCTTCTTCCGGGCGTTGCCGGGCACCGAGCTGTTCAATCACTACGGCCCGACCGAAACCTCGGTCAACGTCTGCTATGCGCCGTGCCGGCCCGGCGACCCGGGCGGGCGCGCGCCGATCGGCTGGCCGATCGCCAACACCCGTTTCTACATCGTCGACGAGGCGATGCGGCCGCTGCCGGTGGGCGCGCCGGGCGAGCTGCTGATCGGCGGGGTGCAGGTCGCGCGCGGCTATCTCAACCGGCCCGAACTGACCGACGAACGTTTCCTGCCCGATCCGCTGGACCCGGCCGGCGGACGCGTCTACCGCACCGGCGACCTGTGCCGTTGGCTGGACGACGGCAGCGTCGAATATCTCGGCCGCAACGACCAGCAGGTCAAGATCCGCGGCTTCCGCATCGAGCTGGGCGAGATCGAGGCGCAGTTGCTGGCCGAGCCGGGCGTGCGCGAGGCGGTGGTGGTCGCGCGCGAGGACGAGCCCGGCGAGCCCAGGCTGGCGGCGTACGTGGTCGCGCACGACGGCGCCGATCCGGCGCCGGCGCGGTTGCGCGCCGCCTTGGCCGCGGTCTTGCCCGAATACATGGTGCCCGCCGCGATCGTCCGGCTCGCCGCGCTGCCGTTGACGCCGAACGGCAAGCTGGACCGCAACGCGCTGCCGGCGCCGGAGCGCGGGGCGATGGTCGCGCGCGATTTCCTGCCGCCGTCGACTCCGACCGAACGCCGGGTCGCGGCGCTGTGGCGCGAGTTGCTGGGGCTGGAGCAGGTGGGGCGCGACGACGGCTTCTTCGAACTGGGCGGACATTCGATGCTGGCGATCCGCATCGTGGCCCGGTTGCGCGAGCACGGCGATACGGTCGATGTGCGCATGCTGTTCGCCGCACCGGTGCTGCGCGCGTTCTGCGCCCAGCTCGACGCCGGCGGCGTCCGTCCGGCCGCGCCGATCGCCGCCGGGGTGCCGGAGCACGCCACCGCATTGCGGCCGGACCTGGTGCCGCTGGCGGGCCTGTCGCAGGCCGAGCTGGACGTCCTGGCCGCGCGCATCCCCGGCGGCGCGCCCGGCGTGCAGGACGTTTATCCGCTGGCGCCGCTGCAGGAAGGCATCTTGTTCCACCACCTGGCCGAAGAGACGGGGGATCCCTACCTGTCCACCTTCGTGCTCGGTTTCGCCGACCGCCGCGGGCTGGATCGCTTCGTCGAGGCGCTGCGCACGGTGGTGGCGCGCCACGACATCCTGCGCAGCTCGGTGCACTGGCAGGGACTGTCGCGGCCGGTGCAGGTCGTGCACCGCCGAGTCGAGCTGCCGTTGCGGGAGGCGGCAGTGCCGGCGGGCGCGGACCCGACCGCCTGGCTGTCGCGCATCGCCGATCCGGCCACGACCCGCATCGCTCTGGACCGGGCGCCGCTGATCGCGCTGCACGCCGCCGCCGATGGCGACGGCGCGCAGTGGCGCCTGGCCCTGGTCAATCACCACATCATCAGCGACCACGTCACCCTGGAGCTGATCCTGAGCGAGGTCGCGGTGCTGCTCGACGGCCGCGCGGAACAGTTGCCGACGCCGGTGCCGTTCGGCCGCCACCTGGCCGCGATCGCGGCGCAGCCGGCCCGGACGCACGAAGCCTATTTCAGCGGCTTGCTCGGCGACGTCGACGCGCCGACCGTCGCGTTCGGAGTCGACGCCCTGCACGGCGGCGCAGCCGGCGTGCACGAAGCGCGGCGAGCCTTGCCCGCGCCGCTCGCGGCGGCGGTCCGCGCCTGCGCGCGGGCGCGCGGGGTCGCGCCGGCGGCCCTGTTCCATGTCGCCTGGGCGCAGGTCGTGGCGCGCTGCAGCGGGCGCGACGACGTGGTGTTCGGCACCGTGCTGTCCGGGCGGATGGGCGGCGACGACGCCGAACGGATGATGGGGGTGTTCATCAACACCCTGCCGTTCCGCTTGCAGGTCGACCGGCGCAGCGCCGCGACTGCGGTGGCGGCGGCCGCCGCGCAACTGGCGGCGCTGCTGCAGCACGAGCACGCGCCGCTGGCGCTGGCGCAACGCTGCAGCGCGGTGCCGGCGCCGCAGCCGTTGTTCACCACGCTGCTCAATTACCGCCACAGCGTCGCGCTGGCCGAACCGGGCTCCGGCGGGGCCGATTGGGACCGCATCCGCGTGTTGTTCATGGAAGAACGCACCAACTACCCGCTGTCGATGTCGGTCAACGACGAGGGCGAGGGCTATACCCTGGTCGTGCATTGCGCGCGATCGATCGATCCGGTGCGCTGCATCGGCTTGCTCGAGCGCGCGCTGGCCGGCCTGGCCGAGGCGCTGGAGCGCGACGCCGCGACTGGCGTTTGCGAACTGGAGGTGCTGCCCGAGCCGCAGCGCCTGCTGATGCTGGAGCAGTTCAACGACACCGCGGCCGCTTACCCGCGCGGCACGACCGTGCACGGCTTGTTCGAGGCCCAGGCCGCGCGCACCCCGGATGCGACCGCAGTCGAGTACGAGGGCGCGGCGCTGAGCTATGCCGAACTGGACGCGGCGGCCAACCGGGTCGCCAGCCGGCTGCGCGCGTACGGGGTCGGTCCCGAGGCGCGGGTGGCGATCTGCACCCGGCGTTCGCTGCAGTTGCCGGTGGGACTGCTCGGCATCCTCAAGTCCGGCGCCGCCTACGTGCCGTTGGATCCCGATTATCCGCACGAGCGCCTGGCTTTCATGCTCGAGGATTCGGGCGCCTGCGTGCTGCTGGTCCAGTCCGAGCTGCTGCGGACCCTGCCCGGACTGGCCTCGGCTTGCGACCGGGTCTGGCGCCTGGACGCGGCGGAGGAATGGTTAGGCTATCCGAGCGCAACCGCGCCGGTGCCGGGGCTCAGCGAGTCGAGCCTGGCCTATCTGATCTATACCTCGGGATCGACCGGCCGGCCGAAAGGGGCGATGAATCAGCACGATGGAGTGGTCAATCGCCTGCTGTGGGCGCGCGACCGGTTCGGCGTGGACGCGCGCGACGTGGTGCTGCAGAAGACCTCGTTCGGTTTCGACGTGTCGGTCTGGGAACTGTTCCTGCCTCTGCTGAGCGGCGCGCGCCTGGTGCTGGCGCGGCCGGGCGGGCAGGCCGACCCGGCTTATCTGTCGCGCACGATCCAGGAGCGCGGAGTGACCATGGTGCATTTCGTGCCGTCGATGCTGCAGGCCTTCCTGGACGGCGCCGAAGCAGCGCAATGCCTGGGATTGCGCCATGTGCTGTGCAGCGGCGAGGCCTTGCCGCCGCGCTTGCAGGCGCGCTTCCGGCGATGGTTGCCGACGGTGCGCCTGCACAACCTGTACGGACCGACCGAAGCGGCGGTGGACGTGACCTGGTGGGCCTGCGAGGAGGCCGCGCCCGAGACGGTGCCGATCGGCCGGCCCGTCGCCAACACCCGCATGTACGTGCTCGATCCGGCGCAGCGGCCGGTGCCGTTGGGCGCGATAGGCGAACTGTACATCGGCGGCGTGCAGGTCGGCCGCGGCTACTGGAATCGCCCGGAACTGACCGGGCAGCGGTTCCTGCCCGATCCCTACGCGCCCGCAGGGCGGATGTACCGCACCGGCGACCTCGGCCGCTGGCGCGAGGACGGCGCGCTCGAATACCTGGGGCGCAGCGACTTCCAGCTGAAGATCCGCGGTTATCGGGTCGAGCCGGGCGAAATCGAGGCCTGCCTGGCCGCGCACCCGGGGCTGGACGACGTGCGCGTGGTCGCGCGCGACTTCGGCGACAGCGATCGCCGGTTGGTGGCCTACGCGGTGCCGTCGGCGCGCCGCGCCGCGGTGCCGCGCGCGCTGGCGGCGTTGGCGGCGGAAGCGGGCGCCGACACGCTGGAACTGGACGGGCTCGGCGAGGTGTTCCACCTCAACGCCAGCGAGACCCGGTTCCTGCACGAGGAGATCTTCGCCGGCGACGCCTACCGCCGCCACGGCATCCGCCTCGACGACGGCTGTTGCGTGTTCGACGTCGGCGCAAACATCGGCATGTTCGCGCTCTACGTCGGCGAACGCTGCCGCGACGCGCGGATCTTCGCGTTCGAGCCGATTCCGCAAGTCCATCGCATCGCGCGCCTGAACGCCGAACTGCGCGGTCTGCGCGCCACGGTCTACGACTGCGGTCTGGCGGCGGCGCCCGGCGAGGCCGAGTTCGTGTTCTATCCGCACAACAGCATCGTTTCCAGCTGCGTGCTGGATGCCGCCGCCTCGCGCGGCGTGGTCGAGTCTTATCTGAGTTCGTCTTCGGCCGCGGCGCCGGCCGGCGAGGGGCTGCGCGAGCTGCTGGACGAGCGCATGCGCGAGGAACGGGTGCGGCGGCCGTTGCGGACCGTGTCGCAGGTCGTCGCCGAGCACGCGCTGGACCGCATCGACCTGCTCAAGGTGGATGTGGAGGGCGCCGAGCTGGAGGTGTTGCTCGGCATCGACGACGCGCATTGGCCGCGCCTGCGCCAGGTGGTGGTGGAGGTGCACGACCTGGACGGGCGTCTGGAGCGGGTACGCGGCCTGCTGGAGAGGCATGGCTTCGCGGTGGCCAGCGAGCAGGAGGCCGCGCTGGCCGGCACGGCCCTGCACAACGTTTATGCGACGCGTCGCTCCCCATCGCCTGAGGCGGCGACGGTCGCGGCGGATGCGGGCATGCAGGACGCTACGGTCTGGAGCGGCCGCGGCGCGCTCGAACGCGCCCTGCGCGAACAGGTCGCGGCCTTGCCCGATTACCTGCGCCCGGCGCATTACGTGTTCCTCGACCGGATTCCGACCACCGCCAACGGCAAGCTGGACTCGGCCGCGCTGCCGGCGCCGGGACGGATCGCCGGCGACGGGCGCCGCGAGCCGCCGGCCGACCGGACCGAGCGCGAACTCGCCGGGCTCTGGCGCGAACTGCTCGGCGTCGCCGAGGTCTGTCGCGGCGACGACTTCTTCCTGCTCGGCGGACACTCGCTGTCGGCGTTGCAACTGGCGCAGCGGGTGCGCGAGCGGCTCGGAATCGGCTTGGCGATACGCGACATCTTCGCCCATCCCACATTGGCGGCGATGGCGGCCGCGGCGACCGAGAAAGGATTGGCCGGGTTCGACGCCCAGGCGGTAGCGCAGGCCAGCGCGGGACTGGACGAGCTCAGCGAAGACGAACTGCTGGCGCTGCTGGACGAGTAAGCGCCGGCGGTTGTGGCGGCGCAGGCAATGGACGTGGAACCGACGACGTAATGGAATCGAGGCGATGACGCAGAATCGAAGCGACGCAAGCGGCAAGGGACGGCAGGGGCAGGGCGCGGACCGCCTGCCCGCGAACGAGGCCGAAGAGCGGCTGCAAGCCTTGCGCCGCGCGGTCGCGCTCAAGCGCCTGCGCGCGGGCGAAGCGCCGACGCAAGCGGGCGATGCAGCCATCGTGCGGATCGATCGCGACGGCGCGCTGCCGTTGTCCTGGGGCCAGCGCCGGCTGTGGTTCCTGCACCGCCTCGATGGCGGCGCCGGCGATGCCTACCGGATCTGCGCCGCGCTGCGCCTGCTCGGGCCGCTGCGCAGCGAGGCGCTGCAGGCGGCGCTGAGCGGAGTGACGGCACGGCACGAGATTCTTCGCAGCCGCATCCGCGACCGCGACGGCGAGCCGGAGCTGACGATCGCCGCCCCGGCCGAGTTCGCGCTGGCCCGGTCCGACCTGGCGGACGCCGCCGACGCCGAGCGCGAATCGCGGCTGCAGGCCCTGTGCGGCGAAGAAGCGGGCCTGCCGTTCGATCTGCAGCGCGAGCCGCCGGTGCGTGCGCGCCTGATCCGGTTGGGCGAGGAAGACCATGTGCTGGTGCTGACACAGCACCACATCGTCAGCGATGGCTGGTCGGTCGGCATCCTGGTACGCGAGGTCGCGGCCTTGTACGCGGCGCAGTTGGAGGGTCGTCCCGATCCGTTGCCGCCGCTGGCGCTGCAATACCCGGATTTCGCCGCCTGGGAGCGCGGCCGGCAACACGGAGCGGCCTTCGAGACCGCGTTGTCGGCATGGAAGCAGGCGCTGGACGGCGCGCCGCTGCTGTCGACCCTGGCCGGCGACTTCGCCCGCCCGGCGGTGGCGCGGCATCGCGGCGCGCGGGTCGAGGTGCGCTGGCCGCAGGCGGTGAGCGCGGCGGTGCGCGGGTTGGCCGCGCGCTGCGGGGCGACGCCGTTCGCGGCGATCCTGGCGGCCTGGAACCTGATGCTGGCGCGGATGAGCGGCCAACGCGACCTGGTCGTCGGCATGCCGGTCGCGCACCGGCCGCGCACCGAACTGGAACAGCTGATCGGATTCTTCGTCGATACCTTGCCGGTGCGGACGCGATTGGACGACGGCATGACCGCCGAGGCCCTGGTTGGCGCCGTGCACCAGGAGCTGCTGGCCTGCTTCGAGCGCCAGGAGGTGCCGTTCGACCGCATCGTCGATGCGGTGCGGCCACAGCGCGCGCTCGGCCACGGCCCCTTGTTCCAGACTCTGGTATCCCTGAACAACACGCCATCGACGGCGTTGCGCCTGGGCGAGTTGCGCATCGAGGAATTCCCGCTGCAGCAACACACCGCCAGTCACGACTTGGTGTTGAATCTGAGCGAGACCGCCGACGGCTACGCCGGCGGACTGAGCTACGACGCCGACCTGTATCGCCGTTCCAGCATCGAGCGCTGGCTCGGCGGCCTGGAACGCCTGCTGCTGGAGATGGCGCGCGATCCCGCGCGGCCGGTCGAGACGCTGGAGCTGTTGCCGCCGGCGGAACGATCGCTGTTGCTGGAAACGTTCAACGCGACCCAGCGCGGCTATCCGCCGCTGCCGAGCCTGCACGCCGGCTTCGAGGCGCAGGCGCGCAAGGCGCCGGACGCGGTGGCGGTGGAGTTCGAAGGCGCGTCGCTGAGTTACGGCGAGTTGAACGCGCGCGCCAATCGCCTGGCCCACACCCTGCTGGCGCAGGGCGCGATGCCGGACGACCGGATCGCGCTGTGCGCCGAACGCGGCCTGGAGTTGGCGGTCGGCCTGCTCGGCATCCTCAAGGCCGGCGCGGCCTACGTGCCGCTGGACCCGTCGCTGCCGGCGCAGCGGCTGCAGGCGATGTTGGCCGACTGCGCGCCGCGGCAAGTGCTGGCCGACGCCGCCGGCGCGGCGGCGCTGGCGCAGACGCCGTTGCTGCACCTGGACCGGCCGGCCGGCTGGTCGGCGCTGGACACCGACCCCGACCCGCAGGCGCTGGGCCTGACGCCGCAGCACCTGGCCTACGTGATCTACACCTCCGGTTCGACCGGCGCGCCGAAAGGGGCGATGAACCAGCACGACGGGGTCTGCAACCGGCTGCAATGGGCGCAGGAGGCGTTCGCTGTGGGACCGCAGGACGTGGTGCTGCAGAAGACCCCGTTCGGCTTCGACGTGTCGGTGTGGGAGTTCTTCCTGACCTGGAACGCGGGCGCGCGGCTGGTGCTGGCGCGGCCGGGCGGGCATCAGGATCCGCAGTACCTGGGCGAGCTGATCCAGCGCAGCGGCATCCGCGTGCTGCACTTCGTGCCGTCGATGCTGGAGGCGTATCTGCGCCACGCGCCGGCCGGTTCGCTGGCCGGGGTGCGCGCGGTGCTGTGCAGCGGCGAGGCGCTGAGCGGCGAACTGCGCGACCGGTTCCTGGCGGCGTACCCGCAGGTGGCGCTGCACAACCTGTACGGCCCGACCGAAGCGGCGGTGGACGTGACCTGGTGGACCTGCACGGCGCAAGACCGGGGCGCGGTGCCGATCGGGCGGCCGGCGCCGAACGTGCGCATGTACGTGCTGGACGAGGCGATGCGTCCGCTGCCGTTGGGCGCGGCGGGCGAGTTGTACATCGGCGGGGTGCAGGTCGGACGCGGCTATCTGAACCGTCCGGAGCTGAGCGCGGAGCGGTTCCTGGCCAGCCCGTTCGCGGCCGGCGATCGGCTGTACCGGACCGGCGACCTGGCGCGCTGGCGCGAGGACGGCGTGCTGGAGTACCTGGGGCGCAACGATTACCAGGTCAAGCTGCGCGGGTTCCGGATCGAGTTGGGCGAGATCGAGAGCGCGCTGCGCCAGTGCGCGGGCGTGCGCGAGGCGGTGGTGTGCGCGCGGTCCGACGGCGGCGAGCCGCGGCTGGTGGCGTATGTGGAATGCGAACGGCTGGAGGCGTCCGAGCTGCGCCAGGCCTTGGGCGCGCGCCTGCCGGACTACATGGTGCCGGCGGCGTACGTGGCGGTGGCGCAGTGGCCGCTGAGCGCGAACGGCAAGCTGGAGCGCAGCCGATTGCCGGAACCGGGAGCGTCGGCGTACGTGCAGCGCGCCTACGCCGCGCCGCAGGGCGAGGCGGAGCGGGCGCTGGCGCAGATCTGGTCGCAGGTGCTGGAGGTGGCCCAGGTCGGCCGCCACGACAACTTCTTCGAACTCGGCGGCGACTCGATGCGGGTCCTGCGCCTGGTCGAGCCGCTGGCGCGCGCCGGCTGGCGATTGCAGGTCGGCGACGTATTCGCGGCCCCGGAGCTGGCCGCGTTGGCGCGACGCATGACCGCGGAAGCCGGATCCGAACCGGTCGTCGCGGTTCCGCCGAACCGGATCCCCGCCGATGCCGAACGCATCGAACCCTCGATGCTGCCGCTGGTCGAGCTGACCCAGGCCAATATCGATGCGATCGCCGCGGCCGTGCCCGGCGGCATGCGCAACATCCAGGACATCTATCCGCTGGCGCCGCTGCAGGAAGGCATCCTGTTCCATCATCTGCTGCAGAGCCAGGGCGATGCCTACCTGCTGCGCACGGTGCTCGGCTTCGATGACCGCCCGCGGCTGGATGCGTTCCTGCGCGAGTTGCAGGCGACGGTCGACAGCCACGACGTGCTGCGCACGGTGGCGTGCTGGGAGGGCGTGCCGGAGCCGGTGCAGGTGGTGCTGCGGCGGGCAGCGCTGCCGTTGGAAGAGCTGACGCCGGCCGCGGACCGCAGCCCGCGCGAAGCGTTGGAAGCGCACACCGATCCGGCCCGGCTGCGCCTGGACCTGCGCCAGGGGCCGCTGTTGCGCGCCTACGCGATGCCGGACGCGGACGGCGGCTGGTTGCTGGCGCTGGTCAACCATCACTTCATCAGCGACCACATCACTCTGGCCGGCGTGGTCGAGGAAATCGGCCTGCGCCTGGCGGGACGGACCGCGCAACTGCCGCCGGCGCTGCCGTTCCGCGACTTCGTCGCGCGCGCGCGCCTGGCCGGCAGCGCCGGGCACGAGGCGTATTTCCGCCGCACTTTGGGCGAGGTCGAAGAGCCGACCGCGCCGTTCGGGATTGTGGACGCGCGAGATGCCGGCGCGTCCGCGGTCGAGGCGCGCCTGGCCCTGCGCGAGGAGGTCGCGTTGCGCCTGCACCGCCTGGCGCGCGCGCGCGGCGTGCCGCTGTCGGCGTTCCTGCATGCGGCCTGGGCGATGACCCTGGCCGCCTGTACCGGCCGCCGCGACGTGGTGTTCGGCTCGGTGCTGTCCGGACGCATGCGCGAAGCCGGCGCGGCGCGCGCGCTGGGCGTGTTCATCAACACCCTGCCGCTGCGGATCGCGCTCGACGGCGACGCCACCGCGCTGGTGGAGCGCACCCGCCAGGCGCTGGCCGAGTTGCTGCGCCACGAGCAGGCTTCGCTAGCCCTGGCCCAGCGCTGCAGCAGCGTCGAGGCGCCGTTGCCGCTGTTCACCGCCTTGCTCAACGTGCGCCATGGCGCCGAACCGACCGGCGCAGGGACGGGCCTGCCCGGGGTGCGCGTGCATGCCGGACGCGAGCGCTCGAATTATCCGTTGACCTTGTCGGTCGACCTGGCCGGCCATGCCATCGGCCTGGTGGCGATGTGCGCGCCCGGAATCGACGCCGCGGCGATGGCCGAACGCTACGCCTGCGCGATCGAGCGCCTGCTGAGCGCGGTCGAGAGCGGCGATTCCACGCCCGCGCACGCCTTGCCGGTACTGCCGGCGGCCGAGCGTGCGCGGCTGGTCGACGCGTTCAACGACACCGCCGTGCCGTACCGGCGCGAGGACCTGATCCACAGCGGTTTCGAGCGCCAGGCGCGGCTGCGTCCGGACGCGGTCGCGGTGATCGCCGACGGCCGCAGCTGCGGCTACGGCGAGCTCAACGCGCGCGCCAACCGGATCGCCCACCGCTTGCTGGCGATGGGGCTGCGCCCGGGCGATCGGGTGGCGATCTGCGCCGAACGCGGGGCGAGGATGATCGCCGCGCTGCTTGGCATCCTCAAGGCCGGCGGCGCCTATCTGCCGCTGGATCCGGGGTATCCGCCCGAACGCCTGGCCTACATGCTGGAGGACGGCGCGCCGGTCGCGCTGCTGGCCGATGGCGGCCTGCTCGACGATCCGACCGCGCTCGGCGCGGCCGCCGAGCGGATGCAGGTGCTGCGCCTGGACCAGGAAGACGCAGTCGCAGGCTATCCCGAGCACGACCCGGACCCGGCCGCGCTCGGCATCGTCTCCGATCAGCTCGCCTACCTGATCTACACCTCCGGATCGACCGGCCTGCCCAAGGGCGTGATGGTCCAGCATCGCCCGGCGATCAACCTGTTCGAATGGGTCCAGCGCAGTTTCGGCGTCGGTGCGGACGACACCCTGCTGTTCACCACCTCGCTGTGCTTCGATCTGTCGGTGTACGACATTTTCGGCATCCTGGCGGCGGGCGGCCGGGTCCGGGTCGCCACCCGCGAAGAGGTCGCCGACCCGCGCGCGCTGGTGCGGATCCTGCGTGAGGAGCGGATCAGCTTCTGGGACTCGGCGCCGGCGGTGTTCGCGCAACTGCTGCCCTACCTGCGCGACGGCGTGCAATCGCCGTGGCTGCGGCTGGCGTTCTTCAGCGGCGACTGGATCCCGCTGGAACTGCCCGACGCGCTGCGCGCCGCGTTCCCGAACTGCCGGCCGATCGGCCTGGGCGGCGCCACCGAGGCGGTGGTGTGGTCGAACTACTTTCCGATCGAGCGCGTCGATCCGGCCTGGGCCAGCATTCCCTACGGCCGGCCGATCCAGAACGCGCGCTATTACGTGCTCGACGCCGACCTCAACCCGGTGCCCGAAGGCGTCGCCGGCGACCTGTACATCGGCGGCGAATGCCTCAGCGCGGGCTACTTCCGCCGCGACGCGCTGACCGCCGAGCGCTACCTGGCCGACCCCTTCGTCGCGCCGGGCGCGCAGGCGCGGATGTACCGCACCGGCGACCGCGCCCGCCATCGCGGCGACGGCCAGCTGGAATTCCTCGGCCGCCTCGACAGTCAGGTCAAGATCCGCGGCTTCCGCATCGAGCTGGGCGAGATCGAGGCCCAGTTGCTCGACGCCGGCGATGTAGACGCGGCGGTGGTGGAAGTGCGCGAGTTCGCGCCGGGCGACCGGCGTCTGGTCGCCTACGTCGTACCCGCCGATGCCGCGTCCTGGTCGGCCGCGGCCGCGCGCGAGCGGCTCGCCGCGCGCCTGCCGGACTACATGATGCCGTCGGCCTTCTCGGTCCTCGAGGCGCTGCCGCTGACCGCCAACGGCAAGGTCGACCGCGCGGCGCTGCCGACGCCGCAGGGGCCGGCGGCGATCCGGCGCGATTACCAGGCGCCGAGCGGCGCGCAGGAGACCGTGCTGGCCGAAGCCTGGACGGAGGTGCTCGCGGTCGACGCGGTCGGCCGCCACGATTCTTTCTTCGAACTGGGCGGGCATTCGCTGTCGGCGATCGCGTTGATCGAACGCCTGCGCCAGGCCGGCCATGCCCTGGACGTGCGCGCGGTATTCGAAATGCCGTCGCTGGCGCGGATGGCGAGCCGGCTGCGGTTGGCCGGCGGCGCCGAAGCGACGGACCCGTCTGCGGCGGACGGCAGCGGCATCCCGGCCGATGCGCTGCGGATCGAACCGACGATGCTGGATCTGGTCGCGCTGGACCAGGCTCGCATCGATGCGATGGTCGCCGCGGTCGAAGGCGGCGCCGGCAACGTGCAGGACATCTACCCGCTGGCGCCGCTGCAGGAAGGGATCCTGTTCCATCATCTGCTCGGCGGCAGCGGCGACGCCTACCTGCTGCGCACCGCGATCGCTTTCGACGGCGCCGAACAGGCCGAGGCCTTCCTCGACGCGCTGCAAACGGTGATCGATCGCCACGACATCCTGCGCACGGCCTTGCATTGGCAAGGCCTGGAGGCGCCGCTGCAGGTGGTCCGCCGGCAGGCGCGCCTGCCGTGCATCGACCATGGCCGCCTGGCCGACCGCCAGGCCGCTACCGCGCACCTGCTGGCTGCGACCGATCCGGACCGGACCCGACTCGATCTGGACCGTGCGCCGCTGCTCGCGGCCCATCGGGTGCAAGCGGCCGACAGCGGCGAATGCCTGCTCGGGCTGCTCGCCCACCACGCAGTCTGCGACCACGTCACCCTGGCGATGATGATGCGCGAGGTGTTGGCGCTGCTGTCCGGGGCCGGCGAACTGACCCCGCCGTTGCCGTACCGGCGCTTCATCGCTCACACCCTGGCAGTGCCGCGGCAGGCGCACGAGGCCTACTTCCGCGAGCGTCTGGCCGACCTCGCCGAACCGACCTTGCCGTTCGGCGCGAACGACGTCCGCGGCGACGGCAGCGCATTGCGCGAAGCCGTCGAGCGCCTGCCGGCGGATCTGTCTCGGGCCTTGCGCGCCCGCGCCCAGCGTGCCGGCGTGCTGCCGGCCGCGCTGTTCCACCTGGCCTGGGCGCAGGTGCTGGGCGCATGCGCGGATCGCGACGACGTGGTGTTCGGCACGGTCCTGTCGGGCCGCCTGCAGGGCGTGGCCGGCTCCGACCGCGCTCTGGGGGTGTTCATCAACACCTTGCCGGTGCGGGTGCGGCTGGACGGGCAAGGCGCGGACGGCGGCCGCGATGGCGATGCCGCGTTGCGCCGCATGCAGGACGAATTGAACGCGCTGCTCGCCCACGAGCAGGCGCCGCTGTCGTTGGCCCAGCGCTGCAGCGCGGTCGCGCCGCCGACGCCGTTGTTCAACAGCCTGCTGAACTACCGCCGCGGCGAAGCCGCCGACGCGCGCGCCGCGGCCGCCCTGGCGGCGCAAGGCATGCGCCTGGTGGCCGGCGGCGAACGCACCAACTACCCGATCGCGATCGCGGTGGACGACACCGAGGAGGGCTTCTCGATCCTGGCCCAGTGCGCCCACTCCGCGCGGGCGGCGGATCCGCAGCGCCTGATCGGCTATCTGCGCACGGCGCTGGAGGCTCTGGCCGGCGGCGAGAGCGCCGACGGCGTACTGCCGCCGGCGGAACGATCGCTGTTGCTGGAAACGTTCAACGCGACCCAGCGCGGCTACCCGCCGCTGCCGAGCCTGCACGCCGGCTTCGAGGCGCAGGCGCGCAAGGCGCCGGACGCGGTGGCGGTGGAGTTCGAAGGCGCGTCGCTGAGTTACGGCGAGTTGAACGCGCGCGCCAATCGCCTGGCCCACACCCTGCTGGCGCAGGGCGCGATGCCGGACGACCGGATCGCGCTGTGCGCCGAACGCGGCCTGGAGTTGGCGGTCGGCCTGCTCGGCATCCTCAAGGCCGGCGCGGCCTACGTGCCGCTGGACCCGTCGCTGCCGGCGCAGCGGCTGCAGGCGATGTTGGCCGACTGCGCGCCGCGGCAAGTGCTGGCCGACGCCGCCGGCGCGGCGGCGCTGGCGCAGACGCCGTTGCTGCACCTGGACCGGCCGGCCGGCTGGTCGGCGCTGGACACCGACCCCGACCCGCAGGCGCTGGGCCTGACGCCGCAGCACCTGGCCTACGTGATCTACACCTCCGGTTCGACCGGCGCGCCGAAAGGGGCGATGAACCAGCACGACGGGGTCTGCAACCGGCTGCAATGGGCGCAGGAGGCGTTCGCTGTGGGACCGCAGGACGTGGTGCTGCAGAAGACCCCGTTCGGCTTCGACGTGTCGGTGTGGGAGTTCTTCCTGACCTGGAACGCGGGCGCGCGGCTGGTGCTGGCGCGGCCGGGCGGGCATCAGGATCCGCAGTACCTGGGCGAGCTGATCCAGCGCAGCGGCATCCGCGTGCTGCACTTCGTGCCGTCGATGCTGGAGGCGTATCTGCGCCACGCGCCGGCCGGTTCGCTGGCCGGGGTGCGCGCGGTGCTGTGCAGCGGCGAGGCGCTGAGCGGCGAACTGCGCGACCGGTTCCTGGCGGCGTACCCGCAGGTGGCGCTGCACAACCTGTACGGCCCGACCGAAGCGGCGGTGGACGTGACCTGGTGGACCTGCACGGCGCAAGACCGGGGCGCGGTGCCGATCGGGCGGCCGGCGCCGAACGTGCGCATGTACGTGCTGGACGAGGCGATGCGTCCGCTGCCGTTGGGCGCGGCGGGCGAGTTGTACATCGGCGGGGTGCAGGTCGGACGCGGCTATCTGAACCGTCCGGAGCTGAGCGCGGAGCGGTTCCTGGCCAGCCCGTTCGCGGCCGGCGATCGGCTGTACCGGACCGGCGACCTGGCGCGCTGGCGCGAGGACGGCGTGCTGGAGTACCTGGGGCGCAACGATTACCAGGTCAAGCTGCGCGGGTTCCGGATCGAGTTGGGCGAGATCGAGAGCGCGCTGCGCCAGTGCGCGGGCGTGCGCGAGGCGGTGGTGTGCGCGCGGTCCGACGGCGGCGAGCCGCGGCTGGTGGCGTATGTGGAATGCGAACGGCTGGAGGCGTCCGAGCTGCGCCAGGCCTTGGGCGCGCGCCTGCCGGACTACATGGTGCCGGCGGCGTACGTGGCGGTGGCGCAGTGGCCGCTGAGCGCGAACGGCAAGCTGGAGCGCAGCCGATTGCCGGAACCGGGAGCGTCGGCGTACGTGCAGCGCGCCTACGCCGCGCCGCAGGGCGAGGCGGAGCGGGCGCTGGCGCAGATCTGGTCGCAGGTGCTGGAGGTGGCCCAGGTCGGCCGCCACGACAACTTCTTCGAACTCGGCGGCGACTCGATCCGCAGCATCGCGGTGGTCGCCAAGGCGCGCGAGCGCGGTCTGGCGTTCGCTATCGCCGACTTGTTCCGCAGCCCGACCGTGGCCGAACTTGCGTGCGGCTTGGGCGGCGCGGCGGACACGAGCGCGGATACCGACGCCGACGAGCGGCCGCGGCCGCGGCCCTTGACGGAGGCCGACGCCGCGCGCCTGCCGGCCGGCATCGAACAGGCGTATGCCGCCACGCTGTTGCAACAGGGCATGATCTTCCATGCCCAGTTGGCGCATGCCGAGGGCGCCTACCACGACGTCTTCAGCTACGAACTCGAGCTGCCGCGCTGGAGCGAAGCCTGCATGCGCGCCGCATTGGCGGCGGTCTTGCGCCGCCATCCGGCCTTGCGCACCGGTTTCGTCCACGGCGGCTACAGCGAGCCCTTGCAACTGGTCCACGCCGAGGCGGCCGTGCCGCTGGAGGTGATCGACTGGCGCGCGCACGACTCCGGCCAGCGCGCGGCCGCGGTGGCCGACTTCGTCGCCGGCGAGCGCCGTCGCGATTTCGACCTGGAACGGCCGCCGCTGTGGCGCGTGCTCGTGCACCGGCTGGACGAGCGTCGGATCCAGTACACGATGAGCTTCCACCACGCGATCCTCGACGGATGGAGCGTGGCGCTGATGCAGACCGAGCTGTTCGGCGGTTATCTGCGCAGGCTGGAGCAGGCCGGCGCGGCCGACCCGATCGAACCGATCGAACCGATCGAACCGATCGAACCGATCGATCGGGTCGATCCGCAGCCTTTGCGCGCCTCGCCGGCCGATGCGGTGGCGCTGGAACAGGCGGCGTTGCTGGACCCGCGCCAGGCGCAATATTGGCGCGACGCGCTGGCCGGTTTCCAGCGCAACGCGCTGCCGGCGCACGACGGCAGCGCGCACGCGCGCGCCGGCTACCATGCCGAGGCGACCGAGATCGCCGCCGGCGACGAACGCGCCCTGCGCGAGCTCGCCCATGCCATGGGCGTGCCGGTGCGCACGCTGCTGTTGACCGCGCACTTGCGCGTGCTGGCCGCGCTATGCGGCAGCCGCGACATCGCCACCGGACTGGTCTCCAACGTGCGTCCGGAGACGGTCGACGGCGATCGCGCCCTGGGACTGTTTCTCAACACCTTGCCCTTGCGGACGCAGCTGGATGCGCGCAGTTGGCGCGAGCTCGCGCTGCAGGTGCGCCAGGCCGAGCTGGGAGCGATCGAGCATCGCTATTACCCGTATTTCCGCCTGCACCGCGAACAGGGCGGCGAAGCCTTGTTCGAGTCGATCTTCAACTACGTCAACTTCCATGCCTACGAAGCCCTGGACGGGGCAGGGCTCAAGCTGCTGGGTTCCAGCGTGCACGAGTGGACCGGCTATCCGCTCGATGTGTCGTTCTCGCACACTGGCGGGCGGTTGCTGCTGCAGGTCATCGTCGATCCGTTGCGGCTGTCGCCGGCGCAGGCGCGGCGCATCGCCGGGTATCTGCGCGAGGCGATCGCGGTGCTGGCGTCGCAGCCGGACGCCGACGCTGCCGCGCATCCGCTCGCCGCGCCCGATGAGGCCGAGCGGCTGCGCGGCTGGGAGCAGGGCCCGGCGCCGGCCGACGACGACGCGCCGGCGACCGTCCATGCCGGGGTGGAAGCGCGGGCGCGACTGTGCCCCGAGGCCGAGGCGATCGTCGACGGCGAACGGCGCCTGAGCTATGCCGAGCTCGACGACCGTGCCGAACGCATCGCCCGGCGCCTGCGCGCGCTGGGCGCGGGTCCGGGCCGCTACGTCGCCTTGGTCATGGCGCGCGGTGCGGACCAGATCGTCGCGATGCTGGGGGTGCTGAAGGCCGGGGCCGCATACGTGCCGGTCGATCCGGCGTATCCGGACGCGCGCATCGCCGATGTGCTCGCCGACTGCCGTCCGGCCGCGCTGATCGTCGATGCGCCAGCCGCGGAGCGGTTGGCCGGCATCGCCGCTGCGCCGCTGCTGACGGTCGATGCGGCTTGCGCGGCCGTCGATCCGGCCGCCGTGCCGCACTTCGTCGCTGCCGCGTCCGCCGCCGATGCCGCCTATGTCATCTACACGTCCGGCTCGACCGGGCGACCCAAGGGGGTGGTGGTCGAACACCGCAACGTGGTCCACCTGATCCGCAACCACATCGCCCAATGCGCGCTGGCGCCGGCGGAGCGGGTCATGCACTACGCCTCGTGCAGTTTCGACACCTCGGTGGAAGAGATCTTCCCGACCCTGTGGGCCGGCGCCACGATCGTCGTGCGTCCTGCGGCGCTGGTCGCGCCCGATGCCGAGTTCGAGCGGTTCCTGCGCGAGCAGCGGATCGCGGTGGCCGATCTGCCGACTGCGTTCTGGCATCGCTGGGTGCAGGCGTTGGGCCGCGGCGTCGGCGAACGGCCGGGAATCGGTCCGGACCTGCGCCTGGTGGTGGTCGGCGGCGAGAAGGCCGAGCCGGCGGCCCTGGCGCAGTGGCGGGCATTGCCGGCGACGGCGGCGACGCGCTGGCTCAACACCTACGGGCCGACCGAAGCGACCGTCTACGCCACCGCCCAGGCGCTGGACTGCGCGGCCGTGCCGCAGGCCTGGGACGGCAGTATCGGCCGGCCGATCGCCGGCGTGCGCGTGCGCGTGGTCGACGTCTACGGCCAGCCGGCGCCGGTCGGCGCGGCCGGCGAGTTGTGGATCGGCGGCGACGGGGTGGCCCGCGGCTACCTCGACCGCGCCGAGCTGAGCGCGCAGAGGTTCCTGCGCGACGCCGAAGGACGGCGCTGGTACCGCAGCGGCGACCGCGCGCGTTGGCGCGACGACGGGCACCTGGAATTCCTCGGCCGCGACGACGGCCAGGCCAAGTTGCGCGGCTATCGGATCGAACTGGGCGAGATCGAGGCGGCGCTGCTGTCCTGTCCCGGCCTGCGCGATGCGGCCGTCGCCGTGCGCAGCGACGGCGACGGCGAGCCGCGCCTGGTCGCCTATGTGGTGGCCGAGGCGGGTCTGGCGCCGGACTCGCGCGGCCTGCGCGATGCGCTCGCCGCCCGCCTGCCGGAGTACATGCTGCCGGCGGCGTTCGTCGCCCTGGAGTCGATACCCTGGTCGACCAGCGGCAAGCTGGACCGGGCGGCGCTGCCGGCAGCGACCGCCGCCGCCGGCGCGAGCGCCTATGTCGCGCCGGCGCCGGGGGTCGAGACGGCGATCGCCGCGATCTGGTCGGCCATGCTCGGCATCGAGCGGGTCGGCCGCGACGACCATTTCTTCGAACTCGGCGGTCACTCGCTGATGATCGTCGGCATGATCGAACGCCTGCGCGAGCAGGGCATCGCCCTGGACGTGCAGACCGTGTTCGCGGTTCCGCGGCTGGCCGAACTGGCCGCGCGCGCGGTCGCGGCGACGTCCGGCGACGCGGCCGCCGCCAGCGCGCCGCCCAATCCGTTGCAGGCGGGCCCGCAACGGATCGTGCCCGGGCTGCTGCCGCTGGTGGACATCGACCAGGCCGACATCGATGCGGTGGTCGCCGCGGTACCGGGCGGGGCCGACAATATCCAGGACGTCTACCCGTTGGCGACGCTGCAGACCGGCATCTTGTTCCATCACTTGATCCAAGAGCAGGGCGACCCCTACTTGCTGCGCTATGTGGTCCGGATCGACCAGCGCGCCCGCCTGGACGGCCTGTTGGCCCATCTTCAGCGAGTGATCGACCGGCACGATGCCTTGCGCACCGGCGTGCATTGGGAATCGCTGCTGCAGCCGGTGCAGGTGGTGCAGCGGCGCGCCGCGCTGCCGGCGATCGAACTGGCGCTGGATCCGGCGCAGGACCCGGTCGAGCAGATGTTCCGGCTCACCGACCCGCGCGTCGCGCGCAAGGACCTGCGCGTCGCGCCCTTGCTGGAAGCGCGCTACGCGCGCGATCCCGACGGCGGCTGGCTGCTGGCCATCCTGGTCCATCACATGATCAGCGACCACGTCAGCCAGAACCTGATCCTGGGCGAGGTCGACCTGCTGCTGCGCGGCCGTGCCGACTTGCTGCAGCCGCCGGCGCCGTACCGCGACTTCATCGCCGCCCAGCGGTCGGTGTCGGCGGCCGAACAACGGCGCTATTTCGAGCAGCGTTTCGCCGGCCTGGCCGCACCGACCATCGTCTTCGGCGTGCCCGAAGTGCGCGGCAGCGGGCACAGCGTGGCGGCGGTGCACGAGCCGATGGCCCCGGCCCTGGCCGCACGCGTGCGCGCGGCGGCGCAGCGGCTGGGGGTGGCCCCGGCGGTGCTGTTCCATCTCGCCTGGGCGCGCTGCCTGTCGGCGCTGACCGGCAGCGACGACGTGGTGTTCGGCACCGTGCTGTCGGGCCGTCTGCAGGGCGTGCGCGGCTCCGGGCGCGCGCTGGGGGTGTTCATCAACACCCTGCCGCTGCGCCTGCGCCTGCAGGGCCTGAGCCTGCGCGGGGCGGTGGAGTTGGCGTTCGCCGAGTTGAGCGCGATCCTCGGCCACGAGCAGGCGCCGTTGGCGCTGGCGCAGCGCTGCAGTCCGACCGGCGCGCGCACCGCGCTGTTCAACACCCTGTTCAACTATCGACACAGTCCGATCGGCGATGCGCAGGAACTGGCGCGCGCGCGGCAGACCTGGCAAGGCATCGAGCTGATCCTCGGCGAGGAGCGCACCAACTACCCGGTCGCGGTATCGGTCGACGACCAGGGAGGCGGCCATGGCTTCGTGGTCAGCGTGCAGTGCGTGGCGGGGATCGATCCGGCCGCAGTCTGCGCGATGGTGCAGACCGCGATGGCGAATCTGATCGATGCGCTGGGGCGCGATCCGGAGCGGCCGCTGGCGACGATCGCGATCGGCGCCGAACACGCCGGCGAACACGACAGCGACGGTGGAACGACGCAACCCAGGGACGAGGTGGTCGCATGAACGCAACCGACGGCATGATGGTCCTGTTGCACGAGCGCGCGGCGGTGCCGATCGAGATCGGCGGCGCAGACCTGATCGGAACAGATCGGATCGGAACAGATCGGATCGAAACGAACCCGATCGAGACGGTTCGGGTGCCGTGCGAGGATTCGGCGACGACCCTGCCGGGCATGGCCAAGGCGGTCTTGGCCCGATTGCGCCAGCGCGGATGGGCGGGCGAGTGGATCCTGGTCGGCCTGGGCGACCGGCCGGGCGCCCTGGCCCAGGCGCTGGCACTGGAAATGCTCGGCTGCGACCTGCCGGTCCGCAGCGTCGCCGCGGTGCCCGATGCGGCCTTACCGGCGTGGGCGCCGCAAGCGCAGGAACTGGCCGCGGCCGAGCGGCTGCGCGCGGCCTGCGAGGCATGGACGGCGCCGGAGCCGACGCTGCTGCCGACCCAGCGCTGCTCACCGCACGAGCGCGACGTCGCGACCTGGGTGGCCGCCGCCGCGGCCGCTCCGCGGCTGCGGCCGCCGCCGCCGGCGACCCAGTCGATTCCGCTCAAGAACGGCGGTCCCCTGCGCGCTCCGGTGTTCTGCATTCCCGGCGCCGGCGCCAGTGTGGTCAGCCTGCTCGACCTGGCCCAGGCGGCGCATCCGCAAGCGAGCATGTTCGGCATGCAGCCGCGCGGCCTGGACGGCATCGCGCCGCCGTGCACCACGGTCGAGACGGCGGCGGCTTCGATCCTGGCGCAGGCGTTGCAGGCCGCGCCGCAGGGGCCGATCCGTCTGGTCGGCCATTCCTTCGGCGGTTGGATCGCGTTCGCCGTGGCCTTGATGCTGCGCCGGCTGGGCCGGACCGTGGCCAGCGTGGATCTGCTCGACTCCAGGCCGCCGACCGCCGACCCGGCGATGGCCGAATGCGACGAACTGGACGTGCTGGTGCGCTGGGTCGAGTTGGTGCAACTGTCCAGCGAACGCCCGCTCGGCATCGATGCGGCCGGCCTGCGGCCGCTGTCGGCCTCGGCACGGATGCAACTGGTGCACCGGCGCATGGCCGAGGTCGGCCTGATGCCCGCGCAGTCGGATCCCGCCTCGATGCTGGGCGCGTTGCGCATGTTCGCCGCCTGCCTGCGCACGAGCTATCAGCCGGCGGGCGTTTACGACGGTGTGCTGCGGGTGGTGCACATGCCCGATCCCGAGCTCGACGCCGAGGGCAACGACCGGGAAGCCCTGCAGATGCATGCGGGCTGGCTGCGGCACGCGCCGCGGGTGCAGTTGATCCGCGGCGGCGGCAACCACATGACCGGCATCCGCGGCCGGCATGCGCATGCGCTGGCCGAACGCCTGGGGCTGGGGGACTGAGAGCGGCGCGCCGCGCGCCGCAGCCTCAGTACTTCTTTTCCGGGGCGATGTCCTTGTACAGGCCGCCGCCGTCGATGAGACTGGAGAACTGCTGCGCCATCGCCATCAGGCCGCCGCCGCCGGCCAGCTGGCTCAGCGCGTCCAGGCGTTCCTGGAACTCGCGCGGCGCCGCGGTCGCCAGGTTTTCCGGACTCAGCGCCGAAGTCGGCCGCCGCCAGTCCAGGCCGTACAGCGGCGGCGCGTGGTCCAGCATGAAGCGGAACAGGTCGCGCCACGACGGCAACCGCACCTGCAGCACCAGGTGCAGGCTTTCTTCCAGATTCTGCTCGACCTTGTGCCAGTACCCGCGCGGCATGTACATCACCGAGCCGGGCAGCATTTCCACCGATTGCCAGCGTTCCGGCTCGCGGATCGGCGCCGGCGCCTTCAGTTGCATGGCCATTTCACGCGACGGCGACGAGGTGGGCATGCCGTTGATGGTCGGCCAGTCGACGTAGTCGTTGGGCGCCACGTGCCACAGCTTGCGGCCGCGGACCTGGACCACGAACACTTCCTGCGAGTCCCAATGCCAGGGAATGCCCTTGCCGCGCAGGGAGGTGAAGCCGTTGACCACGGTGGTGCCGGGGATCAATCCGAGCGACGCGTCCAAGGCGCGATGCCAGCGCCGGATCTCGTCGGTCTTCAGGTCGAGGATCTGGATGGTATTGCCGGCATGGAATTGCGCGACCGCATGGGCCGGGTCGGCGTCCAGCTCGATCCGGAAGCGTTCTTCGCGGGTGTAGTTGATATGGATCCCGCCGTCGTTGCCGGCTGCGCAGAAGGCGTCGATGTCGCGCAGCTCGGGCTGCGCCAGCAACGGCGCCAGCTCGGGCTTGGGGTGGTGCGAAACGTGCAGCTCGCCGGGCCATACCCTGGCCTTGAACTCCTGCGCCGACATCGGGGCGACGAGGCCCTCGAACAGGCGCGCGCATTCCGTCGTGGTCATCCTGGCCTCAGCGGTATCGGGAGTAGCGAAGGATTGCATGGATGGGCGGCGATCGCCACGGATCGCACCGGGCCGACTGTATGGCAGGTCTGGTCTTCTTGCCGTCTGGTACGTCTGCAATGCCGTTTTCCGACAACGGCGCCGAGGCGCCGCGATCGCGCGCCGGCGCCGGACGCGCGGATCCTCGTTCGCGGCACGCCCGACCGCGGCGCGACGCAATGCGCCGGGCGGCCCGGCTGCGCTGGCGCCTGCCGCGCCATCGCGCGTTCCATGTTGCGACGCGGCAATGAAAACGGCGGAGAAAACGCTTTTTGCTTGATCGGAATACCGCTTCTGTCCAGAAGATTGACAGCGCTGTCATGGCCGTGCCAAATCGGCCCCTGGCAGTCGAGGGGACGGGCAGCACCTGCCCGGCCATGCATCGTGGGCATTCGGGGAGGAATTTCGATGAAGCAAACGCGCGGCGCGCTGAAGCGCACTGTACTGACGTCCGCATTGCTGCTGGCGCTGGCCCAGCCGGCGTATGCGCAGAGCGCCGAAACGGCGGCCGGCGCCCAGGCCGCGGCGGAGGCCGGAGCGCAGAGCCGGCCCGGCGCCGCCGACGACGCGCGCACGCTCGACACCGTCGTGGTCACCGGCATCAAGGGCAGCCTGACCTCGTCGATGAACCTCAAGCGCGACGCGCAGGGCGTGGTCGACGGCATCGCCGCCGAAGACATCGGCAAATTTCCCGACACCAACCTGGCCGAAGCGCTGCAGCGCATCAGCGGCGTGTCGATCGACCGCAACGCCGGCGAAGGCTCGCGGGTGACCGTGCGCGGCGTCGGCCCCGACTTCAACATGGTCCTGCTCAACGGCCGGCAGATGCCGACCGCCACCGGCAGCCGCGCGTTCGAGTTCAGCGACCTGGCCGCCGAGTCGATTTCCGCGGTCGAGGTCTACAAGACCAGCCGCGCCAGCACCCCCGCCGGCGGCATCGGCGCGACCATCAACATCAAGACCGCGCGTCCGCTGGACAAGCCGGGCGTGCACGCCAATGTCGGCGTCAAGGGCGTCTGGGACACCTCCGACGACGATCTGCCGGGCGACCTGCGCGGCGATTCGGTCACCCCCGACGCCTCGGGCATCTTCAGCGCCACCTCGGCCGACGGCCGCTTCGGCATCGGGCTGAGCGCCAATTACCTCAAGCGCGAGTCCGGTTCGGCCTCGGCCTTCGTCGCCGCGGGCAACGGCTGGCGACCGTTCCTCGATACCCCGCTGGCCAGCGGCGAGGGCTCGGGTTCGGCCTTGCCGCTGCCGGGCCAGCCGGGTTCGGAGAACATCGCCAACCGGCCCGGTCCGAACGACGTCTACTCGATGCCGCAGAGCCTGGGCTACAGCGTCAACTCGGTCAAACGCGAGCGCCTCAACGGCCAGCTGACCCTGCAGTGGGCGCCGACCGACAACCTCACCACCACGCTCGACTACACCTATTCGCAGAACAAGATCGAGCAAATGCGCCACGACATGTCGGTGTGGCTCAACTTCACCCCCGGCATGAGCTCGTGGACCCCGGGCTCGGGTTCCTCGCCGCTGATCTACGACGAGCGTTACAACGGCAATTCCGACTTCGCCAACGGCGCGGGCAAGAGCGCGATCAAGCGCGAGAACAAGTCGCTGGGCCTCAACGTCGACTGGCGGCTGAGCGACGACTTCAGGCTCAACTTCGACTACCACCGATCGACCGCCGATTCCTCGCCCGACAGCCCGTACGGCTCGAACAACACCCTGGCCAGCGCCGGCTTCTTCCGCGCCGGCAACACCATCGATTTCAGCCGCGATTTCCCGGTCCTGACCCTGCACCTGCCGAACGGGATGAGCGCGATCGACCCGGCGCAGATGCTGGTGACCGGGTCGGTGTTCCGGAACGAGCGCGAGCGCGCCCAGATCGAGCAGTTCCAGGCCAGCGGCGAATACCAGTTCCAGAACTATTCCAAGCTCGACTTCGGCGTCGCTTCGACCGACTATAAGAACCGCTCGGCCTTCACCCACGTCCAGCTCGACACCTGGGGCGGCGCCACCAGCCCCAACGACTACCCGGACTCGGTGTGGAAGCTCGCCCGCATGGGCGACTACTTCCGCGACGTCGGCGGCGCCAACGACCCGCGTTTCACCGACGCCTTCTTCCTGTTCGACTTCGACCAGGTGCGGCAGATGGCCGAAGACGCCTGGGTGGCCAGCGGCAAGGGCGTGCGCGACGACTACCGCGCCTCGTTCGACTACAGCGGCGCGCGCGTGCCCGGCAGCGCCGCCAACCGCACCGTCGGCGACAGCCGGGTGCGCGAGGAGTCGCGCAGCTTCTATCTGCAGTGGAGCAACAGCTTCGATTGGAGCCTGCCGGTGCACGTCGCCGCCGGGGTGCGCTACGAGCGCACCAAGGTCAAGGCCTCGGCCCTGCAGCCGGCGCCGGTCGGGATCGACTGGGTCGCGGCCAACGAGTTCATCATCCGCTACTCCGGCTCGCAGTTCCGCGAGCTGGACGGCGACTACAAGTACTGGCTGCCGGGCCTGGACGTGTCGGTCGACCTGCGCGAGGACATGAAGCTGCGCGCCAGCTACGGCGAGTCGATCGGCCGGCCGAACTGGAACAACCTCAACCCGGCGCTGAGCGTCGGCGGCCAGGCGCGCTTCGACGGCGGCGGCGGCGGCGCCGGCAACCCGGCGCTCAAGCCGTTGGAGTCGCGCAACTTCGACCTGTCCTACGAGTGGTACTACGGCGAATCCAGCTACCTGTCGCTGGGCTACTTCCGCAAGAAGATCGACAATTTCATCGCCGACCAGGTCAGCCGGCAGACTCCGTATCCCGACCTGCACACCCCCGCCGGCGGCGCCTACTGGAACCAGGCCATCGGCGCCGGCGGCTGCGCGAGCACCGATCGGCCGTGCATCCGCAACTACATCCTCAACACCTACAACGGCCAGCCCGGGGTGGTCAGGACCGGGACGGATGCCAACGGTTTCCCCACCGGCACCATCAGCGGCCTCGGCGCCGATCCGGTGCTGGCGTTCAACATCACCCAGCCGGTCAACAACCGCGCCGATACGCTCGACGGCTGGGAGTTCAACATCCAGCACGTGTTCGGCGAATCGGGCTTCGGCCTGGCCGCGAACTACACCATCGTCGACTCGGGCCTGACCTACAACAACGGCAGCCTGGGCACCCAGTTCGCAATGACCGGTCTCAGCGATTCTGCCAATCTGGTCGCGTTCTACGAAAAAGGGCCGTGGCAGGCGCGCGCTGCCTACAACTGGCGCGACGAGTTCCTGACTTCGCTGGGCGACGGCAAGGGCGCCAACCCGATCTACGTCGAGGCTTACGGTCAGTTGGACATGAACGTCAGCTACGCGGTCAGCGACAATCTGGTGCTGTCGCTGGAAGGCATCAACGTGACCGACGAGACGATGCGCACCCGCGGGCGCAACAAGCGCCAGCTGTACTCGTTCGACCAATACGGACCGCGCTACATGTTCGGCGTGCGCTACAAGTTCTGAGCGCGGTCTTCGGTGAAGCCGCCGCCGCGCTGCGCCCGCAGCGCAGGCGGCGGCGCTGCGGCCGGCGCTGGTCCCGATCACGGAAATTCCGATGCCCCGAACCGTACTGCTCAACAACGTCGAGCACCACGACCTGCGCGTGATCACCGCGCGCGGCGTCCGCTACGGCGACGACGAAATGCTGGCGCCTGCCTGGTTCGGCGAGTTCCGCGAATTGCAGGCGCACTATCCGATCGTCTTCCAGAAAACCGCGGACGGCGGGTTTCGCTCGCTGGCGCTGCTCGGCCTGCGCCAGAACGAAAACCTGTTCCTGCAAGGCGCGGCGGACGAGGGCGGCGAACGCTGGGACGCGCACTATCTGCCGATGGCGGTCGAACGCCTGCCGTTCTGGATCGGCATCGCCGAGGACGAGCCGATGGTCCACATCGACCTGGATCATCCGCGGGTGGCGCGCGGCGGTACCGCGGGCCAGCCGTTGTTCCTCGAACACGGCGGCAGCACCGCCTATCTCGAGCGCGTGGCCTCGCTGCTGCGATCCCTGCACGAGGGGCTGGGCGAGGAGGCCGGTTTTCTGGCCGCGCTGCAACGCTACCAACTGCTGGAGCCGTTCGCGCTGGAGATCCGGCTGGACGAGCGCACTCAGCACCGGCTGTCCGGATTCCACACCATCGACGAGCGCCGCCTGCGCGGCCTCGACGGCGCGGCCCTGCATGCGTTGTCGCAGGCGGGGTACCTGGAAGCGGCCTACATGGCGCTGGCCTCGCTGTCGCGGTTGCGCGACCTGATCGACCGTCTGGAGCGCCGCCATGCCGCCGGTGGTTGAAGCCATCGAGGAGGTGCGCGGCGTCGACCCGGCCGCGCTGCCCGAGGCGCTGCTGCGCTCGGACCGTCCCTGCGTGCTGCGCGGCCTGGTGGCGCACTGGCCGCTGGCGCGCGCGGTCTCGGCGCAGGCGTCGGCCGATTACCTGAAGCGCTACGCCAGCGACGCGGCGGTGACGGTCAGCATCGCGCCGCCGGACGCCGACGGGCGCATCACCTATCGGCCGGACCTGCTCGGCTTCGGATTCGAGCAGCACAAGGCGTCGCTGTCCGGCGTATTGGACGCATTGCTGCGCCATGCCGGCGACCCGGCGCCGCCGACGATCTACGTCGGCTCGACCACCATCGACACCTGGTTGCCGGGCCTGCGTTCGGATAACGACCTCGGCTTCGGCGCGCTGCAGCCGCTGGCCAGCATCTGGATCGGCAACCGTACCCGCATTCCCGCCCACCAGGATGTGCCCGACAATATCGCTTGCGTGGTCGCCGGGCGCCGCAGGGTGACCCTGTTTCCGCCGGACCAGTTGCGCAATCTGTATATCGGGCCGCTCGACCGCACCCCGGCCGGGCAGGCGGTGAGTCTGGTCGATTTCGCCGCGCCCGATCGGCAGCGCTTCCCGCGCTTCGTCGAGGCGATGCGCCATGCGCAGGTCGCCGAGCTCGGGCCCGGCGACGCGGTGCTGATTCCGAGCATGTGGTGGCATCACATGGAGGCGCTCGACGCCTTCAACGTATTGGTCAACTACTGGTGGCGGCAGTCGCCGCGCTGGATGGATACGCCGATGAACGCGCTGCTGCACGCGATCCTGAGCGTACGCGACCTGCCGCCGGCGCAACGCGAGATCTGGCGCGAGGCGTTCCGCCATTACGTGTTCGAGGCCGATGCGGATACGCCGGCGCATATCCCGGAGGCCGCGCGCGGCGCGCTGGCGCCGTTGGACGAAACGCGCGCGAGAGAGCTGCGCGCGCGCCTGCTGCAGGGGCTGAATCGATGAGCGCGGTATCGTCGAACGCCGCGCGCTCGGCCGCCGCGCTGGCCTTGTCCGTCGCCCTGGCGCTGGCGCCGGGCGCGAGCCGGGCCGAGGGCTTCCTGCGCGCGCAGGGCCGGCAGATCGTCGACGCGCAAGGGCGGCCGGTGATCCTGCGCGGGGTCGGCCTCGGCGGCTGGATGCTGCAGGAGGGCTACATGCTCGGCCTGACCGGCCCCGGCATGCAGCACGCGATCCGCCGGCGCATCGTCGACCTGATCGGCGAGGAGGACGCCGAGGCGTTCTACCGGGCCTGGCTGGACAACTATGTCGGCAAGGACGATATCGACGCGATCGCGGCCTGGGGATTCAACTCGATCCGACTGCCGATGCACTACCAGCTGTACACGCTGCCGGTGGCCAAGGAGCCGGTGCGCGGACGGCAAACCTGGCTGGAGGACGGTTTCCGCCGCACCGACGCCCTGATCTCGTGGGCCAAGGCCAACGGCCTGTACGTGATCCTGGACCTGCACGCCGCGCCAGGCGGACAGGGCAACGACCTCAATATCTCCGACCGCGATCCGTCCGCGCCTTCGCTGTGGGACGAGCCGGCCAACCGCGACAAGATGGTCGCGTTGTGGCGCCGGCTGGCGCTGCGCTATCGCGACGAGCCCGCGGTCGCCGGCTACGACCTGATCAACGAGCCCAACTGGGGCTTCGCCGACGCGGACGACAAGAACGGCTGCAAGGAAGCCGGCAACGCACCGCTGCGCGAGTTGCTGGTGCGCACCACCGCGGCGATCCGCGAGGTCGACCGGCGCCACATCGTGATCGTCGAAGGCAATTGCTGGGGCAACAACTATCGCGGCGTGCTCGACGCCGGGTTGTGGGACGACAACCTGGTGCTGAGCTTCCACAAGTACTGGACCGGCACCGGCCGCGACAGCATCGCCGAGCCGCTGGCCCTGCGCGAGCGCTGGAACCTGCCGTTGTGGCTGGGCGAGACCGGCGAGAATTCCAACGACTGGTTCGCGCGCACGGTCGAAACGCTGGAGGGCGAGGGCATCGGCTGGGCCAATTGGCCGCTGAAGAAGCTGCGCTACAACAATCCGCTGCAGGTGGTCGCCAATCCGGGCTACGAGCGGGTGCTGGCGTACTGGGAAGGCCTGGGGCCGCGGCCGAGCCGCGCGCAGGCGCGCGAGGCCCTGCTGACCCTGGCCGGCCGCGACGTGCGCTTCGAGCACAACCTGCGCCGTGCCGATGTGGTCGACGCCTGGCTGCGCGCGCCGCGCGACGACCGCAGCCTGCCGTTCAAGCCGCACCGGATCGGGCGCGGCGGCGGCGAAGTGGCGGCGGTGGACTTCGACCTCGGCCGCAACGGCGTGGCCTACTTCGACCTCGACGCCGGCAACGAAAGCGGCAAGCCGAATGCGGACTGGAACCGATCGCAGCTGTACCGCAACGACGGCGTCGATATCGAACGCGACGGGGACGGCTTGCGAGTGGCGTCGATGCAGGCCGGCGAATGGCTCAAGTACACGATCGAAGCCGAGGCCGCCGGCGATTATCGGCTGAGCTGGCGCGGTACCCCGGGCCGGCTGCGGATCCGGGTCAACGGCGCAGCGTTGGCGCCGGCGCCGGCGGACCGGCCGCAACGCGCGGCCCTGCTGCGCGGGCGCAATACGCTGGTGGTCGAATCGGTGTCGGGCGCGCCCGCCGTCGCGGCGCTGCACTTCGAACCGATCGGCGCAAGCGCCGGAGCCGGCCGCTGATGCGCGTCCTGGTCAGCGACATCGGCGGCACCAACGCCCGTTTCGCCCTGGCCGAGCTGGACCGGGGCGAGCGGCTGCGGCACGACAGCGTGCGCGAATACCCGGCCGCGGGTTTCGCCAGCGCCGCCGAGGCTGCGCGCCATTTCCTCGAGGAGTCGGGCGAACGGGTCGACGCCGCGGTGTTCGCGGTGGCCGGACGCGTGCGCCGGGAGGAGGCGCGCATCACCAACCATCCCTGGCAGATCCGCGCAGCGGACATCGGCGCCGCGCTGGGCACCGCGCGGGTCGCGCTGATCAACGATTTCGCCGCCCAGGCGATGGCGATCTCGCGCTTGCGCGCCGGCGACGTGGCTGCGGTCGGAGCGGTCGACTGGCCCGGCTTCGACATGGCGGCGGCGCAGACCTACGCGGTGATCGGCCCCGGCACCGGCCTGGGCGTGGGCGGCCTGCTGGTGCGCGAAGGCCGCTGCTTCGCCCTGGAAACCGAGGGCGGCCACGCCGGTTTCGCGCCGTCGCGGCCGCGCGACATGGCGGTGCTGGAATGCCTGATGCGCCGTTACGGCCGAGTCTCGTGCGAGCGGCTGGTGTCCGGGCCCGGCCTGGCCAATCTGTACGCCGCGGTCTGCGAACTGGAAGGCGCCGCCGCCGAGCCGTGGTCGCCGGCGCAGATCAACGCTCAGGCCGCGGCCGGCGATGCCCGCTGCCGGCACGCGGTGGAGCTTTTCTGCGCCGCCTTCGGCTCGATGGCCGGCGACCTGGTGCTGACCCTGGGCGCCTGGGACGGCGTGTTCCTGGCCGGGGGCGTGGTGCCCAAGCTGCTGGATGCGTTGCGCTTGGACAGCTTCCGCGACGCGTTCGAGGCCAAGGGCCGGTTCGCCCCGGCGATGGCCGAAGTGCCGTCGCTGGCGATCGTCCACGCCTGTTCCGGCCTGCTCGGCGCCGCGGCGCACGCGGCGGAGACGTATCGCGGCACGATGCGCGCCTGAGCGGCGCGAGCGACGGCGGCGCTCGCCGCGATCCGAGCGGGCGGAGCAACCGATTGCAGCGAGGCGGAGCGTCGGTGCGGTTTGCTCAACGCGGCTGCGCCGACCCGCGCGCCGAATCAGCCCAAGTCCACCGCGCGTCCGCCGACATGCACCTGGACCACGCGCAGCTGCGCGTCCAGCACCACCAGGTCGGCGCAGGCGTCCGGTTCGAGCCGGCCGCGGTCGCTCAGGCCGAGGTAGTCGGCCGGGAAGGTCGAGACGCGTTGCGCGGCGTCGGCCAGGTCCAGGCCGACCTCGACCAGGTTGCGCAGGGCCTGGTCCATGGTCAGCGCGCTGCCGGCCAGCGAGCCGCTGGCCAGGCGCACGCAGCCCAGGCATTTGTGCACGCGCTGCGAGCCCAGGGCGTACTCGCCGTCGGGCATGCCGGTGGCGGCGGTGGCGTCGGTGACCGCGTACAGGCGCGGGATCGCCCGCAAGGCCATCCGGATCGCGCCGGGGTGCACATGCTGCAGGTCGGGAATCAGCTCGGCGTACTCGGCGTGGGCGAGGGCGGCCGCGGCGATGCCGGGCCGGTAGTGATCGACCCCGGTCATGCCGTTGAACAGATGGGTGAAACCGGCCGCGCCGGCGCGCAGCGCCGCCAGGCCTTCCTCGTAGGTGCCGGCGCTGTGGCCGATCTGGACCCGGATGCCGATCGCGTTCAAATGCGGGATCAACTCGGTATGGCGGCCGATCTCCGGCGCCAGGGTCAGCACCCGTATCGGCGCCAGCGCGTGCAGGCGCTGCACCGATTCCACAGTGGCCTCCACGGTCAGCGGCGGCTGCGCGCCGAGCCTTCGCGGGCTGATGAACGGCCCTTCCAGGTGCACCCCGAGCATGCGCGCCGCATCCGCGGCGGGCTCGGCGATGGCCGCGGCCAGGCCGCGCAGGGCGTGGGCGATGTCGGCCTCGGCGGCGGTCATGGTGGTGCCGAGCAGAGCGGTGGTGCCGTGGCGCGCGTGGGCGCGGGTCACGGTGCGCGCGGCGTCGCCGCCCTGCATCAGGTCGACCCCGGCGGCGCCGTGCACGTGCAGGTCGATGAATCCGGGCAGAACGATGGCGTCGCCGTCGCCATCGTCGCCGGCGACGTCCTCGATGGTGCGGATCCTGTCGTCGAAGGCGATGCGGCCGCGACGCCAGCCGGCGGGGGTCAGGATGCGGCCTTGCAGGCTGCGCAGTTCGTTCACGGCGTAGGCTCGGCGATGATCAGCTCAATGCCCAGCCGTTGCAGACCCTCGCGGTAGCGGTCGTCGATGCCGGGGTCGGTGATGATGGCGTGGATCTGGTCGAGGCGGGCGATGCGGTGCAGGCTGACCCGGCCGAATTTGGACGCGTCGGTCAGCACCACGATCCGGCGCGCGCGCTCGACCATGCGGTGGTTGAGGCGGGCTTCGGCCTCGTCGTGGGTGGTCAGGCCGAACTGCAGGTCCAGGCCGTCCACGCCGAGGAACAGGGTGTCGAAGCTGTAGGCGTTGAGGCTGGCCTCGGCCTGGCTGCCCTGCAGCGACAGCGATTGCTTGCGCAGCAGTCCGCCGCTGAGCAGCACGTCGACGCCGGGGGCGTTGGCCAGCTCCCAGGCGATGTTGAGGCCGTTGGTCATCACCGTGACCTCGCGATGGCCGCGCAGGTGGCGGGCCAGGGTCATGGTGGTGGAGCCCGAGTCGATGATGATGTTGTCGCCGGCCTGCACCAGTTGCGCGGCGCGCGCGCCGATGGATTCCTTCAGCGGCAGGTTCAGCGCGTCCTTCTCGTGGATGTCCTGCTCCTGCGGCGGCGTGCGCACCAGGCTGGCGCCGCCGTGGGTGCGGGTGGCCAGGCCCTGGGATTCGATATGGCTCAGGTCGGAGCGCACGGTCACGGCCGATACGCCGAAGCGTTCGACCAGTTCGGCGACCTGCACCGAGCCCTGCTCGATCAGGCATTGCAGGATCTGCTGCCGGCGGGAGCGGGTATTGCGCGTGGCCATCGGTGGGTCCGCAGGAGAGCGAAGAGAAGATTAGCCGTTTGCCGCGGCGCGGGCGCCGTGCCCGGCGTCGGACCCGGGCTCGGACTCCGCGGGCCGCGCGCCGGCCATGTTCGCCGAGCAGGCGCGGGCGTACTCGTCCAGGCACAGGCCGATGCGGTGCCGGACCCAGGCTTCGGGCGTGTCGGCCAGGGTGCCGGCGCGCAGCGCGCGGTATTGCTCGGGCAGGTACTGGCTGAGCAGATAGGCCGGCGGCGCATGCGCGCGCAGGTTGTCGAACAGGCGCCGCACCGCCGCGACCAGGGCCGGTTCGCCCCAGTAGTAGCGGCAGCGGTCGCTGAGCGCGTACAGGCGCAGCAAGTGCAGCTCGCGCTCGTCGCCGCGGTAGTGCTGCTGCCAATGGCGCGGCTGTTCGAGCATGCAGCGTTCCAGCACCTGGGGCAGGTCGGAGCGCTGCTCCTGCGGCAACAGTTCGGCCTCGATCGCGGCCAGCGCGAACAGCGCCTCGCGGTAGGCGAAGGTCGCGGCCGGGCCGACCTTGAGGATGGCGAAGTGGTCGCGCACCAGTTCGTGCAGGCCTTGCTCGCGCTGGTAGTCGGTGGAGTGCGCCTCGAACACGATCCTCGGCTGGCGCTCGAGGAAGTCGGCCAGCTCGCGCGCCGCGATCGGGTCGTAGTCGTGCACGCTGCTGTGGTCGAAGTCGACCCCTGGCTGCACCACCATCGCGATCACCCGCTCCCAGGCCGCGGCCAGGTCGGGCGCGGCGAAGGCCTCGCGATGGATCGCCAAGGTCTGCTTGGCCGCTTGCGGGGTGGTCACCTGCAGGCCGCCGGCCAGCGAGGCTTCGCCGCCGGGCACCGGCACTTCGGTGCCGATCACGTACACCGGCGGCGCCAGGCCGTGCGCGGCGGCGGTGCGTTCGGCGATGCGCGCCAGCTCGGCCGAACGTGCGGCGACCACGGCGTCGGGCAGCGGCGTGGGGTCGTCGGCGCAGGACATGCTGCAGTCCAGGTGGATCTTGTGGAAGCCGGCGGCGACATAGGCTTCGATCAGCACCCGCGCGTTGGCCATCGCTTCCGCGGCCGGGCGCTTCTGCCAGGCGTTGGGGCCCAGGTGGTCGCCGCCCAGCACCAGGCGGTCGCTGGGGAAGCCTTCTTCGCGCGCCAGCGCCAGCACGTAGTCGCGGTACTGCGGCGGGGTCATGCCGGTATAGCCGCCGAACTGGTCGACCTGGTTGGAGGTCGCCTCGATCAGAAGCAGGGTGTCGTGACGCAGGGCCACGTCCATCGCCGCGCGCAGCACCAGTTCGTTGCTGCAGCACACGCTGTACAGGCCGAGGTTGCGGCCCTGGCGGTGGGAGGCGATCAGCGATTGCACGGGCGACATGTGGAAACTCCAGCGCGGCGGAAAACGGAAGGGACGGCGCGAACTCAGGACAGGGCGGGACGCCAGGCCAGCAGGGCGGCGCCGCGGGCGCCGCCGGCGTCGCCGAAACGCGGCGGCACGATCGGCGGCACCTGCACGCCGTTGAACAGGTGCGCGGCGACCGCGGCCGGCAAGGCGTCGTACAACGGCGCGTGTTGCGACAGGCCGCCGCCGAGCACGATCACGTGCGGATCCAGGATCAGCACCAGCGCGGCCAGGCTGTGGCCGAGCAGGTCCAGGTGGACGGTCATGGCCTGGCGCGCGCGCGCGTCGCCGGCGTCGGCCAGGGCGATCACCGCGCCGGCGTCGGCGGCCGCGCCGCCGAGGTGGCCGTGCAGGGCGACCAGGCCGCTGCCGGAGACATAGCGCTCGACGCAGCCTCGCAAGCCGCAGGCGCATTCCAGCACCGGCAGGCCGTGGCTACGCAGCAGATGCGCCGGCACGCTCCAATGGCCCCACTCGCCGGCCAGGCCGTTGTAGCCGGCGACCAGGCGGCCGTGCAGGCAGTAGCCGCCGCCGGCGCCGGTGCCGAGGATCGCGCCGAACATGCTCGGATAGCCTTCGGCCGCGCCGCCGTGCGCCTCGGACAGGGCGAAGCACTGCAGGTCGTTGCCGAAATGCAGCGGACGGCGCAGGCGCGCCTGCAGATCGGCGGCGACGCCGTGGCCGGTCAGTGCCGGCACGTTGGCGCTGAGCTGGCGGCCGCTGCGGCGGTCGCGCACGCCCGGCAGGGCGATGCCGATCGCGGTGCCGGCCTGGCCGAGTTCGGCGTCGGCGTCGGCGACCAGCGCTTCCAGCGCGGCGAGGAAGCCGGCGTAGTCGCCCTGCGGCGTGGCGATGCGCCGGCGATGGCGCACCTCCAGCGCGGCGTCGCAGGCGACCAATTCGATCTTGGTCCCGCCGATGTCGATGCCGTAACAGATTCCGGAATGCGACGCTTCAGCCATGGTGGATGGTAACGCCCTGAACCACCCGGTTGACGGTGCCGTCCGGGAAGGGATTGTCCGGGGTCAGGCCGAGCGCGGCCGAGCGCTGCAGCGCGTACAACTGGGCGAAGATCAGCCACACCGGCGCCAGCCAGGTATCGTCCAGCGGCGGCGCGCGCAGGCTGTAGTCGTCGCCGCCGCCGATGTCGGAGTGCGGGCCGATCGCCAGCACCCGGCCGGCGACGCCGTCGCGGCGCAGTTCGTCCAGCAGGTCCTGCTCGTAGCGGCGCGCCAGCGCATCGGCGCTGCGCATCACCACCACCAGGGTGTCGCGGTCGAGGGTGGATTTGGGGCCGTGGCGGAAGCCCAGCGGGGTATTGGCCAGGGCGAGCACCCGCCCGGCGGTGAGCTCGAGCACCTTCAGCGCGGCTTCGCGCGCCAGCGCTTCCAGCGGGCCGCTGGCGAGGTAGATCACCCGGTCGAACGGACGTTGCGCCAGCGCGGCCGCCGCCGCATCCCATTGCGCCAGGCCTTCTTGCGCCAGTCCGGCCAACCGCTGCAGGCGCTCGCTGCGTTGCGGCCAGGGCGCGGCGTCGAACACGCTCAGCGCGGCCAGCAGCATGCAGCTCAGGCTGCTGGTCATGGCGAAGGCGCGGTCGCAGCTGGCCGCCGGCATCAGCAGGGTGCAGGTGTCTTCGCGGCCGACGCCGCGACGGGCCAACTCGCCCTCGGGGTTGCAGGTGATATCGAGAAAACGCGCGTGTACCACTTCGGCGCGCAGCAGCTCGACTGCGGCCACGCTTTCCGGGCTGGAGCCGCTGCGGGCGAAGGACACCAGCAGGGTCGGGCGGTCGCGCTGCAGGTACAGCGCCGGATGGGTCAGCAGGCTGGTGGTATGCAAGGCGCGCACTTCGGCCGGCCACTGCGCATTGATGCGGTCGGCGACCAGGTCGGCGATGAAGCCCGAGCTGCCGGCGCCGGTGAACAGCACGCGCTGGTTAGGGTCCTCGAGGCAGTCGCCGAGGAAGGCCTGCACGCGTTCGCGCGCCTGCGCCAGCTCCTCGGCCAGTCGGTTCCACAGGGCCGGTTGCTGGGCGATCTCGGCGGCGGTGTCGGCTCCGCCCAGGCGCTGCCAGGCGGACGAGTCGGGAAGCGGGGTGAGGTCCATGGAGGGTTCCTGTTGAGCGAGGGCAAGATCAGTGTTTTCTTTCGGAAAGTCAATTATCGAAAGTAAAACAAAAGAAATTGATCGGGCACGCTTTGCAATGATCCCATCGCTACGAAGCGAAAGATTGAACCTGAATGCCTTTCGTATAAGGCTTAATGGGCATTTTGAGCTAGTTTGGAAAGTATTGCGCCGCACAATCTTTCGTTTTCTTATAAAAATTCTTCCTTTTTCCTTTCAGTTTATTGACAGGTTTCGAAACCCTGCCCTAGAGTCGGTCGCAACATAGTTCGAACGCCCGTCGAGCGGGCCCTGGGGGCAAGGTGGAGTTCCGCGTGCGTCGTCCGCGACTGTCGATCGCGATCCTGGCTGCGCTGGTGGCGTCGGCGTTGCCGGTCGCGGCCGAGCCGGTCGGCAACCTGCGCGGCGTCAGCGCCGTCGCCGCTGCCACGCCGAGTTGGGAGCTGAGCACCGACACCGGCAGCGTGCTGCGCATCGAGGTGCTGGCCGACGACATCGTGCGGGTGCAGGCCGGACGCCGCGGCAAGCTGGCGCCGGCCGGCGACCAGGCCGCGCCGATCGTCTTGCCGCAACCGGCGGTCAAGCTCGCCGCCGCTCTGGAAGAGGACGCCGACGAACTGCGGGTGCGCACCGGCGCGCTGGTGCTGCACGTGCAGCGGCAGCCGTTGAAGCTGCGCCTGGAGCGGATCGACGGCGAGCGCCGCGTGCCGCTGTGGCAGGAACTGCAGCCGCTGGACCTGGACCCGGCGCAGAGCGTGCAGGTGTTGTCCTCGCAGGCCGACGAGGCTTTCTACGGCGGCGGCCAGCAGAACGGCCGCTACCAGTTCAAGGGCCGCGAACTGGACGTGTCCTATTCCGGCGGCTGGGAGGAGGGCGATCGCCCGAGCCCGGCGCCGATGCTGCTGAGCTCGCGCGGCTGGGGCATGTTGCGCAATACCTGGAGCGACGGCAGTTACGACCTGCGCCAGCCCGACCAGGCCACCTTGCTGCATCGCGAAGACCGCTTCGACGCGTACTACTTCGTCGGCGAACTGCCGCGCCTGCTCGAGCGCTACACCCGTTTGACCGGCCGCCCCGGCCTGCTGCCGCGCTGGGCGCTGTCCTACGGCGACGCCGATTGCTACAACGACGGCGACAACGGCAAAAAGCCCGGCACCGTGCCGGAGGGCTGGCACGACGGCCCCACCGGCACCACCGCGGACGTGGTCGAAAGCGTGGCCCGCCAGTATCGCGAGCACGACATGCCCGGCGGCTGGATCCTGCCCAACGACGGCTACGGCTGCGGCTACAAGCAATTGCCCGAGACGGTGAAGGGCTTGGCCAAGTACGGCTTCCGCACCGGCCTGTGGACCGAGAACGGCGTCGACAAGATCGCCTGGGAAGTCGGCACCGCCGGCAGCCGGGTGCAGAAGCTCGACGTGGCCTGGACCGGCAAGGGCTACCAGTTCGCGATGGACGCCAACCGCTCGGCGTTCGAGGGCATCCTGCACAACTCCGACTCGCGCCCGTTCCTGTGGACGGTGATGGGCTGGGCCGGCATCCAGCGCTACGCGGTGGCCTGGACCGGCGATCAGAGCGCGAGCTGGGACTACATCCGCTGGCACGTGCCGACCCTGATCGGCTCGGGCCTGTCGGGCATGGCCTATGCCACCGGCGACGTCGATGCGATCTTCGGCGGCAGCGCCGAAACCTATACCCGCGACCTGCAGTGGAAAGCCTTCACCCCGGTGCTGATGGGCATGTCGGGCTGGTCGTCCAATGCGCGCAAGCATCCGTGGTGGTTCGACGAGCCCTACCGCAGCATCAACCGGGACTATCTGAAGCTGAAGATGCGGCTGACGCCGTACATGTACGGCCTGGCGCACGAGGCCGCGCAGAGCGGCGCGCCGCCGGTGCGCGGGCTGATGTGGGATCACCCGCAAGACCCGCACGCCCGCGACGAAACCTACAAATACCAGTTCCTGCTCGGCCGCGACCTGCTGGTGGCGCCGGTGTATCGCAGCCAGGCCGCCAGCCGCGGCTGGCGCCGCGGCATCCACCTGCCGGCCGGGCGCTGGATCGACTATTGGGACGGCCGCAGCGTGCAAGCCGGCGCTGCCGGGCGCGAACTCGACCGCCCGGTCGACCTGGCCACGCTGCCGCTGTTCGTGCGCGCCGGGGCGATCGTGCCGATGCATCCGGCGATGCTGTACGACGGCGAAAAGCCGCTCGACGAGATCACGCTCGACCTGTATCCGCAGGGCGAGTCGCAGTACAGCCTGTACGAAGACGACGGCAACACCCGCCGCTTCGAACAGGGCGAGTCGAGCACCCAGCAGGTGCGGATGAGCGCGCCGGCGCAGGGCAGCGGCCCGGTGACAGTGGCGATCGACGCGGTCCAGGGCCAGTACCAGGGCCAGTTGGCGCAGCGTCGCTACGCCTTGCGCGTGCTCAGCCGGCAGCCGCCACGCGCGGTGTCGCTGGACGGCCGCGCGCTGCCGAAGCTGGCCGATGCCGCGGCTTGGCAGTCGGCGGCGGAAGGCTGGTATTTCGACCCGAACGAGCGCAAGGGCAGCGTGCACGTGCGCAGCGCCGCGGTCGATATCCGCAAGCCGCTGCGGTTCGCGCTCGACATTCCCGTCGCCGCGGCGGCTGCCGACGACGCTTATCCGGACGCGCCCAAACTGGGCCGCGCGCTGCCGGCCGACAGCCTGCTGGTGGTCAACCGCCCGGCCGAAGAGCCCGGCCATGCGCTGGAGAACGCCTTCGACGAAGATCCCAAGACTTGGTTCCGCAGCGTGCGCAACCAGGCGGTGCGCACCGGCGCGCACGAATGGACCATCGGTTTCGGCGAACGCAAGCTGATCGACGGCATCGAACTGGCGCCGCGCAACGACCAGCACTGGAAGCACGGCCAGGTGCGCGACTACGAGGTCTACCTGGGCGACAGCAACGGCGAGTGGGGCGAGCCGATCGCGCGCGGCCGCCTGCAGCTCAAGCGGGAACTGCAGCGGATCGATTTCCCGGCCCGCGCCGGCCGCCTGCTGCGTTTCCGCGTGCTCAGCGTGCAGAACCCCGACGGCGACGGCGCGTCCGGCGCCGACCCGATGGTCGTCGCCGCCCAGGGCGGCGCGGCGCGCGCGATCGATGCCTTGCAACCGCGCGACGTCGGCCCGATCGCCCTGTCGAGCTTCCACATCCTCGAACATCAACCACCGGAGCGGCCGGCACAGCAACGCTATCTCTCCGAGCTGCCGTTGCCGGCCGCGCTGGCCGACACCGTGCGCAGCGATCGCGCTTTGCGCGGCGGCGACGCGCTGCGCATGAACGGCCTGCTGTTCCGCCGCGGCCTCGGCGTCGGCCCGTCCAGCCGCCTCGACCTGCGTCTGCAAGGGCAGTGGCGCCTGCTGCGCGCCGACCTCGGCATCGACGACGCCTGCCGCAGCGCCGGCGGCCTGCAGTTCCAGGTCTGGGGCGACGGACGCCTGCTGTACGACAGCGGCCTGGTCAAAGCGCCCGGCGTGGTCAAGCCGGAACTGGACGTCCGCGGCCTGTCTTCCCTCAGCCTGCGCACGCTCGGCGCGCAGGGCAGCCAACCCGCCCAGGTCTGCGCCAACTGGGCCAACGCCGTACTGATCGGCCAGGAGGGCGATACCGCCAGCATCCTCGCGCCATGACCCACCACCACTGACGCCGAACACATAACACCGCTCCTCCCCCCGCCCATACCGACTGCGGCCGTCCGGCCGCGGCCCGGGATCGCTGTTGCCTTTCGTCCGCCATCCGCGCCGCAGATCCTGCCAGGAGAGTTCCGATGTTGCCCGCTAGCCGCCGCCCGCGCCGTCAACGCGCCGACCGCCCGTCCCGCTATTCCGCCACCCCGCTGTCGCTGGCCTTGGCCGCCGCGTTGCTGGGCCATGCTTCGTTCGCCGCCGCACAGGACGGCGCCGCCGCCGCCACCGACGGCAAGGACAAGACCACCGAACTGTCGCGGATCGAAGTGACCGGTTCCAACATCCGCCGCCTGGACGTGGAGACCGCCTCGCCGGTGCAGGTGATCAGCAAGCAGGACATCGAGAACATGGGCGCGCGCACCCTGCTGCAGGTGCTCGACAACCTGCCGGCGGCGCGCCCGGCGCAGGTGGATTCCAAGTCGCTGTTCACCGGCTCCGACGGTGCCTCGCAGGCCAACCTGCGCGGCCTCGGCGCGCAGGGCACGCTGGTGCTGCTGAACGGCCGCCGCCTGTCGTATTACGGCGCGCCGGCCGGCTTCCAGACCCAGTTCGTCAACATCGATGCGATCCCGGCCGCGGCGATCGAGCGGATGGAAGTGCTGACCGACGGCGCATCGGCGGTGTACGGCACCGACGCGGTCGCCGGCGTGATCAACGTTATCACCAAGCGCGAGTACCGCGGCGCGGAGATCAACGTCACCACCGACTTCGCGCCGCGCTTCGATTCCTACGGCGAGCACCAGCTCAGCCTGACCGGCGGCTTCGGCGACCTGGACGAGGACCGCTACAACGTCTACGGGTCGGTCAATCTGTACCGGCGCGATCCGATTCCGCTGTCGGAGTGGTACGACAAGAAGCCAGAACAGTTCTACGTCAACAACCCGAACTACCTCAACAACCTGCGCCTGGGCACCGGCAGCGCGCCGGGCGTGTTCAACCCGGGCAGCTACTTCGCGATCAACCCGGTCACCGGCCGGCGCACGCAGGAGGCGGCGCCCGGCTGCCAGAACGTCGTCGTCGAAGCGGCCGGCCCGCGCTGCATCTGGCAGACCTGGCTGAACAACGAGATCGACGGCGGCGCCGAATCCGAACGCGCCACCGCCTACGTCAGCGCACGTTTCCTGCTGGGCGAGACCACCGAAGCCTTCGCCGAAGCCACCTATACCGACATCGACCTGCGCGCCAACGGCGGCACACCGCGTGCGTTCGGTACCACCACCGGCAATCCGACCAGCTGGTTCTCGCGCAACACCGGCAACAGCGTCAACCAGTTCTTCTATCCCTATCTCGGCCCCAACAACGTCTACAACAAGGCCAGCCCCGCGCTGCGCGCGATCAATGGCGGCGTGGTTGGTTTGCAGTACCTGCTGCAGGACGTGGGCGGCGACCACTTCGGCCAGCGCAACACCGACAAGAGCTACCGCGGCATGTTCGGCCTGCGCGGCGCGCTGGGCGACTGGAACTGGGAAACCGCCTTCACCACCGCCGGCTCGCATTCGGTCACCTACCAGACCGCCAACGTCAATCTGGAAGGCTTCGAGCGCGCCTTCGGCCCCTTCACCATCGACCCGGGCACGGGCCGGGTGATCATCTCCGATAATCCGGCCTACAAGTTCGGCGAGATCAGCGAAGCCAACGCCAAGCTGCTGCGCGAGGCCTACCCGACCTTCGACATCGAGTCCTGGACCCGCCTGCACACCCTGGACGGCAAGATCGAAGGCCCGCTGTTCTCGCTCCCCGCAGGCGAAGTGCGCGCGGCGTTCGGCTTCAACCTCAGCCGCGAAACCTTCTACACCCCGGGCAACGAGGACGCGGCCAACGGCCTGATCACCCAGCAGGGCGGCTCCTGGTTCGACGGCAAGCGCACCACCTACGCGCTGTTCGCCGAGTCGGTGGCGCCGATCACCGACAAGCTGGAGCTGGAAGTCGCCGCGCGCCTGGACAAGTATCCGAACTTCAATGCCAACCTGGCGCCGAAGATCGGCCTCAAGTACCAGGTGCTGCCGGAACTGCTGCTGCGTAGCACCTATTCCGAAGGTTTCCGCGCGCCCAGCCTGGCCGAGTCCGGCGAAGGCGGCGTGTTCGCGCAGATCGGCGGCTACCGCGACGAGGTCCGCTGCAACGAGACCAACGCCATCGCCAACCTGCTGCTGCGGTCGGCGCGTCCCGGCGATGTCGACCTGGGCCGCACGCTGCGCAATTCCGACTGCAGCCGCAACGTGGCGCGCCTGACCCAGCCGAACCAGGACCTGCAGCCGGAGAAGGCCAAGATCGCCACCCTGGGCTTCGTGTACGAGCCCGCCAGCTGGCTGTCGGTCTCGGCTGATTACTGGTTCATCTATCGCCGCAACGAGATCGTCGCGCCGGACTACAGCAAGCCCGAGGACATCCAGGCGCTGACCCGCTTCCCGGTCACCGATGCCGACCGTTCCAACCTGGCCGCGCTGGCGGCGATGTGCGCCGATCCGGCCAGCGGCGTGACCTGTCCGAGCGTGCTGCCGGGCTACAGCACCGGCAACATCGCCAGCGTGATCGGCCAGTACCGCAACCGCGGCCGCACCCTGGTCGACGGCTTCGATATCGACGCGCGCAGCCGTTTCGACCTGGGCGAGTGGGGGCGCTTGAACATCGGCGTGGCCGCGACCATCGCCCGTCGCAACATGTATCACGGCGGCGACGATACCGGCTGGTTGTACGGCAACACCGTCGGCTACTACAACAACCCGCGTTTGCGCGCGACCTTCAACGTCGACTGGAACTACGGCGACTGGAACACCAGTTTCTACGTCAACTACGTCGGCAAGACCAAGTGGGCCTACGACCGCATCGACGGGCAGGACAACAACGAAGCGACCTGCACCGGCAGCTACGTGTCGCTGCAGTCGAGCAAGTGCGACGGCGCGCCGGCCTGGTGGACGGCCAACCTGGGCGTGACCTGGCGGCCGACCGAGAAGCTGACCGTGGGCGCGACGGTGAAGAACCTGTTCGACCGCCATCCGTTCTACGATCCGAACGACTGGATGAGCTTTCCCGGTTACACCAACAACTTCGGCCGCATCTACAGTCTGAGCGTCGGCTACAAGTTCTGAGCGTCGCGAACGCGCCGGCCGTCGCCGGCGCGTTCGAACAAAGCGCCCTTCGGCGGGACTTGCCGAAGGGGCGCCGGTTCGACTTATCGGTTAGGTTCGGTTCGAGCCACCCGATCGCGGTTGGGGCAATCGGCGCTGCGCGCGATCGCGGTGCCGGTACGCGTCGCTCGTTCCTGTCCCTCCGGGTCTCGTCCCTGCCCGCCGCGGGCCTCGGCGCCGCTTGCAGACAGTGCCCGCCGTCGGCTGGCAGACAGCAGTCGGCCCTGCTCGGCGACCTGGCTTAGGCCGTGTCGGTCACCCATTGCGGGCCAGCCAGATGTTCGGCCGGCGGACTTCGAGTCCGTCTCTGGCCCCCTTGGTGCACAGGCAGAAGGCCGGAGCGCGTCGTCGCCGTGCTTGCTGCGTGCGGCGTTACATCGGGGCGCGATTTTGGCCGCCTCGTTTACCGCTGTAGCGCGCCTTGCCTGCAATGGGGACGACCGGGCCGGTGGCGCCGCCGGACGCCCGAGTGGCAAGGCAAGGCGGACCCTTGCCGACCGAGGCGTTGTGCGAGCGGCATCAAGTCCGACGCGTGCCCGCTGCCCGGGTTCGAGCCGCGATCTGTGTGCGCCTGTGCATGGCCGATGCAGGTCGCGGTTCCGTCCGCGGCCCCGGGGTAGCGTGCGCGGCGCTGCCGTTGCGTGCCGGATCGCGCCACTGCGACCGTCGACGACGGCGCCTGACGCTACGGCCGCGTTCCCGTCTGTGTCCTCCGCGAGGTTTTCCATGCGCTTAGCCTTACGCCCCCTCCCGTCGTTTCCTCTCGCCGCCGTACTGGCCGCCGCGCTGGCCCTGCTCGGCAGCGACCCACTCCAGGCCGCCGAGGCCGCCAACGTGGTGGTCGATTTCAACGCCCATCGCCAGCCGACTTCGGCCTATTCGCTGGGCTCGACCGTGTCGACCTATGCCGACAACGGCAGCAACCTGATCAAGGGGCCGAACCAGGCGCTGTGGCGGCGCTACCTCGGCGAACTGGGGCCGCTGGTCTGGCGCATTCCGCTGTACCACCACGACGGCCAGGTCGGTTCCGCCGCCGGCGGCGTGCACGGCGGCAACGAGGGCGAGGCCTATATCCGCGCGATCAAGGGCATCGGCGGCCTGCCGATGATCGCCGTCGGCGGCAGCGCCAACGACAACGACATCCGCGCCAGCGACGCCGCGGCCCTGGTTCGCTACTTCAACGACAACGGCGGCAGCCACGGCGGCCCGGTCGACGACTACATCATCGGCAACGAGCCCGACAACGGCTTCGGCATGGATCCCTACATCCACGGCGGCAACGGCAGCGACGGCTTCCACGCCATCGCGACGGCGATGCGCGCGGCCAGCGCGCGGCCGCTGTCGCTGGCCGGCCCTTCGCTGGTGACCTGGGCCGACTACAAGTTCGGCGACTTCCGCAAGTTCTTCGCCGCCAGCCACGCCGATGTCGACGTGGTCGACTTCCACAAGTACGGCGACGGCCAGCGCTTCGACAATCTGCACCGAACCGGTCAGTACGCCGACGCCATCGCCTGGCTGCGCCAGGAGATCGACACGACCTTCGGCGAGCGTGCCGGCGCGATCGCGATCCAGGTCGGCGAGTTCAACTACAACTCGTGGTACGACGGCAGCTGGCGCGACGCGTTCTACACCTCGCGCAATCTGGTCCACACCGCCTCGGTGATCGGTCACGTGCTCAACGCCGGCGGCAGCGCCTATCAGTACGCCGACAACAACGGCCCGCTGGGCCTGATCACCGACGGCACCGGCCGCAACGACCAGCCGGACGGGCAGCACGTGCGTCTGCCGGCGTATTGGGGAATGAGCGTGTGGACCGGCGGCACCTGGTCGAGGCGCTTCGGCTCGACCATGGTTGCGGCCACCAGCGCGATCCCGGAACTGGAGGTGTTCGCCACCGACGACGCCAAGAAGATCGTGCTGATCAACAAGTCGGCCTCGCTGGACCGGCGCGTGGTGATGGACCTGCGCGGCAAGGCCAGCGGGGTCTACTCGGCCTGGCGCCACGGCCGCGGCATGAATCCGGCCGACTTCGCCCTTGGCGCGCAGTTCCGCGCCCCGGCCCGGATCGCCAACGCGGTCGCCTTCGCCCAGGGGCGGGTGGTGGTGCAGGTGCCTTGGATGAGCGTGGTGGTGGTGACGGTGGATTGAGGTCGGCTCCCGGGCAGTCGCGCAGGGGGGGCTGCCTGGGCGGAACGCTGGGCCAGGTACCAACGGGGCCCGGCCCAGCGGGCAGATGGGCATGAAACGCCTGTCTGCGCACATATCGGGCGCGATGACGGTCGCTTTTGGCAGGGCCGGCTAGGCTTCGCCTATCCTGTAGGTAGCAACAACGGCAAGAATTGGAGCGGGAGCGGGCTGCCGCTTACCCATTACAATGCCCCGATCTCAAGCGGCCCTGCAGAGCCGAGTCGTTGGCCGTGGCGAATGCTCTGGACGCTTGGTTCATTGCGCTTGTTTCCCGGTCGGAAGCGGTCCGGTTAAGCGAACCTAAACACATGAGGAGTGTCCTGAGTGGCTACTTGGCTAGTGACCGGCGGTGCCGGCTTTATCGGCGGTAACTTCGTTCTCGATGCGGTCGGCAAGGGCATCAAGGTGGTCAACCTCGACGCTCTGACCTATGCGGGCAACCTCGACACCTTGGCCGGCCTGGAGGGCGATCCGGCCCACGTCTTCGTCCAGGGCGACATCGGCGATGCGGCCCTGGTCAAGCGCCTGCTGGCCGAGCATCGCCCCGACGCGGTGGTCAATTTCGCCGCCGAAAGCCATGTCGACCGCTCGATCGACGGCCCGGCCGCGTTCGTCCAGACCAATGTGGTCGGCACCCTGAGCCTGCTGGAACAGGTGCGCGATTACTGGAAGCAGCTGAGCGCGCCGGCGCGCGACGGCTTCCGCTTCCTGCACGTGTCCACCGACGAGGTCTACGGCAGCCTCGGCGAAACCGGCCAGTTCACCGAAACCACCCCGTACGCGCCGAATTCGCCGTACTCGGCTTCCAAGGCCGCGTCCGACCACCTGGTCCGCGCCTTCCATCACACCTACGGCCTGCCGGTCCTGACCACCAACTGCTCGAACAATTACGGGCCGTTCCAGTTTCCGGAGAAGCTCATCCCGCTGGTCATCGCCAAGGCCCTGGCCGGCGAGCCGCTGCCGGTGTACGGCGACGGACTCAACGTGCGCGACTGGCTGTTCGTCGGCGACCACTGCTCGGCGATCGCGCGGGTGCTGGAAGCCGGCCGCATCGGCGAGACCTACAACGTCGGCGGCGACGCCGAACGCGCCAACATCGTCGTGGTCAAGACCATCTGCGCGCTGCTCGACCAGCGCCGGCCGCTGGCCGACGGCCGCGCGCGCGAGTCGCTGATCGCCTACGTCGCCGACCGCCCGGGCCACGACCGCCGCTACGCGATCGACGCCTCCAAGCTCAAGAACGAGCTGGGCTGGGCGCCGACGCTGAGCTTCGAGCAGGGCATCGCCCGCACCGTCGACTGGTACCTGGACAACCAGCCCTGGGTGCGGCGCGTGCTCGACGGCAGCTATCGTCTGGAACGCATCGGTCAGGCCTGAGGGCGCGCGCATGAACCGCAAGGGCATCATCCTCGCCGGCGGCTCCGGCACCCGGCTGTACCCGATCACCCAGGGCATCAGCAAGCAACTGTTGCCGGTGTACGACAAGCCGATGATCTATTACCCGCTCAGCGTGCTGATGCTGGCCGGTATTCGCGAGGTGCTGATCATCAACACTCCGCACGAGCAGGCCTTGTTCAAGAACCTGCTCGGCGACGGTTCGCAATGGGGCATGACGATCGAGTACGCGGTGCAGCCGAGCCCGGACGGCCTGGCCCAGGCCTATCTGATCGGCCAGGACTTCGTCGCCGGCCAGCCCAGCTGCCTGGTGCTGGGCGACAACATCTTCCACGGCCCGGGCCTGACCGCGATGCTCAAGCGCGCCGGCCAGCGCGATCGCGGGGCGACCGTGTTCGGCTACTGGGTCCGCGACCCCGAGCGCTACGGCGTGGCCGAATTCGATCGCGAGGGGCAGGTGATCGGCCTGGAAGAAAAGCCGGCCAAGCCGCGTTCCAACTACGCGGTCACCGGCCTGTACTTCTACGACGGCCGCGCCAGCGAATTCGCCTCCGGCCTCAAGCCGTCGGCGCGCGGCGAACTGGAGATCACCGACCTCAACCGGATCTACCTGGAAGAGGGCTCGCTGCATCTGGAGCGGTTCGGCCGCGGCTACGCCTGGCTCGACACCGGCACCCACCAGTCGTTGCTGGAAGCGTCCAACTACATCGAAACCATCGAGGCCCGCCAAGGGCTGCGCGTTTGCTGCCCCGAGGAAATCGCCTGGAGCAACGGCTGGATCGATGCCGAGCAACTGGCAGAACTGGCCCGTCCGCTGGCCAAGAACGGCTACGGCCAGTACCTGCTCGGCCTGTCCGAGCGCGGTTTCGTGCCCTAAGGAACACCGCTTGAAAATCATCGAAACCGATCTGCCCGGCTGCCTGGTCGTCGAACCGCAAGTGTTCGGCGACGCGCGCGGCTTTTTCTTCGAATCGTTCAACCAGGACAAGCTCGCCGCGCACGGCCTCAACCCGCGTTTCGTGCAGGGCAACGTGTCCTCGTCCGCGCGCGGCGTGCTGCGCGGCCTGCATTACCAGTGGCCCAATCCGCAGGGCAAGTACGTCTCGGTGGTGGAAGGCGAGGTCTGGGACGTCGCGGTCGACATCCGCCGCGGCTCGCCGCATTACGGGCGCTGGACCGCAGCCGTGCTGAGCGCCGAGAACAAGCGCCATCTCTGGATTCCGGAAGGCTTCGCCCACGGTTTCGCTGTGCTCAGCGAACGCGCGGTGTTCAGCTATCTGTGCACCCGCGTTTACGACGCCGCGGCCGACGCCGGCGTGCGCTGGGACGACCCGGAGCTGGCGATCGACTGGCCGCTCAGCGAGCCCAGCCTATCGGCCAAGGACGCGGCGGCGCCGTTGCTGAAGGACGTCGCCGAGGACCGCCTGCCGGTGTACGCGCCGTGAGGTTGCTGCTGCTCGGCGGCGACGGCCAGGTCGGCCACGAGCTGCGCCGCAGCCTCGCCCCGTTGGGCGAGCTGGTGACGACCACGCTCAGCGGCCGCTTGGCCGAGGACGGTTCGGTCTGCGAGGCCCTGGACCTGTCCCAGCCCGACGCGATCGAGCCTTTGCTGCGCCGGGTGCGGCCCGACCACGTGGTCAACGCCACCGCCTACACCGCGGTCGACCGCGCCGAAAGCGAACCCGAACTCGCCTTCGCGATCAACGCGCAAGCGCCGGAGCGTTTGGCGCGGCTGTGCGCGGCGGACGGGATCGGCCTGATTCATTACTCGACCGATTACGTATTCGACGGCAGCGGCACCCGGCCCTATCTCGAAACCGACCTGACCGGCCCGATCAGCGTCTACGGCAAAAGCAAGCTCGCCGGCGAGGAGGCGATCCGCGCCAGCGGCGCCGACCACCTGATCCTGCGCACCGCCTGGGTCTACGCCACGCGCGGACACAATTTCCTGCTCACCATGCTGCGCCTGGGCGGCGAGCGCGAGGAATTGCGCGTGGTCGCCGACCAGCACGGTTCGCCGACCCCGGCCTGGCTGCTGGCCGATGCCGCGGCGCAGGTGCTGCGCCAGGGGTTGAAGCAATCCGGCGTGCGCCACCTGGTCGCCGGCGGCCAGACCAGCTGGCACGGTTTCGCCGAAGCGATCTTCGAGGAAGCGTTGGCGCGCGGCCTGATCGCACGCCGTCCGCGGGTCGAGCCGATCGCCACCGCCGACTACCCGACGCCGGCCCGTCGCCCGGCCTACTCGGTGCTCGACAGCGGCCGCCTGCGGGACGAGTACGGCCTGGACGTGCCGCACTGGCGCGCCGCCCTGGCCGCGACCCTGGACCGTCCGGCCGACTGAGCGCGGCCCCCGCGGCGCCGCTGCGGCGGCGTCCTGTGTGCGTTTGTACGGCCGCGGCCGCCCCCCTATGATCGGGCCGTCGCGCAGCGACAGCGGCCGCTCCGGCGGCCGCCACGGACGATGTGCACGGGGGAAGGGCCATGAAGTTTTGGGGATACGCGTTGCTGCTCGCCGCAGGGCTGGCAGCGCCGGCGACGGCCGCTGCGGCCGCTGCCGATGGAGTCGACGTCGAGTCGTTCATCAAGGACGACGCCTTCGTCGACATCAAGCTTTCGCCGACCGGCGAGTTCTACGCCGCCACGGTGCCGACCGAGAACGAAACCATGCTGGTGATCTTCTCCCGCGAGGGCATGAAGATGACCGGCGCGTTCCGGCTCGGCAAGAACAACCATGTGCACGACTTCTGGTGGGTCAGCCCGACCCGGGTGCTGATGGGCATGGCGCAGAAGCTCGGTTCGCGCGACGAGCCGCAGCCGACCGGCGAGATCTACGCCATGAACGCCAACGGCACCGGCATCGACGTGCTGGTCGGCTATCGCGTGCGCGGCGCCGGCGCCGGCACCCGCATCCAGCCGAAGAAGGTCGAGCAGGTCGCCGCCTTCCTGGTCGACGACCTGCCCGGCGACGACAAGAGCGTGGTGATTTCGGTGCAGCAGTTCGCCGCCGACGCCTACACCCGCGCCGAGCGCCTGGACGTGTACACCGGGCGCCGCAACCAGATCGCGATCGCGCCGGTGCGCAACGCCGATTTCGTCACCGACAACCAGGGCGTGGTGCGGTTCGCGCTGGGTTACGGCACCGACCAGGTGCGCAAGCTGTTCTACCGCGCCGGCGAAGGCAAGGACTGGCAACTGCTGAGCTCGGACGCGCAAGGCAAGGGCATCGACCGTCCGATCGGCTTCTCCGCCGACGACAGCATCGCCTATTTCCGCAGCGAGCAGCCGCAGGGCCCGGACGCGATCGTCGCTTTCGACATCGCCAGCCAGAGCCGCAAGGAGGTCCTGCGCGATCCGGTCGCCGACCCGAATCGGGTGATCTACCGCCGCAACAGCAACATCCCGGTCGGCGTGTTCTTCGCCGACGGCGTGCCGCGCACCGAGTTCTTCGACAAGACCTCGCCGGAGGCCAGGCAGTACCGCAGCCTGGAGGCCGCTTTCGAGGGCGAGAGCCTGCGCATCACCTCCGAGACCGTCGACGGCGGGCTGGCGTTGCTGCGCAGTTGGAGCGACCGCAATCCCGGCGACATCTTCCTGTACGACAACGCCAAGAAGCATGCCGCGCACGTGATCAGCCGCGGCTCCTGGGTCGATCCGGCGAAGATGGCGCCGATGCGCCCGGTCCGGTTGAAGGCGCGCGACGGTCTGGCGCTGTCCGGCCTGTTGACCACGCCCTACGGCAGCAGCGGCAAGTCGCTGCCGATGGTGGTGATGCCGCACGGCGGCCCGTTCGGCATCCAGGACGTCTGGCAGTTCGACCACGATGCGCAATTGCTGGCCCAGGCCGGTTATGCCGTGCTGCAGTTGAACTACCGCGGCTCGGCCGGTTACGGCCGCGCGTTCCAGCTCGCCGGTCAGCGCCAGTGGGGCGGCACGATGCAGGACGACCTGACCGACGCCACCCGCTGGGCGATCGAGCAGGGCGTGGCCGACCCGGCCCGGATCTGCCTGTACGGCGCCAGCTACGGCGGTTATGCCTCGCTGATGGGCGTGGCCAAGGAGCCGGCGCTGTACAAGTGCGCGGCCGGTTATGTCGGCGTCTACGACCTGCCGATCATGCACAGCACCGGCGACATCCAGAAGGCCGGTTCCGGCGAAACCTATATCCGCGAGTGGATCGGTTCCAAGGAGGAGACCGCCAAGGTCTCGCCGGCGCAACTGGCGCAGCGGATCAAGGTGCCGGTGTTCCTGGCCGCGGGCGGCGAGGACCAGCGCGCGCCGATCGTCCACAGCGAAAAGATGGAGAAGGCGCTGCGCGCCGCCGGGGTGCCGGTGGAAACCCTGTACTACAAGACCGAAGGGCACGGCTTCTACGTCAAGGAACACCAGCGCGAGTTCTACACCCGCCTGCTGTCGTTCCTGTCGCGCTCGCTCGGCGGCCGGGTGGCGGCGGCGGGCGCGGCCGCGCCGGCGGCGGCGAAGTAACAGCGAGGAGTGAGCGTAGAGGAGTGAGGAGCGAGCATGGCGCAAGCGGCTACGCACCCGCCTTGGCTCACTTCTCGCTCCTCTTCACTCGTTCCTCGTCACTAGCCCGCCCCATGCATCCAGCGCCGCAGCAGCGGCGCCAGCAGCAGGAAGGCGACGCCGGAGCCCAGGCCCAGCCACATCAGCATCGAGAACAACTCGCCGTACCTGGCCGCAGCCGCGGCCAGGTCGATCGCGCCGCCTTCGGGAATGTCGACCGAGGCGATCTTGGCCAGTTGCGCGGCCAGCACTTCCGAAAAGGCCGTGGCCAGCCAGAACGCGCCCATCATCAGCCCGACTACGCGCGCCACCGACAGCTGGGTCACCGCCGACAGGCCGATCGGCGACAGGCACATCTCGCCGATTTCGAGGATGAAGTAGGCCGCGACCAGGTACCACACGCTGGCCATCGCGCCGCCGCCGGCGAGCTCGGCCGCGGCCGCCAGCGGCAGGAACGACAGGCCGGCGAAGATCAGCCCCAACGCCATCGTCACCGGCTTGCCCGGGCTGCGGCCGCGCCGCGCCAGCCACGGCCACAGCCAGGAGAACAGCGGCGCCAGCACGACGATGAAGAACGCGCCCAGGTAGGTCAGCGAGCCGGCGGTCTGCGGCACCAGCACCACATCGTGCGCGGTCGCCAGGGCCAGGCCGAGCACCAGCAGCGCGACCAGGGCCTTGGCCAGGCCGTCGCGGCCGCGGTCGCTGGCGAGCAGGGCGGCGACCATCAGCGGCGGGCTGGCCGCCATCGAGAACAGCGACCAGGGCAGGGTCGGCTTGTAGTCGGCGGCGTTGGCCAGGCCGAACATGTCCTTGGTCATCAGTCGGTCGTTGAAAGTCACCCAGGAGCCGTAGGTCTGCTCGTACAAGGTGAAGAAGATCAGCACCGCGAAGATCAGCACCACCAGGGCCAGCATCTGCTGGCGTTCGACCTTGCCGCACTGGCGGGCGAGGAAGCCGAAGAACCAGGCCAGGAACGCCGCCAGGGTCGCCAGCATGATCGCCAGCGCTGCGGTGAAGTCGAGGCTGCCCAGGCGCAGGGTGACCTGCGACGCGAACTGGATCGTGGCCCACAGCACCAGCACGCCGGCGGCGCTGCCCAGGTAGATCCAGGCCTCGCGCGACAGGCCGCGCACTTTCTCGCGCAGCCGCGCCGGGTCGGCCGGCTCGGCATGGCCGTGCAGATAGCGCTGGCCCCACAGGAACATCAGCAGGCCGGCGACCATGCCGATGCCGGCGGCGCCGAAGCCGTACTTCCAGCCGTAGGTCTCGCCGAGGAAGGCGCAGATCAGCGCCGAAAACAGCGCGCCGACGTTGATTCCGGCATAGAACAGGGTGAAGCCGGAATCGCGGCGCGGGTCGTCGTGCGCATACAGCTTGCCGACGATGGTGGAGATGTTCGGCTTGAGGAAGCCGACTCCGGCGATGATCAGCGCCAGCGACAGGTAGAACACCTGCAGCGCGGCCTCGTCGCGCACCACCACGCCGTTCACCGTCGTCGCCGCCTGGCCTTCGTAGGCCATGCCCAGGTGCCCGAGCACCAGCAGCGCGCCGCCCAGCACCACCGCCTTGCGCATGCCCAGGTAGCGGTCGGCGAGCAGGCCGCCGATCACCGGCACGGCATAGACCAGGCCGCCGTAGGCGCCGATCAGATCGTAGCCGGCGTCGTCGCCGAACAGGTGGTACTTGAGCAGGTACAGCAGCAGCAGCGCCTTCATCCCATAGAACGAGAAGCGCTCCCACATCTCGGTGAAGAAGCAGACGTACAGGCCCTTGGGGTGGCCGAGGAACTCGTCGCAGCGCGCGGCGGCGGGACCGGGTTGAGAGGAGTCGGGCAGGGCGGGGCTGGCGGGCACGTGCGGACGTTCCTCTCGTGGGGTCGGGCCGGTTCGGGCCGGTGGCGGCCGGGTCCGGGCCATGCCGGGAGGCGCGAGTATAGGCCCGGGCGGGCGGCGCGCCGGTCGCAGCGGTGGACGCCGCCCGTGCCGGCCGGGCCGTTGGGGCGACGCGCGATCGCGCTTTTTCCAGATGAACGCGGAAAAATCCCGCTTTGCCGCGGCGCGGGCGGGGTTTGCGCAATCACGCTTTTTGCCGCACTGCACTTTTACAGGCGCCCGCGGCGGATGCGATCATCGGCGGATTGTGCGGCGCCGCCCGGCGGCGATCCCCACCCGCCCATACGCCGCCTTACCGCCCGACCTACCGCGATGGAGACGCCGATGGCATCGCCCGCAACGCAAAAGCAATTGACCTTCCGAGCCGTCGCGCTCTCGATTTTCCTGGCGGTGATCCTGGCCGCCGCCAACGCCTACCTGGGCCTGTTCGCCGGCCTGACCATCGCCACCGCGATCCCGGCCGCGGTGATTTCCATGGCGGTGCTGCGCCTGCTCGGCGGCGGCACCATCCTGGAGAACAACATCGTCCAGACCGGCGCCTCGGCCGGCTCGTCGATCGCCGCCGGGGTGATCTTCACCATCCCCGCGCTGGTGATCCTGGGCTACTGGCAGGATTTCCGCTATTCGTGGGTGCTCGCCATCGCCGGCCTCGGCGGCCTGCTCGGCGTGCTGTTCTCGGTGCCTCTGCGCCGTTCGATGATCGTCGAAGATCCGCTGCCCTTCCCCGAAGGCAAGGCCGCGGCCGAAGTGCTCAAGGCCGGCGAGAACCCGGGCCCGGGCATGAAGATCCTCGGCCTGGCAGGCGGCATCGGCGCGGTGCTCAAGCTCGCCGCCGAAAGCGGCATGAAGCTGATCCCGGACAACGCGGTGATCTCCGGCTTCATGGGCAAATACCTGGGCTACATGGGCACCAACCTGTCGCCGGCGCTGATCGGCGTGGGCTACATCGTCGGCCTCAACGTCGGCATCGTGGTCGTGTCGGGCTCGATCCTGTCCTGGCAGTTCGCGATTCCGATCTACCACATGTTCTTCCTCGACTCCGATCCGGCCCTGGCGGCGCGCATCGCCGGCGGCAGCGCGGCCGACATCGGCGGCGCGATCTGGTCGGCCAAGGTGCGCTATCTCGGTGTCGGCACCATGCTGATCGGCGGCGTGTGGACCCTGTTCTCGCTGCGCAAGTCGCTGCTGTCGGGGGTCAAGAGCGGCCTGGCCGCGGCGCGCAAGAGCGCGGCGGTCGGCGACGTCGCCGAGACCGACCGCGACCTGCCGATGAAGTGGATGCTGGTGGCCCTGGTCGGCTTCGTCCTGCCGCTGCTGCTGCTGTATCAGGCCATCGTCGGCAACTGGTTCGTCAGCGTGCCGATGACCGTCATCATGATCGTCGCCGGCTTCCTGTTCGTGTCGGTGTCGGCCTACCTGGCCGGCCTGATCGGTTCGTCCAACAACCCGGTCTCGGGCATCACCATCTCCACCATCCTGTTCGCCTCGGCGGTGCTGGTGCTGATGCTGGGCCGCGACTCGCCGATCGGCGCGGTCGCCGCGATCATGATCGGCGCGGTGGTGTGCTGCGCGGCTGCGGTCGGCGGCGACAACCTGCAGGACCTCAAGGCGGGCTACATCGTCGGCGCCACGCCGTGGAAGCAGCAGCTGATGCTCGGCATCGGCGCTTTCTCCTGCGCGCTGATCATGGCGCCGGTGTTGAACCTGCTGTCCGCCGCCTATGGCATCGGCGCGCCGACGCCGGAACACCCCAACGCACTGGCCGCGCCGCAGGCGACGCTAATGGCCTCGGTCGCCAAGGGCCTGTTCGGCGGCGAGCTGCCGTGGACGATGATCGGCATCGGCGCCGGCATCGGCGCGCTCATCATCGCCTTCGACGAATGGCTGAAGTCGCGCAAGGCCAAGTTCCGCGTGCCGGTGCTGGCCGCGGCGATCGGCATCTACCTGCCGCTGGAGTTGATGGTGCCGATCTTCCTCGGCGGCCTGCTCTCGCACATCGTCGGCCGCCGCCGCGGCCTGACCGCGAGCAGCAGCGAAGAGGAAAGCGACCGCGTGCACCGTCCGGGCACCTTGTTCGCCGCCGGCCTGATCACCGGCGAGGCGCTGATGGGCATCGCCATCGCCTTCCCGATCGTGATCACCAGCAACCGCGAGGTGCTGGCGCTGCCGGAGCGATTCCACTTCGGTCCGCTGGTCGGCCTGGCCGTGTTGGCTGCGGTGGTGTGGCTGTTCTACCGCAGCAGCAAGAACGCGGCGGTGCCGCAGGCGTAAGTTCCAGGCGGCGGCCCGGCAGCGATGGCGGGCCGTCGCGTTTTCGTTCCGATTCCGCAAACCCGGCCGCGCGCGGCGCCGCCGTTCCCGCATCGACCACGTTCAGAGGTTCGCCATGACGCCACGCCACGCTCTTCTGCCGCTGGCCCTGACCCTGGCCTGCGCGTCCGCGCCGGCTTTCTCGCTCACCCCGGCGCAGCCGCAGGGGCTGCAGATCCGCGATCTGGCCAGCATGGACCGTTTCTCTTCGCCGACCTTGTCGGCGGACGGCCGCCAACTGGTGTTCGCCAAGCGCAGCGTCGACTTCGCCGCCAACAAGTCGAGCACCTCGCTGTGGATCGAGGACCTGTTCGCGCGCGACGCCGCGCCGCCCAAGCGGCTGACCCCGGAAGGCTGGAACGTCAATTCGCCGGCGTTCGCGCCGGACGGCAAGAGCGTGTACTTCCTCAGCAGCAAGAACGGCAGCTCGCAGCTGTATTCGCTGCCGCTGAGCGGCGGCGCGCCGAAGCAGATCACCGCCTTCGACGGCGACGTCGGCGGCTACCAGATCTCGCCCGACGGCAAGCGCATCGCCTTCAACGCCGAGGCCTATCCCGAGTGCGCCGCCGACCTGGCCTGCAGCAAGAAGAAGCTCGACGCGGCGGAGAAGAGCAAGGCCACCGGCAAGGTCTTCGACCGCATGTTCATCCGCCACTGGGACGCCTGGAACGACGGCCGCCTGAACCGGCTGTTCGTCGCCGAGTTGCCGGTCGCGGGCAAGACCGTGACCAGCGCCAAGCTGGTCAGCGGCGAAGTCAACGGCGACGTGCCCTCGCGTCCGTTCGGCGACAGCAGCGAGTACACCTGGGCGCCCGACAGCCGGTCGCTGGTGTTCAACGCCCGCCAGGCCGACGCCAAAGAGCCGTGGTCGACCAACTTCGACCTGTACCAGGTCGGCGTCGACGGCGGCGCGGCCAAGAACCTGACCGCGTCCAACCCGGCCTGGGACACCGGCGCGGTGTTCAGCGCCGACGGCAAGACCCTGTACTACCGGGCGATGAAGCGCCCCGGCTTCGAGGCCGACCGCTTCGCCCTGATGGAACTCGACCTGGCCAGCGGCAAGGCGCGCGAGATCGCTCCGGACTGGGATCGCTCGGCCTCGGGCATCGTCCTGTCCAACGACGGCAAGACCCTCTACACCACCAGCGAAGACCTCGGCCAGCAGCCGTTGTTCGGCGTCGACATCGCCAGCGGCAAGGCGACGTTGCTGATCGGCGAAGGCACGGTCGGTTCGGTCGCCCTGGCCGGCAAGACCCTGGCCTTCACCCGCAACAGCCTCAAGAGCGGCGACCAGATCTTCGTCGGCGGCCTCGACGGCGCGCCGCAGCGCGCGATCACGCCGAGCGCGTCGGAACTGCTGCCGGGAGTGAAGTTCGGCGATTTCGAACAGTTCGACTTCAAGGGCTGGAACGGCGATACCGTGCACGGCTACGTGGTCAAGCCATGGAACTACGAGGAAGGCAAGAAGTACCCGGTCGCGTTCCTGATCCACGGCGGCCCGCAGGGTAGCTTCGGCAACGGCTGGAGCTACCGCTGGAACCCGCAGACCTACGCCGGCCAGGGCTATGCGGTGGTGATGATCGACTTCCACGGTTCGACCGGCTACGGCCAGGCCTTCACCGACGCGATCAGCCAGCACTGGGGCGACCGCCCGCTGGAGGACCTGCAGAAGGGCTGGGCCGCGGCGCAGAAGAAGTACGCCTTCCTCGACGGCGACAAGGCTTGCGCGCTGGGCGCGTCCTACGGCGGCTTCATGGTCAACTGGATCGCCGGCAACTGGCAGCAGCCGTGGAAGTGCCTGGTCAGCCACGACGGCGTGTTCGACCAGCGCATGATGGGCTACGCCACCGAAGAGCTGTGGTTCACCGAGTGGGAGCAGGGCGGCACCCCGTACGACAAGCCGGCCAGCTACGAGAAGTTCAATCCGGTCAACCACGTCAAGGACTGGAAGGTGCCGATGCTGGTGATCCACGGCCAGCTGGATTTCCGCATCCCGGTCGAGCAGGGCATCGGCGTGTTCACCGCGCTGCAGCGCCAGGGCATCGAGTCCAAGTTCCTGTATTTCCCGGACGAGAACCATTGGGTGCTCAAGCCGCAGAACAGCGTGCAGTGGCACGACACGGTCAACGGCTGGCTGAAGCAGCACATCGGCCAGTAAGCGCCTGGCGTCGCGCGTGCGAGAAGGCCGCCTGCGGGCGGCCTTCTTGGTTTTGTTTGTATCCGATCGCGGCATTGCGTATGCCCTGCGGCCGCATCGCGCCACCTGAACTCGCGTCGTGCCGCCACCGGGCCTTGCCCGTCGGGGCCGATCCGAAGTAAAAGCGGAGTCGCCTTAGCCCAGGGGACCCCACATGCCAGACACCGCCCGCACGGCGCTCATCAGCAACGACATCGTCGTCCTCGGCCTGATCGCCGCCACCCTCGGCCTGGTGTTCTGGACCTCCGCGCGGCAGACCGGCTTCTGGAAGAAGTTCTACACCTTCGTCCCGGCGCTGCTGCTGTGCTATTTCATCCCCGGCATCTACAACACCGTGGGCCTGGTCGACGGCAACAACACCAAGCTCTACAACCCGGTCGCCAGCCGCGTGCTGCTGCCGGCGGCGCTGGTGCTGCTGACCCTCACCATCGACCTCAAGGGCGTGCTCAAGCTCGGCCCCAAGCTGTTGATCATGTATGCGGTGTCGTCGCTGAGCGTGGCCTTCGGCGCCATCGTCGCCTTCGTGGTCATGCGCGCAGTGCATCCGGAGACCGTGGCCGGCGACACCTGGGGCGGCATGGCCGCGCTGGCCGGCAGCTGGATCGGCGGCGGCGCCAACATGCTGGCGATGAAGGAGATCTTCCAGGTCGACGCGACCACGTTCGGCCAGTTCGCGGTGGTCGACGTCGGCGTCGGCTATGTCTGGATGGCGGCGCTGATCTTCCTGGCCAGCCGCGCCCAGGCCATCGACGCGCGCAGCGGCGCCGACGTCAGCGGCATCGAAGAGCTCAAGCGCCGGATCGAGGATTTCCGCGCCCAGCACGAACGCGTGGCCAGCCTGACCGACTTGGCGATGATCGTCGGCATCGCCTTCGGCGTGGTCGGCCTGGCCCACGCCATCGCCGGGCCGCTGTCGGCGTGGTTCGGCGCCAACGTCTCGTGGGCGCGCACGGTGAGCCTGCACGAACCGTTCTTCTGGGTGGTGGCGGTGTCCACCTTCGCCGGCCTGGGCCTGAGCTTCACCCGCGCGCGCCAGCTCGAAGGCGCCGGCGCCTCCAAGATCGGCAGCCTGCTGCTGTACTTCCTGATCGCCTGCATCGGCCTGCAGATGGACATCCTGGCGCTGCTCGACAAGCCCTGGCTGTTCGCGCTGGGGCTGATCTGGATCCTGGTCCACATCGCGATCCTGTGGGGCGTCGGCCGCCTGCTGAAGGTGCCGCTGCTCTATTTCGCGATCGGCTCGCAGAGCAACATCGGCGGCCCGGCGTCGGCGCCGGTGGTGGCCTCGGCGTTCCATCCTTCGCTGGCGCCGGTGGGCGCCTTGCTCGGCACCCTCGGCTACGCGACCGGCACCGGGCTGGCCTACCTCGTCGGCATCACCCTGCGCGCCATCGCCGGGGATACGCCGGCGTGAAGTCCGACAGGTAGGGTCGCAAAACCGCGTCGGTGCATGGGGGGGCGCTAACCTCCCCACCGTCATTCCCGCGAACACGGGAATGACGAGCGGGAAAGACGCAGCGAATCCGCATGCGAAGAGGCCGCCCATGGGCGGCCTCTTGCGTCATCGCGCATTCAACGGATCAACAGCACCCGACCCGCCCGCCGCCGTAGCGCGCTTCCTGGCGTTGGCGGAAGAACGTCGCGTAATCCGGGATCGGCCGTTCCGGATGCTTCTCCATCAGGTGGCGGACGTAGTTGTCGTAGTCCGGCACCCCGCAGCACAGCCGCGCGGTCTGCACCAGGCGGCGCCAGGTGCGCTTGTACAACTGGTACTGGCTGGCGGGGACGAGTGCGGTGCCCATGTCAGATGTTCCCCATTTCGTGCGGCTTCAGCGCCACGTAGGGCGACTCGCGGTCGCTGCGCTGCGGGTTGGCGCGGGCCTTGAGCACCGCGCCGATCGAATACGCCAGCACGCTGAACACCACGAACAGGAACAGCGCGGTCAGGCCGGTGTTGACGTAGCTGTTGACCATGATCTGCTGCATCTGCTCGATGCTCTTGGCCGGCGCGACCACTTCGCCCTTGGCGATCGCGGCGCTGTACTTGTTGGCCTGGGCGAGGAAGCCGACCGCCGGGTTGCCGTCGAAGATCTTGATCAGGCCGGCCGCGCTGGTGCAGATCAGCAGCCACGCCGTCGGCACGATGGTGACCCAGGCGTAGCGATCGCGCTTGAGCTTGAACAGCGCCACCGTGCACAGCATCAGGGCGATGCCGGCCAGCATCTGGTTGGCGATGCCGAACAGCGGCCACAAGGTGTTGATGCCGCCGAGCGGATCGACCACGCCCTGGTACAGGAAGTAGCCCCACAAGGCGACGCAGCCGGCGGTGGCGAGCAGGTTCGGGCCCCAGGCCTCGGTGCGGCGCAGCGCAGGCACGAAGCTGCCGAGCAGGTCCTGCAGCATGAAGCGGCCGGCGCGGGTGCCGGCGTCGACCGCGGTGAGGATGAACAAGGCCTCGAACAGGATCGCGAAGTGGTACCAGAACGCCATCGTGTTCTCGCCCGGCAGCACGTTGTGCAGGATCTGGGCGATGCCGACCGCCAAGGTCGGCGCGCCGCCGGCGCGGGCGAGGATGGTGTGCTCGCCGATGTCCTTGGCGGTGGCTTCCAATACGTCCGGGGTGACGCTGAAACCCCAACCGCTGATGGTCTGCGACACCGCGTGCACGTCGCTGCCGACCAGGGCCGCGGGGCTGTTCATGGCGAAGTAGACGCCCGGGTCGATCACCGAGGCGGCGACCAGGGCCATGATCGCGACGAAGGACTCCATCAGCATGCCGCCGTAGCCGATGTAACGCATGTGCGACTCGTTGGCGAGCAGTTTGGGCGTGGTGCCGGACGAGATCAGCGCATGGAAGCCGGACACCGCGCCGCAGGCGATGGTGATGAACAGGAACGGGAACAGGCCGCCCTTCCACACCGGGCCGTTGCCGTCGGTGAACTGGGTCAGCGCCGGCATGCGCAGGTCGGGCATGACGATGAAGATGCCGATGGCCAGGCCGACGATGGTGCCGATCTTGAGGAAGGTCGACAGGTAGTCGCGCGGGGCCAGCACCAGCCACACCGGCAGCACCGCGGCGACGAAGCCGTAGCCGATCAGCATCCAGGTGATCTGGGTGCCGGTGAAGGTGAAGGCCGGGCCCAGCACCGGATCGGCCGCGACCTTGCCGCCGTACCAGATCGCCGCCAGCAGCAGGACCAGGCCGACGATCGAGATCTCGCCGATCTTGCCCGGTCGGATATAGCGCATGTACACGCCCATCAGCACCGCGATCGGGATCGTCGCGATCACCGTGAACATGCCCCAGGGGCTTTCGGCCAGCGCCTTGACCACGATCATCGCCAGCACCGCGAGGATGATGATCATGATCAGGAAGGCGCCGAACAGGGCGATGGTGCCGGGTACGCGGCCCATCTCCTCGCGCACCAGGTCGCCGAGCGAGCGGCCGTTGCGGCGGCTGGATACGAACAGGACCATGAAGTCCTGCACCGCGCCGGCCAGCACCACGCCGACGATCAGCCACAGCAGGCCGGGCAGGTAGCCCATCTGCGCCGCCAGCACCGGGCCGACCAGCGGGCCGGCGCCGGCGATCGCGGCGAAATGGTGGCCGAACAGCACGTGCTTGTTGGTCGGCACGTAGTCCAGACCGTCGTTGTGGATCACCGCCGGGGTGGCGCGGGTGGGGTCGAGCTGCATCACCTTGTTGGCGATGAACAGCGAGTAGTAGCGGTAGGCGACCAGATAGATCGACACCGCCGCGACCACGATCCACAAGGCGTTGATGTGTTCGCCGCGGCGCAGCGCGATGGTGCCGAGGCAGAACGCCCCGAGGACTGCGAGGGCCGCCCAGCCCAATTTGCCGAGACCACCTTTCATGACGACCCTCCCAGTTTGACCCTCAGAGGGTCGCGCCGGGGGCGGCACGGGTCAATGCGCAATGCCGCAAACCCGGCTGATACTTTGGTCTTAGGGGGCGATTCGGGCCGCTGGCGGTGCGGTTTCGGGCGTCGGGGAGTGCCGATGGCGGGCTAGGCGGCGAGGGCGGAGCGTAAGCGACGCCAGGGCAAGGCCAAAGCCAAAGCAAATCCCCCGGCGCCGCCGGAGCGGTCGGACTTCGTATCGGCGCAGGCGCCAGCCCCCTTTTTCAAAGGGGGCGAATTGTCGTGCGCTGCAACGCGTTGCGGCGTACCGCAGCGCGTTGTGGTTCGTCGTACGAATTAGCGCATACGCAATCGGCGTTATCTGCGCTTGTCGCCGCCGCCGTAGCCGCCGCTGTCGCCGTCGTTTCTGAAGCGGCCGCCGCCCTTGCTGTTCCCCCCTTTGAAAAAGGGCGGCAGGGGGGATTTGCTGTTCGCCCTTACCGCGTCCCTACAACCACTTCGCCCGCTTGAAGCCGAAGTACAGCACGATGCAGACCGCGATCACGGTGCCGATCAGGATCGCGTAGCTCCACTGCCCGGCCAGTTCCGGCATATGGGTGAAGTTCATTCCGTACCAGCTGGCGATCAGCGTGGGCGCGGCCAGCAGCGCCGCCCAGGCGCCGAGGCGCTTGACGATCTCGCCCTGGCGCACGGTCACCAGAGACAGGTTGACGCTGACCGCGGCGGTCAGCATCTCGCGCAAGGTGTCGGTGGTTTCGTTGATGCGCACGGCGTGGTCGAGCACGTCGCGGAAATACAGCTGGATTTCCTCGTCGATCAGCCCGCCGCGCGAGCGCGCGAGCTGGCCCAGGATGTCCTGCAACGGCGACACCGCCATGCGCAGCCGGGTCAGCTCGCGCTTGAGGTCGTACAGCTCCTGCACGGTGTCCTTGCGGAAATCCTCGGCGAAGATGTCCTTCTCCAGCTCGTTGAGCTCCAGGGTGAAGCCTTCGACGATCGGCATGAAGTTGTCGACCACGCTGTCGAGCACCGAATACAGCGCCGCGCCGGGGCCGTGCTCGAGCAGGTCCGGCTCGCGCTCCATCCGCGCCCGCGCGTTCTTGTAGCTGACCGAGGCGCCGTGGCGCACGGTGACCAGGTAGCGCGGGCCGACGAACAAGTGGGTCTCGCCGAAGCGGATCCGGTTGTCGATCTTCTGCGCGGTATGGATGGCGATGAACAGCGAGTTGCCGTAGGACTCGATCTTCGGCCGTTGGTGGGCGTTGTGCGCGTCCTCGACCGCCAGGTCGTGGAGGCCGAATTCTTCCTGCAGTTTGTCCAGGATGCCTTCGTCCGGCTCGTACAGGCCGACCCAGACGAAGCTGCCGTCGTCGACGGCGAGCACGTCGCTGATCTCGTCCAGGCCGATGTCGCGGCGCTTGCCGTCGCGGCCGTAGGCGGCCGCGTTGATGACGCATTGGGGCAGGTCGGGCGTGGTCATGCCGGCATCCTGCCCGCGCTCGCCGGCACGGGCAAGCCTCAGGCCAAGCGCAATCGGGCGGCTTTGCGGAAGCCGGCCCACAGGCCGACGTGGATCGGCAGCCACAGCGCGATCCAGTGCAGGTTGCGCTGCGGGTACACCGGCAGCCAGTACAGGAACAGCGCCGCCAGCGCGCACAGGGCCACCAGCGCGGTCAGCCAGACGAAGCCCGAGCCGGTTTCGCGGCCGAACAGCGCGCGCAAGCCGCCCAACCACAGCAGCAGGCACAGCGGGTTGAACAGCAGCAGGTTGCGGTTGGCCCAGATGTAGTCGTGGCCGGTGCCGGCCCAGGCGTAGACCAGCACCGCGCCGACCGCGCCCAGCGCGCCCCACAGCGGCAACGCGGCGAAGGCCAGCACGCGCGGGCTGCGGTCGCCGATCCAGGCCAGCGCCGCGCCCAGCGCCAGCCCGGCAAGGGCCCAGGGCCACCACGGCAGCGGCTGGCCTTCGGGTTCCGGCGAGATCTGATGCGGCAGCAGGCTGCGTTCTTCGGCCACCAGCGGTCGGCCTTGCGGATTCTTGACCTCGCGCAGCGCCGCGGCCAGCCGGCCCGGCACGTAGGACTCGGCCCATACCGGCACCGGCAGGTCGGCCTTGGGGCCCATCATCACGTCCAGCAACACCCACATCCACGGCTCCGGCGAAGACAGCCGCAGCGCTTCGCTGCGCAAGGTGTTGCCGTGCGAGCGGCCCTCGGTCTGGCGGCGCAGTTCGCCGCCGATCGCGCGATCGATGGCGTCGCGCACGCGGGTGGCGCAGTTGTCGTCGAAGTACTGGTAGCGGTAGTAGGAGTTCTCGGGCAAAGCGTTCAGCCGCAGCGCTTCGGCCAGCCCGCGCGCCTGCTCCGGGGTCAGGTCCAGCCATTGCAGACTCACGCCGCGGCCTTCGTGCGCGTATTGCGACATGTCGGTGTCGAACGGCAGCGCCAGCAGGCGGTAGCGCATGTCGTTGCGGACGAAGCGCTGGACGAAATCCGGTTCGCTGGGGTCGAAGTAGCCGAAGTTGTACGAGATCGCTTCGCCGTTGTCCGGATTCAGCACCACCAGGGCGTCGTGGCCAAAGCGCGACCAGAATTCTTCGCCCGGTTGCATGGTGACCATGCCGATCCGCGGCGGCTTGGCGCCGGCCGCGCTGGCCGGGGCCGGCGGCGGGGCGGCGTGGACGAAGGCGGACAGGAGCAGCAGGGCGGCGAGGGCGTAGAGCCGGACGAATCGGGGGAATGCGGTCACGGGCAGCCTGGTCCGGCGGGGCGGTGGCGGCCATTGTAAACAGGCCCAGGCGGCGGCCGGCCGGGTACGGGCATGGGGATGCCCGGGGTGCGGGGCATCGACGTTCGGCGGTGGCGGCCTGCCATCGCGACGGCGCTGCCGCGGGCGCAATCGCCCGTCGCGCCGCCGGGCCGGCAGCGCGCGGAAATGCGGCGATCGAAACGGCGGCCGGCGCGGAACCGGCCGCGTGGGCTCAGCCGTTGCCGAGCACGCCGACGTGGAAGGCGTGTACGCGGCGCGCGTCGGCGCTGGCGACCCGGAACACGAAGCGGTCCAGGGTCAGCTCTTCGCCGGCCTCGGGCAGGTGGCCGATCGCGGCGATGATCAGGCCACCGATGGTGTCGTACTCGTCGTCGTCGAAATCGGCGCCGAAGCGCTCGTTGAAGTCGGCGATCGGGGTCAGCGCGTCGACCACGTACTGGCCGTCGGCCTGGGCCGCGATCAGCGCGTCCGGGTCTTCGGCGTCGTCGTGCTCGTCGTCGATCTCGCCGACGATCTGCTCCAGCACGTCCTCGATGGTCAGCAGGCCGGCGACGCCGCCGTGCTCGTCGATCACGATCGCCATGTGGTTGCGCGACTGGCGGAACTCGCGCAGCAGCACGTCCAGGCGCTTGGACTCGGGGATCAGCACCGCCGGACGCAGCAGCTCGTGGATGCTGCCGGGACCGTTGTCGGCGACCACGCCGCGCAGCAGGTCCTTGGCCAGCAGGATGCCGAGGATCTCGTCCTTGTCTTCGCCGTGGACCGGGAAGCGCGAGTGGCCGGACTCGACCACCAGCTTCATCAGGTCGAGGAACTTGGCGTCGGCCGGCAAGGCGACCATCTGCGAGCGCGGAATCATCACGTCGCCGACGGTGAGGTCGGAGACGGCGATCGCGCCTTCCATCATTCGCAGGGTGTCGGCGGCGATGAGGCCGTCGGACTGCGCGTCGCGCAGCAACTCGACCAGGTCTTCGCGGGAACTGGGTTCGCCCGACAGCGCGGAACTGATGCGGTCGAGCCAGGAGCGCCGTTTCTCGTGGTGTTCCGGCGCGTGGGTGCTACTACTGTCGTCCTCGGACATTCGATTCATGAACTGTGCCCCCGGGGGGAGGGCTGTGGGCCAAGTCTAACCCGGAAGGCCCTACCGGACCGTGGCAGGGCCGCCGTCCGCCCTGCCGCCGCGCTCCGCCCGTCGTCGCAACGACAGCGGCACCGTCGCGCCGACGGACGCTTCCCGTCCGGTCTTCGCCGTTGCGCATCGCCGGCTCGCGTTGGCCGGACCGGGCGGCTAACCGGCCGTCGGGGGGCGGCCGTGGCGGCAGGCGGCGGTCTGTGCGGCACTGGCGGCGTCCAGGCGCACCCGTCCCGGATTGGACAGCACCAGCAGGCCCGCCTCGCCGGCGCCGGACGAGCACAGGGTGAAGGTCAGATTCGAGCCGGCGCTGTCGCCCTCGGGCTGGAACACGATCCGGGTCCGCCCGGCGGTGCTGAGCAGGCGGATGTCGCCGGCGAGCGCGCGCCGGCGCTGGATCAGGGTGTCGCTGGGGCCATAGCGGCGATCGCCGTCGACGTCGGCGAACACCAGCCAGCCGGCGCTCCAGTCGGTGCTCGCCCGGCAGCCGCCGGCGTCCGGCGCGGGGCAGATCACGGTGGCGCTGCCGGTGGCGACGGCGACCCGGTTGGCGTGCAGGAAACTCTCGGTCAGGGCCAGGCGGACGTGGCCGATGCGGGCGCGGGCCACGGCATGCTGCAGGGCCGGCACGGCGAAACCGAACAACAGGAAGCCGATCGTCAGGGCGATCGCCACCTCGAGCAATGTGATGCCGCGCATCGTGCGCATGAGCATTCCTCCAGGAAGAGGCGCTCAGTGTCGGCGTCGATCGGGCCGTCGGGCATCGGCGCCCGGCGCGACGCGGGGTCGGATTTCCCGGGCGCGGATGTCGGAACTTTGCCTGGACGAATGTGCCAGCTGGCGCGGGCAGGGACGGAGGGGGTCAAGCGCGGCTAATCCCTTCCGTGCCGCGGCTCACTCGCGATACGGATCGGCGATGCCGAGCCCGGCGAGGATCTCGCGCTCGAGCTGCTCCATGCACTCGGCTTCGCGCTCGTCCTCGTGGTCCCAACCGAGCAGGTGCAGGACGCCGTGCACGGTCAGGTGGGCGTAATGGTCGTTGAGCGCTTTCTTCTGCTCGCGCGCCTCGCGCGCGACCACCGGGGCGCAGATCACCAGATCGCCGAGCAGCGGCAGGCGTACGCCCTCGGGCAGGCCTTCGGGCAGGTCGGCGGGAAAGCTGAGCACGTTGGTGGCGTAATCGCGGCCGCGGTAGTGGCGGTTCAGCGCGCGGCCTTCCTTGCTGTCGACCAGGCGCAGGGCCAGGTCGGCTTCGCGGATGCGTCCGGCCAGCGCCGCCGCGACCCACTTGCGGAAGCTGGTCGCGGCCGGCAGGCCTTTGCGCGGCATCGCATAGTTGACGGTGACATCGAGTCGGACGGGGCCTTGGGTCATTACGGCGTTCGCTGCGTTGGTTGCGGCGCTTCGCGGAGCGTGCCGGTGCCGCGGGCGGAAGCGCCGTCCCGCGGTCACCCGTCCGGATCAGGCCGAAGGCCCGGTCTCGGCGTCCTTGGCGTCGCGCGCGTCGTAGGCGCTGACGATGCGCGCGACCAGGGGATGGCGGACCACGTCCTTGGCCTCGAAGAAGGTGAAGCTGATGCCGTTGACGTTGCGCAGCACGTCCAGCGCGTCCTTGAGCCCGGATTTCTGGTGCTTGGGCAGATCGATCTGGGTCATGTCGCCGGTGACCACCGCGGTGCTGCCGTAGCCGATCCGGGTCAGGAACATCTTCATCTGTTCGATGGTGGTGTTCTGCGCCTCGTCGAGGATCACGTAGGCGTCGTTGAGGGTGCGTCCGCGCATGTAGGCCAGCGGCGCGATCTCGATGACGTTCTTCTCCAGCAGCTTGACCACTTTCTCCACGCCCAGCATTTCGTACAGGGCGTCGTACAGCGGGCGCAGATAGGGGTCGACCTTCTGGGTCAGGTCGCCGGGCAGGAAGCCGAGCTTCTCGCCGGCCTCGACCGCCGGGCGCACCAGGATCAGGCGCTGCACCCGCGCTTCGTTCAGGGCTTCGACCGCGCTGGCGACGGCGAGGAAGGTCTTGCCGGTGCCGGCCGGGCCGATGCCGAAGTTGATGTCGTGGGTGGCGATGGCGTGCAGGTACTTGGCCTGGTTGGCGCCGCGGCCGCGGATGGTGCCGCGCTTGACCCGGATCGCGACTTCCTGCGGCTCGATGTCGTCGGCGACGATCTGCTCGACCCCGGCCTCGCTCAACGCCAGGTGCACCGCGTTCTCGTCCAGGGTCTGCTCGGCGGCCTCACGCCACAGGCTGCGCAGCAGCTTTTCGGTCTTGCCGACCGCGGCCAGCGGACCGTCGATGCGGAACACGTTGCCGCGATTGGCGATTTCCACGCCCAGGCGCAGTTCGATCATGCGCAGATGACCGTCGAACGGCCCGTTGAGGTTGGCCAGGCGTTCGCTGTCGGCGGGGTCGAGGGCGAATTCGGAAGCGGTTCGGGCGGGCATGAGAGCGGGGCGAGGCGGTAGCGCGTTGGGGTCTGAAAGCTTGCGCCTGTCGCCGGGTTTTCGCAAAGCCGCTCGGTTCAGGCGCGCGGCGGACGGCCTGCGCGCCAGCTGCGCCAGATCCGCACCGCGCCCATCGCGGTCAACAGCACCGAACCGATCAGCCACAACAGGGTGATCGCGTCGGCGTCGAAACCGCCGCCGCGGGTGGCGCGCATCAGCGAGCGCACCAGGCCGAGCAGGCCGAGGCCGAAAAACCAGAAGCCGACCGCGTCGCGCGGCGGTCCGGGGGAGTTGGGCGAGGTATCGGGCATGACGGCATCCTTCAACGGCAGGCGACAGCGGGCGGGGGTACAGCTCGCCACAACGGCGCGCCGGCGAGCAAGAGACCCAAGGTCGCGGTGAGCAGGCCGCCGGCGATGTCCCAGGCGTAATGCTGGCCGGTGGCGATCACGCTCGGCGCCAGTGCGACCAGGCCCAGCGCGACCGCGCCGCGGGCGCGCGGATACTGCGCGGCGAAACCGACCGCGGCCACCGCCGGAATGGTGATATGGCCGGACGGAAAGCAGTTGTGCGGCCCGTCCAGCGCATACAGCGCGCTCCAGGCGGCCTCGGTCCAGGCATCCAGGCCGTCCGGCAGCGGCCGGCGCGCGATCCGGGTCGGCCAGGCCAGCCACACCGCCGCATTTAGCCCGGCGGAGAGGGCGAAAGCGCGCAAGGTGGCGTAGAACAGCGCGCGTTCGCGGATCGCCAGCGCCAGCGCCGGCCCGGTCGCCAACATCGCCCAGTACGGCCAGATCGCCCAGGCCCGCCAACCGATCGCCGCGTCGACGAGGCTGGGCGGCAGGCTCGCCGGCGGGCGCCAGGGCTGGGCATTGATGCCCAGGTACACCAGCGCGCCGAGCAGCGTCGCCGCCAGCACGATGGCGAGACGGCGCGGCCAGGGTAGGACGGCGGGCGGCGAGGGCGGGTTCGCGTGCAAGGCGCGGCGAGGCGGCGGGACAGGCGCCGAGCATGGGCGATGCGCGCGGTCCAGGCCAGTGGCCGCGGCCGTCGGTCCGTATCGGCAAACCGCGGTGCAAGGCTCATACTGCGTCGCGATGAGGGATATCCAGAACATCGATCGGGAAGGTGCGGACCAAGGGCATGCTGACCAAGGGCGTGCGGACCAAGTGCCTGCAGACCAACGGCGTACGGATCCAGAGCGCGCGCAGCGCGAGCCGCGGTCCGCCGCGCCGGCCGATGCGGGCGGGCCGCGGCGCCGCCGCGACGCCGGCCCGGAGCTGGATTGGCGGGTGCGCATCGCCGGGCTCGGCCGTTATCTGCCGCAACGCCGCGTCGCCAGCGCCGAAATCGAAGCGCGCGCCGGCCTGGCCGAGGGCTGGGCGCTGCAGCACAGCGGCGTGGCGTTCCGTCATTGGGCCGAACCCGAGCGCGAACGCGCCAGTTGGATGGGCGCGCAGGCCGCGCTGCAGGCCTGCGAGCGCGCCGGCATCGCGCCGGAGCAGGTCGAGCTGATCGTCAATGCTTCAGGATCGGCCGAACGGGCGATTCCCGACGGCGGCCCCTTGCTGCAACGCGAACTCGGGCTCGGCCGGTCGGGCATCCCGGCCCTGTCGGTGCATGCGACCTGCCTGAGCTTCGTCGCCGCGGTGGAGATGGCGGCCGAACGCATCCACCACGGCCGGATCGAACGCGCCCTGGTGGTCAGCAGCGAGATCGCCTCGGTCGGTTTGAACTTCGCCGACGCCGAAGTCTGCACCCTATTCGGCGACGGCGCCGCGGCGGCGGTGCTGGAGCGCGCGCCGGACGACAGCCCGAGCCGGATCCATCGGGTCGCCTGGCGCACCCTGGGCGAGGGCGTGGAGTTGACCACCTTGCGCGGCGGCGGCAGCTGGCGGCCGCCGTTGGGCGCGTCGACCCGGCCGGAAGACGCCTACTTCAGCATGCAGGGGCCGGCGGCGCTGCGTAGCGGCATCCGCCTGGTGCCGCACGTGATGCGCGCGCTGGCGCTGGAAGACCGGCTGGCGCGGCGCGAACTGCGCTGGGTGGTCAGTCACCAGGCCAGCCGCGCCGCGCTGGAAGTGATCGAGCAGATCGGCTTCGACCATGCGCGCCTGGTGCGCACGCTCGAGCAGACCGGCAACTGCATCGCCGCTTCGATTCCGCTGGCGCTGGAGCAGGGCGTGCGCGAAGGCGCGATCCGCCGCGGCGAACGCGGCGTGCTGCTCGGTACCGGCGCCGGCCTGTCCGGGGTCGGCATGACCCTGACCTACTGAGATGCCGGTGCCGAGGGTCGACAGGATTTGCGGTCCGCGGACGTCCGCCGCGACGGAGCGGGCGGCATGAGCGCGCCGCGCCGCATCGTCGTCACCGGCGCGACCGGTTTTCTCGGCGGCGCGCTGGCCCGCCGCCTGGCCGCGGCGCGGCCCTGGGACCGGGTGCTCGGCCTGGGCCGCGACGCCGCGCGCGGCCGCGCCCTGCAGGCGCAGGGCGTCGAGTTCGCCGCGCTCGACCTGACCGACGCCGCAGCGGTGCACCGCGCCTTGCGCGGCGCCGACATCGTCGTGCATGCCGCGGCGCTGTCGAGTCCATGGGGCCGGCGCGCGGATTTCGTCGCCGCCAACATCGACGCCAGCGATCACGTCGCCGAAGCCTGCGTCGCCCATCAGGTGCGGCGGCTGGTGCACATCTCCACGCCCGGCATCTACCACGACGGCCGTCCGCAGCGGAACATCCGCGAAGACCAGCCGTTGCCGGCGCGCCCGGTCAACGACTACGCCGCGACCAAGCTGATCGCCGAGCGGCGGGTGCTGGCGCGCTGCGCCGACGGCGGAGTGACCGCGATCGCGTTGCGGCCGCGGGCGATCTTCGGTCCCGGCGACAGCGCGATCCTGCCGCGCCTGGCCGATGCGCTGCGCCGCGGCCGCCTGCCGCGGCTGGGCGCCGAGGACTGCGAGGTCGACCTGACCTACGTCGACAACGCAGTCGACGCGATCGGCTTGGCGATGGACGCGTCCTGGCGCCTGGCCGGCCGCGTGTACAACATCAGCAACGGCGAACCGGTGCGGATCTGGGGCGTGATCGACCGCCTCGCCGATGCGCTGTCGCTGCCGCGCCCGCAGCGGCGCCTGCCGCGGCCGCTGGTGCTGGCGCTGGCCAGCGCGGTCGAGGCCGGCTACCGGCATCTGCGCCCGGGTCGCGAACCGCCGCTGCTGCGCTACGGCATCGAGTTGTTGAGCGTGGACATGACCCTGGACATCGGCCGTGCCCGCGCCGAACTCGGCTATCGGCCGCGGGTGGGCATGGACGAAGCCCTGAACCGCACCCTGGCCGAGTTGGCGCGCAAGGAACCGCGGCGGTGAGCGCGGGCGTCGCGCTCAGCCTCGGCGTGTCCGGCCACAGCTGCGCCTCGCCGCGCCATCTCGGCCTGGGCGGAGGACCGGCGCTGCGCTTCCCGGCCGGCTGGGCCCTGATCGAACATCCGCGCCACGGCGCGGTCCTGTTCGACTGCGGTTACGGCGCCGCCGCGCGCGCGGCGATGCGCCGCGGCCTGCGCCGGATCTACCGGCATGCGATCCACGCCTGCTCGGCGGCGCACACCGACGCGGCCAGCCTGCTGCAACAGCGCGGCCTGCGCTGCGCCGATATCGGCACGGTGGTGCTGAGCCATTTCCACCCCGACCACATCGGCGGGCTGACGCCGTTCGCCAACGCGCGTTTCGTCGTCCATGCCGAGGCCTGGCGGCAGGTCCAGCGCGGCGGCTGGTTCGGCCTGCTGCACGCGCAGATCTGGAGGGAGCTGCTGCCGGCGGATTTCGCCGCGCGCCTGGATTGCCTGGACGAAGCCGGCGCGGGCGCGCTCGGCGGCGATCTGGCCGGGTTCGGGCCGGGGTGGGATCTGTTCGGCGACGGCAGCGTGGTGGTGTTGTCCTTGCCGGGGCACGCGCGCGGCCAGCTCGGGCTGGCGCTGCGCACCGTCGAGGGCGAGCGGGCGGTGCTCGCGGCCGATGCGTTCTGGCGCCGCGAGCAATTGCAGCGCGAGGTCGAGCTGCCGTGGCTGACGCGCTGGCTGGCGGTGGACGATGCCGCGGCCTATCGCCGCACGGTGCGGCGGCTGGCGCAGTTCCAGCGCGAGCACCCGCAAGCCTGGGTGATCCCGGCGCACTGCGCCGATACCCTGGCGCAGTGGCGCGCGCGCCATCCCCACGCCGTCCTCGACGAACCCGCCCCCCTGTAGGAGCGGCGCCCCACAGGGATTTCCTTCGGTCACAAGCCGCGACCACGGGACGCGCAGAGAACCCAAGACCGTCGTCAGCGATCGAAGCTCGAAGTTACCGTCTGTAGGAGCGGCGTAAGCCGCGACCGCGTTCTTGCGATCTCGCGCCGTTTGCCGTTCGAAGGCTACAAAAGCTCAAAAGCAAAGCTTCCGTCCGCAAGCGGCCGGGTCACTTTCTTTGTCCAAGGCGACAAAGTCCCACGGGATTTCCTTCGGTCAAAAGTAACCAAAGAAAACGCCATAACTGTTTCGAATCAAAAGCCACTATGGGACGGAGCTTGCGCAGGGCTGCTCCGCACAGGCCATCCCTGGCCTGGCTGCGCACGGCCCGCATCCCTGCGGGCCGCCCTCCGGGGCTTCAGGGCGTTCTCGCGAGTTCCGTCCCGCGCCAAGCTCTTTACGGCAACGGCAACGGCAACGGCAACGGCAACGGCACGCATAGCGCGGTGGGTGCTGGTGCCGAGGTAGGAGCGGCGCAAGCCGCGACCAAGGCGGCGGTATGCGCGTGGGTCGCGACCGAAGATTGGGCTGCCCCGGCTAGGACACGCCGGAAGGCGGGGTGTATCGCGCTCGCTCGCCGCCAGGTTTCGACAAGCCGCCCGGGCAGACTGAGTCGCGGACGACCGTTCGTCGGCTTGCGCTTGAAAACTAATTAATCACTGAATTAAATATGGCGCATGGACCCGTCAGCCCCCAAGCCGCGCGGAAGACCGCGCAAGACCGCCGCCGTGCGCCGCGCCCCCGGGCGGCCGGCCGCGGCCGATAATCCCGACCTGCGCGCGCGCCTGCTCGATGCGGCGATCGCCTGTTACGCCCGCCAGGGCATCGCCGCGACCTCGCTGCGCGCGATAGCCGCCGAGGCCGGGGTCAACCCGGCGCTGTTGCATTACTACTTCGGCGACAAGGAGCAACTGCAGCAGGCGGTGGTCGGCGAGCGCCTGCTGCCGGTGTTCATGAGCCTGCGCGAGGGCGTGGCGGGCGAGGGCCGCGACGTGTTCGAGCTGATCGGCGGTTTCGTCGCCGGCATCGGCCGGATCGTCGCCGCGCATCCGTGGCTGCCTTCGCTGTGGGTGCGCGAGGTGCTGTGCGAAGGCGGTGCGCTGCGCGAAAGCGTGTTGTTCCAGCAGGTCGCGCCGGCGCTGCCGAAGATGCTGGCGGCGCGCTTCGCCCAGGCCCAGGCCGAGGGCAAGATCAACCCCGAGCTGGATCCGCGCCTGCTGATGGTCAGCCTGATCGGCCTGACCCTGTTCCCGGCCGCCAGCGCGCCGATCTGGCGCCATCTGTTCGACGCCGACGATCTCGACCTGGACCGGCAACGCCAGCACGCGCTGGCCCTGCTCGACCGCGGACTGCAGCCATGACCTATCGCCTCGATTTCCCGGTCGCCGCCGTGCGCGCGTCGACCCTGTTGGCCGCGCTGTTGCTGGCCGCCTGCAGCGACCCCCCGCCGCAGGCGCTGGGCACCCTGGAGTGGGACCGGGTCGCCTTGCCGGCGCCGGTCGCGGAAAAAGTGGTGCGCATCGACGTGCGCGAAGGCCAGCGGGTGCGCGCCGGCGCGCGCCTGCTGCAACTGGAGACCGACCGCAGCCGCGCCCAGTCGCAGGCGGCGCAGGCGCAGGCGCAGCAATCGGCCGAAGCGCTGGCCGAGCTCGAGGCCGGCGCGCGCAGCGAAAGCATCGAGCAGGCGCGCGCCAACCTCGCCGCCGCGCAGGCCCAGGCGCGCGATGCGGCCGCTTATTACGCCCGGGTGCAGCCGCTGGGACGGCAGCGGCTGATCGCCGCGGCCGAGGTCGACCGCGCCCGCGCCGCGGCCGGCAACGCCGGGGCGCAAGTGCGCGCGGCGCAGGCCGCGCTGTCGGAGCTCGAGCACGGCACCCGCCGCGAACGCATCGCCCAGGGCCGCGCCGCGCTCGCCGCCGCGCAGGCCCAGGCCGCCGCTCAGGCGATCACGCTGAGCAAGCTCGACGTGCTGGCGCCGCGCGACGGCGTGGTCGACAGCCTGCCGTACAAGCTCGGCGACCAGGCCCCGGTCGGCGCGCCGCTGGCGGTGATGCTGGTCGGCGAGCGTCCGTACGCAAGGGTCTATGTGCCCGAGCCGATCCGCGCCGATGTGCGGGTCGGCGGCAGCGCGCGGATCCGCATCGAGGGCCGCGAGCGCGCCTGGACCGGCCGGGTGCGCATGGTCCGCAGCGAACCCAGCTTCACCCCGTACTACGCCCTGACCGGCGAGGACGCGGCGCGGCTGAGCTATCTGGCCGAAGTGGAGTTCACCGAGGCCGATTCGGCCGCGCTGCCGGCCGGGCTGCCGGTGCGGGTCGAGTTCGCGCGATGAGCGCGCTGCCCGGCACCGCCGCGCTGGTCATCCGCGCGCGCGGCATGAGCAAGCAGTTCGGCGCGCTGCGCGCGGTCGACCGGGTCGACCTGAGCGTGCCGCGCGCCTGCGTGTACGGCTTCCTCGGCCCGAACGGCTCCGGCAAGTCGACCACCATCCGCATGCTGTGCGGGCTGCTGACCCCCAGCGAAGGCGAGATCGAAGTGCTGGGGCTGAAGATTCCCGCCCAGGCCGAAGCGCTGCGCCGGCGGATCGGCTACATGACCCAGAAGTTCTCGCTGTTCGAGGACCTGAGCGTGCGCGAGAACCTGGAGTTCCTGGCCAGCGTGCAGGAGCTGCCGCGCGCGAGCGCGCGCCGGCGGGTCGACGAACTGATCGAGCAGTACCACTTCGGCGACCGCCAGAAGCAACTGGCCGGGACCATGAGCGGCGGGCAGAAGCAGCGCTTGGCCCTGGCCGGCGCGGTGATCCACGAGCCGGAGCTGCTGTTCCTGGACGAACCGACCAGCGCGGTCGACCCGGAGTCGCGGCGCGATTTCTGGGAAAAACTGTTCGAGCTGGCCGACGCCGGCACCACCTTGCTGGTCTCGACCCATTACATGGACGAGGCCGAGCGTTGCCATCGCCTGGCGATCCTCGACCGCGGCGTGCTGGTCGCCGACGGCACTCCGGCCGAGCTCGCCGACGAACTCGACGGGCGCGCGGTCGAGGTGTTGGCGGCGCAACCGCGCAAGGCGCAGCGGGTGCTGGTCGGTCTGGACGGGGTGCTCAGCGTGGCCCAGGTCGGCAACAGCCTGCGGGTATTGCTGGCCGACGCGCGCCTGAGCGAACGGGCGCTCGGCGACGCCCTGCGCGCGGCCGGTCTGGAAGCGCAGGTCGGCCGGGCCAAGCCCAACCTGGAAGACGTGTTCGTCTCGGCCACGCGCGGCCGCGAGCGGCGCGCAGCGGACGCGGAGACCGGGCCATGAACCTGCGGCGGCTGTGGGCGATCGTGCTCAAGGAGGTTCGGCAACTGCGCCGCGACCGCATCACCCTGGCGATGATCGTGATGATTCCGGTCGGGCAGCTGGTGCTGTTCGGCTATGCGATCAACCTCAATCCGCGCGGGCTCGCCGCGGCGGTCGCCGATCAATCGGGCACTGCCGGCTCGCGCGCCGTGGTCATGGACATGGTCGCGACCGGAGTGATCCGGCCGGTGGCGACGGCCGACACGCCCGAACAGCTGATGGCGATGCTGCGGCGCGGAGAGATCAGCGTCGGGGTCAGTCTGCCGGCGGATTTCGAACGCCGGCGCATCGACGGCCGCGAAGCGGTGCAGGTACTGGTCGACGGCAGCGATACGGTGGTGCAGAGCGCGGCGGTGCAGTTGGCGCAATTGCCGATCGACGCCGGCGCAGCGCCGCGCAAGTCCGCGCCGATCGGAGTGGTCGCGTTCTACAACCCGCAACGGCGCTCGCCGGTCAACATCGTGCCGGGCTTGATTGGGGTGATCCTGACCATGACCATGGTGATGTTCACCTCGGTGGCGATCGTGCGCGAACGCGAGCGCGGCAACATGGAGCTGCTGATCACCACCCCGGTCAGCCGCACCGAGCTGATGGTCGGCAAGGTGTTGCCGTACGCGCTGATCGGCCTGATCCAGACCACGGTGGTGATCCTGCTCGGGCTGTGGCTGTTCCAGGTGCCGATCCGCGGCAGCGTGCTCGACGTCTACCTGGCGGCGATCCTGCTGATCCTGGCCAACCTGACCCTGGGCCTGATGATCTCGACCAAGGCCGCCTCGCAGTTCCAGGCGATGCAGATGACGGTTTTCATCCTGCTGCCGTCGATCCTGTTGTCGGGCTTCATGTTCCCCTACGCGGGCATGCCGCGGGTCGCGCAGTGGCTGGCCGAGGTGCTGCCGATGACCCATTTCCTGCGCCTGATCCGCGGGGTGATGTTGCGCGGCGCCAGCCTGTGGGAGCTGTGGCCGGACGTGCTCTACCTGGTCGCCTTCGTCGCGGTGATGATGAGCCTGGCGGTGGCGCGCTTCCGCAAGCGGCTGGACTGAGCGGCGCATGCGGGATTGGCCACAGCCGAAGTCGGCGGCCCGACGCGCAACCGCGCCGCTGCGCGCCACGATCATGCGGCGTCGATGACGATTGTAACGGACTCGTAATTCCGTGATTGTCAATCCGGATTCAGTTGTGTTTCCGATTGGAATCGCGTCGCCGGTCAAACTTCGACGCCAGCCCCGACCCTAGGATCGCTGCCGAACAGCCAGCCTTGGGGGCCTGCAATGAAATCCTTACTTCTGCGCTCAGCGTGGATGGGCGCATCGTCGCGCCTGTTGCTGGCGCTGGGAATCCTGATCGCACTGCGCGGGGTGACGCCGACGCCCGATTACGGCGGGCCGTATCCCGGCGCACCGGATCCGCTGCAATTGGGCGCCGATCGGGGCGCGACCGGCGCCGCGCCCGCGGCGCGGTTCGCCGACATCCCCGCCACCGACGGCGAGGCCGCGCGCTTCCTGACCCAGGCCACGTTCGGCCCGACCCGCGAGGACATCGACCGGCTCAAGCAGATCGGCTACACCGCCTGGATCAACGAGCAGGTCGGGTTCCCGGTGTCTTCGCAGCTGACGTTCCTCAAGAACGCCAGGGTGCGCAGGCCCGACGATTTCAGCCGCGACTGGCGGCTGGACGCGTGGTTCGTCAATGCCGTAGGCGGCAAGGATCCGATCAAGCCGACCCTGATCGTGCACCGCGATCAGCTGCGCCAGCGGGTGGCGTTCGCGCTCAGCCAGATCATGGTGGTGTCGGATGCGACCTCCGATCCGCTCTACCACGCCTCCTACGGGATGAGCCACTACTACGACACCCTGGCCCGCGACGCGTTCGGCAACTTCCGCACCCTGCTCGAGGACGTGACCCTGCATCCGGTGATGGGCATCTATCTGTCGATGCTGCAGAACCGCAAGCCCGATCCGGTCAACAACATCCGTCCCGACGAGAACTTCGCCCGCGAAGTGATGCAGTTGTTCAGCGTCGGCTTGGTCCAGCTCAAGCAGGACGGCACGCCGCTGCTGGACGCGGCGCAGCAGCCGATCCCGACCTATGGCCAGGACACCGTCCGCGGCTTCGCCCACGTGTTCACCGGCTGGACCTTCAAGGGTTGCCAGGCCGAAGGTTCGTTCGATTGCTATTTCTACGAAGTCGACGCGCCGGCCTGGGTGTCGCCAATGGAGAACCATGCGGCGTACCACGCCTCGGCGCAGGAGAAGCAGCTGCTGCTGTATCCGGGGGTGAGCCTGCCGGGCGGCAAGCTCGCCGCCGGCGGCAGCGGCCGCGCCGACCTGAGCGCGGCGCTGGACAACATCTTCAACCATCCCAACGTCGGGCCGTTCATCGGCAAGCAGCTGATCCAGCGGCTGGTGACCAGCAATCCCAGCCCGGCCTACGTCGCCCGCGTCGCGGCGGCGTTCGACAACAACGGCCAGGGCGTGCGCGGCGACTTGCGCGCGGTGGTCAGCGCGATCCTGCTCGACCCCGAAGCGCGCGATCCGGCCGCGCAGCCGGCGCATTTCGGCAAGGTGCGCGAGCCGATCCTGCGCCTGACCCACCTGTGGCGCGCGCTGAAGGGCAAGTCCAAGAGCGGGCACACCGAGGAGTTCTGGAGCGTCGACAACTACCTCGGCCAGGTGCCGATGTACGCGCCGTCGGTGTTCAACTTCTTCAGCCCGCGCTACAGCCCCAACGGCGAGCCGCAGAGCCTGGGCCTGGTGGCGCCGGAGTTGCAGTTGGCGACCGACTACATGATGCCGGCCAACGAAAGCTATCTGATGAGGAAGATCTTCGATGCCTACCTCGGCAATCCGGAAGGCATCGGCACCGACGAGGTGGCGATCGACCTCAGCGCGGAGGTCGCGGTCGCGCACGACATTCCCGCGTTGATCGCGCGCTACGACGCCTTGTTCCTGTCCGGGCAGATGACCGATCAGATGAAGCAGGTGCTGACCCAGCGGCTGTCCGGCATGCCTGCCAACACGACCGCGGCCAAGCGCTTGCGGGTGCAGGAGGCGCTATACGTGATCGTCAACTCGCCCGATTACATCGTGCAGAAGTAAGCAGGAATACGGAGACAGCACCCATGAAACGTCGGCAATTCCTGACCAACACGATCTGCGCCGCGCTCGGCGGCGCCGGCCTGTATTCCGCGCTCGGCAACCTGCGCCTGGCGCAGGCGGCCGCCAACGCCTACGGACCCTCGCGCTTCGACGACTACAAGGCCCTGGTCTGCGTGTTCCTGTTCGGCGGCAACGATTCGCTGAACATGATCGTGCCGCGCGACGACGGCCACTATCAGCAATACCGCGCCGCGCGAGCCACCTTGGCGGTCGAGCAGGACCGACTGCTGCCCCTGGCGGCGCAGGCCGGCGGCGGCGCTTCGGACGGCGCGCTGTACGGTCTGCAGGCCTGCACCACCGACGACGACCCGGTCGGCATGGGCGGCCTGCAGGGCCTGTTCAACAGCGGGCAGGCGGCGGTGCTGGGCAATGTCGGCACCCTGATCCGGCCGACCAGCAAGGCCGATTACCTCAATCAGAGGGTCGAGCTGCCGCCGCAGTTGTTCTCGCACAACGACCAGCAACAGTACTGGCAGGTCTCGCGCACCGGCGAGGGGCGCGGCTTCGGCTGGGCCGGGCACATCGCCGACCTGCTGCGCGACGCCAATCCCGACGCCTTCATTCCGATGTCGGTGTCGTTGAACTTCGAGAGCATCCTGCAACGCGCGAGCCAGTCCAGCCAGTACGTGATAGGCAACGACGGTCCGCGCCAGTTCAGCCGTTTCGAGTGGGACGACGACAGCCGCCGGGCGTTTCTGCAGCTGATGGCGCCGGGCGCGCAGTCGCACGTGTTCGGGCGCAGTTACGCCGGCGCGTTCCGCCGCGCGCGCGAGAACGCCTCGGCGGTGGCGATGGCGCTGGAGGCCTCCGCGCCGTTGCAGACCGCGTTCCCCGAAACCGACCTGGGCAACCAGTTGCGGATGGTGGCGCGGCTGATCAAGGTGCGCGAGGTACTGGGGCTGAAGCGGCAGGTGTTCTTCGTGTCGATGGGCGGATTCGACCACCACGACAGCCTGCTCGGCGATCAGCCGGGCCTGCTGGCGCGGCTGTCGCAGGCGATGACCGCGTTCCACGCGGCCACCGGCGAACTCGGCGTGGCCGACAAGGTCACCGCGTTCACCGCCTCGGACTTCGGCCGCACCTTGTCGTCCAACGGCGACGGCTCCGACCACGGCTGGGGCGGTCATCACTTCATCGTCGGCGGCGCGGTGCGCGGCGGGCGATTCTTCGGCACCATGCCGACCCTGGTCAACGGCGGGGCCGACGACGCCGGTTGGGGCCAGATCATCCCGACCACCTCGGTGGATCAATACGGGGCGACCCTGGCGCGGTGGTTCGGGGTCGGCGACAGCGAACTGGACCTGATCTTCCCGAACCTGGGCAACTTCAACTCGCGCGATCTGGGATTCATGGCCTAGCCGGCCGACGCGGCGCGCGCCGGGCGCGCGCCGTGTGTCTCCGGCAGGCGATGGCCGCGCGCCAGGAGGCCTCCAGCGCTCTCGCACGAATAGCCCTGGATTCCCGCGTTCGCGGGAATGACGGCAGACAAGGGGGCGGCATCGCATAGGGCGAGCTCAGGAGCAGGCAGGCAACAAGTGTGCTGCCTCAGCGACGCGAACCGCTCTTGCTTTTACCAATCCCGAGTCCCGAGTTCCGAGTCCCGAGTCCCGCCTCACAAAGCCCGATACATCACGAACACATCCACCAACCCCAGCGAGACGTGGCGGAACGCGTTCGGCACCCGGCCGACGATCTCGAAGCCGTGCTTCAGCCACAGGTTGACCGCGGCGGTGTTGGTGCTGACCACGTAGTTGAACTGCATCGCCGCGTAGCCGGCCTGGCTGGCCTGGGTCAGCGAATGCGAGCACAGCGCCGCGCCGATGCCCTGGCCCCAGTAGCGCTCGGCGACCATGTAGCTGGCGTTGGCGATATGGTCGCCGCGGCCGGCGTAATTCGGGCCGAGCTTGTAGCAGCCCAGTACTTCGCCGTCGTCGCCCTCGGCGACGAAGCTCCGGTAGGGCGGGGCGGTCCACATCTGCCGGGCCTTTTCCAGCGACAGTTCGGCCGGGTAGTTGTAGCTCTCGCCGCGGGCCAGCACTTCGCGGAAGATCGGCCAGACGCGTTCGAATTCGTCGGGGCCGATCTCGCGGATGTTGAAGTCGCGATCCATGCGCAGCGGTCTCCTCGAGGCTGGGTCAGGCGGCGTCGCGGTCCTGGTCGGTGAGCACCCGGCCGCGCAGCGAGTTGGACATGGCCTCGGTGATCAGCACGTCGACGAACCGGCCGATCAGCCGCGGCGGAGCGGGGAAGTTCACCGAACGCATGTTCTCGGTCTTGCCGGTGAGCTCGTTGGGGTTCTTGCGCGAGGGGCCTTCGACCAGCACCGTCTGCACGCTGCCGACCATGGCCTGGGAGATCTTCGCGGCGTTGGCGTTGATCGCCGCCTGCAGGCGCGACAGGCGCGCGTGCTTTTCCTCGTTGGAGACGGTGTCTTCCAGGTCCGCGGCCGGAGTGCCCGGGCGGCGCGAATAGATGAACGAGAACGACTGGTCGAAGCCGACGTCCTCGATCAGCTTCATGGTCTTGTCGAAATCGGCCTCGGTCTCGCCGGGGAAGCCGACGATGAAGTCCGAGGAGATCGAGATGTCCGGACGCACCGCGCGCAGCTTGCGGATCTTCTGCTTGAACTCCAGCGCGGTGTAGCCGCGCTTCATCGCCGCCAGGATCCGGTCGCTGCCGGCCTGCACCGGCAGGTGCAGGTAGTTGGCCAGCTGCGGCACGTCGCGGTAGGCCTCGACCAGCGAGTCGGAGAACTCCAGCGGGTGCGAGGTGGTGAAGCGGATCCGGTCGATGCCGTCGATCTGGGCGATGGTACGGATCAGCAGGCCCAGGTCGGCGACCTCGGCCTCGCCGCCGTCCTCGCCCGGCGCCATCGGCCCGCGATAGGCGTTGACGTTCTGGCCGAGCAGGTTGATCTCGCGCACGCCCTGGCCGGCCAGCTGCGCCACTTCCACCAGTACGTCCTCGAACGGCCGGCTGACCTCCTCGCCGCGGGTGTAGGGCACCACGCAGAACGAGCAGTACTTGCTGCAGCCTTCCATGATCGAGACGAAGGCGCTGGGACCTTCGGCGCGCGGCTCGGGCAGGCGGTCGAACTTCTCGATCTCCGGGAAGCTGATGTCGACCTGGGGCAGGCCGGTCTCGCGCTTGGCGCGGATCAGCTCGGGCAGGCGGTGCAGGGTCTGCGGGCCGAACACCAGGTCGACGTGCGGGGCGCGCTTGACGATCGCCGCGCCCTCCTGCGAGGCGACGCAGCCGCCGACGCCGATGATGACCGGGCGCTCGCCCTGCTTGAGCTGCTTCCAGCGGCCGAGCTGGCTGAACACCTTCTCCTGCGCCTTCTCGCGGATCGAGCAGGTGTTGATCAGGATGACGTCGGCTTGCGAGGCGTCGTCGGTGAGTTCCAGGCCGTCGCTGGCGGCGAGCACGTCGGCCATCTTGGCCGAGTCGTACTCGTTCATCTGGCAACCGTGGGTCTCGATGAACAGCTTCTTGGCCCCCGGCGTGGACGGCCGGGCGGCGCCCGCGGCCGGCGCCGTGGGCAGGGGGTGCAGGTCGGTCATGGTTCGGTCCGGGGAGGGCGGCGGTTAGTCCGCGCCGGAAGGGGGCGCCAGTGTAGCCGTAACCGGGGCTCGGCGGGCCCTGTCCGCGCCGCCGGTCACGTTTCAGTATCAAAGACTTGGCAGTTCGGGCGCGGCAGAGGACACTCGCCGCCATGAGGGGGAGCTCACTACTGTTGGGGTTGGCTTGTCTGCTGGCCGTGGCGCCGGCCGTGGCCGGCACCGTCTGGCGCTGCGAGAACGCCGCCGGCGAGCGCAGCTACGTCAGCAAGAAGCCCAAGGGCCAGACCTGCGTGGTCGCCAGCCAGTACACCAGCCGCGCCAGCCGGCCGCGCAATCCGGCGCCGGTGGCGTATGCGCCGCCGCCGGCCGCCAGCGTCGCCGCACTCGGCGCCCCGGCGACGGTCAACAACAACCCGCCGGCGACCTACAGCGGCGCCGCGGCGATGATGACCGCGGCCGGGCTCAAGCCCGCTGCGCCGGCCGCCGCGACCGCCGCCGACGCCGCCAAGGCGATCGCCCCGACGGCCGCGCCGGCGGCCCCGGCCGCGGCCGCGCCGCAGGCGGCGCCGACCCGGCTGGTCCAGGGCCAGGTCTACTCCTATATCAAGGACGGCGTACGCCACTACACCAGCAAGCGGCCGAAGGGATTGGCCAGCGCCACCGCGGTGCGCACGATCCGCTATTCCTTCATCGAGACCTGCTTCGCCTGCGCGGCCCGGCCCGGGGTCAACTTCGGCACCCTGCGCCTGAACACCGAGGCCTACGCCAACGAGATCGCCGCGGCGGCGCGCCAGCACGGGGTCGAAGAGGCCATCGTCCGCGCCATCATCCACGCCGAGTCGGCCTACAACCCGAACGCGATGTCGCGGGTCGGCGCGCAGGGGCTGATGCAGCTGATGCCGGCGACCGCACGCCGGTTCGGCGTCGGCAACGCCTTCGACGCCGGCCAGAACATCCAGGGCGGGGTGCAGTACCTGGCCTGGCTGCTGAAGCGCTTCAACGGCAACCTGACTCTGGCCGCGGCCGGCTACAACGCCGGCGAGGGCGCGGTCGACAAGTACAAGGGCGTGCCGCCGTACAGCGAAACCCAGCGCTACGTGCAGCGGGTGGCGGTGCTGGCCGAACGCTACCGTGCCGCGGCGACCGTGGCGCGCTGAGCCTGGCCGGGCCGCGGGGACGCCGGCGCGGCAGCCCGGGAAACGGGGTTTTCCCCTGGGATTTACCGCGTTTCGCGTCGCGCTCGCGGCGGTCGCCGGTCGCCGCCGGGGCGGGGTACGGGCGCACCGGTGTGGGCGGTGGAGATTTTCGCAATAGGGCCGATTGTCGCGCCCTTAACGGTTCCGCTACACTTCCCTGTCTTTTGAGCCGCCAGCCTTTCGCCAGTGGTACAAGTAGTCGCTCCTGGTGCAGGTCTTCGCGGCGTAACTTCGAACTGCAGTTTTGCGGAGTGCCGGATGGCCAACCAAGGGGTCCACGATCCTATCAACACGGGCCGGCGTCGGTTCCTGACCGCGACCACGGCTGTGGTCGGCGCAGTCGGAGCCGGCTTTGCGGCGGTGCCTTTCATCAAGTCCTGGAACCCCAGCGCGCGCGCCAAGCTCGCCGGCGCTCCGGTGACGGCCGACATCAGCGCGCTGGCCGAGGGCCAGCGCCTGGTCCTGGAGTGGCGCGGCCAGCCGATCTGGATCGTCAAGCGCTCCAAGGCGATCCTCGACGCGCTGCCGACCCTGGACTCGCATCTGCGCGATCCCAAGTCGGACAACAAGGACCAGCAGCCCGACTACATCAAGGGCGAGCTGCGTTCGATCAAGCCCGACATCTCGGTGCTGGTCGGCCTGTGCACCCACCTGGGCTGCTCGCCGGAGATGAAGGCCGAGATCCGTCCCGAGCCGTTCGATCCGGCGTGGAAGGGCGGCTACTTCTGCCCCTGCCACAAGTCGCGCTTCGACATGGCCGGGCGCGTGTTCCAGGGCGTTCCCGCCCCGACCAACCTGCTGGTGCCGCCGCACCACTACGAGAACGACACCACGATCGTGATCGGCGTTGACCCGAAGGGAGCGGCGTAAGCCATGGCCAACATCCTCACCCGCACCGCCAACAACGTGTTCGACTGGGTCACCGCCCGCGCGCCCGGCATGATGCCGGTCTACCGCAAGCACATGACCGAGTACTACGCGCCGAAGAACTTCAATCTTTGGTACTACTTCGGTTCGCTCGCCCTGCTGGTGCTGGTCAACCAGATCGTCACCGGCATCTTCCTGACGATGCACTTCAAGCCGAGCGCGGCCGAGGCCTTCGCCTCGGTCGAGTACATCATGCGTGACGTGGAGTGGGGCTGGCTGATCCGGTACATGCATTCGACCGGCGCCTCGCTGTTCTTCATCGTCGTCTACCTGCACATGTTCCGCGGCCTGATCTACGGCTCGTACCAGAAGCCGCGCGAGCTGGTGTGGATCCTGGGCATGTTCATCTACCTGGTGCTGATGGCCGAAGCCTTCATGGGCTACGTGCTGCCGTGGGGCCAGATGTCGTTCTGGGGCGCCAAGGTCATCATTTCGCTGTTCGGCGCGATCCCGGTGATCGGCAACGGCCTGACCGAATGGATCATGGGCGACTACCTGCCCGGCGACGCGACTCTCAACCGCTTCTTCGCCCTGCACGTGATCGCGCTGCCGCTGGTGCTGCTGCTGCTGGTCGTGCTGCACCTGGGCGCGCTGCATGAGGTCGGTTCCAACAACCCCGACGGCGTCGACATCAAGTACGGCCCGAAGGGCAACCGCTGGGATCCGAGCAAGCCGGCCGACGGCATTCCGTTCCATCCCTACTACACGGTCAAGGACCTGGTCGGGGTCGGCTTCTTCCTGATCATCGCCGCCTTCATCATCTTCTTCGCCCCGGCCTTCGGCGGCTGGTTCCTCGAGCACGACAACTTCACCGAGGCCAACCGCCTGGTGACGCCGGAGCACATCAAGCCGGTGTGGTACTACACCCCGTACTACGCGATGCTGCGGGTGATTCCGCACAAGCTGTCGGGCGTGCTGGTGATGTTCGGCGCGATCGCGGTGCTGTTCTTCGTGCCCTGGCTGGACCGCAGCAAGGTCAAGTCGCACCGCTACCGCGGCTGGATCACCAAGCTGATGCTCGGCGTGCTGGCGGTGTGCTTCCTGTGGCTGGGCAAGATCGGCGCCGGCCCCGGCACCGACCCGGTGGAAACCATCATCGGCCGCGTGCTGACCTTCCTGTACTTCGCCTTCTTCATCACCATGCCGCTGTGGACCAAGCTGGACAAGACCAAGCCGGTACCGGAACGGGTGACGATGCATGACTAAGACCAGCCAGCCGTCCTTGAAGAAGAACCGCATCGTGAAGAAGCTCGCCACCTTCGCCGCCGGCCTGCTCGTGTCGGCCACCGCCTTCGCCTCCGGCGGCGGCGACCTGATGCAGTCGGGCACCGACCTGAGCGACCGCGCCTCGCTGCAGCGCGGCGCCCAGCTGTACATGAACTACTGCTCGGGCTGCCACTCGCTGAAGTACCTGCGTTATTCGCGCATGGCCGAGGACCTGGGCCTGAGCGAAGACGAGGTGATGAAGAACCTCAACTTCACCGGCGCCAAGTTCGGCGAGCAGATCCAGGTCAGCCTGACCCCGGAACACGCCAACCAGTGGTTCGGCAAGATGCCGCCGGACCTGAGCCTGATCACCCGCGTGCGCGGCAGCGACTGGGTCTACACCTACCTGAATTCGTTCTACCTCGACGAGTCCCGTCCGCTGGGCTGGAACAACAAGCTGTTCCCGAACGCCTCGATGCCGAACCCGTTGTGGGAGCTGCAGGGACTGCAGCACGCCGAGTTCGGCGAACCCGACAAGACCACCGGCGAGCGTCCGGTCCACGCGCTCAAGGTCGCCCAGCCCGGCTCGCTCGACGAGCAGGGCTTCAAGACCGCGGTGCGCGACATCACCACATTCCTCGAGTACGCCGCCGAGCCGGCCGCGCTCAAGCGCCAGAGCATCGGCGTTTGGGTGATCCTGTTCCTGGCGTTGTTCACCTTCATCGCGTATCTGTTGAAGACCGAGTACTGGCGCGACGTGGAGCACTGATCCCGTCCAGCGAAAAGCCCGGGCCGCAAGGCGCGGGCTTTCCGTCTTCGCAGCGGCCGGGGAGCCGCCGGCGAGGATGCGGACGGGCGCAGAACCAGGCACGGGCTCGAGGCCGTGACGACCTTCCACAGCGGGTGGAGGGCGTCTTGCGACTGGCGGATTCCGGTCGCTGGAGAGGTCGATGATGGCGGCGAGCCCCCGTATGCGTAATGCCCTGACTCTGTTTTCGTCCACCGATTGCGTGCTGTGCCATCGTGTCCGCCTGGTCCTGGCGGCCAAGGGCGTCAGCTACGACCTGATTCCGGTCGACCCGCAGAATCCGCCGGAAGATCTCGTCGACCTCAATCCCTATCACTCGGTGCCGACCCTGGTCGAGCGCGACCTGGTCCTGTACGCGGCCAGCGTGGTCAGCGAGTACCTGGACGAACGCTACCCGCACCCGCCGCTGATGCCGGTCGATCCGCTGTCCCGCGCCCGCCTGCGCCTGGCCATGCTGCGCCTGGAGCACGACTGGGTGCCGCAGGTGCAGGCGATCCAGATGGGCAACAAGGTCCAGGCCGAGGCCGCGCGCAAGCGGCTCAAGGAACTGCTGACCGCCTCGGTGCCGCTGTTCAAGGCCAGCAAGTTCTTCCTCAACCCCGAGATGAGCCTGGCCGACTGCGCCATGGCGCCGATCATCTGGCGCCTGCCCTCGCTGGACGTGGCCCTGCCCAAGGACGGCAAGGCGATCGAGGACTACGGCAACCGGATCTTCCGCAGCCCCGGCTTCGGCCGCAGCCTGACCGACCAGGAGCGCCGCCTGCGCGACCTGCCGGTCTGAGGCCCCCGGCGCCGCGGGCGCCGGTCGCGCCGCGGTGCCGGATCGGGGCCTTCGCCGCCGACGCCTCGTCGCGCATGCCGGCATGGGGCTAAAATGCCGGCATGACCGAAAGCAGCTCGACGATGACCAGCCACCGCCCTTATCTGTTGCGGGCGCTGTACGAGTGGATCGCCGACAACGGCATGACCCCGCATCTGCTGGTCGACGCGACCCGTCCCGCGGTGCAGGTGCCGACCCACGCGGTCAAGGACGGCAAGATCGTCCTCAACGTCGCCGCGCGCGCGGTCTCGCACCTGGAAATGGGCAACGACGTGATCCGTTTCAGCGCTCGCTTCGGCGGCGTCAGCCATCCGGTCTCGGTGCCGGTCGGCGCCGTGCTGGCGATCTACGCCCGCGAAACCGGGCAGGGCATGGCTCTGCCCGAAGACGTCGGCATGGAGGATGCGGGCCCGGAGGGCGAGGGCGCCGAGACCGCGCCGCCGCCGCTGACCGCGGTGCCGAACGACCCCGGCGACGGCGGCGACGACGACGGCCCGCAGCCGCCCACGCCGCGCCGCGGCGGCCACCTGCGCATCGTCAAATAAGCGCGCTGCAACGGCCGTCTCGCGCCGCAGCCTTCGGCCGCTTCTGTAGGAGCGGCGTGAGCCGCGACCACGGGATGCGCAGAAGAACAACCTCGCCGCTGTCGATCGGAGCCGGCGGCGCCGCTTCGAAGAGCGGCGTCCGCAGGGATCTGCTTGGGCCAAGAGCGGCGGCGGCCGAAGCGATGGGGTTCCCGACCTTTCGCAATCGCGCCAGCCGAGGTGAGGGCGCATAGCGCTCGCGCGCCCGGGCTTCGGGCGCTGCGCTTGCGTACGTCGCTGCGATTGTCGCCGCTTGCGCCGCTCCTAGCCTGGAAGCGCGGCGCCGGTGGGGAATGTTGTTGCTGGCTTGCCTGCGCGTCCCCTGTCGCGGCTTACGCCGCTCCTGCACAGAGCCGGCGGCTCAGTGCAGCGATGCCGGCGCGCGTGCGACCGGGCCGCTGAAGGCGATCAGGCGGCCGTCGCGCAGCACCAGGCGGCCGACATGGCGGTCTTCGCCGTCGATCGAATAGTCGAAGCGGAAAGTGCGCTCGAAACCCAGCCAGCCGCTTTCGCGCCGGATCAGGCGCAGGCCGGTGGCGTGCACGCTCTGGTCCAGCCATTGCACGCCGGCGGCGCGGCAGGCGTCGCGGCCGACCGCTTCGGCGCGTTCGGCGGCGGCGCGGCCGGCGCTCCAGAAGGCGAAGGCGGCGGCGCCGAAGATCATCAGCAGGATCAGGGTAGGCATGGCGCAGTTGTGGCGGCGGCGAGGGGCGAAGCCAAGGGGGTTCAGCTCGGCGGCGGACCGAGTTTCAGCGAAAGGTCGATCGCGCGCACATGTTTGGTCAGGCCGCCGATCGAGATGCAGTCGACCCCGTCCTGCGCGATCGCGCGCAGGCCGTCCAGGTCCACGCCGCCGGACACCTCCAGCGGAATCCGCCCGGAATGAGGCGCGGCGCGGGCGATGCGCACCGCTTCGCGCCGGGTCGCTGCGTCGAAGTCGTCGATCAGGATCCGGTCGCAGCCTTGCTCCAGGGCCTCGCGCAACTGTTCCAGAGTCTCGACCTCGACGATCAGCGGCAGCTGCGGGTAGCGCGCCCGCGCGCCCTGGATCGCCGCGGTCAGCGAGCCGGCGGCGCGGACGTGGTTTTCCTTGAGCATGACCGCGTCGTACAGGCCGATGCGGTGGTTGACCCCGCCGCCGACCCGGACCGCGTATTTCTGCGCCAGGCGCAGGCCGGGCAGGGTCTTGCGGGTATCGAGGATGCGGGTGCCGGTGCCGCGTACCGCCTCGACGTAGCGGGCGGTAACGGTGGCGGTGCCGGACAGGGTCTGGAGGAAATTCAGCGAGGCGCGCTCGGCGCTGACCAGGGCGCGGGCGCGGCCCTGCAGGGTCGCCAGCACCGTGCCCTTGGCGACCCGGTCGCCCTCGGCGACGCGCCAGTCGATGACCACGTCCGGGTCGAGCGCGCGGTGGCAGGCGTCGAACCAGGGCCGGCCGCAGACCACCGCGTCCTCCTTGCACAGCAGGTAGGCGCTGTCGGCGGCGTCGGGCAGCAGCGAGGCGGTGACGTCGCCGGGGCCGAGGTCCTCGGCCAGGGCGTCGGCGACGTCGGCCTCGATCTCGCCCGCCGGCGGCGGGGCCAGGTCGCGGTGGGCGGCGCTCATGCCGCCGGCAGGCCGTCGATCTGGGCCGCGGCGATGGCGTTCTCCGCATCCAGCAGCGGAATCCCGTCGTCGACCAGGTAGACGATCTTGCGGTCGCGGGTGATCAGCGCCTCGCGCTGGGTCTGGGTCTGGGCGTCGCCGCTGCCGCGGACCACCGCGCCGGCGGCGATCGCCGCGTTCAAGGCCTGCAGGCCGCGGCCATCCAGGGGCAGCAGGGGCTGGCGGGTGGTCGGGCAGACGAGCAGGTCGAGCAATTTGCGATCCATACGGTGCGGTGCCGGTACGACGGGACAGGGCGTTAGAATACGTCTTTGCGCCAAGGCACGTCCCATGTCCCCAGCCCAGAGTTCCGCCCCCCCGTCCGCTCCGCCGCCGCTGGTCGGCATCGTCATGGGCTCGCGCTCGGACTGGGAGACCATGCAGCACGCCGTCGCCAAGCTGGAGGCGCTGGGCGTCCCGCACGAGGTCCGGGTGGTCTCGGCCCATCGCACCCCGGACGTGTTGTTCGAATACGCCGACACCGCGGCCGCGCGCGGCCTGCGCGCGATCATCGCCGGCGCCGGCGGCGCCGCCCACCTGCCGGGCATGCTCGCGGCCAAGACCGCGCTGCCGGTGCTCGGCGTGCCGGTGCAGTCCAAGGCCCTCAACGGCATGGACTCGCTGCTGTCGATCGTGCAGATGCCGGCCGGCATCCCGGTGGCGACCTTCGCCATCGGCAACGCCGGCGCGGCCAACGCCGGACTGTTCGCGGCCGCGCTGCTGGCCGCCGAGTATCCGGCGATCGGCGCCGCGCTGAGCGCGTTCCGCGCCCGCCAGACCGACGAGGTGCTGGCCAACGACGACCCGCGCCGATGACCACCGTCGGCATCCTCGGAGGCGGGCAGCTGGCCCGCATGCTGGCCCTGTCGGGCGCGCCGCTGGGCCTGCGTTTCCTGGTCCTGGACAACACCGCCGACGCCTGCGCCGGCCAGTTCGCGCCGATGGTGGTGGGCGACTACACCGACCAGCCGGCGCTGGACGAGTTCGCCTCCAAGATCGACGTGGCGACCTTCGATTTCGAGAACGTGCCGGCCGAATCGGCGCACTGGCTGGCCGAGCGCCGGCCGGTGTTCCCGAGCCCGCGCGCGCTGGCCGTGGCCCAGGACCGCCTGGCCGAGAAGACCCTGTTCCGCGAACTCGGCATTCCGGTGCCGGACTTCGCCCCGATCGATACCCGCGAGCAATTGATCGACGCGGTGGAGAGGATCGGCACGCCCTGCATCCTCAAGACCCGCCGCCTGGGCTACGACGGCAAAGGCCAGTTCCGGATCAAGGCTCCGGCCGACCTCGACGCCGCCTGGGACGCGCTCGGCGCGCAGGCCGACAAGGTCGGACTGATCCTGGAAGGCTTCGTGCGCTTCGAGCGCGAACTGTCGGTGGTCGCGGTGCGCGGCCGCGACGGCGAGTTCCGCGCCTGGCCGATCACCGAAAACTGGCACGTCGACGGCGTGCTCTCGGCCAGCCTGGCGCCGGCGCGGGTCGACGATGCGCTGGCCGCGACCGCCATCGCCCACGCCGGCAAGCTGGCGCAGGCGCTGGACTACGTCGGCGTGTTCGCGCTGGAGCTGTTCTGCCGCGACGGCGTGCTGCTGGCCAACGAGCTCGCCCCGCGGGTGCACAACTCCGGCCACTGGACCATCGAAGGCAGCGAGACCTCGCAGTTCCAGAACCATCTGCGCGCGGTGCTGGGCCTGCCGCTGGGCGATACGCGCATGCTCGGCCAGGCCTGCATGCTCAACTGGATCGGCGCGATGCCCGAGGCCGCGCCGGTGCTGGCCGAGGCCGGCGGCCACTGGCACGACTACGGCAAGTCCGCGCGCGCCGGGCGTAAGGTCGGCCACGCCACCTTGCGCGCCGACGATCCGGCCGAGCTGGCCGCAGCGCTGCGCCGGGTCGGCGCTGCGCTGGGGCGCGAGGACCAGGTCGAGCCGGTGGTTCTCGCCTTGGCCTGAGGCCAGGGTGGGAATGGGGAATAGGGAATAGGGAATGGTTGAAGCGGTGCTGCGCGTTCGTGCGTCTGGCACCGTTCAACCACGCTTGCTTCAACGATTCCCCATCCCCCATTCCCGGCCTATTGGGGAATGAGGGAATAGTCGGAGCGGCGTTGCGCATTCGTGCGCCCCTTGCGCCTCCGGCCACGCTATCGCTTCAACGATTCCCTATTCCCCATCCCCGGCCTGCCGCAACTTGGCGTCGAGCAGGGGCGTGGCGCGGATCGACTTGGCTTCCGAGTAGGCGCGCGCGGCGCCGGCGGCGTCGCCCTGGGCCTTGAGCAGGTCGCCCTGCAGCGACAGGCCTTCGCGACGGGTCGCCGGGATCGACTGCAGTTTGACCGACAGTTCGCGCACCGCCGGTGTGGCGGCGACGGTGGGTGCGATCACGGCGGGTGCGGCCACGACCGGGTCGCGTCGCGGCTCGGGGCGCGGGGCGGTGTCGGGGCGCGGCGCGGCGCCGGCCGGGCGTTCGCGCGGCGGCAGGTCCGGGCCCGGTTTCGGCGCCACCGGTACGTCGTCGCGGCCGGACTGGGCCGAGATCTGCGCCGCGACCTGCTTGACCGCGACCGATTTGGCCACGCTGGGGTAGCGTCGCTCGACCGTGCGCAGGGCGGCGACCGAAGAGTCGAGCATGCCCAGCTCCGACAGGGTGTCGGCGGCGGCGACCCAGCGCGCGCCGGCCGGCAGGTCCGGACGCTCGGCGGCGATCGAGGCCTGCGCGGCCTCGGCCACGGCCTGCCACTTGGCCTGGTCGGGCAAGTCCTGGAAGGCCACGCCGCCGTCGGACGCTTCGATCCGGGCGTTGATCGCCTCGGCGGTGGTTTCCAGCCGCTGCGCCTTGGCCGCCTGCGCCGCGGCCAGGTCCGGGATCCGCACCACCACCGTGCGCTCCGGCTGCGAGGCCAGTTGCAGGGTGAAGCGGTACTCCGGCTGCGGCGCGCCGTAAACGAACAGGCGCAGGTCCTCGCGGCCGCCGGCCGGGATCAGCTTGGGCGTGGTTTCCGGCGAGATCCACAGCTTGGAGTTTTGCGGCAGGGCGATGCGATAGCTCTGGCTGGTCGCGCTCTTGTTGACCAGGCCGGCGTGGTTGAGGTCGTCGGCGCGCTGCAGCACGTAGCTCCAGCCGTCCGCTTCGGGCACGAAGTCCGGCGTATCCCAGGCCGAGGCCTCCAGCCGCGGCAGCGCATAGCGGCGCAAGGCATTCACCAGCTTGACCACCGACTCGTGCTCCTGCCGGTCGGGCTTGACGATGCTGATGTGGTCGGCGCCGGCGATGCCGGGCGGGGCCTCGTCGCAGAAGCGGGTGGCGCTGGTCCAGGGCACGATCAGCACGCCGTGGGTCTTCATGGTCTCGTAGGCGCAGATCACCTTCGGCGCCCGGCCGGCGGCTTTCAGTCCGGTCCAGTCGTCGCTGAGCTGCTTGAGGTAGTCGTTGCCGTCGGCCGGCAGCATCTGCCGGATCGCGTTGTTGGCGACCACGTGCTTGGCGATGCGGGTGATCTCCGAGCCTTCCTGCGGAGTGGCGTAGAACATCAGCAAAGGCACCTTGGCGCTGAGCTCCGGGTGCGAGATCAGCTCGCGCATCGCCACCAGCCCGCCCATGCTGTGGGCGACGAACACCACCGTGTCGTACTCGGTCACGCCGTGGTACTGCAGGTATTCGTGCAGCTTGAGCGAGGCCTCGCGGATGTCCTGCGAGCCTTGGCCGAACATGCGCGAGGTGAAGCCGAAAGCGTAGGTGTCGACCTTGTCGCCGACCCCGGGCGCGCCGCTCAACAGGTCGAAGAAGCGCGCGCCGTTGGCATGGGTCCAGGTGCCGAGGGTGTCGCCGAAGATGCCGTGGACGAACACCACCGCGATCTTGGCGCGCGGCTGGGATTGGCGGATCCAGCGCGGGTCGGTGGTGTTGGCCGGCGCCTGCGCGGTCTGGCCGCCCGGGTCGGGACCGGGCGCGGGCTTGGGTCCGGGGCAGGCGGCCAGGCCCAGGGCGAGTGCGGCGGCGAAGACGCCGCGCGCTGCCGTCCGGGCGTTGCGGCCGATGCGGTGGCTGCGGCCGATCCTGTTCATGGCGTGCGGGCTCCTGCGGCGGCGATGCGTGCATATCCAGCAACGCAACGCCGGCGCGGAACCGGTCTGGCGATCGACGGCGGCGCAAAAAAAGACGGCCGGGTCGCCCCGGCCGTCCCGATGCTGCGGACCGCGCGCGCTTACTTCAGGTTGGCGGCGACGAAGTCCCAGTTGACCAGGTTCCAGAACGCCTCGACGTACTTCGGGCGGGCGTTGCGGTAGTCGATGTAGTAGGCGTGCTCCCACACGTCGCAGGTCAGCAGGGCGGTGTCTTCGCCGGTCAGCGGGGTGGCCGCGTTGGGGGTGCTGACCAGGCCCAGCGAGCCGTCCGGACGCTGCACCAGCCAGGCCCAGCCGGAACCGAAGGTGCCGATCGCGGTCTTGGTGAACTCTTCCTTGAACTTGGCGAAGTCGCCGAAGGCCTTGTTGATGAGCTCGGCCAGCTTGCCGGTCGGCTCGCCGCCGCCCTTGGGCGAGAGGCAGTTCCAGTAGAAGGTGTGGTTCCAGATCTGGGCGGCGTTGTTGAACATGCCGCCCTGCGACTTCTTGATGATCTCTTCCAGCGACAGCGAGGCGAACTCGGTGCCTTCGATCATCTTGTTGAGATTGTCGACGTAGGCCTTGTGGTGCTTGCCGTAGTGGAAGTCGATGGTCTCGGCCGAGATGGTGGGTTCCAGCGCGGTGCGGTCGTAGGGCAGGGCAGGCAATTCGATGGCCATTGGCGGGCTCCAGGAGTCGAGGGGGCTGGCTAGCGGGGGGCGACGCGGCCGGCGTTCCGGTCCCGGGACGATGGAGTTCCCGGACGGCCGCCTGCGCGACGCCTTGAAGGCTTACAATTCATATTCTATCCCCACGCCGGGTTGCCGAACCGTCAAAGTCGGCAACCCGCTTTCGCAGGAGCAGTACCCATGTCCGTTATGGAACGGATCCAGGCCGAAGTCGAAGCCCATCCGATCGTGTTGTTCATGAAGGGCACCGCGCAGTTCCCGATGTGCGGGTTCTCCAGCCGCGCCGTGCAGGCGCTCAAGGCCGCGGGCGCGACCTCGCTGCACACGGTCAATGTGCTGGAAGATCCGGAAATCCGCGCCAACCTGCCGCGCTACTCCAACTGGCCGACCTTCCCGCAGCTGTTCATCCACGGCGAGCTGATCGGCGGCTGCGACATCACCCTGGAGCTGTACGAGTCGGGCGAACTGGCGCGGATGATCAGCGAGACCCAGTCGCAGTGAGTTCCAGCGCCGCCAGCCCCGCGCCGGCGCCGGCCCTGGCCGGCCGCGTCGTGCTCGTCACCGGCGCCGCCGGCGGCCTCGGCGCGGCCGCGTCGGCGGCCTGCGCGCAGGCCGGCGCCACCGTGGTCCTGCTCGGCCGCAAGCCGGCCAAGTTGAACCGGGTCTACGATGCGCTGGCCCGGCTCGGCCCCGAGCCGCTGCTGTACCCGCTCGACCTGGAAGGCGCGCAGCCGGACGACTACGCCGAGATGGCGGCGCGGATCGAAACCGAGCTCGGCCGGCTCGACGGCGTGCTGCACTGCGCCGCCGACTTTCCCGGCCTGACCCCGCTGATGCAGACCGACCCGGCCGCGTTCGCGCGCGCCGTGCACGTCAACCTGACCGCACCGTGGTGGCTGTCGCAGGCCTGCCTGCCGTTGCTGGCGCGGGCCCAGGACGCGGCGCTGGTGTTCGCCGTCGACGACCCGCAGCGGGTCGGTCAGGCCTATTGGGGCGGCTACGGCGCCGCCCAGCACGGGCTGGCGGCCCTGGTCGGCATGCTCCATGCCGAGCTCGGCAACTCGAGCGTGCGGGTGTCGGGGCTGCGCCCCGGGCCGATGCGCACGCCGTTGCGCGCCCGCGCCTACGTCGAAGAGAACGACCGCGCCGCGCGCGAGCCGGCGGCTTACGCCGCCGCCGCGGTGACCCTGCTGTCGCCGGCCGGCGCCGAACATCGGGGGCGGATCTGGACGCCGACCCCATGACCATCGCCTCGGCCGCGCTGCTGCTTTTCATCATCCTGGACCCGCTGGGCAACATCCCGGTGTTCCTCAGCCTGCTGCGCGGGCTGCCGCCCAAGCGCCAGCGCATCGTCCTGGCGCGCGAGCTGCTGATCGCGCTCGGCGTGCTGATGATGTTCCTGTGGGGCGGCAAGTACGCGCTGGAGCTGATGCACCTGCGCCAGGAGTCGGTGTCGATCGCCGGCGGCATCGTCCTGTTCCTGATCGGCATCCGGATGATCTTCCCGCCGCCGGAAGGCTTGATGGGCGAGTTGCCCGACGGCGAGCCCTTCATCGTGCCGATGGCCATTCCGTTGGTGGCCGGCCCCTCGGGCATGGCCGCGGTGATGCTGATGGGCAGCAACGACCCGGCGCGCCTGGGCGACTGGAGCCTGGCTCTGCTGATCGCCTGGGGCGCGACCGCGACGATCCTGTTCTCGGCCACCTTGTTGTACAAGCTGCTCGGCCGGCGCGCGCTGATCGCGATCGAGCGCCTCATGGGCATGCTCCTGGTGGCGATCTCGGTGCAGATGTTTCTCGACGGGCTGGGGACGTATCTGCAGATCTCGCCGCCCTGAGCGGCGGCGGGACGCGCGGCCAGGCCAGGTCCAATCGGGTCCGGCAGGGCGGACCGGGCGTCCGCGATTCGGTGGTCCTCGGGGCCCATTCCAACGTGGCGGCAAGCGCCCCGGGACGCTCGGGGCGGCCAGGGCGCGGCTGCCCTGCGCGGCGCTAAGTCCCTGTCGCGGCTGGTTTCTTGGCCCGAATTTGCGGTTTTTCCCCGAACTTTGCGGCACTTGCCGGTTCAGCTTTGACCACGGTCACCGTGTGACAAGGCATGAACTGCGTCACGTCGCTGTCACACTCCCCTCCTAGCCTGTTAAACTGCTGTTAACCCGACGGCGACGTACTGTGCCGCCGCCCGGGTAGGGGCTAGCCAGAAGAACCTCAGGGCTCGGCCTGCGGCGCAAAGCCGCGCCGGCCCGAAACTCCGCCACGCATTCCACGTACCGAGGCCATAGTAATGACCCATCGCAACCGCGTCCGCACGTCCAAGCTCACGCTTGGCTTGCTCGCCGTCCTCGCCACTGCGCCGGTATTCGCGCAGAGCACCTCCGCCGGCATCGCCGGTCGCGTTCTCGGTGCCGACGGCCAGCCCGTCACCGGCGCCGAAGTGACCATCACCCACACCGAGTCGGGCACGGTCAGCCGCGCCGTCACCGGTGCCGACGGTCGCTACAACGCGCGCGGTCTGCGCGTCGGCGGTCCGTACACGGTCGTCATCAACAAGGAAGGCGCGGGCACCGCGAGCCAGGACGGCGTGTTCCTCAACCTCGACAAGGTCAACGAAGTCGACGTCGCGCTGAACAATTCGGTCACCACCCTCGACGCCGTGCAGGCGATCGCCGCGGGCGGTTCGGAAGTGTTTTCCTCGACCAAGATGGGCGCCGGCTCGACCATCACCCGCGAACAGCTGGAGTCGATGCCGACCATCAACCGCAACCTGCAGGACTTCGTCCGCCTCGACCCGCGCGTCGTGCTGACCGACAAGTCCCGCAACGAGATCTCGGTCGGCGGCCAGAACCCGCGCTACAACGTGATCCGCGTCGACGGCATCAGCACCAACGACTCGTTCGGCCTCGGCGGCAACGGCCTGCCGACCCCGCGCCAGCCGTTCTCGATGGACGTGGTCGACGAAGTCTCGGTCGACGTCGCCAACTACGACGTGACCATCTCCGGCGGTACCGGCGGCGTGATCAACGCGGTGACCAAGTCGGGCACCAACGAATTCCACGGCTCGCTGTACGGCGTGTACCGCGACAACGACTGGTCGGGCAAGAACCAGAACGACGTGCGCCCGCAGCTGTTCGACAACGAGTCGACCTACGGCGGCACCTTCGGCGGCCCGCTGGTCAAGGACAAGCTGTTCTTCTTCGTCAACTACGAGAAGTACACCGGCAAGGAAGTGTTCACCGGCAACTCCAGCTTCGGTCCTCCGGGCTCGGGCGCCAACAACATCGTCAACATCACCCAGGCCCAGATCGACGACGTCATCGCCACGTCGAAGAGCGTCTACGGCTTCGATCCGGGCGACCTGAGCCTGCCCTCGCTGGACACCAAGAGCGAGGAATACGGCATCAAGTTCGACTGGAACATCAACGACCAGCACCGCGCCAACTTCCGCTACGCCAAGAGCGAGCAGAGCACCGCGTTCCTGCAGGGCTTCGGCACCAACTCGCTGGCGTTGAACTCGTACCACTACATCAACGACTTCGAGTTCAAGACCTACACCGCGCAGCTGTTCAGCGACTGGACCGACGTGTTCTCGACCGAAGCCAAGGTCTCCTACCGCGACTACTCGGCCGTGCGCAGCCCGCGCTTCGACCTGCCGGCGATCGCGGTCCGCTTCGGCAGCAACACCCTGAACCTGGGCACCGAAGAGAACACCCACGCCAACGTCCTCGAGACCAAGACCTGGAACGCGTTCTTCGCCGGCAACCTGTTCCTGGGCGACCACACCGTCAAGTTCGGCGCCGACTACGAGTCGAACGAGGTCTACAACCTGTTCGGCCGCCGCGTCAACGGCGTCTACACCTTCAACAGCCCGGCCGACTACCGCGCCGGCCGTTCCAGCCGCTACCAGCTGTTCTACCCGGCCGGCGGCCAGCTCGACAACATGGCCGCCGAGTTCACCCAGAAGAACCTCGGCCTGTTCGTGCAGGACACCTGGGCGGTCAACGACAAGCTGAGCCTGACCTTCGGCATCCGCTACGACCGCGCCATGGTCGACGACAAGCCGACGTTCAACCCGACCGCCTCGGCGCTGTTCGGCGTGCGCAACGACAACAACATCGACGGCACCGACATGTGGGCGCCGCGCTTCGGCTTCAATTACACCTTCGACAGCGAGCGCCCGACCCAGCTGCGCGGCGGCATCGGCCTGTTCCGCGGCGGCACCCCGACCGTGTGGCTGGCCAACCCGTACTCGAACAATGGCCTGTCGTACACCGACTACGTGTTCACCAACGGCATCAACGGCTTCAGCCCGAACCCCGATGCGCAGCTCGGCCTGGTCAACGCCGCCGGCGGCGCCGCCGGCGCGACCCAGTCGGTCGACTTCATCGAGAAGGACCTGAACCTGCCGTCGGTGTGGAAGGCCAACCTGGCGTTCGAAACCGAGCTGCCCTGGTACGGCATCGTCGCCAGCGCCGAAACCGTCGTGACCTCGGTCAACGACGCGCTGTACTACCAGCAGCTCAACCTGGGTGCGGCGACCAAGACCGGTCAGGACGGCCGCAACATCTACTGGGACGCCAACGGCCTGGCCGCGACCAGCTGGAACGCCGAAGGCGTGGCCTGCCTGCGCGAAACCGGCCTGAACGGGTCGTCGTGCACCAACAGCCGCACCAACGCCCGAGCCCTTCGCCGCACCGCGTACAACGACGCGATCATCGCCCGCCAGACCAGCAAGGGCGAAAGCCAGCAGTTCACCCTGTCGCTGAGCAAGCCGTTCAACAACAGCGACTGGTCGTGGAGCGTCGCCTACACCTACACCCACGCCGACGAAGTCAGCCCGCTGACCAGCTCGACCTCGAGCTCGCAGCTCGGCAACGTCGCCGTGTTCCAGGCCAACGAAGAAGTGTCGGCCCGCTCCAGCTACGAGATCCGCGACCGCTTCACCGCGGCGATCAACTGGAAGCACGCCTTCTTCGGCGACAACAAGACCACCGTGTCGCTGTTCTACGAAGGCCGCTCGGGCCGTCCGTACAGCTACGCCTTCGACAACGACGCCAACGGCGACGGCCGCTTCAACGACCTGCTGTACATCCCGAAGGGCCCGGGCGACGTGCTGTTCCGCAACCCGGCCGAAGAGGCCGCGTTCTGGGCGTTCTTCAACGGCGACGAGTACATGCGCAGCCACGCCGGCCAGGTCGCCGAGCGCAATGCCGTCCGCGGCAAGTGGGTCAACCAGTTCGACCTGCACATCGCCCAGGAATTCCCGGGCTTCTGGGAAGGCCACAAGGCCGAGCTCGCGCTGGATATCCTCAACGTCGGCAACCTGCTGAACAAGGACTGGGGACAGGTCGAAGAAGTCGCCTTCCCGGGCATGCGCGGCATCGTCGACTACGGCGGCGTCGATCCGGCGACCGGCAAGTACGTCTACCGCTTCACCAAGCCCGATCCGGAACAGATCTACGACGAGAAGGGCATTTCGCGCTGGGCGGCTCAGCTGAGCTTCCACTACCGCTTCTGATTTTTGCGGTATCTGGCGTGAACGAGAACGGCCGGGGCGATGCTCCGGCCGTTTTCTTTTTATGGGGCCGCCGATTCCGCGGCCGGGCAGGGTGGGGCGGCACGGCCGCGGACCGGTCCGGCGGCGGGCGCGGCTCCCGCAGTCCCGCGGACAAGCTGCTAGAGTCCTTTCCCACTAATCGATGAAAACGCAGAGAAAAACGCAATGACCGCAACCCCCGCCACGGCCGTCCTGCCGACGGTCAACGCCCGCATCTACCCCAAGGGCGGACTCGACGTCCTGTCCCGCGACGAGGTCGCGCGCCTGCGCGACGCGTCCACCGGCATGCACGACCTGCTGCGCCGCTGCGCCCTGGCCGTGCTGACCAGCGGCAGCGCCTCCGACGACCCGCGCGCCGCGCGCGAGCTCTACCCCGATTTCGACATCGAGGTCCATCAGCAGGACCGCGGCGTGCGGATCGACCTGCGCCACGCCCCGGCGATGGCCTTCGTCGACGGCGAGATCATCCGTGGCGTCGCCGAACTGCTGTTCGCGGTGGTCCGCGACCTGGCCTACACCGCGATCGAGCTCGGCAAGGGCGGCGGCCGCGACCTGGGCAGCAGCGACGGCCTCACCGACTCGGTGTTCGGCCTGCTGCGCAACGCCCGCATCCTGCACCCGGCCGACCCCAACCTGGTGGTCTGCTGGGGCGGCCACTCGATCTCGCGCGACGAGTACATCTACACCAAGCAGGTCGGCTACGAGCTGGGCCTGCGCGGCCTGGACATCTGCACCGGCTGCGGCCCGGGCGCGATGAAGGGGCCGATGAAGGGCGCGACCATCGCCCACGCCAAGCAGCGCCGCCGCAACATGCGCTACATCGGCATCACCGAGCCGGGCATCATCGCCGCCGAATCGCCGAACCCGATCGTCAACCACCTGGTGATCATGCCGGACATCGAGAAGCGCCTGGAGGCCTTCGTCCGCATGGGCCACGGCATCATCGTGTTCCCGGGCGGCGTCGGCACCGCCGAGGAGATCCTCTACCTGCTCGGGATCCTGCTGCGCGAGGAGAACGCCGAACTGCCGTTCCCGCTGATCCTGACCGGCCCGACCGCCTCGGCCCCGTATTTCGAGCAGATCGACAAGTTCCTGCGCCTGACCCTGGGCGAGGCGGCGACCTCGCGCTACGAGATCGTGGTCGGCGACCCGGAGCAGGTGGCCAAGCGCATGAGCACCGGCATCCGCCGGGTGCGCGAGTACCGGATCGAGCAGAAGGACTCGTTCTTCTTCAACTGGTCGGTCGACATCCCGCTGGAGTTCCAGAAGCCGTTCGTCCCGACCCACGAGGCGATGGCCGCGCTGGACCTGCACCACGGCCGCAAGCCGCACGAACTGGCCGCCGACCTGCGCCGGGCGTTCTCCGGCATCGTCGCCGGCAACGTCAAGGAGGACGGCATGCGCCGGATCGAGGAATTCGGCCCGTTCGAAATCCACGGCGACCCGGACATGATGCAGTCGCTGGACGCGCTGCTGCGGGCGTTCGTCGAGCAGCGCCGGATGAAGATCGCCGGCGAGTACCGTCCCTGCTATCGCGTGGTGACCTGAACGGGTATCATGCCGGGCTCCGGCGTCGACGCTTCATTTCTCATTTGAGTGTTGACGCCGGGCCGTTCAATAAGCATCATATGCAGCCCCGCCCGAATAGCTCAGCCGGTTAGAGCACTTGACTGTTAATCAGGGGGTCGTTGGTTCGAGTCCAACTTCGGGCGCCATATTCGAGTAAAGACAAAGCCTCGCAGCGATGCGGGGTTTTTTCTTTTTCGGGACTCGGGGTTCGGGATTCGGGAGTCGGTTCGGGCTCAGGTTTCCGGGTCGGGCCTGACGATCGCCGGTCGACACCGCGCGAAAGATTCGATTTCCCAAGTCGAAGTGGCCGATGCTCTTGGCCGAGTCCCGAGTCCCGAGTCCCGAGTCCCGAGTCCCGAGTCCCGAGTCCCGAGTCCCGAGTCCCGAGTGCCGAGTGCCGAGTGCCGAGTCCCGCAACGAGAGGGCTGCCCGCGCAATCGCCGCCGGCGGCGCGGCAGGCGGTACCGGTCGCCCCTCCGGACGTGACGCCGGTCGGAATATTTTTCCCCCTCGGACCATTGGCCGACCCAGCCCGACCGCTCGTCGGTGCGACGGGTTTTCCAAGTAATTCCGACTGTTAGCATCTTCGCTGTCCTCTGGGGAAGAGAACCGCACATGCGCCGTGCCGCCGGCTTCACGCTGATCGAGCTGATGGTGACGATCGGGATCGCCGCGATCCTGCTCGCCCTGGCTTTGCCGAGCTTTACCGAATCCATCCGATCCAACCGGGTGTCGACCGCGACCAACCAGTTGCTGGCCACCATCAATCTGGCTCGGACCGAGGCGCTGCGCAGCAAAAGCAGCGGCCGCATCTGTCCGAGCACGAACGGCACCGGCTGCGCCGCCGGTTGGGGCACCGGAGAGAACGTCGGGCTGATCGTCTGGACCGACGAGAACGGCAACAACGCTTTGAACCCGGGCGAGGTCAAGCGCTACATCGAGCCGCAGCAGGGAATCCGCTTCAGTGTCAGTCCAGCGCCGCCGCTGGAGATCCGCTTCGACGATCGTGGCCGGATGACGACGACGCCCGCCCCGGCGCCGTCGCCGGTCATGAGCCTGCAAGCGTCGGTCTGCAAGTCGGGCACGTATAACCGGCGCACCATCGATATCAGCCGTATCGGCCGCACCAGCGTGACCAAGGGGGTATGCTCATGAATCGCCCGTCTTCGCGCCGTCGGCTGCCGTCGTTGCCGCGCAAGTCTCGAGGGCTCAGCCTGATCGAGGTCCTGATGGCGGTGTTGGTATTGGGGTTGGGTTTGCTCGGCCTGGCGATGCTGCAGGCGACCAATCTGCGTCTGTCGCAGAGCGCCAATCAACGCACCGTCGCCACCAACCTGTCCAGCGACCTGCTCGACGACATTCGCTCCAACCGATTGTTGGCGGCCAAGTACGGCGGCACCTACAACGCCTCGTCGGCGGCGGCTAACGCCAGCTGCGCGCGGATCAACAAGCTGACCCCGGACGACCGCAAGGCGGCGTTCACCTGTCGCATGCGCGAGGCGCTCGGCGAATCCGCCGTCGCCACGGTCACGGTCAATGCCGACAAGACGGTTCGCATCGCGATCCGCTGGGACGACGACAAGCGCTGGAGCGCGATCGGTTCCGGCACCGAATTCGTTATGGAGAGCGCGCTGTGAGCCTACGACTGCAACAAGGCCTGTCGCTGATCGAGTTGATGGTCGCCCTGCTGCTCAGCGGCCTGCTGCTGCTGGGCTTGGTCGAGATTTTCTCGGCTTCGCGGGCGTCCTATCAGTTGGCCCAGGGCTTGGCACGAACCCAGGAAAGCTCGCGCTTCGCGATCGACGCGCTGCAGCGCGACGCACGCATGAGCGGCCATTTCGGTTGTGTGTCCGACCAGGCGCACTTCTATGCCGGCAACGGCATGTTCGGCGAACTGTTTCTGTCAGACCGCAGCAACTACACGACCATTCCGGCCAATCGCGAGCCGTTGCGCTTCGACTACTCGGTTCGGGGCTACGAAGCGCGCAATACCGGACCGGCCGACACCGTGAACCTGACCGCGACGCCGGTTCTCGGTACCGCCGCCGACTGGGTGCCGGCGTTGAGCAACGAGTTCTTCGGGGCGCTGAACCCCAAGCCTATTCGCGGCAGCGACATTCTCGTGCTGCGCTTCCTTTCGCCCGAAAGCGCGGAGGTCACCGGTTTCACCACCGGCAACCCGGCGACGATCCGGGTCAATCCTGCGGCGACCCAATGGGGCGTATTGACTCGCAACGTAACCAACCCCGGGCTGTTCGGCATCGCCGACTGCCGTTCTGTGGTGCTGTTTCAGGCCAGTTCGGTCACCGACGTGGCCGGCGCCAAGGTCATCAGCGTGCGCAATAACGGCGTCAACCAGATCGCCTTCGACGGTTCGGACACCTTCGCTTCGGGCCAGGCGCGGCTTTATCGCGCCGAGAGCTTCGTCTACTACGTCGGCCTGAAACAGCGGGTGGACAGCGGCATTACGAGCGACGAACCGACCTTGTACCGCGCTCGGTTCGACGCGGCGCCGGGCGCGACGGCCGTGTCGCTGGACGGCGGCTTGGCCGAAGAGATCGTCGAAAGCGTCGAGAACATGCAGTTGCTATTCGCTCAGGACACTGTCACCAATCCGGCCAATCCCCCCACCGGCATCATCGACGGTGTACGCACCGCGGCGAACTTGCTGCCGGCCAACGACAGCAGCGGCGGTTGGCAGCGCGTCGGCGGCATGCAGGTCGGTCTACTGATCCGCAGCACAGACCCGGCAGCGGCCCAGCAGCGTACAGCCGCGCCGCGTTCGCTCGGCACCCAGCTCACCCTGCCGAACGATCAGCGCTATCGCACCGTGTACGAAACCAATATCGCTCTGCGCAACCGGCTGTACGGAAACTGAGGCCCGCCATGAACACGATCCGTACCCGCCCGCTCGCATCGCTCCGCGCCCAGCGCGGCGCAGTGCTGTACGTCGCCCTGATCATGCTGATTCTGTTGGCGTTGATCGGCATTACCGCGATGCAGGTGACCGGTTTGCAGGAACGCATGACCGCCAGCTACCGCTCGACCAATATGGCGTTCCAGAACGCCGAAGGCCGCGCGCGCGGCAGGGAGAGCGACCTGCAGCGTCAGGTCCAGAGCGGCGGCGCCGAAGCCATCGATCTGGACGAATCGGTCTGCACCGCCGGCTTCGATCCGTCCGCTTGGGCGGAAACGCTCAAGTACGCCAACCCGCTGCCGGCCAAACTCAGCTATACCCGCCGCATCGACGAGTGCGTGTCTGGCGGCAGCGGCATCGGCATGGGTACCGCGCCGATCAGCGAGAACACCAATCTGATCTTCCAGGTCACGGCCTACGCCGTGGACCGCGGCGCGAACCCGGGTTCGGACGCCGTCATCGACACCATTTTCGTGCCCTGAGGGTAACGTCATGACTTCCCCGCGCATCTATCTACTCGCGCCGCTGGCACTGGCGGTCGCCGCCGGCGGCTATTGGCTGTACAACGCCGACGCGATCCAGGCCGGCGGTTCGCTGGCGCAGACGCCGCTGAATTCCAGCGTGACCGTGCCGCCGGCCTTCGTCATGGCGGTCGACAATTCCGGTTCGATGACCTTCCAGACCCTGTTCCCGGGTCAGGACGGCGCGGCGTTCTGGGACTACGGTTCCCGCGCCACGAACGGCTATTTCATCGGCAGCGGCAGCAGCGCGCGCTTGCGTCTGGCCAACGAGATCGAGTACTCGAACGGCCAGCCAGCCAACGGCGACATGAACGGGTTCCACCACACCATTCCGTCAGAGGGGTATCGCATCGACGGCAATCGTCGGGCGATCGCGCCGATCGACAACTTCGGCTTCGCCCGGTCGCCGGACCTCAACCCGGCCTACTTCAATCCGTTGGTGACCTATTCGCCTTGGAAGCGGCCTAACGCCGCCAACGAAATCGTCGATTATCCGCAGGCGAGCATCACGGCCACGCGAATGGATCCCGACGATGCTGCTCCGACCATCAATCTTGCCTCCAACTGGCGAGCCAACAGTTTCCGCGAAGAGCATTTCTTCGTCCCGCAGGGCGCGACCTTGCCGCAGGGGACCGTCTATCAGACGTATAACGACGGCGGTTGCGGCGGACTGGCCGGCGGCGGCTGGAATACGTTGGGTTCCGCCCGGACTTTGACTGCGGGCTGCGAGGTGGCGATCGAGTATTACCCCGCAACGGTTTACCTCAAGTCCGCTACCGCGGGCGCCGCCTGGGGCTATACCGCCACGCCGGTCACCGCGACCAACGCCTGCGGTAGTGGCTGCGATCTGTACAGGTACGAAATCAAGCCGGCCAACTTCGCGGCCGGCAAGTACGCACCGGCCATTCAGAACTTCGCCAACTGGTTCAGCTTCTACGGCAATCGCAACCGCGCGATGAAGGCCGCATTGACCTTGTCGCTCGAGCGCACCGAGAAAATGCGCGTCGGCATGTTCACGATCAATCCGACCAGCTATACCGACGTCACGATGCGCGACATGTCGGTGGCTGCCGAAAAGGCTGCGCTCTACAACGAGAAGCTGCTGGCCCTGAATGCGTCCGGCGGTACGCCCAACCGCTTCGCCGTCGAACACATCGGCAAGCAGTTCATGCGCACCGATGCGGGCGCGCCGGTGAAGTACGCCTGCCAGATCAACGCCGGCATGCTGTTCACCGACGGCTACAGCAACGGCGGCGGCCCTTCGGTCGGCTCGCACGATGCGGATATGCCGGCGCCGCTGGCCGATGCGCATCCCAACACGCTCGCCGATACCGCGGCGCTGTACTACAAGACCACGCTGCGTAGCGACCTGGGCCTGGGCAAGGTGCCGGTGCCGGAAGCCTGCAACACCACGCCGAACGACCCCAAGCTCGACTGCCGCAAAGACCCGCACATGAACTTCTACGGGGTCACGCTCGGCGCTCGCGGCGACATCTACGGCGTGACCTACAACCCGGTCACCAATACGCCCGATCCCTATACGCCCGCCGGCTATCCTGCCTGGCGCGCGTTCCAGAACGACGCGCCGAGCACGGTCGACGAGATCTGGCACGCGACCATGAACGCGCGCGGCAAGTACATCAACGCATCGACGCCGGCGGACATCACCTCGGCGATGCGCGAGATCCTGGCCTCGGTCGGCGGCGGCGCGACCCCGTCCGGCACCATCGGTCTGGTCGGCGCGCGCGTGGGTTCCAATACCTTGTCGGTCGAACCGATCTACGAGTCGGCCAACAACGGTACCGACTGGTTCAGCCGGCTGACTGCGTATACGGCGATCAACGATCCGGTCGCCGGGACCATCACCTTTACCCAGAAGTGGGAGGCCGCCTCCCAGATCACGGACGCGGGGCGTACGGTCCGGTTTGGCAAGACCACGGCGGGGAGCGTCATTCCGACCGTGGGCGATTTCACCGCCACCGCGCTCGGCGCCACCGATGCGGCGGTCCAGGCCGCTTTGTGCAGCGACGCCTTGCAGAACTGCGCCGGCAAGTTCAACCGCATCGACGGCGGCGTGACCGGCGCCGAGGCGGTGGCTTATCTGCGCGGCAGCCGGGCCCACGACGGCGGCAAACTGCGCAAGCGCACCACCCTGCTCGGCGATATCGTCAACTCGACCCCGATCGTCTCGTCGAAGGGCGACGATTACGGCTATCGCGGTCTGCGCAGCGCCGACGGCCTGACTCCGGACGTGCTGAACTACGCCAACTACCTCAATACCAAGCGCACCAGCCGCAAGACCTTCGTCTATGTCGGTGCGAACGACGGCATGTTCCATGCCTTCGACGGCGACAGCGGTAAGGAGCAATTTGCCTACATCCCGGCGACCTCGGTCGGTCATATGGGCAATCTGCTGTTCCCGTACCGTGCCGCCGACCGTAACGATCAGGTGTTCCAGCACCGTTACTACGTCGACGGCCTGGTCACGGTGTCCGACGCCCACGACGGCAGCGCCTGGAAGACCGTGCTGGCGGCCAGCGTCGGTGCCGGCGGCCGCGGCGTGTTCGCGCTCGACGTGACCAACCAGAACGCTTTGAACGTGTTGTGGGAAGTCAACGATCAGTCGGGCGACGCCAACGGCGCCAAGGACATCGGCAGCGTGCTCGGCAAGATATCTATCGTTCCGGTCAAGGAAGCCGGCGGCGCGATCAAGTGGAAGGCCATCTTCGGCAACGGCTACGACAGCGCTAACGGCAAGGCCGTGCTGTTCCTGGTCGATATCGCTGATGGCAAGGTCACTCGCATCACCGCCCAGGAAACCACCGGCACGCTGCCGACCCGGACCAAGAACGGCCTCGGCAACGTGGTGGTGATCGACCGCTACCAGGGCACCAGCGCCAATCAGGTCCGCGACGGCTTCGCCGACACGGTCTATGCCGGCGACCTCAACGGCGCGGTGTGGAAATTCGACCTGCGCAACAACACGGTCGGCTTCGGCGGCCAGCCGCTGTTCATCGCCCGCTACAACGACAACTACGCCCTGCGCCAGCCGATCCTCGGCGGCCTGGAGGCGACCACGGTCGGCAACGACGTGATGGTGCTGTTCGGCACCGGCAGCTTCTCCTTCACCGACGACCCCAGCGACAAGGCGATGCAGAGCGTGTACGGGATCATCGACAAGGGCGTGGTCGTCGCCGGACGCAACGAGTTGCAGGCCCAGTACATCAACCAGGAACTGGATACCACCGGGGCGATCCTGCGCTACGTGACCGGCGATCGCCTCGATGCGACCAAGAAGGGCTGGTACATCAACCTGGGGGTCGATACGGCCCGCAACGGCAACCCGGTCGCCACCGGCGAGCGTTTCATCGGCAATCCGCGCCTGCAGAACGGCATCCTGTTCTTCCCGACCTACGATCCCAGCAGCACCGACGGCTGCGCCACCGACGGCAACAACTGGCTGTACGGCCTGGATGCGTTGAGCGGCGCGGCCGGGCTGTCCAACGGTCGCATCGGCTCGGCCACCGGCGACCGTTTCGGCGACAAGGTCGGTGCGGTCAAGCTCAAGAGGCAGGGCAGCGGCACCGGTACCGCGCCGGTGAAGGACGTGGCCGTGGTGGCGACGCCGAAGACCGATATCCTGCCGGTCACTGCGACCGACGAAGAGATCGCCAAGGCGGTCGCGGCCAAGTGCTCGGTGATGGTGCAGACTTCGGGCTCGCAGCCGATCTATCTGCCGCGGCCGTGCGGACGCCAGTCCTGGCGCCAGATTCGCTAACAGGGGACCGACATGACGTCAAACAGCAATCGTTCGTTCGCGCGCTCGAGTCGGGGCTTCACCCTGATCGAGTTGATGGTGGTGATCGCGGTCGTCGGGATCCTGGTCGCCATCGCGGTCCCGACCTACCAGGACAGCGTGCGCAAGAGTCGGCGCGGCCAGGCCAAGGCGGACTTGGCCGAGGCGGCGCAGGCGATGGAGCGTTACTACACGATCAACAACACCTACGTCGGTGCGAACCTGAGCACGCTCTTCAACAATCCGCCGCAATCGCCGAAGGACGGCACGGCTCAGTACGCCATTTCTTTCGACGGCGCCGTCACCGCGACCAGCTTCCGCCTGCAAGCGGTTCCGAGCACCACCACCGGCCAGAGCAAGGACAAGTGCGGTACCATGACCTTGTCCAACACCGGGGTGAAGGGGCCGGCCACCCCCGAGGAATGCTGGAACAGGTAAGCGCGGGGCGCACCGTGCCCTGCATAAGGCCCGCTCCCGACGGAGCGGGCCTTTTCGTTTCCGCGGCCAGGTACGTGCGTTGCTTCCCGGGCGACGGCAGGCGGCCCTCGCCGCCGTCTCACCCGTTGAGACCAGGTTGGCTACACTGGTCGACTCCCCGCGTTCGGATCGCACGATGGACGACACCGCCCAGTCCCCCGGCTTCGAGCTGGTAGCGCCGTATTCGCCGGCCGGCGACCAGCCGCAGGCGATCGAGCGCCTGGTCCAGGGCTTCGAGAACGGCCTGGCCCACCAGACCCTGCTCGGGGTGACCGGCTCGGGCAAGACCTACACCATCGCCAACGTGGTCGAGCGGGTGCAGAAGCCGACCATCGTGATGGCGCCGAACAAGACCCTGGCGGCCCAGTTGTACGGCGAGTTCAAGGCCTTTTTCCCGCATAACGCGGTCGAGTACTTCGTCAGTTATTACGACTACTACCAGCCCGAGGCCTACGTGCCCTCAAGCGACACCTTCATCGAGAAGGACAGCTCGGTCAACGAGCACATCGAGCAGATGCGCCTGTCGGCGACCAAGGCCCTGCTCGAGCGCCGCGACGCGATCATCGTCTGCACGGTGTCGGCGATCTACGGCCTGGGCGACCCGAACGAATACTTCCGCATGGTCCTGCATATGGTGCGCGGCGAGCGCATCGACCAGCGCGAGCTGATCCGGCGCCTGACCGAGATGCAGTACACCCGCAACGACACCGAGCTGCGCCGCGCCACCTACCGGGTGCGCGGCGAGGTGATCGACGTGCACCCGGCCGAAAGCGACGCCGAAGCGCTGAGGATCGAGCTGTTCGACGGCGAGATCGAGCAGCTGACCCTGTTCGACCCGCTGACCGGCGAGACCCTGAACAAAGTGCCGCGCTACACGATCTACCCGGGCTCGCACTACGTCACCACCCGCCGCACCGTGCTCGACGCGATCGACACGATCAAGGAAGAGTTGCGCGAACGCCTGGAGCAGTTGTACGCCCAGAACAAGCTGGTCGAGGCCCAGCGCCTGGCCCAGCGCACCCAGTTCGACCTGGAAATGCTGGCCGAGGTCGGCTACTGCAACGGCATCGAGAACTACTCCCGCCACCTGACCGGGCACATGCCCGGCGAGCCGCCGCCGTGCCTGTTCGACTACCTGCCGCCGGACGCCTTGCTGGTGGTCGACGAGTCGCACGTCACCGTGCCGCAGATCGGCGCGATGTTCAAAGGCGACCGTTCGCGCAAGGAAACCCTGGTCGAATTCGGCTTCCGCCTGCCGTCGGCGCTGGACAACCGGCCGCTGCGCTTCGAGGAGTGGGAGGGCCGCTCGCCGCGTTCGATCTTCGTCTCGGCCACCCCGGGGCCGTACGAGCTGCGCCATTCGGAAGGGCAGATCACCGAACTGGTGGTGCGCCCGACCGGCCTGATCGACCCGCAGGTCGAGATCCGCCCGGTCGCGACCCAGGTCGACGACGTGCTCGGCGAAATCCGCGAGCGGGTGGCGATCGGCGACCGAGTGCTGATCACCACCCTGACCAAGCGCATGGCCGAAAACCTGACCGAGTACCTCGGCGAGCACGGAGTCAAGGTGCGCTACCTGCATTCGGACGTGGACACGGTCGAGCGGGTGGAGATCATCCGCGACCTGCGCCTGGGCAAGTTCGACGTGCTGGTCGGCATCAACCTGCTGCGCGAAGGGCTGGACATGCCCGAGGTGTCGCTGGTGGCGATCCTCGACGCCGACAAGGAAGGCTTCCTGCGTTCGACCGGTTCGCTGATCCAGACCATCGGTCGCGCCGCGCGCAACCTGCGCGGCAAGGCGATCCTGTATGCCGACCGGATCACCAACTCGATGCAGCGCGCGATCGAGGAAACCGACCGCCGCCGGGCCAAGCAGATCGAGTACAACGAAGCCCACGGCATCACCCCGAAGTCGGTGGCCAAGGCGGTGGTCGACATCATGGAAGGCGCCCGGGTCGATCCGGAGGCGCTCAAGGCCCGCGGCAAGGGGCGCAAGGTGGCGGAGACCGCCGCCGACTATGCCGCGCTCAGCCCGGCCCAGTTCGCGGCGCGGATCAAGCAACTGGAGCAGCAGATGTACCAGCACGCGCGCGACCTGGAGTTCGAACAGGCCGCGGCGGTGCGCGACGAACTGCGCAAGCTCAAGGACGCCGGTTTCGCCGCCTGAGCGCGCCTGCAGCGCTTCCGGGCCGCCGGCCGGCGCGAAAACCGCTGGCCCGACCGGGGCGTCGAAAGGGCTTGTCGCCCGTTTTGCGCTGGGCTACACTACGCGCCCTCGCCGGGGTGTTGAACGGTAAATACGGCGACGGGCGGTTAGCTCAGCGGTAGAGCACTACCTTGACATGGTAGGGGTCACAGGTTCGAACCCTGTACCGCCCACCAATTTGTTACGGCAACGGCGGATCTCGCAAGAGGTGCGCCGTTTTCGTTTGTCCGGACGTATTCGTTCGTCCGCAGGTGATTTTCGAGTCATGCATAGGCGTCTGCGGTCGCGTTGCGCAGCGCGCGCGACGACGGCCGGCATCGCCGACCGCTGCAGGAGGCGCTCGTGTATGTGCATGCCGCCGCCGACGCCGGTCTCGAGCATGCGATCGTCGCAGGCTCCGTTTTTTGAACGCATCTCCGGGTCCATGCCGCCGCGAACCGGCGCGTCGTTGCGGGCGAGCGGCATTGCCCGATACCCCATCAGCGGTAGACGGGCAAGGGCGCGGCCGGCGGCGTCAGCCGCCCGTCGAAACGGGCGGAGCGGGCGGGGCGAGGGGCGGCGCGCCTCGTTCGCGCAGAACCCGCACTCGGTCGCAGAAACAAGCGCGAACTGAACTTGCTTAACGCAGCACAAGTCGGTTTGATTGGCGACTTTGCAGTGCTGATTTTGCCGATCCCGGTGCATTCAAATGCATGTCGCTGCGAAGAAAAATGCGCGCCGGGCCTGCTAAGGGCGGGTCGGGCCGCCCGGATCGCCGCTTGCTCGCGCAGCCGCGGTTGCCAATGCTGGCGACGCGGCGATCCGCCGCCTTGCTAAGGGAGTAGTAGGCAATGAGCGAACAAACCCGCCTGATCGGCCGTATGGTCGCGATCGAGTCCGAGCAGATGGAGGGCGCCGCGCAGGATGCGGCGTTCGTGGTCGCGACGACCTATCGCCGCACCAGCCCGTTCGGCGAGATCGATTCGGCCGACAACGGCGACCATATCCCGTAATCCCGGCTCCGCCCTTGCGGGCATCCGGATTGCGTCAGGGGAAACGGGCCGGGAGGCATCGCCTCCCGGCCCGCTTGTTTTGCGCTTGTTTTTCGCCTCGCGCAGCGCGCGGCGTGGCTCACTCGCGCATCTGGTAGGTCTGCGGCAAGGGCACGTGGCGCTGCGCGTCCGGCTCGGCTTCGCCGCGCTCGCCGCGCGACTCCCAGTAGTCGCGATAGCGGTAGGCCGGTTCGCGCCAGTCGTAGACGAAGGCCGGATCGCGGCTTTGGATGAAGCGGACCACGCAGTCCAGCAACTGCAGGCCGGGATTGATCGCTTCCAGCCACATGAACTGCCCCATCTCGTTGACTTCGAGAAACACGTAGCGGCCGTCCCGGGTCACCACGATGTCGATGCAACCGAACAGCAAACCCAGCCGCGCCATCGCCTGCAGGCAGCGCGTTTCCACCGCCTCGGGCAGGACATAGCGCTCGCAGCCCATGCGTTCGTCGAAGTCGTTGGCGCGCCAGTCGGTGAGGTACTGGCCTTCGCGCTGGGACTGCAGGCGCGCGGCGATCACGGTGCGGCCCATCACCGTCACCCGCAATTCGTAGGCCTTGTCCAGCAAGGGCTGGTAGATGCCGGGCGCGTTCGACAGCGCCGCGTCTTCGCGCAGCAACTCGTCGGTCAGCGGCGTGGTGAACGTGCCCCAGACCTTGTCCTCGCCGATCCACGAGGCGGCGGTGATCGGCTTGTAGATCGCGCGGCCGCCGTGCTCGCGGTAGAACGCGCGGATCGCCCCGGGATCGTTGGAGATCAGGGTCGGCGGCGTGTCCAGGCCGACCGCGGCGGCGTGGTGCAGCTGCACCGTCTTGCGGTCGGCCAGGGCCTTGGCCTGGACCGGATTGATCCAGAAGCGTTCGCGCTGCGCATCGAGCAGGTTGATCGTGGCGCGGACGAACTCGGTGGATTCGCGCTGGGCGAACTGGACGTCGGCCGGATGCAACTGCGCCGAGGCCTCGGGCTGGTACCAGCGGCGCAGCCAGACCGTGTCGACGTCGGCGGTGTCGAAGTCGCGGCCGTGGCGCAGGCAGTGCAGGGTTACTGAGCCGGTGCCGCCGCCGGTGCGCAGGCTGACGCCGTGCTTTTGCGGATAGTCGTGGGTGTACCAGACATGCACGCGTTCGCCTTCGTTCTCCAGCGCCCAGGCGGTCGAGCGGGCGTGGATGTCCCAGGGATCGGAGACAATCAATGTCGTCATGCGGGCTTCCTTCAGTCGGTGAGGGCAGGAGTCGGGTTCGGCTCGACCGCGTCGGCGTCGATGCCGTCGGTCGCGGCCTGGGCGGATCCGCCGCGCCCGGGCGCGGCGTCGGCGCGGCGCTGCTGCATCGCCCATAGCGCGGCGTAGCGGCCGCCGGCGGCGAGCAGTTCGGCGTGGCCGCCGCGCTCGACGATCCGGCCCGCCTCCAGCACCACGATCTGATCGGCGTCGATCACGCTGGACAGGCGGTGGGCGATCACCAGCGCGGTGCGGCCCTGCGCGGCCTGGCGCAGCTCGCGCAGGATCTGGCTTTCGGTGTGCGCATCCAGCGCCGAGGTGGCTTCGTCGAAGACCAGGATCGCCGGCCGCTTGAGCAGGGTGCGGGCGATCGCGATGCGCTGTTTTTCGCCGCCGGAGAGCTTCAGGCCGCGCTCGCCCACGCCGGTGTCGTAGCCCTGCGGCAGGGCCTGGATGAAGTCGTGGATGCGCGCGGCGCGCGCGGCTTCCAGGACCTCGTCGCGGCTGGCGTCCGGGCGGCCGTAGGCGATGTTGTAGTACAGCGATTCGTTGAACAGCACGGTGTCCTGCGGCACCACGCCGATGCGCCGGCGCAACGAATCGACGCCGACCTCGCGCAGGTCCTGGCCGTCGATCAGCACCCGCCCGCCATCGGGGTCGTAGTGGCGGTACAGCAGCCGCGCCAGGGTCGATTTGCCGGCGCCGGTGCTGCCCACCACCGCCAGAGTGCGGCCGCTGGGAATGGTCAGGTCGATGCCGGCCAGGATCTCGCGATCGCCATAGCGGAAACTCGCGTTCTCGAACCGGACCTCGCCGCCGGCCACGCGCAGCGCCGGCGCGTCGGGCCGGTCGCGCACCTCCACCGGTTCGTCGAGCAGGGCGAACATGCGTTCCAGGTTGGCCAGCATCTGCTTGCTTTCGCGGTAGATCACGCCCAGGTAGCTCAGCGGCGCGGCCATCTGCAGCAGATAGGCGTTGACCAGGACCAGGTCGCCCAGGCTCATCCGGCCCTCGGCCACCCCGGCCGCGGCGCGCCACAGCAGGGCGGTGATGCCGAGGGCGATGATCGCGGCCTGGCCGATGCCGGTCAGCGACGCCGCTTTCAGGCTCTTGACCGCGGTGTCTTCCAGTTCGCGCAGGCGGCGGTCGAAGCGGCGGGCCTCGTAGGCCTCGTTGTTGAAGTACTTGACCGTTTCGTAGTTGAGCAGCGAATCCACCGAGCCGGCGTTGGCTTCGGTGTTGGCCTCGTTCATCTGCCGGTACCAGCGCAGCCGCCACTCGGTCATGCGATAGGTGAAGGCCAGGTACGCCGCCAGCGTGGCCAGGGTGATCGCGGCGAAGGACAGGTCGTAGCCGGCGATCAGGATGGCAAGGATCAGCGCCAGTTCGAGCAGGGTCGGCAGCACCATGTACAGCACGGTGTCGAGCAGTTCGGAGATCGAGGCCATGCCGCGCTCCAGGTCGCGGCCGACCGCGCCGGTGCGGCGGTCCAGGTGGAAGCGCAGGCTCAGCGCGTGCAGGTGCGCGAACACGCGCAGCCCGACCTCGCGCGAGCTGCGCGCCAGCACCCGGGCGAACACGATCGTGCGCAGCTCCTGCAGCAGCGAGGAGCCCAGCCGCAATGCGCCGTAGGCCATCAACAGCGCCGCCGGCACGGTCAGCGGGGTCGGTTCCTGGCCGAGCGCGTCGATCAGCTGCTTGAGCAGCAGGGGCAACCCGACCAGGGCCAACTTGGTGGCCAGCACCAAGGCCAGGCCGAGCAGGACCCGGCCGCGGTAATGCCACAGGGTCGGCAGCAGGCGCCGCAGTACGGCCAGGGCCGAGCCGCTGGCGGTCGGGCCGGGGGAGGCGGGCGCGCCGTCGTTCATCGGCGGTCCGGGGCGCCGGCCCGGAGCCCACGCCGGCCGGCGGTCCGACCGCCGCCGCACCACGCCGCCGACGGCGCTCCGCAGCCGCGCGCGGCGCGGCCGGCTTCCCTGATTTCCATCACGTCCCCACGCAGATGGCGTCCTTGAATCGCGCACAGTACCCGAGCCCGCGCGGCTCCCGTGTGCGCCGCGTCGCGGTCCCGCCGGCGGCGGACGGTTGACTTGGCCCGGCCGCGCCCCAACTATTAGCGCCTGCGACGCGGCATCCGGCCGCTTCCCCCAGAGAACCAGGTGGCCCGCGGCATCCCGCCGGCCGAGCGTGCGACATGGACACTACCCGCGCCCATCGCTGAACCCGCGCAGGCCCCGCTCACGCAGGCGCCCTCGCGGCGCTTTTTTCTTGTCCGGGCCTTGCCCGGCCGAGCCAGCCGAACCCTCCCTGCGACCGCGGCCCGCGCCGCGCCCGCGTCCTTCGCGCCATCGGCGCGCAGGCCGCAGCGCCCACCGTCCGCACCGCCTCAGAATCCGTTGCCCAAGTCCGCACTCATGATCGCCATTACCCTTCCCGACGGCAGCCGCCGCGAGTTCGACCACCCCGTTTCGGTCATGGAGGTCGCCGCCTCGATCGGCGCCGGCCTGGCCAAGGCCACCGTCGCCGGCGAGGTCGACGGCAAGCTGGTCGACGCCAGCGACCGCATCGACCGCGACGCCAAGCTGCGCATCATCACCCCCAAGGATCCCGAAGGCGTCGAGATCATCCGCCACTCCTGCGCCCACCTGGTCGGCCACGCGGTCAAGCAGTTGTACCCGAGCGCGAAGATGGTGATCGGCCCGGTGATCGAGGAGGGCTTCTACTACGACATCTGGTACGAGCGCCCGTTCACCCCCGAGGACCTGGCCGCGATCGAAGCGCGCATGGTCGAGCTGATCGACAAGGACTACGACGTGATCAAGAAGGTCACGCCGCGCGACGAGGTCGTCGCCGTGTTCCAGTCGCGCGGCGAGGACTACAAGCTGCGCCTGGTCGAGGATATGCCCGACGAACAGGCGATGGGCCTGTACTACCACGAGGAATACGTCGACATGTGCCGCGGCCCGCACGTGCCGAACACGCGCTTCCTCAAGGCCTTCAAGCTGACCCGCATTTCCGGCGCGTACTGGCGCGGCGACTCCAAGAACGAGCAACTGCAGCGCGTCTACGGCACCGCCTGGGCCGACAAGAAGCAGCTGGCGGCCTACATCCAGCGGGTCGAGGAGGCCGAGAAGCGCGACCACCGCAAGATCGGCAAGCAGCAGGACCTGTTCCACCTGCAGGAAGAGGCGCCCGGCCTGGTGTTCTGGCACCCCAAGGGCTGGTCGATCTGGCAGGTCGTCGAGCAGTACATGCGCCGGGTCTACCGCGACAGCGGCTACGGCGAAGTGCGCTGCCCGCAGATCCTGGACGTGTCGCTGTGGCAGAAGTCCGGCCACTGGGACAACTACAAGGAGAACATGTTCTTCACCGAGTCGGAGAAGCGCACCTACGCGGTCAAGCCGATGAACTGCCCGGGCCACGTCCAGGTGTTCAACCAGGGCCTGCACAGCTACCGCGACCTGCCGATCCGCTACGGCGAGTTCGGCTCCTGCCACCGCAACGAGCCCTCCGGCGCGCTGCACGGCATCCTGCGCGTGCGCGGCTTCACCCAGGACGACGGCCACATCTTCTGCCTGGAAGACCAGATCGAGTCCGAGGTCACCGCCTTCCACCGGCAGGCGCTGGCGGTCTACGGCGACTTCGGCTTCGACGACATCCAGATCAAGATCGCCCTGCGCCCCGAGTCGCGGCTGGGCGACGACGCCACCTGGGACAAGGCCGAGGCCGCCCTGCGCAGCGCCCTGTCGGCCTGCGGGGTGGAATGGCAGGAGCTGCCGGGCGAGGGCGCCTTCTACGGCCCCAAGATCGAGTACCACCTCAAGGACGCGATCGGCCGCACCTGGCAGCTGGGCACCATGCAGGTCGACTTCATGATGCCGGGCCGGCTCGGCGCCGAGTACGTCGACGAGAACAGCCAGCGGCGGACCCCGGTCATGCTGCACCGGGCCATCGTCGGCTCGATGGAGCGGTTCATCGGGATCCTGATCGAGCACCACGCCGGCCAGTTCCCGGCCTGGCTGGCCCCGGTCCAGGCCACGGTCATGAACATCACCGACGCCCAGGCCGATTATGTGGCCGATGTCCGGAAACTCCTTGCAAATCAAGGGTTCCGGGTCGAGGCCGATTTGCGCAACGAAAAAATCGGCCGTAAGATTCGCGAGCACACGCTGGACCGCGTGCCCTACCTGCTTGTGGCCGGCGACCGCGAGAAGGAAAATGGCCTGGTTGCGGTGCGCACGCGGGCAGGGGAAGACCTGGGGACGATGACCGTCGCCGAGTTCGCCTCGCGTTTGAATGGCGAAGCGGCCGGCTAAACCGCGCAGCCCGCAACAGACCCCGTCCCGGCGCCGTCCGGGACGGCCTGAACCACCTTGGAGATCCAACAATCAGTACCCCCGAGAAGCCGAATCGAAAGAACCAGGAAATCCGCGTGCCGCGCGTGCGCGTGATCGGCAGCGATGGCGAAATGATCGGCGTGCTCACGCGCGACGAAGCGCTGCGCATGGCCGAAGAGGAAGACCTGGATCTGGTCGAAATCCAGCCCAATGCCGATCCGCCGGTCTGCAAGATCATGGATTTCGGCAAATTCCGCTTCGAGCAGCAGAAAAAGGCCAACGAGGCCAAGAAGAAGCAGAAGCAGGTCGAGATCAAGGAGCTCAAGTTCCGCCCCGTCACCGACGAGGGCGACTACCAGATCAAGCTGCGCAACATGCGCCGCTTCCTGGAAGAGGGCGACAAGGTCAAGGTCAACATCCGCTTCCGCGGCCGCGAAATGAGCCACCAGGAGCTCGGCCGCGAGATGGCGGCGCGGATCGAGGCCGACCTGGGCGAAGACATCGTGATCGAGTCGCGTCCGCGCCTGGAAGGGCGGCAGATGGTCATGATGATCGCGCCGAAGAAGAAGCAGTAGGCGTCCGTCCCGGTCCGGGACGGCGCCCGCGCGCCGCCGGGGCGACCCGGCGTGCGGCGCCAATCGACTGATTTCCTTCGATATATTTGCAAGCCCGGCGCCCAGGCCGCATACTATGCGGCCCGGTTCGCCGGGTTTGTTGTATGCAAGTTCACGGACCTGTCGTGGATTCGTTTCAGATCAACGACTTACAAGCCGGCAAGGGCAGGACGGAAAGAGTGGCAGGGCGCGCCAGCGCCGCAGGCCACCGCCCAGGCCAGTGACATAAACCTCCGAAAGGACATCGCAATGCCCAAGATCAAGACCAATCGGGCGGCGGCCAAGCGCTTCCGGAAGACCGCTTCCGGCAAGTACAAGTGCGGCCACGCCAACAAGAGCCACATCCTCACCAAGAAGGCGACCAAGCGGAAGCGCAACCTGCGGCAGACGAACCATGTTCGCGCCGAGGACGCCGGCCGTCTGGACCGCATGCTTCCGTATTTGTGAGGAGACTGAAAAATGGCACGAGTTAAGCGTGGTGTAACGGCGCGCCGCCGTCACAAGAAAATCCTGAAGCAGGCCAAGGGCTACTACAACGCCCGCCGCAAGGTCTTCCGCGTCGCCAAGCAGGCGGTGACGAAGGCCCTGCAGTACGCCTACATCGGTCGTAAGCAGAAGAAGCGCAATTTCCGTTCGCTGTGGATCACCCGCATCAACGCGGCGGCCCGCATCAACGGCCTGAGCTACAGCCGTTTCATCAACGGCCTGTTGAAGGCCGGCATCACCCTCGACCGTAAGGTGCTGGCCGACATCGCCGTGCACGACGCGAAGGGTTTTGCGGCGCTGGCGGAAAAGGCGAAGAGCGCGCTCGCGGCTTAAGGCGGATCCCTCCGCAAAGGCCCGCGCTTCCATGCGCGGACTTTTCGCGGGGAACCTAAGGCATGGGGAAGGGCGCAAGTCCTTCCCCATTGTCGTTTCTGGGCCGTGCGCAACGGCGGTCGGACTTCAACGGAGCGGTCGATGAAAGGAATCTTCGGGTACGGCAAGTCGGCGCTGGGTACCCTGGCGTTGCTGGGTCTGACGGCGGCGGCATCGGCGCAGGCGCCGGATGCGCGCGAGCAGCGCAATGCGCAAACGCTCGAGCGCTACGCCGAAGTGGTGGTCGCGCAAGGCCGCAACGAGCAGTGCAAGGTGCTGGACGAGGCGCGCGGCAAGCGTTTCGCCGAGGATGTCGGCAAGATCACCATGGTCCTGGAAAAGCGGCTTCCGGCTCAGCAACTGCTCGACGTCATCATCAACTCGGCGATCGCGACCGGGGCCCCGGAATCGGCGGCGGGCTGCGACGAGGCGACCCGGCGACTGGTCGAGGCGGGCAGCGAACAGGCGAGGACCTGGGCGGAAGAACTCCGCGGCGGGCGATCGCGAGGCAATTCAACGCAAGGCAAGTGAAAGGAAACCTGAGCACATGGCGCAGATCGAGCAACTGACGCAGCACGCGCTGGCCGATATCGCGGCGGCCGATTCTCCCGACGCCATCGAAGCGCTGCGCGTGGCCCTGCTCGGCAAGTCCGGCAGCGTCACCGCCCAGCTCAAGCAGCTCGGCGCGCTGCCGGCCGACGAGCGCAAGGCCGCCGGCGAGGCGATCAACAAGGCCCGCGACACGCTGACCGAAGCGCTGGCGCAGCGCAAGGGCGCGCTGGACGCGGCCGCGCTGGACGCGCGCCTGGCCGCCGAGACCATCGACGTGACCCTGCCCGGCATCGATGCCGAGCGCGGCGGCCTGCACCCGGTCAGCCGGACCATGGAGCGCATGGCCGACATCTTCGGCCGGCTCGGCTTCGAACTGGCCGACGGCCCGGAGATCGAGGACGACTGGCACAACTTCGAAGCGCTGAACTTCCCCCCGCACCATCCGGCGCGGGCGATGCACGACACCTTCTATTTCCCCGCCGACAGCGCCGGCGTGGCGCGACTGCTGCGTACCCATACCTCGGGCATGCAGGTGCGCTACATGCTGCAGAACAAACCGCCGCTGCGCATGATCGCGCTGGGCAAGGTCTACCGCAGCGACAGCGACCAGACCCACACGCCGATGTTCCACCAGTGCGAAGGCCTGCTGATCGACGAGCATTCCAGCTTCGCCGACCTCAAGGGCACCCTGGCCGAATTCGTGCGCGCGTTCTTCGAGCGCGACTTCGAGATGCGCTTCCGCCCGAGCTATTTCCCCTTCACCGAGCCCTCGGCCGAAGTCGACATCGCCTGGCAGCAGGCCGACGGCAGCACCCGCTGGCTGGAAGTGCTGGGCTGCGGCATGGTCCACCCGAACGTGCTGCGCAACGTCGGCATCGATCCGCAGCGCTACACCGGCTACGCCTTCGGCATGGGCGTGGAGCGCCTGACCATGCTGCGCTACGGCGTCGACGACCTGCGCAGCTTCTTCGAGAACGACGTGCGGTTCCTGCGTCAGTTCGCATGAGCGAATGCGGGACTCGGGACTCGGGATTCGGGACTCGAAACGGCCAGCCCGTTTCGGTGTGCCCGCAGCCCGGTGATCGGCGAGTCCCAAGTCCCGAGTCCCGAGTCCCGGAATCCCCATGAAATTCAGCGAAAACTGGCTGCGCCAGCATGTCCCGACCTCCGTTTCGCGCGAGCGGCTCGCCGCGACGCTGACCGCGATCGGGCTGGAAGTCGAAGAAGTCGTCGCGCTCGGCGAGTCCCTGCAGGGCGTGGTCGTGGCCCGCATCGTCTCCGCCGAACGGCACCCGGAGGCCGACCGCCTGCAGGTGTGCCAGGTCGAGACCGGGCAGGGCACGGTGCAGATCGTCTGCGGCGCGCCGAACGCGCGCGCCGGGCTGATCGCGCCGCTGGCCACGGTCGGCGCCCAACTGCCGGGCGGGATCGCGATCAAGGCGGCCAAGCTGCGCGGGGTCGAGTCCTTCGGCATGCTCTGCTCGGCCAAGGAACTGGGCGTGGATCCGGACGCCTCCGGCCTGCTCGAACTGCCGGCCGACGCGCCGGTCGGTACGCCGCTGGCGGACTACCTGGGCCTGCCCGACGCCAGCATCGAGATCAAGCTGACCCCGAACCGCGCCGACTGCTTCAGCGTGCGCGGCATCGCCTACGACGTCGCCGCCGCGACCGGCGGCAATGTCGCGCCGTCGCAGATCGCCGCGGTGCCGGCGGCCAGCGCCGAAACCCTGGCGGTCGAACTCGACGCCGGCGCCGACGCGCCGCGCTACTGCGGCCGGGTGATCGAAGGCGTCGACGCTGGCGCGCCGACCCCAGTGTGGATGGCCGAGCGGCTGCGCCGCAGCGGCGTGCGTCCAGTCTCGCTGCTGGTCGACGTCACCCAGTACGTGATGCTCGAGATCGGCCAGCCGATGCACGCCTTCGACCGCGACACGCTGCAGGGCCCGGTCGGCGTGCGCCGCGCCCGCGCCGGCGAGACGACCAAGCTGCTCAACGGCCAGGACGTGACGCTGGACGAGCAGTTCCTGGCGATCGTCGACGGCAGCGGCGACGCGCAGCGGGTGATCGCGCTCGGCGGCATCATGGGCGGCTACGACACCCGGGTCACCGACGCCACTCGCAACGTGTTCCTCGAGGCTGCGCACTTCGCCCCGGCGGCGATCATCGGCCGCGGCCGCAAGCTCGGCCTGCACACCGACGCCGGCCACCGTTTCGAACGCGGCGTCGATCCGGAACTGCCGCGCACCGCAGTCGAGTACGCGACCCGGCTGATCCTCGACATCGCCGGCGGCGTGCCCGGCCCGGTGGTCGAATCCGCCTTGCCGGACCACCTGCCGCAGCCGCGTCCGGTCGCCCTGCGCCGCGCCCGCCTGGCGCGGGTGCTGGGCCTGAGCGTCGCCGACGCCGAGGTCGAACGCATCCTCGGCGCGCTCGGCCTGAAGCTCGAGCGCAGCGAGGACGGCTGGCGGGTGACCCCGCCCAGCCGCCGCTTCGACATCGCGATCGAAGAGGACCTGATCGAAGAAATCGCCCGCATCCACGGCTACGACGCGATCCCGACCACCCTGCCGGGCGGCGCCGCGCGCCTGGCGGCGCCCAGCGAGGGCCGGGTCGACACGATCACCGTGCGCCGCCAGCTCGCCGCGCGCGACTGCCTGGAGGCGATCAACTACGCCTTCGTCGACGCCGCCTGGCTGAGCCTGTGGCAGGCCGAGGCCGGTGCGGTGCCGCTGGCCAACCCGCTCAGCGCCGAGCTCGGGGTCATGCGCACCTCGCTGCTGCCGGGCCTGGTCGCCGCGCTGGCGCGCAATGCCGCCCGCCAGCAGGACCGGGTGCGCCTGTTCGAGCTGGGCAACGTGTTCCATGCCGGCGATGCCGCCGCGGCCCCGGTCGAGACCCAGCGCGTGGCCGCCGCGGTCTGCGGCAGCGCCAACGCCGAGCAGTGGGCGCTGCCGGCGCGCGCGGTCGGCTTCCACGACCTGCGCGGCGACCTCGACAGCCTGGCCGCCTGCGCCGGCGCGGTCCTGGAGTACCGCCCGAGCCAGCCGGCCTGGGCCCATCCGGGCCGTTCGGCCGACGTATGGCGGGTCGACGGCGGCCAGGAGCGCCGGCTGGGCTGGATCGGCCAGTTGCACCCGCGCCTGCAGCGCGCGCTGGACCTGGACCGGGACGTGATCGCCTTCGAGCTCGACCTGGCCCCGCTGAGCGAGCGCGCCCTGCCGCGCGCCGGCAGCCTGTCGCGCTTCCCCTCGGTGCGCCGCGACCGCGCGTTCATCGTCGCCGAGCAGGTCCCCTGGGGCGCCGTTCAGGCGACCGTCCGGGCCGCCGCGGGCCCCAGCCTGCGGGAATTGGTCCTGTTCGATCGTTACCAGGGCAAGGGCGTGGAAACCGGATTCAAGAGTCTCGCTATGGGCTTGATTCTGCAGGATGAATCGCGCACCCTGACCGATCGGGAGGTCGACGCGGTGGTGGCCGAAGTCACCGCAGCGGTCGAGCGCGAACACGGCGCGAAACTGCGCGCCTGAGCGATTCGATCGGCGTCCCGTCCCGGGCGTCGCGCAGAGGACACAATGGCACTTACCAAAGCGGAAATGGCGGAGCGGTTGTTCGACGAAGTCGGACTGAACAAGCGCGAGGCCAAGGAATTCGTCGACGCGTTCTTCGACGCGTTGCGCGAAGCGCTGGAGCAGGGCCGCCAGGTCAAGCTGTCGGGCTTCGGCAATTTCGATCTGCGTCGCAAAAACCAGCGGCCGGGGCGCAATCCGAAGACCGGCGAAGAGATCCCGATTTCGGCGCGGACGGTGGTGACCTTCCGGCCGGGCCAGAAGCTGAAGGAACGCGTCGAGGCGTACAGCGGAGGGGAGCATGCTTGACCCGGGCAGCAATCGCGAACTGCCGCCGATTCCGGCGAAGCGCTACTTCACCATCGGCGAGGTCAGCGAGCTGTGCGACGTCAAGCCGCACGTGCTGCGTTACTGGGAAACCGAGTTCCCGACCCTCAATCCGGTCAAGCGCCGCGGCAACCGCCGTTACTACCAGCGCCACGAGGTGCTGATGGTGCGGCAGATCCGCGGCCTGCTGTACGAACAGGGCTACACCATCGGCGGCGCGCGCCTGCGCCTGGAAGGCGAGGCGGCGAAGGACGAATCGGCGCTGAGCTCGCAGATCGTCAAGCAGGTGCGGATGGAGCTGGAAGAGGTTCTGCAGCTGCTCAGGCGCTGAGGCGCCGGGACTCGGGACTCGGGACTCGTAGAGCGTTAGCCCTCCGAGTCCCGAGTCCCAAATCTCGAACTTTGCGGCTATACTTGCCGCCCCGCTCGCCACGAGCGGAGATCGCAACACACGTCGGGGCGTAGCGCAGCCTGGTAGCGCATCTGCCTGGGGGGCAGAGGGTCGTCGGTTCGAATCCGGCCGTCCCGACCATTCGATGTTGCGGATCAACGGCTTGGGCGATGCGTCGAATCTCACCGCGCCCAATCCTCGCTGACTTCACCCTTTCGCGATAAGCCGAAGCGCACGTCGAGTCCGCTCCACGGCCGTTCGTGTCTTCCAGGCAGGCCTGCGTCGTCCGCATCCCGGCGGACAAGGCCGTCCCTGCGCTTGCTCCTGGGGCCGGCATTGGGTGCCCACCCGCGCCGCGCGAGGGAACGGATTTCATCGCAAGCCCGGCGCGCGATAATCGTCGCGTCGCGATCCGTCGGCGCGTTCGATTCGGGGGCGCAATGCCTGTGGCTTATCTGCGCGGCCTGACCGGCCGCACCCGCCAGCCCGGCGCCGACCGGCAACTGGCCGGGTATCTGGCTTTCGTCGCCGGCGCGGTCAATGCCGGCGGGTTTCTCGCCGTGCAGCAGTACACCTCGCACATGACCGGAATCGTCTCGGGCATGGCCGACGATCTCGCCCTGGGCCGCTACGCGGTAGTGGCGGGCGGCTTGGCCGCGGTGCTGGCGTTCCTCGCCGGCGCCGCCTGCTCGGCGATGATGATCCACTGGGGGCGCCGGCGCAGCCTGCACAGCGAGTACGCGCTGCCGCTGATGGCCGAAGCCGGCTTGCTGCTGGCGTTCGGCATCGCCGGCAGCCGTTTGCACGCCACCCAATGGCTGTTCGTTTCGGCGACCGCAGCGTTGCTGTGCTTCGTGATGGGGCTGCAGAACGCGATGATCACCAAGCTCTCGCGCGCGGAAATCCGCACTACCCACGTCACCGGCCTGATCACCGACCTGGGCATCGAACTGGGGAAATCCGCCTATTGGAACCGCCGCGACGCTGTGCCGCCGGTGCGCGCCGACCGCGCCCGGTTGCGCCTGCTGGCCCGGCTGGTTGGGTTGTTCTTCGTCGGCGGCGTGCTCGGCGCGCTGGGCTTCGCCCGGCTCGGCTTCGTCGCCACCGTGCCGCTGGCGGCCTTGCTGTGCCTGCTCGCGCTGGTGCCGGTGCTGGACGACCTGCGCGCACGCTTCTGAGCGGCCGGCATGGCAGTCCTTGCCGGGCTTGCGCTGCGGCGCCGGCCCGCCGGGCGCAGCGGGCCAGGATGCGGATTCGGGTGGCCCGCCTGGCGGCCGGATCGGCACTTGCCAAATATTGAACATCGTACAAATATGTTCGAAGTTCAATTGGTGCCCCGTGATGAACTCTCCAGCCCCAACGCCCGACCCGGGCCGGCGCGAGCGCAAGCGCCAGCAGACCCTCGACCACCTCGCCGCCACTGCCTTCGCCTTGTTCGAGGCCGAGGGCTACGAGGCGGTGACGATGGAGCAGATCGCCGCCGCGGCCGATCTGGCCAAGGGCACGCTGTACAACCATTTCCCGGTCAAGGAAGCGCTGTTGGCGCACCGGTTCCACGGCGAGCTGGCGCAGGCGCTGGACGGGCTGATGGCCCGTCTGGCGGAGCCGGAGCCCTTCGCCTGCCGCCTGTCGCAGTGGCTGCGGACTTCCGCCGAGTGGTGCGAGCGCCGGCGTAGCTACATGTGGCCGTACGTGCGCTACCGCTTCCTCGCTACCGAGGCCGCCGCGCGGCGTCGCGACGGCGACGGACGCAGCGGCCTGGAGCGGTTGTTCCGTCTGTTGATCCTGGCCGGGCAGGCCAGCGGCGAGCTGCGTCGCGATCTGCCCGCCGGGCAGTTGGCCGACCTGCTCCAGCACCTGTACTTGGGCGCGCTGATGCGTTGGCTGGCGACGCCGGGCGAGGGCGCGCCTGCGCCGACGCTGGAGGACGAGTTCGTCGCGATCGTCGAGCTGTTCGTGCACGGCGCCGCGGCGCGCACCGGGGCGGCGCCATGAGCGAGCCCGCCGTGGTGCTGGACTGGGCCGCGTCCGCGGCGGCCGGCGCGGGCGTGGCCGGCGGCAAGGGCTGGCGGCTCGGGCGCATGGCCCGGCTCGGCATCGCGGTGCCGGCCGGGTTCGTGATCGCCGCCGCCGCCAGTCGCGGCCGCGCGCCGGGCGCGCCGGCCGATGCGGTGCTGCGCGAGCGCCTGGCCGAGGAACTGGCCCGGCGCGGCTGGAACGCGCAGGCGCTGGCGGTGCGTTCTTCGGCGCCGCAGGAGGACTCGGCCCAGGCGTCGTTCGCCGGCATCCACCGCTCCTGCCTCAACGTGGTCGGCCTGGATGCGTTGCTGCAGGCGGTGGTCGAGGTCTGGGACTCGGCGCATGCGCCGGCCGCGCGCGCTTACCGCGAGCGCTTCGGCCTGGACGCCGACGACAGCGCGATGGCGGTGGTGGTGATGCCGCTGCTGCCGGCGCTGGCCTCGGGCGTGGTGTTCACCCGCGACCCGAGCTCGGGACGCGAAGACCGGATCGCGGTCAACGCGCATTGGGGCCTGGGCGAGGCCCTGGTCGGCGGCCAGGCCGATGTCGACGAATACCTGCTGCGCTACGACCGTATCGAACAGCGTCTGGCCCCGCTGCAGCGTCGTATCGGCGCCAAGCGCCACTACACCCGGATCGGCGAACGCGGCGGCACCGAACTGGCCGACACGCCGGCCGAGCAGGGCGCGCGGGCGGTGCTGACGCCGGAGCAGTCGCAGCAGGTCGCGCGGCTGGCGATGGACGCGGCGCGCGCGCTCGACTTCGCCTGCCCGCATTACGACGTGGAATGGGTCTGGGACGGCGCGCGGGTGTGGATCGTACAGGCGCGGCCGATCACCGCCGGCGCGCGCCACACCTATCCCACGCTGCGCGGCCAGCCGGCGCTGTGGACCCGCGGCAACACTCGCGAAATCCTGCCCGAGCCCTTGTCGGCGATGGACTGGTCGATCTATGCGGTGGCCGCCGACCGCATGCTCACCACCGGTTACGAGCTCAGCGGCTATCCGGTGCTGGAAGGCGTGCCGCATGCGGGCCTGCGCCATGGCCGGGTGTACCTGGAGGCTTCGCTGATCCAGTGGGAAGGCTACGACGCCTACGGCATCGCGCCGGCGGCGATCAACGCCCTGATCGGCGGCCGTCTGCCGGAGATCGCCGTGCCCGCGCCGGGTCGGCGCGACCGGCTGCGCCGCGCGGCGCGCCTGCTGAGGTATTTGCGCCGGTCCGCGGCGCGGCGACGCGCGGCCGAGGCCGCGGTCGACGCCGCGCTGGCGCAGGCGAAGCAATGGCGCGAACAGGACCTGAGCCAGGGCGATCGCGCGCTGGCCCAGCGCCTGAGCGAGCAGGTCGTGCAGGTGCGTCGCGCCGACGATCTGTTTTTCCTGCAGGGTTCGGCCGGGGGCAGCCTCAGCGGCCTGGTCGACTTGGTCGAGAAGTACTGCCCGGGCGAAGGCCATGCCTTGGCCGCCGCCTTGTTGGCCGGCGGCGAGCCGAGCACCACCGCGCGCCAGGGCTACGAGCTGATGGCGCTGGCGGCGCGCGCGGCGGCCGAACCGGCGGTGCTGGCCTGGCTGCGCCGCGGCGGGCGCGACGATGCGGCGTGGCGCGAAAGCCTGCCGCCCGACAGCGTGTTCCGCGAAGAATTCGCCGCGTTCCTCGAACGCTACGGCCATCGCACGGTCGCCGAGAGCTATTTGCGCCACGCGCGCTGGCGCGAACGACCGCAGTACCTGTTCGACCAGATCCTGGCCCTGGTTGGCAGCGATGCGCAGGCGCTGCGCCTGCGCCAGCGCGAGGCCGCCGCGCTGGCGCGGCGACGCCTGCAGGGACGGCTGCCGTGGTGGCAGCGGCCGGCGCTGAACTATCTGCTGCGCAGCGCGGCGCGCGACAGCAACCAGCGCGAGGCCGCGCGCAGCGCGCTGATGGCGTACTTCGAGGCGCTGCGGCGGCTGGCGCTGAGGCTCGGCGAGCGCGCCTGCGAGCGCGGCGCGCTGGAACGGGCCGAGGATGCGTTCGAGCTCGACGCCGAGGAACTGTGCGCGCTGGTCGACGGCCGGCTCGCGCCGGCGCACGCGCGGGAACGTGCGCGGACCCGGCGCGAGTTGCGCCTGCGCCAGGCGCTGCAGGCCGAGCCCGAACTGGTGGTCGAACACGGCGTCCTGGCGGCGGCGCCGTTCGAGCCGACGCGTACCGCGGCCGGCGAGGACGGTTGGAGCGGCACGCCGATCGGCCCCGGCCGCGCGCGCGGGCGGGCGCGGATCGTGCGCGATCCGCACCAGGGCGCGAGCCTGGCGGCGGGCGAGATCCTGATCGCGCCCAGCACCGACCCGGCCTGGACGCCGCTGTTCCTGCGCGCGGCGGCGCTGGTCATGGAGACCGGCGGCTATCTGTCGCACGGCGCGATCGTCGCGCGCGAGTTCGGCCTTCCGGCGGTGGCCAACCTGCCCGGCGTGCTCGGCGAACTGGCCGACGGCGAGGAAATCGAGGTCGACGGCGACCGCGGCCTGGTGCGCCGGCTGCGCGCCTGAGCGCGCGGCCGCTCGGGCGCGCTCAGGGGTCCTCGACGGTGTAGCCCTGGGCGCGCAGCTTGTCGAGCAGGCCGCCGCTCTCCAGCAGGTCCGATACCGGCAGGGTGGCGAAGGTGCTGCGGTTTTCCGCCAGCGAATCCAGCGCGCGCTCCAGCCAGGTCGCGGCGACGCGCTCGCGCAGGTCGGAGAAGCCCAGACGATGGGCGACGCCGGTGGCGGCCAGCGCGTCCATGCAGGTGCGGTACTGATCGCCCTGCGGCAGGCTGCGCAGCGCGGCGATGTCGCCGACCGCCCAGGCGTTGCCGCGCGCGCGCATCGATTCCAGGTCGCTTTCGATCCGCGCCATGGTCTTGGCGAAGCATTCGCGGTCGTCCAGCGCGCTGGCGCCGAACTCCTTCAGCGCCGCCTTGGGGTCGGCGATCTTCAGCGCGACCCGCGCCTCCAGCACCGGCACGCCGTGGCGCTTGGCGGCCTGGTCGACCACCGGCTTGACCACGCCCTTCAGGCTCATGCCGGAACGCTCGATCGCCGCTTCGTACAGTTCCTGCGCGGCGAAGATCGGTCGCCACTTCTCGACCCCGCCGTCGCGGCCGATGTAGCGCGCCTTGAGCGTCGACCAGCGCGCGTACAGGTCCGCCGGCACCACTTCCTGCAAGGTCTTGCCGTCGGGATTCTTGCGCGCCTTCAGCGCGGTCGGAATCAGCATCATCGTGCGCAGCATGCCCAGGTCGGTGTCGAAGTTGACCGAGGGCGGGGCGATCACCGCCTGCGATTCGGCGATCGCCGCTTCGACGTCGCGCGACAGCCAGGTCATGTTCTTCGGCAGCGGGCTGACCGTGCCCAGGATCCACAGCACATGGCCGCCGCGCACCACCTTCCACATGCCGGGGCCGGGCTGCTCGCCGGTGACCACCAGGGTGTCGAGGTCGCGGATGGACTCGGCCGCCGGCACGGCGGTCTGCGCCGGGGCGATGCCCGGGGCCAGGGCCAACAGCAGCAGGACGAACAGGGAACGGCGCATGCGTAGCGCTCCGGGGGATGGGGGACGCGGCGAAAGCGGATCGTAGCCGGTCGCGGGCGCGACCGGGGTTGCGATCTGTAAACCCGACCGCGGCGGCAACGTCGGAATGCGCCGCTCTGCGCAGATCCGCTCGCCGCCGCCGTCATGGTTTGCAAATGAGAACTATTGCCAATTAGACTGGGTCCAGGTCCGCTCCGCATCGCCCAAACGTCATCCCGCCGCCGCCGCGGGCCGGCGTCCTGCCCAGCGCAATGAACGAAACCCTCGTCAATCCGGCTCCGCCGCGCCCGCGCAAGCCGCGCCAGCCGCTGTCCTGGCGCTACCGCGGCGCGGTCGCCGCGCGCGCGTTCGCGGCGATCGTGATCGGCTATTTCTTCGCCTATGCCTGCACCGCTTTTTTCAGCGTGGCCTTGCCGTTGCCGCGGGTCGATCGGGTGGTCGCCGCCAGCCTGCTGAGTTTCTTGGTCTGGTGCGGCGTGGCGATGTACGCCTTCGCCGCGCGCAGCGCCTGGCGCGCGTGCTGGGCGCCGGCGCTGGCCACGGCCTTGTTGTTCTGGGCGGCCAAGCTGTGCGGCGCGGCCGCCCTGTTCCCCGGCTCCGCCGTGCCGCCGACCTGAGGCCGAGGCGATGAAAAACAGTTTCTCCCAGGCCATGGCCTGGCTGCACACCTGGGCCGGACTGCTGATCGGCTGGCTGCTGTTCGTGATCTTCGTCGGCGGCACCATCGCCTGCTTCGACAAGGAGCTGACCTACTGGATGCAGCCTTCGCTGCACGGCCAGGAACGCGCGGCCGCCGCGCCGGCGCCCAGCCTGCAAAGCGCGGTCGAGCAACTGCAGAAGATCGCCAAGCCGCATCCGCACGCCTACTACGTGACCCTGCCCGGCGAGCGCAGCAAGACCCTGGACGCCGGGGTGTACTACGACGCCGGCGATCCGGACCTGATCAGCCTGGATCCGGCCACCGGCAAGAAAGTGCCGGAGACCGCCGGCGGCGAGTTCTTCTTCACCTTGCACTTCAACCTGCATTCGCCGACCTGGGGCATGTACATCGTCGGCCTGGCCGGCATGTTCATGCTGATCGCGATCCTGACCGGCATCGTGATCCACAAGCGCATCTTCAAGGACTTCTTCACCTTCCGGCCCCAGGCCGGCGGCCAGCGCGCCTGGCTCGACGGGCACAACCTCACCGGCGTGCTCGGCCTGCCGTTCCACCTGATGATCGCCTACACCGGCGTGGCGATCTTCGTCGCCAACTACATGCCGGCCGGCTTGTTCACCGCCTACGACGGCAATGCCGAGAAGTTCTATGCCGAAGCCGCCGACAGCTACGAGCGCGCCGAAACCGGCAAGCCGCTGACCGCGATCTATCCGATCGACCGCCTGCTCGAGGACGCGCGCCGGCGCCTGGGCCAGCCGCTGACCTGGGTCAGCGTGCACCACCCCGACGACACCAGCGCCACCATCTCCTTCGGCGGCGACCACAGCCGCGACGTGGCCTGGAATTTCGACCAGGTGTTCTACGACGCCAACGACGGCAAGCTGTTGCACGAAACCGGCGCGTTCGGGCCCGGCTACAAGACCTACACCTTCCTCGGCGGCATGCACATGGCGCAGTGGGGCGGCAGCGCGTTGCGCTGGCTGTACTTCGTCATGGGCCTGGCCGGCTGCGTGATGATCGCCAGCGGCATGCAGGTGTGGGTCAACAAGCGGGCGAAGAAGATCGCCGAGGCCGGCCGCCTGTCGGGCTACGGCCTGGTGCAGGCGCTGAACCTGGGCGTGGTCGGCGGCCTGCCGCTGGCGAGCGCGGCGATGGTGATCGCCAACCGGTTGATCCCGGCCGATGCGGTCGCACGTTCGAGCGCGGAGATCGCCGTGTTCTGCGCGGTGTGGATCGCGGCGACGCTGTACGCGGCGGTGCCGGCGGTGCACAAGCGCGGCTGGAGCCAGTTCTTCGCCCTCAACGCCGCCGCTTTCGCCCTGGTGCCGTTGGTCAATCTGGCCACCGCGCCGAACAGCCATCTGTTCGCCACGATCGCGCGCGGCGAGTGGGCCCTGGCCGCGGTCGACCTGACCGCGTTGGCGCTGGCCGCGAGCTTCGCCCTGCTGGCGCGGCACGGCTGGATCAAGGCGCGCCGGCCGACGCCGGCGCCGTCGCGGCGCGAACGCGCCGCCGAGCCGGCGCTGGCGGATCGCTGAGGAGGCGCGCGCATGCTGTGGTTGGGACTGAGTCTGGGCGTGGCGGCGTGGTGCTTGTTGAGCCTGGGGCTGGAAAAGCACCACCGCCAGGTGTCGACGGCCGCGTTCGTGCCCGCGCGCGGCCGCGTCCTGCGCGCCGCCGGTTGGGCGCTGCTGGCGCTGATGTTCGCCGTGCTGGTCTACGAGCGCGGCTGGGCCCAGGGCCCGATCTTCTGGTTCGCGGCGATGATCGTGTCGGCGCTGGCTTGGACCTTGCTGATGACGCTGGCGCCGAAGGCGAGCGTGAAGGTCGCGGCGACGGCGCTGTTGAGCGCGTTCGTGGCGATGCCGTTCTGGGCGGTGTGAGCCGGGCGGCTTTGCCGTAGCCGCAGCGGCGCGGTCGCGGCTTGCGCCCGCTCCTGCAAGGGGAAACGTTGTGGCCGAAGCTTGCGTAGCAGCGGCGCAAGCCGCGACCGCGGCAACCCGACGGCGAACCCCGGCCTGCGCTGCGGAAACGAAAACGCCCGGCGCGAGCCGGGCGTTTTGCGTCGAAGCGGGGGGCGGGACTCAGCCCGCCGCCGACTGCGCCGGCGCCGCCGCCAGTTGCGGCCAGCGCTTGAGTACGCTGGCGCGGATCGACGCGGCGTCCAGGCCGGCTTCGGCGAGCAGTTGCTCGCGGCTGGCGTGGTGCTGGAACTCGTCCGGCAGGCCCAGGTGCAGCACCGGCAGGACGACGCCTTCGGCGGACAGCAGCTCGGCCACGCCGCTGCCGGCGCCGCCGGCGACGACGTTGTCTTCCAGGGTGACGAAGCCGTCGTGGGTCTTGGCCAGCTCCAGGATCAGCTCGCGGTCCAGCGGTTTGACGAAGCGCATGTTGACCACGGTCAGGCCGAGTTCGGCGGCGGCCTGCTCGGCCGCCGGCACGATCGCGCCGAAGGCGAGCAGGGCGACGCGCGAGCCCTGGCGGCGCAACTGCGCCTTGCCGATCGGCAGCACGTCCAGGTCCGGCTGCACCGCGACGCCGGGGCCGGTGCCGCGCGGATAGCGCACCGCGGCCGGGCCTTCGTAGCGGTGTCCGGTGCTGAGCATCTTGCGGCACTCGTCCTCGTCGGCCGGAGCCATCACCACCATGTTCGGCACGCAACGCAGATAGGACAGGTCCAGGTTGCCGGCGTGGGTGGCGCCGTCGGGGCCGACCACGCCGCCGCGGTCGATCGCGAACAGCACGTCGAGGTTCTGGATGGCGACGTCGTGCACCAGTTGGTCGTAGCCGCGCTGCAGGAAGGTCGAGTAGATCGCGACCACCGGCTTGGCGCCTTCGCAGGCCATGCCCGCGGCCAGGGTCACGGCATGCTGCTCGGCGATGGCGACGTCGAAGTAGCGCTGCGGGTATTCCTTGCTGAAACGCACCAGGCCCGAGCCTTCGCGCATCGCCGGGGTGATGCCGAGCAGGCGTTCGTCGGCGGCGGCCATGTCGCACAGCCACTCGCCGAACACGTCGGTGTAGGTCGGCTTCTTGGCGCCGGCCTTGGCGACCAGGCCCTTCTCCGGATCGAACGGGCCGACCGCGTGATAGCCGATCTGGTCGCCTTCGGCGAGTTCGTAGCCCTTGCCCTTGGTGGTGAGGATGTGCAGCAACTGCGGGCCCTTGAGGCCCTTCAGCGTCTTCATCGCGTGCAGCAACGCGGGCAGGTCGTGGCCGTCGATCGGGCCGGTGTAGTGGAAGCCGACTTCCTCGAAGAAGGTCGAGGGCACGAACATGCCCTTCCAGTGCTCTTCCCAGCGGCGCACGAACTTCGCCGCCGGCTTGCGCTTGTCGCCGAGCAGCTTCTTGCCGCCTTCGCGGATCGCGTTGAGGGTGCGGCTGCTGGTCAGGCGGCCGAGCATCTTGGTGACGCCGCCGACGTTCTCGGAGATCGACATCTGGTTGTCGTTGAGGATCACCAGCACGTTCGGCTCCGGATCCAAGCCGCCGGCGTGCGCCAGCGCTTCGAACGCCATGCCGGCGGTCATCGCGCCGTCGCCGATCACCGCCACGACCTTGCGCTCGTCGCCGAGCCGCTCGAGCGCGATCGCCATGCCGAGCGCGGCGGAGATCGAAGTCGAGCTGTGGCCGACGCCGAAGGTGTCGTACTCGGACTCGTCGCGCTTCGGGAACGGCGCGACGCCGTCCTTCTGCTTGACCGTATGGATGCTGTCGCGGCGACCGGTGAGGATCTTGTGCGGATAGCTTTGGTGACCGACGTCCCAAACCAGGCGGTCGCGCGGCGTTTCGTACAGCCAGTGCAGGGCGACGGTGAGTTCGATCACGCCGAGGCCGGCGCCGAAATGGCCGCCGACCAAGGCGACCTGTTCGATCAGGTAGCCGCGCAGTTCCTGCGCGATGGCCGGCAATTCCTCTTCGGGAAAGCGGCGCAGATCGGCGGGAACCTGGATGCGGGAAAGACGCGGGTAGCGCTGCGAATCGATCATTACGACCATCTGACGTTCAGCTAGTCGGTCATTGTCCCGCCCCAGTGTGAGGCGAGCAAGAAGCGCGCAGCCTCGCATTCAGGCGGAACCGCCCGAATACGTTCGAATCGTCGCGATTTGGTATTGCGGGCGACGCCGACGCGGGGCCTGCGACCCCGCGCCGCAGCGGTTCAGCGGCCGCGCAGGCGGCCGAACAGGCCGCCGGACTTGGCCGGCTCGACCGGTGCCGGGTCGCCCTCGGCCTCGGCGAAACCGGTGGCGAGGTTGGCGTTGATGAAATCGGCGACTTCGGCTTCGCTGACGCCGCTGGCTTCGGCGATCTCGGCCAGGTGCCCGGGCGCTTTCATCATCACCGTGGCGATGCGGAAATGCTTGGGGTATTCGCGCTCGGTCTGCGGCCACTTGGTCATGCGATAGCGGCGCTGCGGATCGTAGCCCGGCGCGAGGCGGCCGCGGCCGGCGAGCAGGTTGCCGAACCAGACCAGCCGGGTCAGCGGCATCGCCGCGCCGGCCTGCGCCGCGGCAGCCTGCCACTGCGCCGCCGGCAGCAGTTCGAAATCGCCCGCGGCGAAGCCGCGTTCGAACAGCCCGGCGAGCGGTTTCAGCGCCGCCGGCCCGTGGTACTTGCGTTCGTCGGCGTCGAGCAGCAGCGCTTCGCCGTCGTGGTTCAGCCGCACCAGGCCGCGCAGGCGACCCGGCATCAGCCAGTCGAGCAGGCCGTCGCCGCTGACGGTGATGCTGGGCATCGCGGGCACGGCCGCGGCGGCAACGGCCCCCGGGGCAGCGACCTCCGCCGCTGCGGTCTCGGCAGCCGGCGCCGCGATCGGAGCGGCTGCTGGCGCGGCCGGCGCGACCGCGGGCGCGGCGATCGGGGCGGCTGCGGCGGGCGCAGCCGCCGCAGGCGCGCTGGGCGTCGGTGCTGCCGGCGGCGGCGCCGCCGGCGCCTGCGCGGCGCGGATCTGGGCGCGGTCGGCTTCGAGCAGTTCGACCACGGCGTCGGGCAGGGAGGCGGTCGGGTCGGTGCGCGGCTGCGGCGGAATCTCGACCGGGGCCGGAGTCGGGGTCGGGGTCGGAAGGGCCTGGCCGGACTGCAGCGCGATCTCGCCGAGCAACAGCTTCACCGAATCGGTGTTGACCGGATGCGACAGCAGGAAGTCGGCCTGGGTGCGTTGCGCGGCGGTCAGCGCGATCACCGACTTGCCCGAGGCGTGCAGGCGCAGCCAGCTCATCGGGCCGTACATGCTGTCCATGTCGACCACGACGAAATCGGCCTGTTGCTCGGGCACCAGCGACCAATGGCCGCCCAGTTGGGCGTTGGCGACCTTGAACGCGGTCTGCAGCGCAGACTCCGTCGCCGGGTCCATTCCGGTCAGGCCGAGGGTCAAAGGCATGGTCGCTTCCGCATCAGAATCAAGCGAGAAGTGTTGCGGACTGCACGAGTCACCGTCAACGCGACGTGATGCGTCGATATGCAGCATTTTGGGGCAGAAACACGGGGTTCATGCTTCGATATTGCGACTTTCGTCACGAAGTCCGCCACGCAGCGGTCGGCTCGGCTTTCGATCGCGACGGCGAAAGCGGATAGACGCGTGCGCGGGCGCGCTCGAACGCGCTCCCATTCGTCGGTCGAGGCTGGGGGGCGTGGTGTCGGGGGAAGGACGAGGCGGGGCAAGAGCTAAGACAAGAGCAAATCCCCCTGGCCCCCCTTTTTCAAAGGGGGGGAGCAACGGCAATGGCTGGGGCTGGGCGAAGGACGAACCGCAAGCGTCGGCGTGGCGCACGAGAGCGCTCGCGCCGCCTGCGCCAGCGCTTTGCGCGCGCTCGTTTCAGTTGGCCAGATGCGACCGCTTCGGCAGCTGGTTTTTCAGGAACGCCATCTGGTCGGCGAGGATGTTGCGGTTGGACAGGATCAGGTGCTCGACCCAGCTCGGCCGGTACGGCACCGCGAGCAGCGGCATCCCGGCCTGCTGCGGGGTGCGGTTGCCCTTGCGCGAATTGCAGCCGAAGCAGGCGGCGACCACGTTCTCCCACAGATCGCGGCCGCCCTTGGACACCGGCACGACATGGTCGCGGGTCAGGTGCGGGCGGTGGAAGTCGTGGCCGCAGTACATGCACAGGTAGCCGTCGCGGGCGAACAGTGCGGCGTTGGTCAGCGCCGGCGTCGGGTCCAGCGCGCCGGGGCGGGCATGGCCGCGCGCGGCGACGATCGGGTGCAAGGCCAGCACGCTGCGCTCGCCGGTCAGGCGGTTGATGCCGCCGTGCACTTCCAGGCAGGGATCGCCGAGGGTCCAGGCGACGGCGCCGCGGGCGTAGAGGCAACTGGCGGTCTGCCAGTTCATCCAGTCCAGCACCCGGCCGTGCGCATCCAGCGACAACAGTCGCACCGAGCTCAGGCGTTCGAGGGCGTTGCGCGGGACGGCGCGGGGGCCGGGCCACGGCGAGTATTGGTCGGCGACACCGGATGCATCCGGCTCACGCTGCAGCATGTCAGCGTGGGTTCCGGTTCGGACCAGGCGGATCTTCGCTCTATCGGTCTCCATCGGGAAACCAGCTTATACCCGTTTGATGACGAATTTGGTAGCGGCGCGCGAAATCGCGCGCCGCCGACCGCTCGCGACCGCCCGAGCGCCGGCGGTCGGATCGTCGCCGCCGGCACCGGCGCGCAGTGCGCGACCGGTGCCGAGGGCAGGACGGGAGGGTTCAGGCGTCGAACGCGTCGGCGTCGAGCGCGGTCAGGGTCTCGACGCCGGCGCCGATGGTCGCGGCATGGCTTTCGCAACGCGGCAGCAGGCGGGCGAAGTAGAAGCGCGCGGTTTCGCGCTTGCCGGCCTTGAAGCGCTCGGACTGCGCCGAGGCTTCGCTGGCGGCGACGCTGCGCGCCCACCAGTAGGCCAGCGACACGTAGCCGGAGTACATCAGGTAGTCGTAGGCGGCGGCGCCGACTTCGTCCGGATTGGCCATCGCGCGCTTGCCGATCGACATCGTCAGCTGCTGCCATTGCGCCGCCTTGGCGCGCAGCGGAGCGACGAACTCGGCCACCGCGGCATTGCCTTCGTGCTCGGCGCAGAAGCGCTCGATCCGCTCCAGCATCAGCTTCAGGCCCGCGCCCTGCAGCTGCATGACCTTGCGGCCGAGCAGGTCCAGCGCCTGGATGCCGGTGGTGCCTTCGTACAAGGTGGTGATGCGCGCGTCGCGGGCGAGCTGCTCCATGCCGTGCTCGGCGATGTAGCCGTGGCCGCCGAAGCACTGCAGCGCGTGGTAGGTGCATTCCACGCCCCACTCGGTCAGGCAGGCCTTGACGATCGGGGTCATGAAGCCGATCAGCGCGTCGGCCTCGGCGCGCTCCTTCTCGTCGCCGCTGGCGTGGGCGATGTCGACCAGCAGGGCGGCGTCGTAGCCCATCACCCGGCCGCCTTCGACCAGGGCCTTGCAGGTCAGCAGCATGCGCCGCACATCGGGGTGGACGATGATCGGGTCGGCGGCCAGCTCGGGGTGCTTGGCCCCGGACAGCGCGCGCATCTGCAGGCGCTCGCGCGAATAGCGCAGCGCGTTCTGCAGCGCGCGGTCGGACAGGCCCAGGCCTTGCAGGCCGACCGCGAGGCGGGCGGTGTTCATCATGGTGAACATCGCCATCAGGCCCTTGTGCGGCTGGCCGATCAGATAGCCCTGGGCACCGTCGAAGTTCATCACGCAGGTGGCCGAGGCGTGGATGCCCATCTTGTGCTCGAGGCTGCCGCAGCGCACCGCGTTGGCCTCGCCCGTGGCGCCGTCGCGCGCGACCTTGACCTTGGGCACGATGAACAAGGAAATGCCCTTGCTGCCGGCCGGCGCGTCCGGCAGGCGCGCCAGCACCAGGTGGACGATGTTGTCGGTGAAATCGTGCTCGCCGGCGGTGATGAAGATCTTGGTGCCGGTGATCGCGTAGCTGCCGTCGGCCTGCGGCTCGGCGCGGGTCTTGAGCAGGCCCAGGTCGGTGCCGCAATGCGGCTCGGTCAGGCACATGGTGCCGGTCCAGCGGCCTTCGACCAGCGGCTTGAGGAACACCTCCTGCTGCCACTCTTCGCCATGGTGCAGCAGCGCCTCGGTGGCGCCGTGCGAGAGCAGCGGGAAGTTGCCCCAGGCCAGGTTGGCTGCGTCGATCATTTCCTTCAGCGGCACGCCGGCCGCATGCGGCAGGCCCTGGCCGCCGAAGCGGGTGTCGGCGGTGAGGCCGGCCCAGCCGCCCTCGACGTACTGGGCGTAAGCCTGCTTGAAGCCCGGCGGGGTGGTCACCGCGCCGCTGGCCTTGTCGTGGCTGCAGCCGATCTGGTCGCCGACGCTGTTGAGCGGGGCGAGTACGGTTTCGGTGAAACGCGCGCCTTCATCGAGCACGGCATCGAGCACGTCGCGGCTGGCGTCGGCGTAACCCAGGCGCTGGAACGCGGCTTCGGCGCCGAGCACGTCGAACAGGGCGAAACGCATGTCGGCGAGGGGGGCTTTGTAGGTGCTCATAGGTCGGGAATGGGAAGTAGGGAATGGGCAATGGGAAAGCAGGAGCGGCCAGGCGGATGGGAAACGCAGCGGGCGTCGGCTTCAACCGATTCCCGATTCCCCATTCCCGGCTCTCAGCGCATCACGCCGGGCAAACCCGGCGCAGGGCTCAGCGCGCTGCTGCGTTCGATGGCGAAGGTGCGTTGCTTGGCTTCGTCGGGAGTGGCCACGACGTCGCCCTTGAGGCTGTAGTTGAGGCTGCGGCCGCCGGCGAGGGCGTCGGCGACGGCGATCTTGGCGGTGCCGGACGGAGTCAGCTCGACCTTGACCACATCGGCCGATTCCGGGCCGATCGACAGCGCGGGCTGGGCCTGCAACTGGCCGGCGCTGTCTTCGCCGAGCTTGAGCTGCAGATCGAAGCGGTCGAAGCGCATCGGGATGCTGCTGAAGTTCTCCAGCCGCACCTCGACCGTCCAGCCGCCGTTGGCGCGCACGGTCAGCTGCTGGATGCGCGCGGCGGGCTCGGAGACGCGGCGTACCGGTCCGGTGGAGCAACTGGCCAGCAAAGCGGCGGCCAGGGTCAGGCCGATCGCCGGGCCGATCGTTCGCATCCAGGGCCGTGCTTTCATTCCGCCGCTCCACAGGGTTGGGACCGCGAGGATACTACGGCGAATGGTGGGCCCGTCAGGGGCGCGGCGGGCGGCGCCCGCGCGGACAGGCTCGGCTCGGACCGGGCCGCCCGGAGCGGCGCGGCAGGCAGGGCAAAGAAACCGCTCGGCCGGCCGCGGGCCGGTTGCGGCAAGACGGCAAGGCCGCTTCGACGCAACCCGAGCCGGGGCGGGAAGGCGCCGATCGCATGGCGTTTGCAGGAGCGTCGGCGGAGCGGCTGGGTGGCGTCGGGCGAATGCCCGCTGGTCAGCGCGGCGTGGCGTGCGCAGGGCGAAGCCGAGCGGCGAGGGGGGCGGATCGCACCGGCGGGACGGTTGCCGGAGCGGTGCGCGCATAGCTTGGGAGCTGAAGGACGGAGTCGGGCTCGAGCGCGGCGTCGTCGAGTACGGGCACCGCGACGGACACCGGCGCGTCGGGGCCGGTGCGGGATGCGGAGAAGGATGCGGAGCCCGGCGAAACGGCGGGCATCGGCGCAGAAGAAGGCGCCACCGTCTGCGCCAGATACGCCAGCGCGGAGACGGTGGCCAGCACCAGGAGGTAGCGCGGCAGCGCGCGGAGCGAATCCTGCATCCACGTCGCCGCCCTCATGCGCGGACCCCGCACGTCCTGTGCGGCGTCGGCCGGCCGGCCGTCCTGGCCATCGGCGCGAAATCCGTTTCGCCGTGCATGTACGCTTCCTCGGCACTTGCAATGAAGTCACCCCGGCTCCGCTGGCTCACCTGCTCGAGGGTGACGGCCTTTTTCCTTTGCAGAGCGGCATCCGTGTCATCGCATCGACCGTGCTGCCGGGGCCTGGATAGATTGCCGCGGCGGCCAGGGCGAAACAGTCGGCCGAAGGCGCAGCCGGCTGTAGGATTTTTCTGACCCCCGATCACGTTTCGCGTCACGACCCGGTCGCATCGCATGCGGCGCGCCGATGCGCGGCGATCGCGCGCATCGTCCGTGCGGCGGCTATGCGGACGCGGCTGGCCGCGTCCGCGACGCGATCACTGGCCGGCGTCGTCGCGCGGCACGGTGCCGGCGCTGCGCATTTCCTGTTGCGCCTGTTTGATCGCCTTGACGTCCAGCGGCAGGATGCGGCCGATGAAGCAGGGCATCTTGATCGACTGCGTGCCGAGCGCGGTGACCTTGTCGAAGCGCGCATGCACGCGCCCCATCTGGTTGCTGACGCTGATCGCCGAAGCGAACTCCAGGTCGCTGCAGGGTCCGCGCAGTTCCAGCAAGTAGGCCTGGTTGGGGCGCGTCCACACCGCCAGCGCGCTGTCGCCCAGCGGCGTCCAACCGTTGAGGTCGCCGAAGTACTGGAAGCTGTCGACCGGCGCGCCGGCGTGGGCGCGGTACAGCGCCAGGCGCTGGGCGTCGTCGAGCCTCGGGGTGGAGGCGCAGCCGGCCAGCGCCACGGCGGCGAGCACGGCGGTGAGCAAGGCTTTCATGAGCGTTCCTCGACGGCGCGGGCCGTCCTTGCGGGCCTGCGCGCATGATGCGCCCGCCCGCAGCGCGGCAGTGCGAACCGGCGCCGATATCGTTCAGCGCACAGGAGGCTTGCCAGATCCGATTTGCGTCCGTATTATGCCGCCTCTCTCGCGGGTCGCCGCGAACGGCCGGGTAGCTCAGTTGGTAGAGCAGGGGATTGAAAATCCCCGTGTCGGGGGTTCGATTCCCTCCCCGGCCACCATTTACGAAAACCAAGGGCTCGACCGCGAGGTCGGGCCCTTGGTTTTTTCGCGCGCGGCGATTTCTTCGCCGCCGTGGGTCGGCGCGATCCGGGCGTAGGAGAAATCCGACCCCGCGGTGCGGCGCCGGCCGACTGCGCCGGGCCCGGCGCTGGGGCAGCCTGGACAGGCTGGCAGCGTGCGTCCCTCCCCAGTTACGCGCACGCCACGGGTTTTCAGGGACCGAAGGCCCGCCAGCATCTTTGCCGAGCTTGCCGTTTGGCCGCTCGCCGGCCGGGCGAATGCGCAACACTGTGATTCTGCGGATTGGCGCAAAGAAGTGTGCCCGGGCCGGCCTATGCTCGGCGCATCCTCAAAGGAGTGCAGGCCCATGACCCGAACGATCGCATCGCTGCTGCTGTTCGTCCTCAGCTCGGCCGCGATGGCGCAGACCGTCGCCTTCGGCAACAAAGTGATCGTGGTCGGCGACAGCGTCGGCCGCCTGGAACAAGTGGCGGGCAAGCCGGCCAAGATCGTGCCGATCCAGAACAAGTTCGGCGCCAACGTCGCCGAGCGCTACGAGTACTACGTCGGCACCAAGACCGTGCTGGTCACCGTCCGCGACGGACGGGTGATCGACGTGATGGAACTGTTCTAAGCCGGCGCAACGCCCGCCGCCGACAGCGGCGGCGGGCCACGGTGTCCAAGCCCGTCGCCCGCGTTGCGCTTTTCCCAATCCCAATCCCCATTCCGATCCCAGATCCCCGGCCCCGCGCAACGCACCAGGTTGCGCCTACTGCACCGTGCAGGTCATCTGGACGGTCACCGTGGCGCCGTTGGCGAGCGCGCCGAGGGCGACGCCGCTTTCCAGTTGCGCCAGAGTCAGTCCGGCCGGGCAGGCCGCACCGGTGCAGCTCGGCGGCGTTGTGCAGCCCAGGCCTTGGCGGCCGGCCGCCGGGTCGCGCAGGATCGCGCCGGTCACCGCGTCCGGGCCGTTGTTGGTGACGACGATGGTGTAGGTCGTCGTCGCGCCGCGGGAGACGGTGCTGACGCCATTGGTCTTGCTGATCGTCAGGTCGGCCAGCGGTGCGCGGGTATTGCTGAAGGTGCAGGTCAGATCGTCGCCGGCGGCCGCGGTGAGGTTGAAGCTGGCGCCGTTGCCGTTCGGCGCCTGGCCGCCGGCCAGGGCGTTGCTGCAGCTGTAGGTGCTGGTGTAGTTGGCGAGGTTGGCGCCGGCCGCGCCGGCTTCGGACAGGGAGTAGACCGCGCCGACGCTGCCGTTGAGCAGGGCTTCGCCGCTCGCGGTGCTGCCGCTGCCGGTGGTGGTGGCGTTCGCCGGGCCGCCGGTGCCGGCGATGCTCAGGGCGAACTGGTCGGCGGCGACGAACCGCCCCAGCGGCAACGCCTTGCGCAGGCGCAGGATCGGTTGCTTCTGGAACACCAGGGGGCCGCTGGCGGTGTCGTTGGCGGTGTTGAAATCGTTGTTGGTCGGATCGGCGTCGCCGTCGGGCAGGCTGCGGCCGAGCGCGGCATTGGCGGTGTAGGTGCCGCTGAGGGTCGGCGAGTTGACCGTGACCGGAATGGTGAAGCTGACCGCGCCGCCGTTGCCGCCGGGCGCGGCCGAGCCGGCCAGTGGAGTCGGATTCAGCGCGCAGGTGACCACGGTATTGCCGCCGCTGGCGACGCAGTTGGCCGGCAGGGTGCCGGCGGTCCAGCCGGCCGGCAGAGTCGCGACCACGCTGAAGCCGTCGTCGCCGTCGGTGGCGCCGGGGCCGACGTTGGTCGCGGTCAGGACGATGTTCTGCAGCTGGCCGTAGTTGCTGTAGACCGGCGACGGCGTGCTCAGCGTGACGGCGATGTCGGGCAGGCCGGTGACGGCGAGCGTGCACGAAGCGTCTTGTTCGTTGCTCAGGGCGGTGCCGGTGAGGCAGTTGCCTGAAGTGACGAAGGTATTGGCGGCGATGCCGGCGGGACGCTGGCTGATCGCGGCGCGGTAGTTGCTGCCGGGCAGCACGTAGATTTCGCTCGCGGTCTGCACGGTCGAGGTGTTGGCCGCGACGCTGGCGTGCGGGGTGCGTCCGGCGCCGGTGGTGCCGGCGCCGTTGTCGAGCAGGGTGCTGCCCTGGGTCAGGTTGACCTGCCAGCCCGAGCCGCCGAGGGTCTTGTTCCAGGCGAAATCGGCGAAGCTCAGGATCGCCGAATGGCGCGCCTGCAGCAGGGTGCCGCAATAGACGTTGATGCCGTCGTAGCCTTCGCCGCCGGCCTGCATGAACAAGCCCGAGACCAGGGTGGTGGAGGTGTTGGAGCAGAACGGCCCGCGCGAGACGTGGGCCGGTTGCCCGGACATGGTTTCGCGTACGCCGACCTCGATGCTGGTCGAAGCGCCGGTGGTCATCCGCACCCAGGAGTTCGCGTCCAGGGTCAGCGGCCGGCAGACCAGGTTCAGCGACGAGGACCACGGCGGGTACTGGCCGTTGGACCATTCGCGGTCCCAGCCGCCGAACTGATGCACCAGTTGGTTGGACGGGCAGTAGTTGGTGACCTCGGTGCCGGGCTGGGCGTAGCTGACGGACAGGACGTCCGGGCTGCCGTTGGCGTTGCGGTTGACCACGGCGACCGTGCTGCCGTCGGTGGTGATGCCGCCGCAGTACAGGCCGACCCGGTTGGTCATGCCGCGGGTCGAGGCGAGCCCCGAGCTCATCGACTTGTCGCGATGGTAGGCGCCGCGGACGATGGTGCCGGCCGGGCATTGCAGCGCCCCGGAGCCGGGATCGCCTTTGTTGGTGCCGATGGTGCCGGTGGGCGAGGCGCCGGCCTGTACGCCGATGCCGGCCTGGGCATGGAGCGGGCGGGGAGCGCTGGCGAGCAGGGCGACGAGGCAGAAAGCGGGGACGAGGTATTTGGCCGTCATGAAGTCCGGGTTCCATCCGACGAAAGCGGGGGAGCCGCCAAGCAGGGCAGCGAAAGCGTCGATTGGATCGAGCAAAAAATGTGCCATACATCACGTTTTTCCGAGAGTGTGCCTGGGTGGGCATTCCGGCCTAGGCCGGTCCGCCCCGGGTCGGCGCCGAAACTGACAAAAAAAGTCAGCTTTGGGTCTAAAGGCGGCGCATGCGCGCCTCTGCGGCAGGCCGGAATCGCCGGGCGCCCGGTCGGGGCGGGGTGGGGTTTGCCGCGATGGGGCAAGCGCTGGCCTCAGGCGGCGTCTGCGCGGCCGATTTGACAGCCGCGGCGCAGGCGCACTACGGTGCGGGTCCCCGTACGCCGTCGACCGGCGGGACCAGAGGGACACCATGTCCGAGAGTGTAGCCACCCGCTAAATCCCTTCGCTTCGCGAAGGTGGGTTGACGCGCCGAACCGTTCGCCATTCGTGTCTTGCGAATGCGCGCTGTCGCGTCCGTTCCGGCTACTACCGACAGGCTCCCATGCTCTTACTGCCTTGGCGGCGACGCGCGCGACGCGCGGCGCTGCGCCGTTCCCGCGACCGCCGCACTCGGCCGGCGCCGATCACGCCGTGGTCGGCGCTCGCGTTGCCGATGCCGCGACGCATGCCGCTCGCGCATCTGCGCTTTTCGTCCGCGCGCGCCGCCTGCCGGCCGCGCGCGTCCGCGCTGGGTTCCGGCCCAGCGCCGACCCCAGTCTCGCCTCGCATGCCGCGGAGGCCTTCATGCTCAGTTGGATGATGTTTTCCAGCGTGCCGCCGCACGCCCCGCCGCACGCCCCGCCATTGGAGCCGCCCATGCGCATCCAGGAACAAACCGACGTACACGAACCGCAGATCGACGCTTTGACCCGAGCCGCGTTCGGCGGCGACGGCGAAGCCGAACTGGTCGCCCGCCTGCACGCCGACGGCCTGGTGCGGCTGTCGCTGGTCGCGCTCGACGAGGCCGGCCAGGTCGTCGGCCACGCACTGTTCACCGCGCTCGCGGTGCAAGTCGACGGACGCCGGATCGATGCGCTGTGCCTGGCGCCGGTGTCGGTGCTGCCGTCCTGGCAGCGTCGCGGCGTCGGCGCGCGACTGATCCGCAGCGGCCTGGCGCGCCTGGCCGAGGCCGGTTTCGAAGCGGTGGTGGTGCTCGGTCACGCCGACTACTACCCGCGCTTCGGCTTCGACCCCGCGCTGGCGTCGAAGCTGGCCGCGCCGTTCTCGGGCGAATGCTTCATGGCCCTGGAACTGCGCCCCGGCGCGCTGGCCGGCGAACGCGGCTCGGTGACGTATCCGCCGGCGTTCGGGCTGTGACCTAGCAGCGAGTGGGGAGGAGCGAGGAGCGAACGCGGCGCGCAACCGCTTTCGCTCGTTACTCGCTCCTCGCCGCTATCTCCTAGCCTTCGGGTACGAACCCCGCCGGCTTCTCCGCGCCGCCGCCGAACAGGAACTTCTCCATCTCGCCTTCGAGGAAAGCGCGGTGCTTGGGGTCCAGCGGCGACAGCCGGTTCTCGTTGATCAGCATGGTCTGGTGGGACAGCCAGGCGGCCCAGCCGGCCTTGCCGATATGGGCGAACACGCGCTTGCCCAGTTCGCCGGGCCAGGGCACGAAGTCCAGGCCTTCGGTGTCGCGGCGTTCGTATTCGCAGAAGACGGTGCGGCTCATGTCGGTAGTCCTGATGGAGGTCGGTGCGGCGCTCAGGCCGCTTCGATTAGTTTGCGGATCGGCGCGGGAATGCCGAGCGCGGCCAGTTCGGCGCGCGCGAACCAGCGCAGATCGTCATTGTCGCCGACCCGGTCGCGCAGGGCGATGCCGCGCCAGCGCCGCGGCCACAGGTCGAGCTTGTAATGGCTGAAGGCGTGCGCGACCGCGGGCAAGGCCTCGCCGGCGGCGAAATCGCCGCGCACGTGGGCCTGGAACCACTGCTGCGCGCCGGCCGCCTCCTCGCTTTGCGGCAGGGTCCACAGGCCGGCCCAGATCCCGCTGGGCGGGCGGCGCTGCAGCAGCACCCGGCCGTCGTCGTCGAGCAACCACAGCACCTGCGCCTGGCGCTGCGGCACGGTCTTGCCGGGCTTGGGCGTGGGCAGTTCGGCGACCCGGCCTTCGATCCGGGCGACGCAGTCGCGCTGCAAAGGGCACAGGATGCAGGACGGATCGGCGCGGGTGCACAAGGTCGCGCCCAAGTCCATCTGCGCCTGGGTGTAGTCGACCATGCGCGCCTGCGGCAGATGCGATTCGGCCAGCGCCCACAGCTGCCGCTCGACCGCCGGCAGGCCCGGATAGCCGTCGATGCCGTGGTAGCGGCTGAGCACGCGCTTGACGTTGCCGTCGAGGATGGCGTGGCGATCGTCCCAGGCCTGGGCCAGGATCGCCGCGGCGGTGCTGCGGCCGATCCCGGGCAACGCGGTCAGCGCATCGATGTCGCGCGGCAGCTCGCCGCCGTGGCGTTCTACGCAGAGCTTGGCCGCGGCGTGCAGATTGCGCGCCCGGGCGTAATAGCCCAGGCCCGACCACAGGCCGAGCACGCTGTCGAGTTCGGCCGCGGCCAGGTCGGGCAGGCTCGGCAGGGCCGCGACGAAGCGCTCGAAGTACGGCGCCGCGGTCTTGACCTGGGTCTGCTGCAGCATGATTTCCGACAGCCACACCCGGTACGGCGTGCGCGGGTGCTGCCAGGGCAGGTCGTGGCGGCCGCTGACGTCGAACCACGCCAGCAGGCGGGTGGCGAAGGCGTCGGCGTTGGCTGGGACGTTGGAAGCGGTCATCGGTTCGGCGGCGGAGCAGCGGCGGGTGGATGGGGCGGCGGAGCCGGTTGCTGCGCGGCCGGCGGCGGGTCGTCTTCGATTTCGACCTGCACGCCTTCGAGCACCGCGCCGGAGACTTCGATCCGCGGCGCGCTCAGGCGGCCCTGCAGCGGCGGCAGCAAGGCGCCGCGCGCGCCGGCGTCGGCCCAGTCCAGCACCTGCGGCAGGCGGAAGCGGCCGTCGAAGACGGTGTCGTCGCGTTGCAGGCGCAGCGCCGCGACCGCGGAGAAATCGGCCGGGCCGGCGTAGTCGAGCGCGAACGGCAGCGGCGAGCGCGACTGGCCCAGCGGCGGCGGCAGCGCCGGCCAGGCCTGCGGCCATTCGGCCAGGCGGCCTTGCAACTGCAGTTCCAGCCGGTCGGCGTAGGCGAAGCGGCCGGCGCCATCGAGGCGGGGCATCGCCTCGCGGCCGCGCAGCGCCGCGCCCAGCGGCGCCAGGCTCAGGCGGGCGTCGCGATAGCGCAGCGGCCCGGCCAGGCCGAACGCGAACGGCAGGTCGGTGTCGCCGGCGCGGTAGCGCGCCTGGGCGCCCAGGCGCAGCCCGTCTAGGCCGATACCGTCGGCGCCGGCATGCAGGCGTCCGCCGGCGATCGCACGCATCGGCAGGCGCCAGTCGCGCGCGACCACCTCGACCGGGCCGGCCAGGCCGAGTCCGCGCGCGGCGGCCGGACGCTGCAGGGTCGCCGCGAGCGAGAACGGGATCCGCAGCGGCGCGGCGACGACCGCGCCGCTCAGACGGGCGCGCAGCGGCTGTTCGGGATGCAGGCGCGGCAGATCGATCAGGAGGTTCTCGACCGACCAGTCGGCGCCGATCGCGCGGCCGCGTTCGATCCGCGCGCCGCGGCTCAGGGTCGGCAGCCGCAGCGGCGCGGGCGAGGACGGACGCGAAGCCAGCCAGCGCTGCAAGGCGCCGACGTCGAGTTGCGGGGCGTCAAGTTCGACCCGCTCCACGTCGAGCACCGCGCCGGCGGCGCGGATCGTGCTCCACGGCAGCGACAGGTAGACGCGCTCGGCGCGCAGCAGCGGCGTCGCCGCGCCCGGCTGGCGCGCGACCAGGTCGCGCACCTCCAGCATCGGCGTGCCGCGCAACCGGTACTCGCTGGCGCCCGAGGCGCTGAGTTCCAGGCCCAGGGCGTGGCCGACCCGGTCGAGCAGGATCGCGCTGACCTGGCTGGGTTGCGATACCCAACTCAACGCCAGCACCACGGCCAGCACCGCGCCGGCGGCGACCAGCACCCGCCTGCGCCAGCGTCGTCGCTCGGGTGCGGCAGCCTCCGCGGGCGCGGACATGGCGCGGCCGCGCCTCAGCCGCCGAGCGTTTCGGGCAGCAGCGCGTCGACGAAGGCTTCGGCGTCGAACACCCGCAGGTCTTCCGGACGCTCGCCGATGCCGGCGAAGCGGATCGGAATGCCGAACTCGCGCGCCAGGGCGAACACCACGCCGCCCTTGGCGGTGCCGTCGAGCTTGGTCACCACCAGGCCGGTGACGCCGACCGCGGCGTGGAACTGGCGCAGTTGCGACAAGGCGTTCTGGCCGGTGGTGCCGTCGATCACCATCAGCACCTCGTGCGGCGCGGTCGGGTCGACCTTGGCCAGCACGCGGCGGATCTTGCCGAGCTCGGCCATCAGGCCCTGCTGGGTATGCAGGCGGCCGGCGGTGTCGGCGATCAGCACCTGGGTGCCGCGCGCCTTGGCCGCCTGCAGGGCGTCGAAGGCGACCGAGGCGGCGTCGGCGTTCTGGCCCTGGGCCACCACCGGCACGCCGTTGCGTTCGCCCCAGGCTTGCAACTGGGCGACCGCGGCGGCGCGGAAAGTGTCGCCGGCGGCCAGCATCAGCGGCCGGTTCTCGTCGCGGAAGCGCTTGGCCAGCTTGCCGATGGTGGTGGTCTTGCCGACCCCGTTGACGCCGACGGTCAGCAGCACGAAGGGCTTGGCCTGGGGGTCGATCTGCAACGGCTTGGCGACCGGCGCCAGCATCGCGATCAGTTCGGCGCGCAGCGCCGCGAGCAGGGCGTTGGCGTCGGCGAACTCGCGCGACTTCATCCGCTTGCGCAGGCCTTCGACCAGTTGCGTGGTGGCGCTGACGCCGACGTCGGCGGTGATCAGCGCGGTTTCGATTTCGTCGAGCAGGTCGTCGTCCAGGCGCGGGTTGCGCGAGAACAGGCCGCCGAAGCTGCGCGCGAACACGCTGCCGCGCAGGCGCTCGCGCCAGCCGGGCTTGCCCGGCGCGGCGGCCGGCTTGTCGATGTAGTCCAGCGCGGCCGGTGCGGTCGGCGCCGGCGCGGCCGGCAACGGCGCGTCGGCGCGCAGCGGCGGTTCGACCTCCAGCGCCGCGGCGACGACTTCGGCCGGGACGGGCGGTTCTGGGGCGCGCGGTTGTGGGGCGCGCGGTTCGGCGGCGGGCGCCTGGACCGCCACCGGTTCGGCCGTGCGCGCGACGGGCGCCGTCGGCGGCACCGCGGGCGTTGCGACAGGGGCCGGTGGGAGTGGCGCCGCCTGCAGCGGGCTGGGTTCGACGGCCGGCGGCGCTTCGGCGGCCGGCGCAGGCTCGGCCGCGACCGGTTCGGCCGCGCGCGGCTGGGCGCCCGGAAACGCGGCGGCCAGCTCCTCGGTGCTGTAGCGGCGCTCGGACGCAGGCGTTCCGGCAGCGGTTTCGGGCTTTTTACGGCGAAAAAAACTGACCATGAGACGGAACGTGGGGGCATGCGCGAGAATTGCCACATGCTAGCACCGGCCCGAAAACTCTCCCGATGAACGATTCCCGCCGCGGCCCGCGCGTTCCGCCTCGATCCGGCCCCGCCGGCGCCAAGGCCACGACCGGCAAAGTCCGGATCATCGGCGGGCGCTGGCGCGGCACCCGCCTGGCGGTGGCCGATGCGCCAGGCTTGCGGCCGACCTCGGACCGGGTCCGCGAGACGCTGTTCAACTGGCTGATGCCGATGCTGCCGGGCGCGCGCGTGCTCGACCTGTTCGCCGGCAGCGGCGCGCTCGGCCTGGAGGCGTTGTCGCGCGGCGCCGCCGAGGCGGTCCTGGTCGAACGCGATCCGGCCCTGGCCGCGGAACTGCGCGCCCTGGGCGCGCGCCTGCCCGGCGGCGAGGCGGCCCAGGTGGTCCAGGCCGACGCCCTGGCCTGGCTGGCAGCGCAACCTGCAGCCGACGCGGCCGCGCCGGGCTTCGATCTGGCCTTCGTCGACCCGCCGTTCGCGGCCGGTTTGTGGGACCGGGTCTGGCCGGCGCTGTTGCCGGTGCTGGCGCCGGCGGCCTGGCTGTACGTCGAGGCGCCGGCCGACGCGCCGATCCGCCTGCCGGCGGGCTGGGACCTGCATCGCGAAGGCGCCACCCGCGAAGTGCGTTACGCCTTGTACCGCCGCCGCCCGGCCTGACCCCGTCGCGCGGCCGGCTGCTACACTGCGCCGCAACCGGCGGGGCGGCTTCCCGCTTTACCCTCATTCCTGCAGCGAACGACCATCGAATGAGCTCCGCCCGCAACCGCGTCGCCGTCTATCCCGGCACTTTCGACCCGATCACCAACGGCCACGTCGACCTGGTCGACCGCGCCGCGCCGCTGTTCGAACGCATGGTCATCGGCGTCGCCGAAAGCCCGGGCAAGGGCCCGGCGCTGCCGCTGGAGGTGCGAGTCGACCTGGCGCGCAAAGCGGTGGCGCACCACTCGCACGTCGAGGTGCGCGGCTTCAATTCGCTGCTGGCGCATTTCGTCGCCGAAGTCGGCGGCGGGGTGCTGCTGCGCGGGCTGCGCGCGGTGTCCGACTTCGAGTACGAATTCCAGCTGGCGAGCATGAACCGTCACCTGATCCCCGAGGTCGAGACCCTGTTCCTGACCCCGGCCGAGCAGTACGGCTTCATTTCCTCCTCGCTGGTGCGCGAAATCGCCCGCCTCGGCGGCGACGTTTCCGGCTTCGTGCCGCCGGCGGTCGACGCGGCGCTGCGGGCCGAGTGGCAACGCAAGCACCATTGACCTCCCAACACGTCACACCAAAGCCAATACCTAAGGGGCATACGATGAAGACTTCCTCCCGCCTGCTGCTGATCGCCTGCCTGGCGCTGCCGTTCGTGGCCGCTTGCCAGAAAGAGGAGAAGAAGGAGGTCGCCGCCGAGGCCGCGCCGCTGCCGGCGCCGAAGACCAACGACGAGAACGCCTGGAACGCCTATCTGACCGACGTGGTCAAGCGCAACCTGGACGGCATCAGCGGCAGCACCTACGTCTACGTCCTGCCGGCGCCGGATTCGCCGACCTTCCAGCGCGACTACGATCTGATGCTGGAAAAGGCCCAGGTCGACATGTCGCGCGGCATCCTGGAAGGCAACCTGGTCGCGTTCGGTTCGCCGAGCTCGGTCAAGACCGCAGACCTGGCCGTGGCCTCGTTCGCCAAGGTCGATCCGGCGACGATGAAGGGCGTGAAGTTCATCTTCATCGGCGACGCCGCGGACAACGAGCGGGTCAAGGCCGCGGTGACCCCGGCCGGCGTCAACTACGTCTTCGCCGAAGTGAAGTAAGCCGCGGCGCCCACGCGCTGCCGCAGCATCGATCCGGGCCGCGCGAGCGGCCCGAATCGTTTGCGGCCCCGTCCCGCCGCCCGGCTGCCGGCCGTCCCCGGCAATGTGCCGAGGAGCCGGCCGGCGCCCCGGCGAGGCCTTCGATACGCAGCGTCCCGGCGGCCGGCTATCCCACGCCCGCGCCGCGGCCTACACTGACCCTCCCCACCGGCACAGGCAATCGCGCCCTCCGCCGGCAACTCCGCCATGTCGCTCAAGATCAACGAACTCTGCGTCAACTGCGACGTCTGCGAGCCGGCCTGCCCGAACCAGGCCATCGCCCAGGGCGAGACCATCTATGTGATCGATCCGGCGCGCTGCACCGAGTGCGTCGGCCATTACGACGAGCCGCAATGCGTGGTCGTCTGTCCGGTCGAGTGCATCGACAAGGACCCGGAACATCCCGAATCCGAGCCGCAGTTGCTAGAGAAACTGCGCCGTCTACAACAGGAGTAAACCCGATGCGCAAGGCGATGCGGCCGCGAGCCGGTTCGACGTTCCCCTGGTTGTTGGCCTCGCTGCTGTCGCTCGCCGCGCCCGCTTTCGCGCAGGACTCCGTGCAGGCGCCCGCATCGGCCGCCGCGCCGGCCGACAGCGCGCGCCGCTTCGCCCATCCGCCCGGCACCGCGATCGCCAGCGCGCATTCGCTGTCGACCCAGGCCGGGCTGGAGATCGTCCGTGCCGGCGGCAACGCCTTCGATGCGGCGATCGCCGTGTCGGCCGCGCTGTCGGTGGTCGAGCCGATCAGCTCCGGCATCGGCGGCGGCGGGTTCTTCCTGCTGCACGAAGCCAAGAGCGGCCGCGACGTCTTCGTCGACGCGCGCGAAACCGCGCCGGCGGCGGCGACGCCGGCCGCCTATCTGGACGCCAAGGGCGAACTCAACCGCGACCGCGCCACCAACGGGCCGTGGTCGGCCGGCATCCCGGGCCTGCCGGCGGCGCTGGTCCACCTGGCGCAGAAGTACGGCAAGCTGCCGCTGAAGACCTCGCTGGCGCCGGCGATCCGGATCGCCCGCGAAGGTTTCCCGGTGTACGCGCGGCTGGAGAAGGGCTACGCCGGCCGGCGCGAGGTGATGGAGCGCTACCGCGGCACCCGCGCGGTGTTCCTGGCCGACGGCACGCCGCCGAAGGAAGGCGAGGTTCTCAAGCAGCCGGACCTGGCGCGCACGCTGGAACTGCTGGCGGCCAAGGGCTACGACGGTTTCTACCGCGGCGAAGTCGGCGCCAAGCTGCTCAAGGCGGTGAAAGAAGAAGGCGGGCAATGGCGCGCCGACGAGTTGTCCGGCTACAAGGTGGTCGAACGCGAACCGCTGCGCTTGAAGTACCGCGGCTGGGACATCGTCACCGCGCCGCCGCCGTCCTCGGGCGGGGTGGCGATGGCGCAGATCCTGCAGATGCTGCAGGGCTGGGACCTGGCCAAGCTCGATCCGGCCCACCGCACCCACCTCATCGCCGAGGCGATGCGCCGCGCTTATCGCGACCGCACCATCTACCTGGGCGATCCGGACTTCGTGAAGGTGCCGCTGGCGCGGCTGACCAGCGCCGACTATGCCGCCGGCCTGCGCGCCACCATCCATCCCGAGAAGGCCACCCCCAGCGACTTGCTGTCGGGCCAGCCGGCGCCGCTGGAAGACGAGGAAACCACTCACTTCTCGATCATCGACGGCGAAGGCAACCGGGTCGCCGCGACCCAGACCGTGAACCTGCTGTACGGCTCGGGCATGGTCGCGCCGGGCACCGGGGTGCTGCTCAACAACGAGATGGACGACTTCGCCCTGCGCCCGGGCACGCCCAACGCCTTCGGCGTGATGGGCTTCGCCGCCAACGCGCCGGAGCCGGGCAAGCGCATGCTCAGCTCGATGACCCCGAGCTTCCTGGAATCGGCGGAGAAGGTGATCGCGGTCGGCGCCCCGGGCGGCAGCCGGATCATCACCCAGGTGCTGCTGGCGGTGCTGGCCTACGACGCCGGCCTGGCGCCGCAGCAGGTCGCGGCGCAGCCGCGGATCCACCACCAGTGGTTCCCCGATGCGATCTCGGCCGAGGCCGGCGCGCTCGACGCCGCCACCGTGGCCAAGCTGCAGGCGATGGGGCACAAGGTCAACGCCGGCGAATCGACCTGGGGCAATCTGCAGACGGTGATGTGGGACCGGCGCGACAACACCCTGTCCGGCGGCACCGATCCGCGCAACCCGGTCGGCCAGGCCGACGTGCTGCTGAGCGATCGCTGAGCGCGCGCCCGCCGCCGCGATGGCGCGGCGGCCGGGCGGCGCGGTAGATTGCCGCGCAACGGCGACGGCCATCACGGAACCTAAGGAGCGGCAGGTGAGCGGGGACAAGGACGAGGACAAGCGTTGGTATACCCGCGTGCCGGCGATCTCGATCGCCCTGGTCGCCTTCCTCGTCGCCCTGACCACCCTGATCAACAACGTGCGCGAGATCGGCGGCTTCAAGGACAAGCCGGCGGCCGCGCAACCGGCGCCCGCGCCAGTTGTCGGCGCGCCAGCCGTCGCCGCGGCCAAGCCGCAGGCGCCGTCGCGCTACACCGTGCTGCTGACCCTGCAGCGGATCGAAGTCGTCAACGACGGCACCAACGGCAGCACCGCCTGGACCTTCGACGTCGAAGCCGGCGGCGAAGACCTGTTCGAACTGCCGGCGCGCGATTACAGCGACGCGGAGGACGCGCGCATCGTCAGCCCGCGTACCAGCGATCCGTCGATGGGCCAGGTGGTGCTGGTGCCGGGCCAGGAAATGCCGGTCAAGATCGCCGGCCGCTCCGCCGGCCTGATCCTCAAGGCCCACGCCAGCGGCAGCGCGGTGCTGCGCGCCGGCCAATCGCTGCCGCCGGTGCGCGTGCTGGCCGGCGAGAACGGCCGCGATGGCGAGTTCATCTTCCACTTCGCGACTTCGACTACGCCGCAGTAAGCCGGGATTCGGGACTCGGGACTCGGGACTCGGGACTCGCAAGGCAGAAGCGGTGCGCCAGGCTTTTGCGAGTCCCGAGTCCCGAGTCCCGCGCTCCATTTCCGATTCACGCCCCAAAGCCTAGAATCTAGCTTTCTCAGCCGACGCCCGATGCGGGCGATGCAGCCATGAAACTCTGGTCGATCCTGGGCAACTCGCAGAAGCTCGACGGCGGTGCGATGTTCGGCAACGCGCCGCGGGCGATGTGGGCGAAGTGGTCGCCGCCCGATGAGGCCAACCGCATCGAGCTGGCCTGCCGGGCCCTGCTGGCGACGCCGCTGGCCGGCAAGACGGTGCTGTTCGAGGCCGGCATCGGCGCGTTTTTCGAGCCCAAGCTGCGCGAGCGCTACGGCGTGGTGGAAGAGCGTCACGTGCTGGTCGATTCGCTGGCCGCGGCCGGCTTCGCGCCGGAAGACATCGACGTGGTGGTGCTGTCGCATCTGCATTTCGACCACGCCGGCGGCCTGCTGGCGCCGTGGGCCGAAGGCCAGCCGCCGCGCCTGCTGTTCCCGAACGCGCACTACCTGGTCGGCCGCGAGCATTATCAGCGCGCGTTGCAGCCGCATCCGCGCGACCGCGCCAGCTTCATCGCCGAACTGCCGGGCCTGCTCGAAGCCACCGGCCGGCTCGAACTGGTCGACGGCGCGCATTCCAAGCTGCTCGGCGAGAGCGTGCGCTTCCACTACAGCGACGGCCACACGCCGGGGTTGATGCTGGCCGAGATCGTCGGCCCGGACCGCGTCGACGGCGAGGCGCACGGCGGCGTGGTGTTCTGCGCCGATCTGATCCCCGGCCGGCCCTGGGTGCACGTGCCGATCACCATGGGCTACGACCGCAACGCCGAGTTGCTGATCGACGAGAAGAAGGCCTTCCTCAGCGACAAGCTGGCGCGCAACGTGCATCTGTTCTTCACCCACGATCCGGGCTGCGCCTTGGCCCAGGTGGTGCGCGACGACAAGGGCAAGTTCGGCACCGCGCACGAAGTCGCCGAGCTGCAGGCGAGGGCGCTGGCGGCATGACCGCGGCGCGCGCGCGCGGCCGAGGCTGGGCGATCGCGTTGTTGGCGATCGCCGGCCTGGCCTTCGCCGCGCAGGCGCAGACCGCGGACGATGCCGAGCCGCTGGGCGAGCCGATCGCCGGCAAGCGCCTGCTCGATCGCGATTTCGGCGTCGAGACGCGCCAGTTCGGCCTCGACCGCCGGGTCGAGATGTACCAGTGGCGGTTCAACGGCAAGGCTTACGAGCGGGTCTGGAATGCCGCGCCGATCGATTCGGCCGGCTTCGCAGCGGGCCACGTCAACCCGACGCGGATGCCGCTGGAGAACAAGCGCTGGTGGGCGGAGAACGCCAGCCTGGACGGCAAGCCGATCCAGGTCGAGGTACTGCGCACGATCGGCGAATGGCGGGTGTTCCGGCCGAATTTCAGCCGTCTGCCGGCCAATCTGGCGGCGACCTTCCAGCCCGAGGGCGATGGCCTGGGCAGCGCGGAAAACCCGCTGGACCCGCAGATCGGCGACCTGCGGGTTAGCTGGCGCGAACTGCGCCTGCCGGCGCTGGAAGGCAAGCTGGAACTGCGCGACGGGCGTTGGCGCCTGTTGCCGGAAGCCGCCGCCGCGGCCCTGGCGGCCGCGCCTGCGCGCGCGGCGCCGGCGGCGAGCGCCGATGCGGCGCCGGGCGGCTGGTCGCCGGGCTGGTTCGCGGTCGCGGTGGGATTCGCGCTGATCCTGCTGTATCGCCTGCGACAGCGGCGCCGGCGCAAGGCGCAGTAATCCGCTATCCGCCGCGCGCCCGCGAGCGCGTGCCCGCGGCGCGGCCGGCTCAGGCGTAGTGCTTGGTGCCGAAGATCTTGTCGCCGGCGTCGCCGAGGCCGGGCAGGATGTAGCCGACTTCGTTGAGGCGCTCGTCGACCGAGGCGGTGTAGACCTCCACGTCCGGATGGCGCGCTTCCAGCGCTTTCAGCCCTTCCGGCGCGGCGACCAGGAACAGGCCCTTGATGCGCCTGCAGCCGGCGGCCTTGAGCAGGTCGACGGTGGCGATCAGGCTGCCGCCGGTGGCGAGCATCGGGTCGAGGATCAGCGCGGTGCGCTCGTCCATGCGCCCGGTGAGTTTTTCGTAGTAGCCGACCGGCTGCAGGGTCTGTTCGTCGCGCTGCAGGCCGACCACGCCGACCTTGGCCGCCGGGATCAGTTCCAGCACGCCCGGCAGCATGCCCAGGCCGGCGCGCAGGATCGGCACCAGGGTGACCTTGGCGCCCTTGATCCGGCGCGTGGTCACCGGCCCGGCCCAGCCTTCCACCACCGCTTCCTCGGTCTCCAGGTCGGCGGTGGCTTCGTAGGTCAGTAGCGTCGCGACTTCCGAGGCGAGTTCGCGGAACGACTTGGTGCTGTTGTCGGCGCGGCGCATCAGGCCGAGCTTGTGCTGGACCAGCGGATGGCGGACTTCGACGATTTTCATGGCGGCCTCAAACGGTGGCGGGCGGCGGTTGTTGCCGCACAGGATTGACGGTTGCGGAGCGGGGCGCAAGCGCGGCGCGGGCCGCTGCAGCGGCTGGCGTCGGCTTCCGCGGGCCAGAGCGAAGGCCGGTACTGCGCCGTTTGCGCAACGGGCGTCCGCGGCGGTTCGCGAAGCGCGCGGAACTCAGTCCGCGATGGCGTAGAGGTTGTCGCCGTCGGCGACGGCCTGGGCGACGAACAGCGAAAGCCGGCGGATATCGGCGGGGTCGGTGAACCGGGCCTGCAGCCGGGTCAGTTCCGTCTGCAGATCCGGTAGTTCGGCGCACGACCATGCCGCGTCGGACCGGTAGTCGCGCAGCCGGAGCAGCAGCGGATACGCGTCGTCCGGCAGCGCCCGGGCCAACAGTTGCCTGTGGAAGGGCAGCTCGATGGCGAACGATATGCGCGAGGTGGAAGCCTCGCGCTCGTGCCGGGCCTGGATCAGATCGAGCGTCATGGAGGGCGGGCCGGACCGCGGCGTCGCCGCGGCCCAAGCGCGTCGGCCTCAGGCCGTGCGCGCGTAGCGGATCTCGATCCCGTCGCTGTCGCCGATCGCCGCGCGCAGCACGGTGATCAGCGAGCCGGCGTTGAGATGATCGATCTCGATCATGTCGACCACGGCATGGTCGATCCAGTAGTCCTGGTCGCTGCTGTTCTCTTCCTCCAGCGCCGCGACCAGGATCTGCAGTTCTTCCTCGCTGATCTCGCCGATGTCGGCGCCGGTTTCCTTGTTGGACAGACGAATCATGGCGCCCTCCGGGCTAGAAGTGAGTGGAGAGTAGCGAGGAGCGAGTAAACGCAAAAGCGGCATCGGGCAGCGAGGAGCCGCTTTCGCTCACTCCTCGCTCCTCCGAGCTCTTTCCTCGCTCTCAGGCCGCCGCCTGCTGCTGCAGACGCGGGCCTTCGCGCAGGGCGCGGCCGACCATCGACACCAGCAGCTCCAGTTCGTCGCTGCCGATGGTGAAGTTCGGGGTGAAGCGCAGCGAGTTGACGCCGCCGTGGATCACGCCGATGCCGCGCTCGCGCAGCCACTCCTCGATCGAGCCGGCGCCGTAGCACTTGAACTGCGGCGACAGTTCGCAGGAGAACAGCAGGCCGGTGCCCTGGACCTTGGTGATCAGGCCGCCGAGCTCGCCCTTGAGCTTTTCCAGCTTTTCGATCGCCTCGGCGCCGCGGGCGCGGATGTTGGCGCGCAGCTGCGGGGTGACCTGTTCGAGCACGGCGACGGCGACGTCGAGCGCGCGCGGATTGCTGGTCATGGTGTTGCCGTACAGCCCCTTGCGGTACAGCGAGGCGGCGCGTTCGCCCACGGCGAGCACCGACAGCGGGTACTGGCCGGCGTTGAGCGCCTTGGAGTAGGTCTCCATGTCCGGCGCGTCCAGGCCTTCGAAGCCCGGATAGTCGACGATCGACAGCACGCCGTGGGCGCGCAGGCCGGCCTGGATCGAATCGACCAGCAGCAGCGAGCCGTGGTTGCGGGTCAGCTCGCGCGCGGCGGCGTAGTAGGCCGGCGGCACGCCGCGGCCGGGGTCGCCTTCGCCCATCACCGGCTCCAGGAACATCGCCTCGATGAACCAGCCGTTGGCGTCGGCGTCGGCGAACACCTGCTTGAGCGCATCCAGGTCGTAAGGCTCGACCGCGATCACCGAATCCTCGCCGCGGAAGCTGGCCAGGTGCTGCAGGTAGGTCTTGCGCGAGGAGTCCGAATACAGCGCCGGACGCTCGGTGCGGCCGTGGAAGCTGCCCTTGACCACCACCCGCTTGATCGTGCGGCCGGCGTGCGCGGCGCCGGGGTCGGTCATCAGCTTGCTGTTGACGTCGGCGATGCGCGCGGCCAGCGAGACCGACTCCGAGCCGGAGTTCAGGCAGAAGAAACGCTCGTACGGGCAACCGCCGCGGGCGGTGCCGATGGCCCCGCGCAGGGCGCGCTCGAAGCGCAGCTGCGACAGCGAGGGGGTCATGATGTTGGCCATCACCTGCGGCTTGGCCATCGCCGCGATCACCGCCGACGGGGTGTGGCCGAAGCCGAGCATGCCGTAGCCGCCGGAGTCGTGCAGCACCGCGCCCTTGAGGGTCACCACCCAGGGCCCGCGCGCCGTCAGGGCGACATAGGGGTTGACGCCGTCGTCGGGGTAGAAGTTGACGTAGCCGGCCTGGACCGCGTGGATCTGCGCGTCCTCGTCGAGGTCGAGCAGGTCGGCGTGCAGCTCGCGGATCAGGGCGTATTCGGCGGCGGCCGCGGCCACGGCTTCGCCCAGTTCGGGATGGGTGACGGCGAAACGGACGAGGGTGTCGTCGTCCAGGCCGACGGTGCGGCGTTTGCCGGCGTGGGCGCGCAGCGGCGCGAGTTGGTCGAGCAGGTTGGTCATTTCAATCTCCAAAGAACATCGGCGTCCCGCCGAGGCTTGACTACGTGGGAGACCGGTCCGGCGCCGTGGCGCGGACCTTCGCAGTTGCAGCAGCCCCCGGCTGCCAAGCGCCATCTCGCACACCCTTAAAACCGATCGAAACGAAGAAAAGCCGCGCAAAAATTTTGCGTGAAGACCGCTCTATTTGACGATTTTTCTTTTCATTTCAATGATTTATCGAGTTTATCATGTCTGCACGGCGACGATAACCCCCGCCGCCGAGGGGATTCGGTCCGGCCCGCCTGCGACCGGTTGACGCTTGTCACCGGCGATCGATGCATTCGCCCACTGCCGGCTGCGGCGGCCGGCGCCGACAGTAGGCGCATCTTCCACGGACCCATCGGACCGCCGTCATGTCCTCGCTCGCCCGGACGCATCCCTCCCTGCGCCGACTGAAGACCCGGCTGTTGGCCGTGGCGCTGTTCGCCGCCGCGCCGTTGGCGGCGGCCCAGGCCGCCGGGGCCGAGCCGGCGGCCGGCGAGGCGCCGGCGAGCTTCGCCATCGCCGGGGTGCGGGTGTTCGACGGCGACCGGCTGCTGCCGTCGGCGACCGTGCTGGTGCGCGACGGGCTGATCGCCGAAGTCGGCGCCAAGCTGCGGGTGCCGGCCGGGACCGCGGTGATCGACGGCCAGGGCGCGACCCTGCTGCCGGGCCTGATCGACGCCCATACCCACAGCTTCGGCAGCGCGCGCAACGACGCGCTGCGCTTCGGCGTGACCACCGAGCTGGACATGTTCAATGCCAGCGGCCAGCTGACCGCGGCGAAGACCGAACGCGCCGGCCGCGCCCGCACCGACCGCGCCGACCTGTGGTCGGCCGGCACCCTGGTCACCGCCAAGGGCGGCCACGGCACCCAGTACGGCGTGCCGATTCCGACCCTGGACGACCCGGCGCAGGCGCAGGCCTTCGTCGACGCGCGCATCGACGAGGGCTCGGACTACATCAAGCTGGTGCTGGAGGAACTGCGCGACGCGCAGGGCAAGCCGCGCCTGAACACCTTGTCGGAAGCCTCGCTGCGCGCCGCGATCCAGGCCGCGCACGCGCGCAAGAAGCTGGCCGTGGTCCACGTCTCGCGCGCCGAGGAAGCGAAGCTGGCGATCGACGCCGGCGCCGACGGCCTGGTCCATATCAACGCCGACCGCCTCGACGACCCGCAACTGGTCGCGGCGATCAAGCGTCGCGGCGCGTTCGTGGTGCCGACCCTGACCGTCGAGCACTCGGCTTATGGCGCCGGCAACGGCAAGCAACTGATCGCCGACGCGCGCCTGGCGCCGTTCCTGACCTCGGCGCAGAAGGACGAGTTGGCGCGCAGCTTCGGTTGGCGGGTCGAACCGGACAAGGCCAAGAACGCGAGCGAGAACGTGCGCCTGCTGCACGAGGCCGGCGTCGCGGTGCTGGCCGGCACCGACGCCGGCAACCCCGGCACCAGCCACGGCGCCAGCCAGCACGGCGAGCTGGAGCTGCTGGTCGCGGCCGGGCTGAGCCCGATCGAAGCGCTGCGCGCGGCGACCTCGCTGCCGGCGCGCAGCTTCGGCCTGAGCGACCGCGGCCGCATCGCCAAGGGCCTGCGCGCCGACCTGGTCCTGGTCGAAGGCGATCCGACCGCCGACATCGCTGCGACCCGGGCGATCCGCACGGTATGGAAGAACGGCTACCCGGTCGAGCGGGTGGCCGTCGCGCCGACCCTGCAGCCCGGCGCGGTAGCGACCTGGAGCGCCGGCCAGCCGGGGCCGCGCTGGGTCGCGTCCTACGACGCCTACATGGGCGGCAAGTCCAAATCGCAACTGCAGGCGGGGCAGGGCGGCGGCACCGCGCTGGCGGCCAAGGGCGAGCTCGTCGCCGGCCTGCCGCAGCCCTGGGCCGGGCTGATGCTGGTGCCGGGTCCGGCGCCGATGGCCGCTGCCGACGCCCGTTCGGTACGCGAGCTGAGCCTGCGCCTGCGCGGCGACGGCCGCCCGGTCTCGGTGCTGGTGTTCTCCGGCAAGGAGCTGCCGGGCACGCCGGGCTTCCTGCTGGTGCCGACCTAGGCCGGGCATTGGCAGCAGGTCAGCGTGCCCCTGGCCGGCATGGCCCATGTCGATCTGAGCCAGTTGCGCGGCATCGCCCTCGCCGCCGGCGGCGCCCCGGGCGGGTTCGAATTCGAGATCGACGCGGTCGAACTCCGTTAAAGTCCGCCGGCATGCGGTCGCCGTCGCGATCCCGCAGCGCCGGTCACGAGGGTGACCGCGCGCTTGCGCCGTTCCGCTTCCGTCGCGCCGGGCCGATGCCCGCCCGACCCTCGCGCGGCCGCACGCCGACTTCATCGTAGGACACGACCATGCGCTTGCCCGGACCGTCGCTGGACACACAGGAACACCTGCTGGGCTGGCACCTGGCGTCCTTGCTCTATCTGAGCTTCGTCTTCGTGCCGCTGTTCTACTGGCCGGTGCTGCCGTGGTGGGTGGTGGCGGTCGCGGTCGGCTCGGTGGCGGTGTTCCTGCCGTTGTACTGGGCGTTCTACCGCGCCGGCGCCAAGGCGCGCCTGTGGCTGGTGCTGGGCGTGGCGGCGATCGGCTATACGGTGCTGCCGTTCGGCGCCGGCGGCGGCACCTACCTGATCTTCGCCGCCGGCATGCTGGCCAGTTTCCTGCCGCTGTGGCGCGGGGTCAGCCTGACGGTGGTGCTGTTCGCGGTGCTCGGGGTCGAGATGATCACGACCCTGCCCGCGGTGGCGATGCCGGTGTCGGGCTTCCTGATCCACGTCCTGGTCGGCTCGATCGTCTACGCCGGCGTGCTTGCCGCGCGTTCGCGCGAACTGCGCAACGCCGAGCTGCGCCTGACCCAGGAAGAAGTGCGCCGCCTGGCCAGCCTGGCCGAACGCGAGCGCATCGGCCGCGACCTGCACGACCTGCTCGGCCATACCTTGTCGGTGGTGGTGCTGAAGTCGCAGCTGGCCGCGCGCTTGATCGAACACGACACCCGCGCCGCGCAGGACCAGATCGGCGAGGTCGAGCGGGTCGCGCGCGAGGCCCTGACCCAGGTCCGCGAAGCGGTCGCCGGGATCCGCGCCAACGGCCTGCAGGCCGAGCTGGCGGCGGCGCGGCTGGCCCTGCTCGGCGGCGAGATCAGCCTCGACCATCGCCTGGCGCCGGTGGAGATCCCCGGCAACATCGAGACCACCCTGGCCCTGGCCCTGCGCGAGTCGGTCACCAACGTGCTGCGCCATGCGCGCGCGCGCCGGGTCGAGGTCGAACTGACCGAAGAATCGCGCGGCGGCATCGCGCTGCGCATCGCCGACGACGGCCGCGGCGGCGTGGCGGCCGAGGGCCACGGCCTGACCGGCATGCGCGAGCGCCTGCGCGCGATCGGCGGCGTGGTCGAAATCGACAGCCCCCAGGGCGGCGGCACCCGGCTCAGCCTGCTGGTGCCGCGCGAAGCGCTGAGCGCGGCGCGGCGGCTGCCGCCGGCGCCGCCGACGCCGACCAAGGACAAGGGCCCGGCTTTGCTCGAACGAGGTATCGCATGATCCGATTGTTGCTGGCCGAAGATCAGGCCCTGGTGCGCGGCGCATTGGCCGCGTTGTTGAACCTGGAGCCCGACATCGAGGTGGTGGCCGAGGCCGGCGACGGCGCCAGCGCCTGGGAGGCGGTGCGGCGGGTGCAGCCGGACCTGCTGGTCACCGACATCGAGATGCCCGGCATGACCGGCATCGACCTGGCCTTGCGGGTGCGCGATTCCGGCCTGCCGACCCGGGTGGTGATCGTCACCACCTTCGGCCGCGCCGGCTACCTGCGCCGGGCGATGGACGCCGGAGTGCGCGGCTACCTGCTCAAGGACGCGCCCGCCGGCCAGCTCGCCGACGCGCTGCGCCAGGTCCACCGAGGCGGCCGGGCGATCGACCCGCAACTCGCGGTGGCGGCCTGGAGCGATGAAGACCCGCTGACCGAGCGCGAGCGCCAGGTCCTGCGCCTGGCCGGCGAGGGCCTGTCCACCGCCGAAATCGGCGAGCGCCTGCACCTGAGCCAGGGCACGGTGCGCAATTACTTGTCCGAAGCGATCGGCAAGCTCGACAGCAGCAATCGCATCGAGGCCTATCGGCGCGCGCGCCAGAACGGCTGGTTGTAGCGGCGCCGGCGCGGTCGGGTAGGGGCGAGGCAGGAGCCAGGCATGGGCTAGGCAAGAGCGGGGCAAGAGCGGGGCAAGAGCGGGGCAAGAGCAAATCCCCCGCGCTCCGGACTCCGTCCAGCAGCCCACCCCGCGCCGGGCGCTGGCCCCCTTGGTCAAAAGGGGGCAATAGCTCGCGCGCTCAGCTTTTGCCGCTCCCCCTTGGCCCCTTTGTCAGAGGGGCAAGAGTGCGCGCACCCAGCTTTTGCCGTTCCCCCCTTTGAAAAAGGGGGTAGGGGGATTTGCTTTGCTTTTGCGGATGCCGCCCCCACCTGCGCCCCCCCCCCCGCCTTTGGCGATCCCGCCCATACCCGGGATAATGTCCAGCTCCCTGCATGGTTCCGCCCTGCCTGGTTCGACCCCGGCCGCCCTCCGGCCGGCACGGTCCGGTCGGCCGGGCTTCGGCCGCCGCGGCGCTGCGCGCTCACTCTCTCCGGTTTCCTTTGAAAAAGTCCGACTTCCATTACGAACTCCCGCCCGAGCTGATCGCCCAGGCCCCGCTGGCCGAACGCTCGGCCAGCCGCCTGCTGGTCGTGCCGCCGGAGCCGGCGCCGCTGCAGGACCGCAGCTTCCGCGACCTGACCGAGCTGCTGCGGCCGGGCGACTTGCTGGTGTTCAACGACACCCGGGTGATTCCGGCGCGCCTGTTCGGGCAGAAGAGCACCGGCGGCCGGGTCGAGATCCTGATCGAGCGCCTGCTCGGCGGGTCCGAGGCGCGCGCCCAGCTCGGGGTCAGCAAGTCGCCCAAGCCCGGCGCGCGCATCGCCCTGGATGCCGGCGGCGAGGCCGAGGTGCTGGGTCGCGACGGCGAGTTCTACCGCTTGCGCTTCCACGTGCCCGAGTCGCTGGAGCAATGGCTGCTGCACGCCGGCCGCCTGCCGCTGCCGCCGTACATCCAGCGCGAGCCAGGCCAGGACGACGCCGAGCGCTACCAGACCGTGTTCGCGCGCGAAGTCGGCGCGGTCGCAGCGCCCACCGCCGGCCTGCATTTCGACCAGGCCCTGCTGCAGCGGCTGAGCGAGCGCGGGGTCGAGTTCGGCCACGTCACCCTGCATGTCGGCGCCGGCACCTTCCAGCCGGTGCGCGCCGAGCATCTGGACCAGCACGTGATGCACAGCGAATGGCTCAACGTCGGCGCCGGCCTGATCGAGCAGATCCGCCGCACCCGCGCCGCCGGCGGCCGGGTGATCGCGGTCGGCACGACCGTGGTGCGCGCGCTGGAAAGCGCGACCCGCCACGAGAACGGCCAGAGCGGCGAGGGCGAGTTGCAGCCCTACGCCGGCGAGACCCGCTTGTTCATCCTGCCGGGCTATCGGATCCGCTCGGTCGACGGCCTGATCACCAACTTCCACCTGCCCGAGAGCACCCTGCTGATGCTGGTCTCGGCCTTCGCCGGCAAGGAGCGCATGTTCGCCGCCTACGCCCACGCGATCGCCGAGCGCTATCGGTTCTTCTCCTACGGCGACGCGATGCTGCTGCTGCCAACCGCAGCGACGTAGTCCCGCCGTCGCCAACCGAAGCCCGAACACCGCACGCGTCGCTTTTGTTTTTCCGCCGCCGGCCTGACGGCGAATCCCCCAGGTTCCCATGCCCCCATTTCCCCCGCGCGTCGCTCCATGCGCCCCGCACCCCGATCAAGGAGCCCGCGCATGAGCCGCATGTCGTTCCAACTGCTAGGCCAGGACGGCGCCGCGCGCCGCGGCCGCCTCAGCTTTCCGCGCGGCACCGTCGAGACTCCGGCGTTCATGCCGGTCGGCACCTACGGCTCGGTCAAGGGCATCATGCCCGAGCAGGTGCGCGAGCTCGGCGCGCAGATCATCCTCGGCAACACGTTCCACCTGTACCTGCGTCCCGGCCTGGACGTGATCGGCGACCATGGCGGCCTGCACGGTTTCGCGCGCTGGAACGGGCCGATCCTGACCGACTCCGGCGGCTTCCAGGTGTTCTCGCTCGCCCACCGGCGCAAGATCACCGAGCAGGGCGTGACCTTCGCCTCGCCGGTCGACGGCAGCAAGGTCTTCCTCGGCCCGGAAGAGAGCATGCGCATCCAGCGCGTGCTGGATTCGGACATCGTCATGATCTTCGACGAATGCACGCCGTACCCGGCCACCGAGGAGGTCGCGCGCAAGTCGATGGAACTGAGCCTGCGCTGGGCCGAGCGCTCCAAGCGCGCCCACGAGGGCAACGATGCGGCCTTGTTCGGCATCGTCCAGGGCGGCGTCCACCACGGCCTGCGCAGCCGCTCGGCGCAGGGCCTGCAGGCGCTGGGCTTCGACGGCTACGCGATCGGCGGCCTGGCGGTGGGCGAGCCGGAGGCCGAGCGCAACGAGATGCTCGAACACACCTGCCCGCAGCTGCCGGCCGACCGGCCGCGCTATCTGATGGGCGTGGGCCGGCCGGAAGACCTGGTCGAGTCGGTCGCCCGCGGCGTCGACATGTTCGATTGCGTGATGCCGACCCGCAACGCCCGCAACGGCCATTACTTCACCTCCACCGGCACGGTGCGGGTGCGCAACGCCAAGTACGAGCGCGACCTGCGCCCGATCGAGGAGGGCTGCGACTGCTATGCCTGCGCCAACGGCTTCAGCCGCGCCTACCTGCGCCACCTGGACCGCTGCAACGAGATGCTCGGGCCGATGCTCGGCACCCTGCACAACCTGCGCTACTACCAGCGCCTGATGGCGCAGATGCGCCAGGCCATCGAGCAGGGAACCTTTGCCGCCTTCCGCGAGTCCTTCTACGCCGCCCGCAGCTGATCGGCCGCAGGCGGACCGACCGGGCCGCCGGGCCCGGCCACGGCCGCAACCGCCCCGCCCGGCGCCGCCGACCGCTCCGAACGCCGGCGAATGCGTGGCCAAAAACGTGCCGCGGACCCCATTCCGCGGCCGCCGTTGGCCCCGGTCCGGGCGTGGCATAATCCCCGACTATTTTCGTTCCAGGACTTCACGATGAACCTGCTCGACCTCCTGATCGCTCCCGCCTACGCCCAGGCCGCGCCGGCCGGCGCGCCGCAGGGCGGCCTGTTCGGCGGCGGCCTCGGCGGCCTCGTCCTGCCGCTGGTGCTGATCGCCGTCATGTACTTCCTGATCTTCCGCCCGCAGATGAAGCGCGCCAAGGAACACCGGGCGATGCTGGACAAGCTGTCCAAGGGCGACGAAGTGCTGACCAACGGCGGCATCGCCGGCACCGTGACCGACATCGGCGAGAACTTCATCACCGTGGAAATCGCCGCCAACGTGCGCATCCGCGTGCAGAAGGGCGCGATCGCCAACGTGCTGCCCAAGGGCACCCTGAAGTCGGCCTGATCCGACGCTGCCACGCCATCTTCAATCGCGGCGGCCGGGGAGGCCGCCGCAGGGGTTTTCGATGCTGACCTTCGCGCGCTGGAAATACTTCGCCATCCTGGTGGTTCTCGTCGTCAGCGTGCTGTACGCGCTGCCGAACGCCTATCCGCAGGACCCGTCCGTCCAGATTTCCGCGGCGCGGTCGGGCAGCACCCAGATCGACGCCGCGCTGGCCAAGCGGGCGGCCGATCTGCTGGCCCAGGCCAAGATTCCGACCAAGTCGGTGCAGGTCGAAGACCAGGGCAACCTGATGGTGCGCCTGAACGACACCGAGCAGCAGACCCGCGCAGCCGACTTGCTGCGGCCCAAGCTCGGCAGCGACTACGTGGTCGCGCTGAGCCTGGCGCCGACCGTGCCGGGCTGGCTGGAATCGCTCGGCGCCAAGCCGATGCCGCGCGGCCTGGACTTGCAGGGCGGCGTGCACTTCGTGATGCAGGTCGACCAGGCCGCGGCGCTGAACAAGCGCCTCGAGGCCTACGTCGAAGACGTCCGCGCGACCCTGCGCGACAGCGCCGTGCCGTACACCTCGGTGGTGCGCCGCGGCAACGAGGCCATCGTTGCCACCCTGGCCGGCAACGCCGACGCCGAGAAGGCGCAGAAGCAGCTGCGCACCGCCTTTCCGACCCTGACCCAGGACCTGGAAGGCCGCACCCTGACCCTGAACATCCCGCCGTCCGAGCTGCAGCGCATCTCGCTCGACGCGATCGAGCAGAACCTGACCACCCTGCGCAACCGCATCAACGCCTTCGGCGTGGCCGAGCCGGTGATCCAGCGCCAGGGCACCGACCGGGTGGTGATCCAGCTGCCGGGCCTGCAGGACACCGCCGAGGCCAAGCGCCAGATCGGCGCCACCGCGACCCTGGAATTCCGCGCCGTGGTCGGCGACGAAGCCGCCGCCGCGGCCGCCGTGCGCGACCGCAACGTGCCGCCGGAAGCGCGCGTGTACTACAACGAGGCCAAGCAGCCTTTGCTGCTGTCCAAGCGCCTGCTGGTGTCCGGCGACCAGCTGGTCAACGCCATCCCCGGCAACGACCAGCAGGGCCAGCCCAGCGTGAGCATCACCCTGAACGCCATCGGCGGCCAGCGCATGCTCAACCACACCCTGGAAAACGTCGGCAAGCGCCTGGGCATCGTCTACGTCGAGCAGATCCCGGTCACCGAGATCGTCGACGGCAAGGAAGTTCGCACCACCCGCACCGAGGAGCGGGTGATCAGCTCCTCGCGCATCCAGGGCGTGTTCGGCAAGGACTTCCAGACCACCGGCCTGAGCCGCGACGAGGCCAACAGCCTGGCCAAGCAGCTCAAGTCCGGCGCCCTGGCCGCGCCGATGACCTTCGTCGAAGAGCGCGTGGTCGGCCCCAGCCTGGGCGCCGACAACGTCAAGCGCGGCACCACCGCGGTGCTGTACTCGTTCGTGTTCGCGCTGACCTTCTTCCTGATCTACTACCGCATGTTCGGCCTGATCACCTGCCTGGCGCTGGTGCTGAACCTGCTGATGGTGGTGGCGCTGATGTCGATGATCGGCGCGACCATGAGCCTGCCGGGCTTCGCCGGCCTGGCCCTGTCGGTGGGCATGTCGGTCGACGCCAACGTGCTGATCAACGAACGCATACGCGAGGAGTTGCGCGCCGGAGTGCCGCCGCAAGCGGCGATCGCCAGCGGCTACGACAAGGCCTCCGGCACGATCTTCGACTCCAACATGACCGCGCTGCTGGCCGGCCTGGCGCTGCTGGCGTTCGGCACCGGCCCGCTGCAGGGCTTCGCGATGACCATGATCATCGGCATCCTGACCTCGGTCTTCACCGCCGTGACCGTCTCGCGCGGCATCGCCACCTTGCTCTACGGCAACCGCCGCAAGCTCAAGTCCATCGCGATCTGACGGGAGAACCCTGACATGAAGATTTTCCCGCTGACCCTGTTGCCCAACGACGCCAACATCAACTTCATGAAGTTGCGTTGGGTCTCGATCGCCGTGGCCGCGCTGATCATGTTCGTCGCCCTCGGCGCGATGGCCACCCGCAACTTCAACTACGCCCTGGACTTCACCGGCGGCAACCTGGTCGAGTTGCACCTGGCCAAGCCGATTTCGCTCGACACGGTGCGCGAGCGCCTGGCCGCCGACGGCTACGACAGCGCCCAGGTGCAGACCTACGGCGCCGGCAACGAGCTGCTGATCCGCCTGCAGCCGCGCGAGGGCGATTCCGGCTCGGCCGCCACCGCCCACGCCGCCGAGGCGGTGATGAAGGCGGTGTCGGGCGCCGACAACCAGGCCAAGATCCTGCGCAACGAATTCGTCGGCCCGCAGGTCGGCCGCGAGCTGGCGCTGAACGGTCTGTACGCGCTGTTGTTCGTGGTGGTCGGCTTCCTGATCTACATCGCCTTCCGCTTCGAATGGAAGTTCGCCGTCGCCGCGATCATCACCACCCTGCACGACGTGATCGTGGTCGCCGGCTGGTTCGCGATCTCCGGCCACGAGTTCGACCTGACCGTGCTGGCCGGCATCCTGTCGGTGATGGGCTACTCGATCAACGACACCATCGTGGTGTTCGACCGCGTGCGCGAGAACTTCCGCTCGATGCGCGCCGATCCGGAAACCGTGCTCAACAAGTCGATCAACCAGACCCTGTCGCGTACGGTGATCACCTCGTTCGTCGCCTTCCTGACCGTGGTCGCGCTGTACATCTACGGCGGCGGTTCGCTGCGCGGCATGGCCGAGTCGCAGATGATCGGCATCATCATCGGCACCCTGTCGTCGATCTTCGTCGCCTGCCCGTTGCTGACCCTGGGCCTGCTGAAGGTCAGCAAGCAGGACCTGTTGCCCAAGGCCAAGGACGAGGCGGCGCTGGCGCGCCGTCCGTAACCGCCGCCGGCGCCTGCGGGACGGGTGCCGGAGCCGCTGCGAAGAAAAGGCCGCGCCTGCGCGGCCTTTTTCTTTGTCCGCGCAGGCCACGGCGGCGGCCTGCGAACGCGCACGGCCGCGCTGTCCCTATCCCGCGCAAAGCGGTCGATTGGGGCCGGGTCGATGCACCGATGCCGGATTCGCGGGGCAGCGCGCGGCCGGCGGGGTATTTATTGCATTCTACAAGGATAGTTGTAGAATTGAGCCATGAACGACGATTCCGCCGTTTCGGCGCTTTCCGCCCTCGCGCACACCGATCGCCTGGCGGCCTTCCGCATGCTGGTCCGCAAAGGGCCCGACGGCATGCCGTCGGGCGAGATCGCCGATGCGCTCGCGATTGCGCCGACGCGGATGAGCTTCCATCTCGCCGCGCTGGAGCGCGCCGGCCTGCTGAGGTCCTGGCGGGACGGGCGACGGATCCTGTACGCCGCCAGTTATGGCGACATGCGCCGGCTGCTGGCCTTCCTGACCGAGGACTGCTGTTCCGGAAACCCGGAAATCTGCGGTTCCCTCACCGATCCCGTCGCTGCCTGCGCTGCGCAGACCTGCCCATGAGCACCGGCCAGCCGTTCAACGTCCTGTTCCTGTGCACCGCTAATTCGGCGCGCTCCATCCTGGCCGAAGGGATCCTGCGCCGAGTCGGAGCCGGTCGCTTCACTGCCTTCTCCGCGGGGAGCCATCCAAAGCGCGAGGTGAACCCCTTGGCGTTGGAGGTGCTGCGCGAGTCCGGTTATCCCGCCGACGCAATGCGGTCGAAGTCGTGGGACGAGTTCGCCGTTCCCGGAGCGCCGCGCATGGACTTCGTCTTCACCGTCTGCGACCGGGCCGCCGGCGAGGCGTGCCCGGTCTGGCCGGGGCAACCGGTGACCGGACATTGGGCAATCGAAGACCCAAGCCATGAAGACGGCGGCGAGATGCGGAAGCGGGCGGCGTTCCGAAAGGCGCTGGGCTATGTGGAGAACCGCATCAACGCCTTCGTCGCGCTGCCGTTGGCCACGCTGGAGCGATCCAGCCTGGCGGCCAAGGTGCGCGAAATCGGACAGTTCGAGGGCGCGTCTATGCCGCGCCGGGACCTAACCTGAGACCTACTGCATGGCCGTTACGATCTATCACAATCCCGATTGCGGCACCTCCCGCAATACGCTGGAAATGATTCGCCGATCCGGGGAAGACCCGGTGGTGATCGAGTACCTGAAGACCCCGCCGTCGCGCGAAGCGTTGACGGAACTGATCCGGGCGATGGGCCTCACGGCGCGGGATTTGCTGCGCCAGAAGGGGACGCCTTACGCCGAGCTGGGGTTGGACGATCCCGCGCTCTCCGACGAGAAGTTGCTGGATGCGATGATGTCGCATCCGATCCTTATCAACCGCCCGATCGTCGTGTCCGAGAAGGGCGCCGCTCTGTGCCGGCCGTCCGAAACAGTACTGGGTCTGCTGGCCCGTCCGGTGGCCTCTTTCACCAAAGAGGACGGCGAAGTGGTGGTCTGGGCAGGAGCCGCGACGTGACTCAGCCTGTCTCGATGGATTTGCCGAACGTCGATCCGGCCCAGCTCAATTCGATCGATGTCGAGTCGCTCGCTGCTCCGGGCGACCCTCGGCACCCGCCTCGCATCCTCATCCTTTACGGCTCGCTGCGCGAGCGCTCCTACTCGCGCCTGCTGGCCGAGGAGGCTGGCAGGCTCCTGCGTTGGTTCGGCTGCCAGGTGCGTACCTTCGATCCCCGCGACTTGCCGCTTCCCGACGCGGTGAGCCCGGATCACCCGAAAGTGACCGAACTGCGAGAACTCGCCGACTGGTCGGAGGGGATGGTCTGGGTGAGCCCGGAACGCCACGGCGCGATGACGGGGATCATGAAGGCGCAGATCGACTGGATCCCCTTGGCGCTGGGGTCCAGGCGGCCGACGCAGGGCAAGACCCTGGCCGTCATGCAGGTCTGCGGCGGCTCGCAGAGCTTCAACTCCGTCAACCAGATGCGCACGCTCGGCCGTTGGATGCGGATGGTCACGATCCCGAACCAGTCTTCGGTCGCCAAGGCGCACCTGGAGTTCGACGACGCCGGCCGGATGAAACCCTCCGCCTACTACATGCGGGTGGTCGACGTGTGCGAGGAATTGGCCAAGTTCACTTGGCTGGTCCGTGGCCGCTCCGACTATCTGACGGACCGCTACTCCGAGCGCGTCGAGGATGCCGAAGCGCTTTCGAAACGCGTGAACCAGCGTTCCCTGTGACCGGCTGGCGGGTTCGCGATCGCCCGATCGCGGGCGCGTCGGAGCCTTGTGCTAAGACGCCGGCGCCGCCGGCCGGGTAACGCCGATTTTGCTTTCACCCTGCCGCCGCGCGACATGGCCGTTCCGCTTTGTCCGGCCGTTGCGCCATCATGGCGTTGCCGCGTTGCGGCGGACGATCGGTTTCCGGCGACCGGGTTCTTGCAACCCGCGCGTACCTGCCCGGGTGCGGCGGTCGCCCCGAACAGAGGATGCGATGGAGTGGCGAATCGGCAGCAGATCGAAGACTGGAACGGCGCCGTCGGCGAACGCTGGCTGACCTATAACGACTGGCTCGACCGGCGCACCGCCGCCTACGGCCGCGACGCGCTCGATGCGGCCGCAGCGCAGCCGGGCGAAGCGGTGCTCGACATCGGCTGCGGCGCAGGCGCGACCGCGTTCGAACTGGCGCGTGCGGTCGGCGCGGGCGGCTCGGTGACCGGCGTGGACGTGTCCGAGCCCTTGCTGAGCCGCGCCCGCGAACGCGCCGCGGCCTTGGCGCTGCCGGTCGAGTTCCGCTTGGCCGACGCCAGCCGGCCGCTGTTCGCGCCGGCCCGGTTCGACCTGCTGTTCTCGCGCTTCGGGGTGATGTTCTTCGACGATCCCGTCGCGGCTTTCGCCGAATTGCGCAAGACGCTCAAGCCCGGCGGCCGGCTCGCCTTCGCCTGTTGGCAAGGGCCGGACCGGAACGATTGGTATCGCTGGCCGCTGCGCGCGATCGCCGCGGAGATCGACCTGCCCAGCGTCGATCCGCGCGCGCCGGGCCCGTTCGCGCTGGCCGAACCGGAGCGCATCGAGCAGGTGCTCGGCGCGGCCGGCTTCGGCGCGATCGAGTTGAGCGCGTTCCAGGCGCCGTTCTATCTCGGCGAGGGCGAGGACCCCGACGCGGCCGCGGCCGATGCCTACGACCAGGTGCTGCGGGTCGGCCCGGTCGCGCGCTTGCTCGCCGCCCAGGACGAGGCCGTGCGCGCGCGCGCCGAGGCCCGCCTGCGCGGCGCCCTGCGCGAACTCGCGCGCGAGCGCGGCATCGCGATGATGGGCGCGACCTGGACGGTGACGGCGCGGGCGGCGTGAGCGGCTAGGTCCCGCCGCCTGCGCGCGCCGGCCGGCGCGAAGCGGCCAGCAGGTTGCAGAACAGCGCGCCCTGTTCGATCGCGTCGTCGAGGGCGACGTGGGTATGCGGCAGCCGGTCGAACCAGGCCTTGGGCATGCGCCGCTTGGTCGTTTCGCGGTAGTCGGTCTTCAGCACCGCCATCGCATACGACTTGATGTCCAGCGCCGAATGCGCGAACGGGCTGCGGCCGGCGTAGCGGATCAGGTACCAGTACACGAACAGGAAGTCGTAGGCGGCCGGGTAGCCGACGAACACCGGCTTTCCGGGCAGCGCGTCCAGCCACTCGACGTAGGCGCGCATCGCCGCTTCAGGCGCCTGCGGGTCGCGTCGGCAGGCCTCCCAGGCGGCGCGGTTGTCGCCCCACCAGCGCATCGTGTCGGGGTGGCCTGCGGCGCCCGGCAGGGTGTCGAGGTTGGCCGAGAACGTGCCGACCAGGGTCTTGTCGGCCAGATAGGCCGCCGAGGCGAAGCTCAGCATCGAATGCGGCCCCGGGATCGGGCCGTCGGCCTCGACGTCGGTGCTGACGTAGATTTCGGGTCGGCTCATCGGCTCAGTCCTTTGAACGTTTCGCCGGCGCGCGCCGGCCAGCGTCCAATGTAGCGGCGGCGGGCGGCCGCCGCATCCGCCCGCGCGCGAACGAAAAACGCCGCGACCCGGTCGCGGCGTTCTTCTGGCATTCGCTGCGGTGCGAGCCGAGGCGGTGCGGCTCAGTCGAACGCGTTGGCGTAGCCGGTGTTGACGATCCGCTGCTGCAGCGCGTCGGCCACGCGCAGGTTGCCGGCGACGATCTGGCGCGGGGGCAGGCCGCGGTTGTCCATCGGCCCGGTCGGGCGGCCGCGGAAGTCGACCACCTTGCCGCCGGCTTCGCGCACCATCAGCACGCCCGCGGCGACGTCCCAGGGCTTGAGCCCGGCTTCGAAGTAGCCGTCGGCGCGACCGCAGGCGACGTAGGCCAGGTCGAGCGCGGCCGAACCGGTGCGGCGCACGTCCTCGACGTCGATCAGCAGGTTGTCCAGGCACTTGAGGTGGGCGCTGGCGTTGGCGCGCTCGCGCGGCGGGAAGCCGGTGATCAGCATCGCGCCGTTCAATTCCTTGCGTTCGGCGATGCGCACGCGCTTTTCGTTGAGCTGGGTGCCGCTGCCGCGGCTGGCGGTGAACAGGTCGTTGCGCAGCGGGTCGAAGATCACCCCGTGGATCGGCTCGCCGTTCTCGCACAGGGCGATGGAGACGCAGAAGTGCGGGATGCCGTGCAGGTAGTTGCTGGTGCCGTCGAGCGGGTCGATCACCCAGGTGAAGCGGGCCTGGCCGAGCGGGCCGTGCTCTTCGCCGAGGATGGCGTAGTCCGGGGTGGCGCGGCGGAATTCCTTGATGATCTCGGCTTCGGCGAGGCGGTCGACCTCGCTGGCGTAGTCCATGCGGCCCTTCTCGACGATGTTCAGCGCGTCCACGCGGTGCATGTGGCGGAGCAGGACGTTGCCTGCGGCGCGGGCGGCTTTGACCATGAGGGTGACGGCGGGTTTCTGCATGGCTTACGGCCTCGAACGTGGGAGGAGGGGCGGGACTGGCGGGGAGAAAGAGCGGAACCGGCGCTGGGCCGGGGCGGGGAGTTTACCATCTGCGCATGAACACCGATCCCCGTCACCCCCCGGCGCCGGTCCAGGCGCCCGAAAATGCCAACTCACTTGAGGCTGCGTCCGTCGCCGCCGACCCCGCCGCCGCGCGCATCCGGATCGTCCTGGTCGGCACCCAGCACCCGGGCAACATGGGCTCGGCGGCGCGGGCGATGAAGACCATGGGCCTGTCGCGGCTGGTGCTGGTCGCACCGGAGAAGCCGCTGGACCGCGACGCCTACGCGATGTCGGCCGGCGCCGACGACGTGCTGGAGGCGGCCCGCGTGCTGCCCGACCTGGCCACGGCGGTGGCCGACTGCCATCTGGTCCTGGGCTGCACCGCGCGCAGCCGGCGCATCGCCCTGGAGGAACTGGCCCCGCGCGAGGCGGCCGCGCGCATCGACGGCCGCGCCCGCGGCGGCGGCGAGGTGGCGCTGGTGTTCGGCCGCGAGCGCACCGGCCTGGACAACGAGGAACTGCAGCTGTGCCATGCGGCGGTGCACATTCCGGCCAATCCGGCCTACAGCTCGCTCAACCTCGGCGCCGCGGTGCAGGTGCTGAGCTACGAACTGCGCCTGGCCGCGCTGGCCGCGACCGCCGCCGGCGGCGTTTACGAGCGGCGCGATCCGCCGGCCTCGCACGCGCAACTGGAGGGCTTCTTCGGCCAGCTCGGCGAGGCCCTGGATGCGATCGACTTCCACAAGGGCCGCACCCCGGATTCGGCGATGCGCAAGCTGCGCCGGCTGTTCCTGCGCGCCGACCTGGACGAGCGCGAGGTGCGGCTGCTGCGCGGGGTGCTCGCGGACGTGGAGCGGATGGCGATGCTGGCCGGGGACAAGCGCTGAGGTCTTCGCGGGAGCGGTAGCGACGGTCGCAAGAGCAAGAGCAAATCCCCCTGGCCCGCCTTTGCAAAGGCGGGGTAGCGCGGGGCGTGGGGGCGGCGAGTTTCGTGGGACGGCATGAGGCCGGGGCGTGCGGCGGCAGGAGCGTGCTGCCGAAGGGGCGGTCCCGGTGCGGGGCGGCTGTGGCGGCGGTCGCGGACCGATGGACGGTGGGGCGGCCCCGGTTCCGGTCCGGGCTCGGTTTCGATTACGCTCGCTAGGCAATCCGACCAGGTGACGACTGTTGAGCGTTAGCGCGCGGAATTCCGGTTTGTGGTGGGCGCTGGTCCTGGTCCTGTTGGGCGCCTTCGCCGCGACCGCGCCGGCGGCCGAGCCGCACGACGTGCCCGGCGGGCACAAGCACGGCTCGGATGCCCGCGTGCTGGTGCTGGGGCGGATCAGCGACGATCCCAAGACCCATTACGAACAGCTCAAGCCGCTGCTGGACTACGTGGTCCCGCGCATGGCCGACGTCGGCATCCGCGAAGGCCGGATCCTGATGGCCAAGGACGCCCAGCAGATGGCCAGCTACCTGCGTCGCGGCCGGGTCGACTGGGTCAGCGAGACCGCCGGCACGGCGATGCTGCTGGAGCAGCGCGCGCAGACCCGGCCGCTGCTGCTGACCGAGCGCGACGGGGTCAGCCACTACCATTCGGTGTTCTTCGCCCGCCGCGACAGCGGCCTGCGCACGCTCAAGGACCTCAGCGGCCACAACGTGGCCTTCCAGCGCCCGTCCTCGACCAGCGCGTATTTCGTCCCGGCGGCGACCCTGCTCGAACAGGGCCTGGCGCTGGAGATCCTGTTGTCGCCGACCGACCGCATCAACCGCGGCGCGGTCGGCTATCTGTTCGCGCGCTCGGAGCTCAACATCTCGACCTGGGTGCACAAGCGCCTGGTCGACGCCGGGGTGATGAGCAACCTGGACTGGGACAACCCGCGCCGGGTGCCGGACGCGTTCCGCCGCGACCTGGTGGTGATCGGCCGCAGCGAACAGTATCCGCGCGCGCTGGAACTGGTCCGCGGCGATCTCGATCCCAAGGTCGCCGCGCGCCTGCGCGAGGTGCTGATCGACGCCGCCGGCGACCCGGACGCCGGCGAGGCCCTGCTGCGCTTCTTCAAGACCACCCGTTTCCTGCCGATCGACGCCGCTTCGCAGCGCAGCCTGGATCACATCGGCGAAGGCGTCGCGCGGGTTCGCGCGGAGGTCGAATGAACCTGCGCGCCGGCTTGCAGGCCAAGTTCCTGGCGATGATGGCGGTGGCCTTCCTGGGCGTGACCGCGCTGATCGCGATGCTGCTGGAGCGGCAGGAGCGCACCCAGAGCGAGGTGGTCGGGATCAGCCGCGAGGCGATGCGCGACACCATGGCCGAGAGCCTGCGCCGGCACGGCGAGGGCGAGGTGGCGCAGCTGGCCGGGTCGCTGACCAACCCGCTGTACTACTTCGACCTGGACGCGATCGGCGAGCTTGGCCGCGCGGCGATGAACAACCCCGGCGTGCGCTACGTGCTGGTCTACGACAGCGACGGCAACGTCGTCCACGACGGCAGCGAGGAAATCCCCAGCTACGGCAAGCGCATGGACGATGCGATCGCGGCCCAGGTGGTGCGCGCGCAGGGCCTGCACGCGCAATGGACCGAGACCACCCTGGACGTGTCGGCGCCGATCAAGATCGGCCAACAGCGCCTGGGCGGGGTCCGGGTCGGTTACGACCTCAAGGCCATGCGCGCCTACCAGGACGGCGCCTTGGACAAGCTGCGCAATCGCCTCAACGAACTCGGCCGGCGCCAGTTGCTGTGGGTCGGGGTGTTGAGCGTGGGCCTGCTGGCGCTGGGCGGGCTGATGCTGTGGCTGATCCAGCGCTGGCTGGTGAAGCCGATCCGGCAACTGGCCGACGCCGCCCAGGCGATCGAGAACGGCCACTTCGACAGCGCGCCGGCGGGCGGGCAGGGCAACGACGAGGTCGGCGACCTGATGCGCGCGTTCGGTCGCATGAGCCAGAGCCTGGCCCGCCACGACCGCGACATCCGCCGCATGGCCTACACCGACGCCCTGACCGGGCTGGCCAACCGGCTGGCGTTCCGCGAGGCGTTGGACCAGCGCCTGCTGCACCTGCGCGACGGCGGCGGACAGCTGGCGCTGCTGTTCGCCGACATCGACGATTTCAAGCGGGTCAACGACACCCTCGGCCACGATGCCGGCGACGAGGTCCTGCTGCAGTTCGCCCAGCGCATCCAGCAGACGGTGCTGCGGATCGGCGGCGAGCACGCGCTGCTGGCGCGCTTCGGCGGCGACGAGTTCGTGATCCTGGTCGAGGGCGGGGACGATCGCCAGGGCGAGGCGCGCAGCATCGCCAGCCATCTGGCCGAAGTGCTGGTCGGCGAGCTCGGCCAGCCGATCGTGGTCCACGACCGTCAGGTGTTCCTGGGCACCTCGATCGGCGTGACCCTGTATCCGGAGGACGCCTCCGGCGCGACCGGGCTGATGAAGAACGGCGACATCGCCATGTACCAGGCCAAGGTCGCCGGCAAGAACTGCTACCGCTTCTACAGCCGGGCGATGGACCAGGCGGTGGAGCGCCGGGTCCACCTGGAGCACGAGCTGCGCGGCGCCTGGGACCGCGGCGAGCTGAGCCTGGTCTACCAGCCGGTGTACCGCCTGGCCGACGGCGCGATGGTCGGCGCCGAGGCCTTGCTGCGCTGGAAGCACCCCGAGCAGGGGCTGATCGCGCCGTCGGTGTTCATCGACGTGGCCGAGCAGAGCGGCATGATCGAGACCCTGGGGCCGCAGGTGCTGCGCGCGGCCTGCGAGGACGCGATGGCCTGGCAGCGCGCGCGCCCGGACGCCGAGCCCTTGTTCGTGTCGGTCAACGTCTCGCCGCGCCAGCTGCGCAGCGGCGACCTGCCCAAGACCGTGGCCGACTGCCTGCACGACACCGGGCTGGCGGCGCACCACCTGCACTTGGAACTGACCGAGACCGCGGTGATCGGCGACGAAATCCACGCCAGCAACCTGCTGGCGCGGTTGCGCGCGAGCGGGGTCAAGGTGTGGCTGGACGACTTCGGCACCGGCTTCTCCGGGCTCAGCCATCTGCGCCGGGTGCCGGTGGACGGGGTCAAGATCGACCGCAGCTTCATCGCCGACGTGCTGCGCGACCCGGACGACTTGGCGCTGACCACGGCGATCATCGCCATGGCCCACTCGCTGGGCATCACCGTGGTCGCCGAGGGCGTGGAAAAGGAAGGCCAGTACGCGGTGCTGCGCGAGCGCGGCTGCGACCTGGCCCAGGGCTATTGGCTCGGCCACCCGGTCAACGCGCAGGAGTTCCGCGCCCTGTTGACCGCGTAGGTACGGCGATCGCCCGGGCGTCGGCGGCCGGTCCGGAGTGCCGCCCCCCAAAGGGGAGGAGCGGCGCAAGCCGCGACCACGGGACGCGCAGAGAACCCAACGCCGTTGTCGTTGATCGAAGCCCGAATCTGTCGCGTGGGGGGGCGGCGCAAGCCGCGACCACGGGACGCGCAGAGAACCCAACGCCGTTGTCGTTGATCGAAGCTCGAATCTATCGCGTGGGGGGCGGCGCAAGCCGCGACCGCCATCTCTCAATTCGCCGCGTCTTTGTCCTGCGCCCCTGTAGGAGCGGCGTAAGCCGCGACCGCGTTCTTGCGGTCTCGCGCCGTTTGCCGTTCGAAGGCTACAAGAGCTCCAAAGCTCCAAAGCAAAGCTTCCGTCCGCAAGCGGCCGGGTCACTTTCTTTGTCCAAGGCGACAAAGTCCCACGGGATTTCCTTCGGTCAAAAGTAACCAAAGAAAACGCCATAACTGTTTCGAATCAAAAGCCACTATGGGACGGAGCTTGCGCAGGGCTGCTCCGCACAGGCCATCCCTGGCCTGGCTGCGCACGGCCCGCATCCCTGCGGGCCGCCCTCCGGGGCTGCTTTTGTCCTCGCGAGTTCGCTGCTGCGCCAAGCTGTTCACGGCAACGGCAACGGCAACGGCAACGGCAACGGCAAAGGCAAAGGCAAAGGCAAAGGCAAAGGCAGGGGTAGGGGACGGTGGCTGGTCTGGCCTGCGGCATCGAGCCACGGCACAAGCGGCTACCGGCGCCGCGCTCAACCGATCTTGCTGCGCGCCAGCGCGATCCACTCGGCTGCGGCCTGGGCCAGGGTGCCGGAGAGGATGCCGAATACGCCGACCGCGGCGGTGCCGGCGATCCAGGCCAGGCCCATCAGCTTGCCGTCGCGTTCGAGCAGGGCGAAGGCGAACAGCAGCAACAGCGCGCCGAACAGGAAGTTGGTGAACGGAATCGGCAGCGACAGCAGGATGCCGAGCAGGACCAGCAACAGGCCGGTGAAGGCGTTGGCCAGGCGGTGATCGAGCAGGCAGGTCGCGCGCGGGCGGACCACCCGCTCCAGCCGCGCCAGCCACGGCGCCAGCAGATCGCGGAACTTGGCCATCGCGTGCCGGTGCGGCCCGCGCCGGGCGATGAAGCCCGGCAGCCACGGCTTGCGCAGCCCGATCAGCAGCTGCAGGCCGACCAGCACCACCAGCGGGCCGCTGACCGCGCCGCCGACCCCGGGAATCGGGAAGAAGGCGGGCAGGGTGGAGACGAACAGCAGCATGCCGAAGGAGCGCTTGCCGAGCCCGGCGAAGACGTCGCCGAAGCGCACCACCTCGTCCGGATCGCCGGCGACGATCGCGTCGAGCAGGGCGCGGGTGCCGGCTTCGTGCGGGCGCGGGCCGCGCCGGCGGCGCGAGCGCGGACGCTCCTCGTCGCCGGCCTCGGGGCCGCGATCAGCCGCCGAGCTCATCGTCGCCGGACTCCTGCGCCTTGGCCTGCGGCTGCAACAGCAGTTTGTCGATGCGCGGGCCGTCCAGGTCGATCACTTCGATCCGCCAGCCCGGCCAGGCGAAGTACTCGCCGACGTGGGGGATGCGGCCGAAATGGGCGATGACCAGGCCCGCGGCGGTGTGGAAATCGTGCTCGTCCTCGTTCGGCAGGCGACCGCCGCCGATGACTTCGCGCAATTCCTCCACCGGCAGGGCGCCGTCGATCAGGTAGGAGCCGTCCTCGCGCTGCACCACCGGCCCGGGCTGATCGTCGGACTCGGCGGTCTGGACCCGGCCGATCACCGCGCCCATCAGGTCGTTGACCGTGACCAGGCCGGCGACGTCGCCGTATTCGTCGACCACCAGGGCCAGCGACTGCTGTTCCTCGCGGAAGATCTCCAGCAGCTTCAGCGCGTGGGTCGATTCGGACACGAACAGCGCTTCGCGCAACTGCCCGAACAGGTCCGGTTCCGCGCCCGGCACGCCCAAGATGGCGAGCAGGCTCTTGGCCTCGAGCACGCCGAGCACGTCCTGGTCGCCGCCGCGGTAGACCGGGAAGCGCGAGAACGGCGACTCGCGCATGATCGCCAGGTTCTCTTCCAGCGGCGCGGACGCGTCCAGCCAGGCGATCCGGGTGCGCGGCGTCATCAGGCTTTCGCTGGTGCGGTCGCCGAGGCTGAGCACGCGGTTCATCATCTTGCGCTCGTCGGCGTCGATCACGCCTTGCTCGTGGCTTTCGGTCACCAGCAGGCGGATCTCTTCTTCGCTGATCTCGCTGCGCGCGTCGTCCTTGATCCCGAGCAGGCGCAGCACGGCGCGGTTGATCGCGCCCAGCGCCATCACCACCGGCTTGGCGAAGCGGGCCAGTCCGTCGAGGACCACCGCCACGGTGCTGGCGATCTTCTCCGGATTGGTCAGGGCCAGGCGCTTGGGAATGAGCTCGCCGAAAATCACGCTGGAGGCGGTGATCAGGGTGACCGCGGTGCCGATGCCGATGCTGCGCGCGTACTGCGCCGCATCGGGCACGATGCCGCTGATCCAGCCGGCGATGACCAGGCCGATGGATTCGCCGCCGAAGGTGCCGGTGAGCACGCCGATCGCAGTGATGCCGACCTGCACGGTCGACAGCAGGTGGTCGGGATGCTCGGCCAACTGCAGGGCGATGCGGGCGCCGCGGCTGGTCTCGGCCATCTGCTTCAGGCGCAGCTTGCGCGAGGTCATCAAGGCCATCTCCGACATCGCGAAGAAGGCGTTGAGGACGATCAGGGCCGCGACGATCAGGAGCTCCAGCATCGGCAATGCCTCCTGCGGCCGGCGGAATCACGGAGGGGGCGCATTGCGCGGCGGAAGCGGGCCGGGGATCGGCCGGGCGGCGGTTTTGGGTCGTCGTCCATTGTGCGAGGCGGAAAGGCGGAAGGGGGGCGGAGCGGCCGGCGAAACCGGACGGTCGGGCCGGCACCGATCTTAGCAGGGTGGTTCGGCAGGCCGGTTTGCCTGGCTGGGGGCCGGGCCCGCCTGCGTCCGACTGTGCCCGCCGCGGCGCGGCAGAGGCGTGAAAGCCGCGTGCACACGGCGTTGCGGGGCCGTTGGCGTTGCGGATGGGGGCGGCCGCGGCCGGCGTCAAGGTGGGCGGGCGCGCTTCAAACCGTCATAATCGCGCCCGCAAACCCATTCGGCCCTGGCGGCCGGCAACCGCGGCCACAGGCCAGAGGCACCCCAGCATGTTTTCCCTGCAGACCATTTTCGGCCAAGGCAACCAGTTCTACACCCTGCTCGAGGAGGCCGCGGTCGCCGCCCACGACAGCACCAAGGCCCTGCACGACATGCTCAAGGCGGCCGACCGGCAGCCGGCCCTGGACGCGTTCAAGCTGGCCCGCCAGCGCGAGCGCGAGACCTCGGACAAGATCAGCCAGGAACTGGTCGACAGTTTCATCACCCCGATCGAGCGCGAGGACATCGAGGCGCTGAGCTCGGCCCTGTACAAGATCCCCAAGCAGGTCGAGAAGTTCGCCGACCGCTACTCGCTGGCTACCCGCCACCTCGAGCACATCGACTTCGCCCCGCGCGCGGCGATGCTGGAACAGGCCGCCGCGGTGGTGGTGAAGATGGTCCATCAGCTGCGCCAGCTCAAGCTGGAGCCGATGAAGGTCCTCAACGACCAGTTGCGCGCGCTGGAGAACGAAGCCGACCGGCTGATGCTGGAGCTGTACCGCGACATCTACTCCGGCCAGCTCGACAACCTGCAGATGTTCCTGCTCAAGGAGTTCTTCGAGATCCTGGAGAAGGCGATCGACCGCTGCCGCGAGGCCGGCGTGGTCGCCTACCAGATCGTGCTCAAGAACTCCTGAGGCCCGCGCCATGCTTACGCTGGTCCTGGTGGTGATCCTCGCGGCGCTGATCTTCGAGTACGTCAACGGCTTCCACGACACCGCCAACTCCATCGCCACCGTGGTGGCGACCAAGGTGCTTTCGCCGATGCAGGCGGTGATGCTCGCCGCCTCGACCAACCTGGTCGGCGCGCTGTGGGGCACCGCGGTGGCCAAGACCATCGCCTCGGGCCTGATCGACGCCGGGGTGGTCGAGATCGGCTCGCAGCTGATCCTGTGCGCCCTGCTCGGCGGCATCATCTGGAACCTGATCACCTGGTGGCTGGGCCTGCCGTCCTCGTCCTCGCACGCGCTGATCGGCGGCCTGTGCGGCGCCGCGGTCGCGGCGGCGTCGAACAACTGGCACGCGGTGGTCTGGTCGCATCCGGCCGAGCCGATCTGGAAGAGCGCCGGCGTGCTGTGGAAGGTGATCGTGCCGATGGTGAGCTCGCCGCTGCTGGGCTTCACCGCCGGCTTCCTGGTGATGGGCGTGCTGTTCGCGGTCATCTCCGCGATGGCCTCCAGCGGCGGCGTCCTGCGCAGAATCGCGCGGCCGCGCTGGGTCAACGGCTTCTTCGGCAAGGCGCAGCTGCTCAGCGCCGCCGGCATGGGCTTCGCCCACGGCATGAACGACGCGCAGAAGACCATGGGCATCATCGCCCTGGCCCTGATCAGCGCGCAGCAGGCCGGCACCCTGGACAACCTGCCGGCGTGGCTGGCGTTCCTGCACCCCTCGCCGGGCGCGATCGCCAACAACGACATCGACACCTGGATCAAGCTGACCTGCGCGGTGGTGATGGCGGCCGGCACCGCCGCCGGCGGCTGGCGGATCATCAAGACCCTGGGCCACAAGTTGGTCAAGCTGCACCCGATCCACGGCTTCGCCGCCGAGACCAGCGCCGCCTCGGTGATCATGGCCGCCTCGTCGCTGGGCATTCCGGTTTCGACCACCCACAACATCTCCGCCGCGATCATGGGCGTGGGCACGGCCAAGCGCTTCAACTCGATCAAGTGGACCGTGGTCGAGAAGATGATCTGGGCCTGGATCCTGACCATCCCGGCGGCTGGCGGCATCGCCTACGGCCTGTTCGAGCTGATGCGCGCGTTCGGCTGGGCCTGAGCGTCGCGCGGCGACGGCAAGGTTCCGAGCAAAGAAAGCCCGCTTCGAGCGGGTTTTTCTTTTGCGCGGAATCTGCGGGGCGGGGTAGGGGCGGCGCGAGCTGCGAGCGCGGAACGGCGTCTTCGGGGTACCTGCCGAGAGCAAGAGCAAGAGCAAGAGCAAGAGCAAATCCCCCCTGGCCCCCCTTTTTCAAAGGGGGCAATCGCGGTGCTTGGAAGGGGGGGCGGGCGATCGAGGTTGGCGTCGCCTGTAGGAGCGGCGTCAGCCGCGACCACCGAAGCGGTGGGATACCACGCTGCGGCCCGAAACCCGCCGACCCGCCAGCCCCGAAAACAACGAAGCCCGGATGCCCGGGCTTCGGCGACGGCGCTTGCGTACCTTGCTGCGGTCGTCGCGGCTTATGACCGGAGAAAATCCCCGTGGGGCGCCGCTCCTGCCAGGGGCTTAGGACGAAGACGCCGCCGGATTGAGGGATGGCGCTCGCGGCTCACGACCGGAGGAAGTACCTGCGCGGCGCCGCTGCCGCAAAAGCGGCGAGCGAAACGGCCAGGCGCAAGCAGCCAAGCGCAAGCCGAACTCAGAGCAGGTCGCCGTTGGCCGACAGCACCCGTTCCATGCGATCGCCGACGCCGCCGATCTCCAGCACCAGGCGTTGCACTTCGGCGCCGTCCAGGCTTTCCAGCGGGCGGTTCTCGCACAGATGCAGGTAGGGCACGCCGTCCAGATCGCCGATCGCCAGGTAGCCGACGTGGCTTTCCCAGTTGAACGCCAGCGCGCGGCGCGCGTCCAGGCCGGTGGTCGGCGCGATCGCCGTGGCCACGCGCAGGAACGGGCGGCCGTCGTCGTCCATCAGCTCGGACAGGAAGATCGCCTGGTGGCGGGTGCCCTGCTCGAGCGAGAGCTCGATGCAGATCACGCTCTCGTCGTGAACGGTGAGATGGAACCCGGTCCGGGTCAGGTGCTGGCGGATCTGTTCGAACTGCATGGGGGCGACTCCTGCGCGCTACAGCGCCTTATGCTACCGCGATGGACAGCGAAACTGCCGCCGCACGCATCCGCGCCGCGATCCGCGCGATTCCCAAGGGCCAGGTCGCCGGCTACGGCGAGGTCGCCCGCCGCGCCGGCCTGCCGGGCCGGGCGCGCCTGGTCGCGCGCCTGCTCAGCGAGAACGAGGACGCCAAGCTGCCCTGGCACCGGGTGCTGCGGTCCGACGGGCGGATCGCTTTTCCCGAGGGCTCCAAGGGCTATCGCGAGCAGGCCCAGCGCCTGCGCGCCGAGGGCGTGACGGTGGAGAAGGGCCGGGTGCGGGGACAGCGCGCCGCGGCGACCCTGGACTCGCAGATCTGGGGGCCGCCGGAATGAATGCCGCCCGCCCGCGCAAGGCGTATCCACATCGCGCTCACGGCGCCGCGGCGGGGCAGCGGCTACCATAGCCGCCGGTCCGAGGAGTCGCGATGTTTTCCAGTATCCCGCCGGTCACCAGGAAACTGCTGATCGCCAATGTCGCCGCGTTCGTTCTGCAATGGCTGTTGAGCTTGAGCCCGTCGACGCGGTCGTGGGTGCTGTGGCTGGAGCTGTGGCCGTGGCTTCCGGCGCAGCTCGAGTCCGCCGGCCCGGGCTTCCTGCCCTGGCAGTTGCTGAGCTACGGCTTCCTGCACGGCGGCGTCGGCCACCTGGCGTTCAATATGCTGGCCCTGGTGATGTTCGGCGCCTCGCTGGAGTATCACTGGGGCGCCAAGCGCTTCGCCGTCTATTACTTCGTCTGCCTGGTCGGCTCGGGCCTGCTGCAACTGCTGTTCGCCTCCTACGCGGTGCGCCACGGCGAGTTCTACCTGACCCTGGGCGCGTCGGGCGCGATCTACGGTCTGCTGCTGGCCTACGGCATGTTGTTCCCGCTGCGGCGGGTGACCTTGCTGCCGTTCCCGATCGTGCTCAAGGCGCGCACCCTGGTGATCATCTACGCGGTCGCCGCGGTGGTGTACGGCGTGTTCGCGCAGGGCAGCGGGGTGGCGCATTTCGCTCATCTGGGCGGCATGCTGATCGGCTGGCTGACGATTCTCTACTGGCGCCGGCGTCCGCCGGGCGGCGGCAACGGCGGCAACGTCCGCGATGCGCGCCGCGAGGCTTTGTTGCGGCGGCGCCGCGCCTCGAAGCTGCGGGTGGTGAAGTAGCCGCTGCCTGTAGGAGCGGCGCGAGCCACGGGACGCGCAGAAACCCCAAGACCGTCGTCAGCGATCGAAGCTCGAGGCTATCGTCTGCAGGAGCGGCGCGAGCCGCGACCGCCATCCCTCAACCTCGCCGCGTCTTTGTCCCAAGCCCCTGTAGGAGCGGCGCAAGCCGCGACCACGGGACGCGCAGCAGGTCCAAGGCCGACGCCATCAAGCGAAGCCTGAAAACCTCCGCCAGGGTAGGAGCGGCGCAAGCCGCGACCGCCATCTCCCAATTCGCCGCGTCTTTGTCCTGCGCCCCTGTAGGAGTGGTGCAAGCCGCGACCGCCGTCCCTTGATCTCGCCGCGTCTTGTCCTGCGCCCCCTGTAGGAGCGGCGCAAGCCGCGACCGCGCTCTTGCGGTCTCGCGGCGTTAGTCGTTCGCAGGTCTCTGAAGCTCCAGAGCTCAAAGCTCCAAAGCTCTAAAGCAAAGCTTCCGTCCGCAAGCGGCCGGGTCACTTTCTTTGTCCAAGGCGACAAAGAAAGTAACTGCACTGTCAACGTACAAGTGCATCAAACGGCTTGAACACGTCCCGAATCACCTTGTCGGCCAGCTCTG